>NZ_JNJU01000009.1 GCF_000701785.1 Mycoplasmoides alvi ATCC 29626 | reverse complement strand
AGAGAGAGAGAGAGAGAAGCAAATTTAAATTAATTTCATTGATGCCTATCTTATTAGTACCAGCAATTAGTTTACCAATATTAGCAACTAGTTGTAGTGATAATAATCAAATTAATAATACCAATAATAATAATAATGATGATAATAGCAACACAAATTCACAACCAATAAAATTGGGCGACAAGGTAGAAATTTTACTTAATAATAATAAAAATGTTTATGGACCAGTTACAGAAATTTTAGATAATGGGTTAAAAGTTGCAAGTAATTTTTATCTAAATTCTGATATTCAAACAATCAAACTATTTTCTTTCAAAATTGGTGAAAAAATTCAAATTGCTTCGGGAACTACCTACCCTAACCATTTCGGCATGCTTACACACATAACAGAAGAGGGATTAAAACTAAACAACTATGACACAACTTATTCCTGAAATTCTTTAAGTTTAGTTTCATTGTTGCCATTTAAATTAAATGATTATGTTATTGTTAAACAGGGTGGTGGTTATTACACTTTTTATGGTTGTATTACAACAATGAATACTGATGGTATAACTTTATCATTAAACAATCAAGAACAACGGATATCATGAGAAAGCATTGATCAGGTGAAATCACTTGAAAAACTTTCCATTAATGATTTTGTCAAGGTCACTTATAAAAATATTTATACTCATTGTTATGGTTATATTGCTGAACTATATTGATCATATATTACAATTCAAATTAAACAAACTGATGGTTCTTATTATAAAGAAAGTATAGCTTTTGATAGCATTATTAATATTGAAAAAACCACAGAACATAATAATTAAATTACACAATCACAAAAAGAAAAAGAGCACTAGTTCACCCAGTGCTCTTTTTGCCTTGCCATTTTTGGTTCTATTTAATCAGTTTTAAAATTAAAACTAATAAAATTAATATAGTAATTAAATCATTCACTATAAAATCTTTTCGAACTAGGAATTGTGGGGAGGCACGAAGGTTTATTGAGCATAATAAAACCTCCACAATAATTTGTTAAATATTTTTGACTTTGTCCCTATAATTTCAGAGAGTTATGCACAATTTTAATAAAAAGAATTGCATTTTATAAACCATTTTT
>NZ_JNJU01000008.1 GCF_000701785.1 Mycoplasmoides alvi ATCC 29626 | reverse complement strand
AAAAATGGTTTATAAAATGCAATTCTTTTTATTAAAATTGTGCATAACTCTCTGAAATTATAGGGACAAAGTAAAAAATATTTAACATTTATTTATTCCCAAAATAATGTTTAATTAAAATATTTTATTCCTTAATTATTTCTGCAGGATCTAATTTAAACTGAAGCATGTTTGCAGTTTCTTTTCCTGCATCTCCACCTTTTCTTTGAACTGTTATTTTTCCAATTTTTAAATTCCCTTTTTTTGTTATAAAAACTCTACCATCATCAAAATAAAAGTTACTAAATTCATTAATATTTTTTAAAAATCATTTATTTTTATCATTTAATTTTTGAGTAATTAAAACTCATTCAACACTAAATTGTCCTCTGCCTCTTAAAATATCTTGAAAAATTAAAACCTTATTTTTATCAAACCAATCTAAAATTATTTTTTGCTCATTTGAATTCATTTCATTTAAAAACATTCTATTTGGTTTTTTTGTTTTTTTATATGGTTTTTCTTCTCCAACAAATAATTTTAAGAGAGCAAGTACTTCTTCTGGTATATTTCATAGTTTTACATAAGATTTTAACCATCTTTTGTCTATTTGATTAAATCCTTTTTTATTTGATACAAGTTTTATTTGTATATTTTCTTTGTCGACTGCTTTTTTAAGTTTAATTTGTATTTGAACATTTAAATCTGCTTTATAACCATGTATTAATACTGCAATTACTTCTTCAATTTCATTTAAATGATAATTCATGATTTTTAGTCATTTTTGTGCATCCAAATCTTCTTTTCAATTGTTCCATTTGTCTCTTATAATTTTTTCATTTCAAAAACCATTTTTTGCAATTAAAGATCCATTTTTTGTTTCATTAGTCATATTAAAAATTAACCCTTGCAATGGAATTAACAACACTTATTGTCATTGCATTACCAATTAATGACAATAAACTATTTTCATTAAAATTTTTAGGTATTTTTTTTATTTCTTTTAAACTAAAACCCTGTAAAAGAAATGCTTCTTTTGGAGACAGTTTTCTTAATTTACCATTTTTTACATATAAAATTCCATGTCTACCATGTCTTAGTGTAGGAATTCTATCTTCATAAATTCTTAAATCTGATTGTCTTGTATCTAAAACAATATATTCTTGGTTTAATATGTCATTTAAATTAAATTTGTTTCCATTAAACTCATTATTTAGATATTTTTGAAATGTTTCATTTATTTGAAGAACATATTTAGGATTGGTTTCGATTAAGTATTTACTTAATTTATCTTTTTTTATTTTTTTAGGTCATAAAATTGGAGAAGAAATATTTTTTTGTTTTCCCACGAAATAAACACGCTCTCTGTATTGAGGAATTTTGTAGTCTAAACTATTTAAAATTTTATATTCAACGTTATAACCTACTTTTTTTAAAACATTTAAAATTTTTTGAATGGTTTTGCCTTTGTCATGGTTTACTAATCCTTTTACATTTTCAAAAATAAAATATTTTGGTTTTTTAATTTTTAAAATTTCAACAAGATTAAAAATTATTTTCCCTCGATTATCATTTAATCCTTTTCTTTTCCCAACAATAGAAAAAGATTGGCAAGGGAACCCTGCGATCATTAAATCAAAATCTGGAAGTTTTTTTGGATCAATCTTTGTAATATCACCAAAATTGTTTTTATCATTATGTAAATAAAAATAAACTTCATTTGCACGTTCACTTATTTCACTATGACCTACACAAATCATGTCATTTTGTTCTAAAGCTATTCTTCCTGCTCCAATTCCAGAGCAAAAATCAATAAATTTAATTTTTTTCTGTGTATTTATTTGCTTTGAACATTGCATTTTTATATTTTCCTTTTTTCTTTTTCAATTTACTTGTATTTATTTTGCAGCGTTCTAATAATTCTTTTTTCTTCTTTTGGTTCAGTTAAAAGTTTTTGAGAAATTCTATTTATTATGTTAAAAAGTTCTTTAATTATATTTTCATCATCATCTAAATTTTGATATGAAGTTTGTGTATTAATTACATTTCCATCTTTATCAAAAAATTCTTTCAACAACATGAAATGATCTTGTTATCTTTCCAATTCTTTTATTTGCTTCCTTTCATTCTTCGAACTCTTTTTGTGCTTTTGCTTGTTCTTCTTTTTGCTGTTGAGCATATCATTCATTACTAGAAGATGTTCTTTTATCCTTCGTAGCAAAATAATAAATTCCTTAGATAACTAACCCAACAAAAATAATTGAACCAATACTTATCCCTACAACCATATATAGTTTACTTCTTTAATTATTTTTCCTCAATTCCATAGTATTCATAGAAGTTTTTTTGCTGTTGGATTTTCTCTTCTTGAACTGGAACATTAACGAATTTAATAGTGACGAAATTAGTTCATTGTATATCGTTTAGTTTGACTACATTTGATTTATTTATTCCAGGTAAAGCAACATCATCATCTTCTATATCTTCACAATCATCATCACAATCTTTTCTATTATAATCGCTAGAACCAATGTTATATCAAAAAGTTAATTCATGTTTCAATCACCATGTCTAATATTTATGACTTTGTCCCTAAAAAGTCCTAATCAAATATTTATGACTTTGTCCCTTTTTATTGATTAAAACTTTTAATAAGTAATTTCTCAGGGTAAAAATACTTGTAGAGAGAAATTTCTTATGAAAA
>NZ_JNJU01000007.1 GCF_000701785.1 Mycoplasmoides alvi ATCC 29626 | reverse complement strand
ATTTTTTAATTTTAAGAATAACTAAAAGTTTCTAATAAAAATATTAAAACAATATTGTAGTAATATTATGTAAGTATTTTAATTAACATTAGGTAAATTAATTTTTTAAAAACAAATTTATAAGCTTAAGTAATTTTCCACATTTTGTGGAAAAAAATAACTATATTACATAGTAATATAGTTAAACTTGTATAAATATCTTATATATAATGGTTAAATTTTTTATCTAATAAAAAAACATAAGAATTAAATATTTATATTTAATTCTTTTCTTTTAGGTAATTTAACTTTAATCGTATTTTTGTGTTATTTTCTAGATCTTTTGATAGAATTGTTCCAGCAGCAATAAAACAATTTTTCCCAATCACTATTGGACTAATTAAAGTTGTTGATGCTCCTATCATTGTGTTATCCCCAATAATTGCTTTATATCTTTTGTTAAAGTCTGTATTTGCAATAGTTACTCCACAACCAAGTGAAACAGAATTTCCTAGTGTAGCATCCCCAATGTAATTTCTATGTGATACTTTTGAGTTTTTCCCAATTTCAGACCTAACTATTTCACAATGTGGTCCTACAATAGAATTTTTTCTTAAAATTGTATTTTCTCTTATAATTGTAAATGGCCCAATAAAACAATTATCTTCTATAACCACATTATTTGAAATTAATGATGAGTTTTGTATTGTCACATTTTCCCCAATCCTACAATTTTTTTCTATTATTACACCGGGATATATATTTGAGTTGTCAGATACAATTGACGTTTTGTCCACAAAAAAGTGTTTTTTGTTGTATTTTTTATTTTTTTCCATAATATAAAATTGATTTTCCACATTTTCAACATTTTTAATAATATATAATATATAAATAGAATATAAATAATAAAACTTAAAATAATAAATAACTAATTAATTTGTGTGGAAAAATGAAACTAACAGTTAGTAGAAATTCTTTAATAGAGGCCTTAAAATTTTCAAATAATGTAATAAACAGCGGAACAATTAATTCCACAAATGTTATTCTTAATTGTGTCTTTTTAAAAGCTAGTGAAAAAAAGTTAGAAATAATATCTTCTAACGGAATAGTTTCGGCAAAATACACTATTGATAAAAATATAGACATAGAAAACCCAGGTAATGTTTTAGTAAAATCAAAACTTTTTTTTGGTGTTATTTCAAAAATAAAAGATGAAAATATAGAATTAAATGAAATAGATTCAACTTTACAAATAAAAATTAAAAATTATGTTTCAAACATAAATACAATTGATTTTCATAGTTACCCTGATCAAAATTTTGAATCAAACAATAAATGAAAAGAAATAAAAATATCAAATCAAATTTTATCCAAGTCAATAAAAAAAGTTTCCCATTCTGCTTTACAACAAATAGAAAGAGTAAACAAATTAAATGGAATTTATTTTGACAAAGAAACAGAAAAAAATGTTTTGAGAGTTGTAGCAACAGATTCTTTCAAGTTATCATTATTTAAATCTAATTTCCCAGGAGAAGAATTTAAATTTTTGATAAACACAAATGTTTTAAATTTAATAATTTCTTTTTTAAAAAACAATGAAGACATTAAATTCAAAATAAAAGAAAAAAACGTTTTGATTGAAACCAATGATTTTGTTTTATCATGTAATATGATTGATTCAGAATATCCTAAAATTGATTCTATAATTAACTGTAATCAAGAAACTACTATAGAAATTGATAGATTGTCTTTGATAGAAGCTTTGGATAGAGTTATATCTTTTTCTATCTCAGATAAATCTTCAATTTGTAACATAAAAATATCTGATAAAAGTTTTTTAGTTTCATATAAAAGCATGGAGTTAGGATCTTCTGAAGAAGAAATTGATTTAATTGATTTTGAAGGTAAGCAAGTAGAGTTTGCTGTAAATGCAAGTTTTTTAATAGAACATTTAAAAGCTTTCAGTAATAAAAATGTTTGTTTTAAAATAGAAAAAGATTTAAAACCATTTATTTTGCTGGACAAAGATGAAAAAGAATTTATTCAAGTACTAGTGCCGATGAGAAGTTTGTAAAATGACATTATATGATTTATTGGAATTACCCATAAATGCTACTGATAAAGATATAAAAATAGCTTATAAAAGAATTGCAAAGAAACATCATCCTGATATAGCAGGTGGTGATCAAGATAAATTTGTAAGAATTAATAATGCTTATTCAATTTTATCTGATCCAGTTCAAAAAAGAAAGTATGATACAATGCTTAATACAAGTTCTCAAAAAACTTTTGAGATTTTTGCAAAAGGAGCTGCAAACCCTGACACTTATTATAGCGAAAGCGATCTTTGACATAAACTTTTTATGGAAAATAATAACCTTACAAAAGAATGAAATTTTGGTTCAGTAGAAAACTTTGATGAAAACTATAACAACAACTTTTGATATCCTGGACAAAGTAATTATATGGATCATGTTAATTTTCCACGAATGTATGTTTCAGAAGCAACTGATTCAAAATTTTATGAGTCAGATTCATCAAAAAAAATGGAATCTTTTTTAGATTTTGAAATTTCTTTACTTTTTTATTGCATTTCTAAAAATTTACAAATAGATCATGTACTTTTTAACCAATTGCTGTTTAGAGAAGTTTTTTTACAATCAAACTTGCCGCCAGATCAATTAATAGATTTTTATAAGTCAAAATACAATTATGATAATTGATTAGAACTTAAAAAAAATATGGATATAAAATTAGTTCTAGAAGCTACAGAAAGAGAATCTAAAACAGGAATGGAAATTAAAGTTCCTTTAAACATAAAATGCATAAATCAAAACAATTATCAACAAGTTTGACACATAAAACAAAAAAACTATATTTTAAATATACCACCCAAAGCAAAAAATGGGGAAATAATGGAATTTTTTAATAAAGGACATAATGCACTAGGATGGCAAGGGGATTTAATTGTTGTAATTAAGATAGTGCCAACTGTTGTTGAGAGAATAACAATTCTAGACAACAAAGAATCAGAAAATTTATCAGAATTATGATTTTAACATCTAAGTAATAATATGAAAAACTAAAAAATTACCAATTTTAGTTAGCTTAAAATCATGTACAATACTTGGTTTTTATCTAGGTTTTAATATTATAATTTTAAGTGGTAACAATTCGTGCAAATTTATTTGTTTGAAGGTCATTTTGAATATCTTGGAAAAATTAAAACCAATAGTAATAAAAATTAAAACAAGTTACATTGAATTAGGTAAATTTTTGAAGTTTGCTAACATTATTTCAACAGGTGGTTGCTCAAAATCATATCTTCAAATTCATGATGTGTTTGTTAACAATTCATTGGAAAAAAGAAGAGGCAAAAAATTGTACAATGGCGATGAAATCATTGTAGGCAATAAGGTGTACTTATTAGTTAATTAAAAAAGGTTATTATTTGTGAAAAACACGAAGGAAATAGAAAATTACAGTTCTGATAGTATAAAAATTTTAGAAGGATTAGAAGCTGTTAGAAAACGCCCTGGAATGTACATTGGATCTACAGGGGAAAAAGGATTACACCACATGATATGAGAAATTGTGGATAATTCTATAGATGAAGCAATGTCAGGTTTTGCTGATACAGTAAAGGTATCATTATTAAATGAGACAACTGTTAGAGTTGAAGATAACGGTAGAGGCATTCCTACTGATATTCATTCCAAAACAAATAAATCAACTGTTGAAACAGTTCTAACTGTTTTACATGCTGGTGGAAAATTTGATAATAATTCATATAAAGTATCAGGTGGGTTACATGGAGTAGGTGCTTCAGTTGTAAACGCATTAAGTTCTAAGTTAAGAATTTGAGTTAATTGCAAAGGCAAAACTCATTTTATGGAATTTAAAGATGGAGGAATACCAGTTGAACCTTTGAAGGTTTTAAATGAAAATATAGGTGAAAGCAAAACTGGGACTATTATTGAATTTGAACCTGATTATTCAATAATGGAAAAATGTGAATTTAGTCAGTCAACAATTGTATCTAGATTGCAGCAATTGGCATTTTTAAATAAAAATATAAAAATTATTTTTGAAGACAAAAGAAAAAATCATGAATTTACCCAAGAATGGCATTATGAAGGTGGAATTAAACAATATATTGAACATTTAAATGCAGAAAAAGAACCATTGATTAATGCTATTATTTATGGAGAAAAATTAGATAAAGTTGCATCTACTAATGGATCAGATGTGTATTCAGTTTCTGTAGAAGTTGCTTTCCAATACAACAAAACTTACAATAATTCTATTTTTAGTTTTTGCAACAACATTAACACAACAGAGGGCGGGACCCATGAAGAAGGATTCAAATTTGCAGTTACAAAAATAATCAATAAATTTGCTTTAGAAAAAAAATATTTAAAAGATAATAGCGAAAAAATATCAAAGGAAGATGTTAGCGAGGGTTTAACTGCTGTTATATCTATTAAACATCCTAATCCACAATATGAAGGACAAACAAAGAGAAAGTTAGGAAACACAGAAGTTCGTCCACTGACATCTCAAATTGTTTCTGAAATATTTGAACGATTTATGTTAGAAAATCCTAATGAAGCTAATTTAATTATTAAAAAATCTATTTTAGCTATGGATGCTAGAAGAAAATCACAAGAAGCAAGAGATATGATGCGACGCAAATCACCATTTGATTCGGGATCATTGCCTGGAAAATTATCTGATTGCTCTTCACGTGATTCTTCAATTTCTGAAATGTTTTTGGTAGAAGGAGACTCCGCTGGTGGATCCGCAAAATCAGGACGCAATAGACATTTTCAAGCAATTTTGCCCCTAAGAGGTAAAATTTTAAATGTTGAAAAAGCAAAATTAGAAAAGATTTTTGAAAACGCTGAAATTTCTGCAATGGTCACAGCTATAGGTGCAGGTGTTAATCCAGAATTTGATTTATCAAAAATTAGATACAATAAAATTATTATTATGACTGATGCAGATGTTGATGGCGCTCATATTCGTATTTTATTATTAACCTTTTTCTTTAGATATATGTTGCCATTAATTGAAAATAATCACATATATATTGCACAACCGCCATTATATCGAGTTTCATTTTCTAGACAAAATATTTATATGTATAGTGATAATGAATTGGAAAAATGAAAGACTGAAAACCCAAATCAAAAATTTGAGTTGCAAAGATATAAAGGGTTGGGTGAAATGGATGCTGATCAACTTTGAGAAACAACTATGGACCCTGAAAAAAGAATTTTATTAAAAGTTAGTGTTGAAGATGCTGCAATTGCAGATAAATCATTTTCATTACTAATGGGAGAAGATGTTTTGCCACGTAAAGAATTTATTGAAAAAAATGCAAAGAATGTAAAAAGTATTGATATTTAATTATTAGGAATATTATAAGTATTTATGAAACCAAACAATACAGATGATCAAATAAAAAAATCATTAGAAAAATCTATCGTTAAAGATGTTTCAATTTCAACTGAACTTGAAAATTCTTTTATGGAATATGCAATGTCTGTTATTGTTGCAAGGGCATTGCCAGATGTCCGTGATGGATTAAAACCTGTTCATAGAAGAATTCTTTATGGTGCACATACTGGTGGAATGCATCATGACAAACCATTTAAAAAATCAGCAAGAATAGTTGGAGAAATCATGGGTAAATACCACCCACATGGTGATTCAGCAATTTATGAAACAATGGTAAGAATGGCTCAAGATTTTTCACTTCGTTACATGTTAATAGATGGTCATGGTAATTTTGGTTCATTGGATGGAGATTCTCCTGCAGCAATGCGTTATACAGAAGCTAGATTATCAAAAATTGCTACAGAAATGTTGCGCTATATTGATAAAAATACTGTTGATTTTGTTGATAATTATGATGCAACTGAAACAGAACCAAAAGTATTACCCTCTTTATTTCCAAATTTATTAGCTAATGGCGCTTCAGGAATTGCTGTTGGTATGGCAACAAATATTCCGCCTCATAATCTTTCTGAATTAATTGATGGAATTAAATTATATATATCTAATCCTAATGTTTCAGTTTCTGAATTAATGACAGTTATTAAAGGACCAGATTTTCCAACAAAAGGTGAAATTTTAGGAGAAAGTGGAATAATTGAATATTTTAATACTGGACGTGGGTCAGTTACAATTAGATCTAAAACTCAAATAGAAGAATTAAATAATGGTAAATTTGCAATTATTGTTACTGAAATACCATATATGGTAAATAAAGCTAGTTTAATTGAAAAAATTGCCAATCTTGTTAAATTAGAACAAGTAGAAGGAATTTCTGATTTACGTGATGAATCATCACGAGAGGGAATTCGAATTGTTATTGAAACGAAAAAAAATATTGTTCCTGAGGTTTTATTAAATCAACTATATAAAACAACTCAACTTCAAACTAATTTTAGCGTTAACATGTTGTCCCTTGTAAATGGGGAACCAAAATTAATTAATTTACCAACAGCAATAAAACTTTATTTAGATCATCAAATTGAAGTGTTAACAAGAAAAACAGAATTTGATCTTAAAAAAGCAAAGGAAAGAGCGCATATTCTTGAAGGCTTAGTTATTGCAACAAAAAATATTGATGCAATTATAAATATAATTAAAAAAGCAAATGATAATGATGAAGCTATGAATATTTTAATGAAAACATATTCATTAAGTGAGATACAAGCAAAAGCAATTTTAGAAATGCGTCTCCGAAGTTTAAGCGGATTAGAGAGACAAAAACTTGAAAATGAATTAAGTGAACTTAAAGTTCAAATTAAAGAATATGAAAACATTTTAAAAAATAATGATCTTAAACTTCAAATTATTTCAAATCAATTAGAAGACATAAAAAAACGTTTTGGTGATGAAAGAAGAACAGAAATTGTTTATGGTGCAATTTCATCTATTGATGATGAAGATTTAATTCCAATAGAAAATATTGTTATTACTATGTCTAACAAAGGATATTTAAAAAGAATATCAATTGATACTTATAAATCACAGCACCGCGGTGGTGTAGGAATAAAAGGGATGAATACACACGAGGACGACGACGTAAGTAAATTAATTGTTTGTTCAACTCATTCTGATCTTTTGTTTTTTACAAATAAAGGCAAAGTTTATCGTATTAGAGCGCACCAAATTCCACCAGGTTCAAGGCAATCTAAAGGTATTCCTGCTATTAATGTAATTGATTTAGATAAAGATGAAAAAATTTGCTCAATGCTTTCTGTTTCAAATTATGATAAAGGTTATTTCTTTTATTGCACTCTTAATGGATTAGTAAAAAAAACTACAACTGAAATTTTTAAAAAGATTAATCGTAATGGAAAAATAGCAATTTCTTTAAAAGATAATGACACTTTGTTTGATGTTATTGTTGTAAATGAAAATGAAGAAATTTATATAGGTGTATCTAATGGACATCTAGTAAGATTTAATGAGTCTACTGTAAGGCCAATGGGGCGTACTGCAGCTGGTGTTATTGGTGTAAGATTAAAAAATAATAATGATTCAGTTATTGGTTTATCATCATCAAAAGATGGAATGTTTGTTTTATCAGTTGGGCAAAACGGAATAGGAAAATTAACAGATCGTAATTTATATAGATTAACAAACCGCGGTTCTAAAGGAGTAATAATGCTTAAAATTACTGAGAAAACAGGCAAAGCGGTTGTGTCGAAATTAGTAAATGGCGACGAAGATATTTTAATGATATCTTCTACAGGGAATATTGTCCGTACCTCTTTAACAGAAGTTGGTGAAAAGGGTAGAGCAACTTCAGGAGTTAAATTAATTAATTTATCTGAAAAAGAAAAATTGCAATCATTAGCAATATTTAAACCTGAAGTCTTAATTGAGCAATAAAGGTTGAAAAATGTGAACATCAAAGGTATCTGAAAATAGTGTTTTAATATTAATTCCTGCTTATAATGAGGAAAAAAATATTAAATTATCAGTTACTAAATTAATTGAGCAGTGTAAATATGACTATTTAATTATTGATGATGGATCAATAGATAAAACTTTTGATGTTTGTTTAAAAAATGGTTATCATGTAATTAGGCATAATCAAAATAAAGGGTTGTCCCAAGCTATAAGAACAGGAATGAATTATGCTTGAGAACGAGGATACAAATATGTTGCTCAATATGATGCTGATGGACAACACAATGCAAATGATCTTGTTAAGATGGTAGAATATATTAAAAAACATAAATTGGATATTCTTTGTGGAAATAGATTTGATAAAAACAAAATATATGGACACAAAAACCCATTTAAAGAAGTTGTAAGAAAAATTTTTGTTTATTTTTTTTGAAAAAAAACCAAAATACAAATTAATGACCCGACAAATGGATTAAGAATTTTTGGCAAAAATTTTATCAATCAATATTATGCATTTTCTAAGTATGAGGTTGAGCCTGCTACAATTGCTTATTCAGTGGGAAACAAAAAATTAAAAATTGATGAATTTCAAGTGACAGTTAACAAGAGAAAATATGGAAAATCAAAATTTAGTAATTTTTTTAAAATAATTAAATATGTTGTTAAGCAATTTGTTATTTATGCAGTTGCATCAAAAAGATGAAAGTATTAGCGGATAAAACATTATGATTAGCAAAACATTATTAAAAAATAATAGTAAAGAATTACATAAAAAATTATCAGATCGTGGGTTCCCATTAGAAAAATTATTTGAATATCTTAAATTAGAAAAACAAGCTAATACACTTTTACGTTCTTTAGAAAAATTAAATGCAAATCGTAATCTTGTTGCTAAAGAAATTAGTTTATTTAAAAAATCAGCCGATGAGAAAAAAGCTGAAGAAGCTCAAATGAAAGGTACATTGATTAAATCAGAAATTGAAACTATACAAGAGAAATATAATGAAATAAATAAACAATGTGAAAATATTCTTTTAACTATTCCCAACTTGGCAGATGATAGTGTCCCGGTTGGTCCAGATGAAAAATCAAATTTAAGACTTTGAAAACAAGGAACAATTCCTTCTTTTAGTTTTAAACCATTATCACATTGGGAAATTGCTAGTAACTTAGGTTTAGCTGATTTTGAGAGAGCAGCAAAAATAACAGGAAGTAGATTTGTAGTTTATAAAGGTCTAGGGGCTAAATTAATTCGAGCTTTACAGACTTTTACTCTTGATCAACATACAAAGAAGTATCAAGAAATTTTGCCACCAATTATAATAAATGAAAAATCTTTTTATAGTTCAGGTCAATTTCCTAAATTTCGAGATGATGTTTTTAAAATTGAAAATACTGGTTATTATTTGTCATCTACTGCTGAAGTTCAATTAGTAAATTATTTTAGAGATGAAATAATTGATGAAAAAAATTTACCTAAATATTTTGTAGCATCAATTACTAATTATCGCTCAGAAGCAGGAAGCGCTGGTCGGGACACTAAGGGTGTAATTAGACAACATCAATTTTATAAAACAGAACTTGTAAAAATTTGTAAACCAGAAGACTCTAAAAATGAGCATGAAAAATTAACCCAAGATGCTGAAAATATTTTAAATCTTTTAAAATTACCTTTCCAAAGGATAGTTTTATCTACTGGAGATATGGGTTTTAGTGCTTTAAAAACTTATGACATTGAAGTTTGATTGCCATCTTATAATAATTATAAAGAAATTTCTTCTTGTTCTAATTGTGGAGATTTTCAAGCTCGACGAGCAATGATTAGATATCGTGACAAAATAACTAAACAAAATCATTATGTTCATACATTAAATGGAAGTGGCGTAGCAATTGATCGTTTATGAGCTGCAATTCTTGAAAATTATCAACAAGCCGATGGAACAGTTTTAGTACCAAAAGCATTAATTCCTTATATGGGTGTAGAAGTTATTAAATAATGAAAGATCAAAAAGGATTATTTATTAGTTTTGAAGGAACTGATGGTTCTGGGAAAACAACAGTTATTCAAATTATTGAAAAAAAAATAAAAGAAGAATTTTCTAGTATAAATTTAATGGTTATTAGAGAACCAGGTGGCACAGAAATCAGCGAAAAAATTCGTAAATTATTGTTGTTGCAAGATAATAAAATGGAACCAATAACAGAAGTTTTTTTATTTGCAGCTTCTAGGGCTGAATTATTTTCAAAAAATTCTAGTGCTATTCAGCATTTAAATAAAAATAATTTATTATTAACTGATAGATTTGTAGATTCTTCAATAGTTTATCAGAATGCCAAAAATATTGATAAACAAATAATCATAGATATTAATAAATATGCAATTAATGGGCTATGCCCGGACATTACTTTTTTTCTATTATTATCTCCAGAGATGGCTATTAAAAGAATGAATTCAAAACAAAAAAATAGACTAGATGATGTTGAAGTTAATTTTCAAAATAAAATTTATGAATTATATAAACAACGAATTGATGAAATTAACTCAAATAAACAAACTAAGCAAAAAGCAATTTCAATTGATGCTTCTCAACCAATTGCCCAAGTTACAAATACTATTTGATTTGAGTTGAAAAAAATAATTGAAAATCATTATAAATAATATGGAATTAAATTTTATTAAATTATGTTCTTCAATATTAGTTGTTGAAAAACAGGGATGTTATTTAGAGCCATTTGTTAATAATTATTTAAAATTAATTGTTTGTTCAAATAACAAGAATAATTATTTTTGCAATAACTGCATTAATTGTTTAAAAATTAATAATGAAAATTATTATGATTTAATTGTTATTAATGGTTTAGTTGAAACAATTTCTAAAGAAAAAATTTTAAGTTTACAAAATCAATTTATGTACCCAGGGTTAGAAAAGGGAAACAAAAAAATTTATATTATTAAACAAATAGAAAAAAGCACTAAGGAAGCTGCAAATTCCTTATTAAAGTTTTTAGAAAGCCCCCCTTTAAACACATATGCTATTTTGACAACAAGAAATGAAAATTTAGTATTAGCAACTATTAAAAGTCGTTGTCAAAAATATTTTTTATCAAAAAATAAAAATTTTGATTGAAATGATTTTTCAAAAAAATATCAAATTTCTACTAAGGATTTAAAAAAATTATTTCAAACTTACTGAAGCATTGATGATTTAATTTTATCAGTTAAAAATAAAGATTATTTAAACATGTTAAAATTAATTGATAGTTTATTAAAAAAACCAAAAGATATTAAAGATCTTAAATTTTTACAAGATTCTTTTAAACAATTGTCTTACAATAAAATAGAGTTAATTTTAAATTATTTATTGTCTAGATTAAGTGCAAATAATCATGAAGAAATTTTTAAATTACTCAGTGTATTGCATCTTAATCCAATTAAAAATGCTATTTTTTGAGAAATAATAAAGCTTGTTGAGGATAGTAATGAATAAGTTGATTGTAGCTTTAGCAACACCTTATGCAACAGGAGCAATTCATATTGTCCGAGTATCAGGATTTAATGTTTATAATAAACTAAATAAAATATGTGCAAAAACCATCACAAGAAAAGGTTATTCAATACAACGCAATCAAATAATTGATCAAAAAACTAAAAAAATTATTGATGATGTTTTATTAATGAAATTTGTCTCTCCTAAAAGTTATACAGGAGAAGATTTAATTGAAATAAATTGTCATGGTAGTGTTGATGTTGCTAAAGAAATAATTAATCAAATTATTATGTATTGTGATGCTGAATTAGCAGAACCTGGAGAATTTACTAAACGAGCATTTCTTAACAAAAAAATGGATTTAAATCAAGCTGCTTCAGTTGATTTATTTATAAAAACAAAAAATAAATATGTGCGTGATTCAATTGTGAATTCTTTGTTAGGAAAATCATCATTTGAACTAGAAAAGATACAACAAAAAATATTTAATCTAATTGGTAATTTCGAAATTGGCATTGATTATCCCGAATATGAAGAAGGAATTGTTCAATTTGATATTGTTAAAAATCAAATAAAATCGATGATTAAAAAATTAAAAAAAATAGAAACAAATTCTTCAAAAATTTTAGAGATTAATAATGGAATTAAAATTGCTTTGGTTGGTAAACCTAATGTTGGGAAATCTTCTTTGCTTAATTCATTTTTAAATAAAAACAAAGCAATTGTATCATCTATTGCAGGAACAACAAGAGACGTTATAGAAGCTAATGTACAATTAGATAACTTTGATGTTACTTTTTTAGATACAGCAGGAATAAGAAACCATTATTCTTATTTAGAAAAGGAGGGCATTAAAAGAACATATGCAACAATAGATAGTGCAGATTTAATTATTTTGGTTTGCTCAGCAACTGAAGGTGTGACAAAAGACGAAGAAAATATTCTCAAATATTTAAATAACAATAAGAAAGGGTATATTATTTGTTTCAATAAAAAGGATTTAATTAATTCAAAGACAAAAATTCAATTATTAAGCAAGCAAGGTTTATTAATTAGTGCAAAAGAGAAAAATATTGATAATTTAGTTAAACAGATTCAAAAATATTTAGAAGCAAACTTATTTAATGAATTAAATGTTTCTCTTCTAAGCTCAAATTGACAAATAAATTATTTAATCAAAACTATTGAATCTTTAATGTTATTTCAAGGATCATTGGATAAAACGCCATATTTAGATGTTTTGGTTGAACATTTGAAGGCAGCTAATGAATTTCTTTTAAAAATTTTAGGAAAATTAACAGATTATAATTTAATGGATGAAATTTTTAAAAACTTTTGTTTAGGTAAATAATGGCAATATATGATTCGCATGCTCATCCTAATTTAGAGCCTTTAACTCATAAATTATCTGAAATAATTAATGATTCAGAATCAAATAACATTTATTTTAATGTAGTTGGTGTTGACATTGAATCTTCTAAGTTGGCTATTAAAATAGCAAACAAACATTTTCAATGAGCTAAAGCATGTGTAGCTATTCATCCAAATGATGTTCAAAAATTTGATTTTAATGATTCTAAAAAAATTTTATTTCATATTTGTGAACAAAACCTAAATGTAATAGCTGCTATAGGAGAGTGTGGGTTAGACTTTTATTATTCAGATAAATATAAAGATCTTCAATATAAATTTTTACTAATGCATTTAGAATTAGCAAACAAATTTAAATTGCCATTAATGTTGCATGTTAGAAATGCTTATGATGAAATAATTGAATTTCTTAAAAAATATTCTCCAAAAGTGCCTATCATTATTCACTGTTTTAGTGGGAATAAAAAAGATGCTAAAAAATTATTAGAATTAAAACAGTTTTTGAATATTTATTTTTCCATACCAGGAATAGTAACATTTAAAAATGCTGCTGATTTACAGGATGCAGTTAAAGAAATCCCACTAGAATTAATGATAGTAGAAACTGATAGCCCATGATTGGCCCCAATGCCTTATCGTGGCAAAGAAAATAAACCATTATATGTTAAATATACAATTGAAAAAATTGCCGAATTAAAAAAACTTGATTTTGTTGAAGTTGCTGATAAAACTTTTGTTAATTCAATAAATTTATTTAGAAAAAGATAAGTCAATTTTTGCAACAATATATTTTCTAATTTTGTTTATTACATAGCACCATAAATTTAATGTAAAGTAACTTTCAAAGTTTTAGATCATAAAATAATGTAAAAATAAACATATTGAATTTAAATTTTCTCTAAAGCATACTTTAGAAATAACAAACACACATTGTATAAATTTCAATTTATGGTTATAAATTAATATATAGATGTGTGTAATTCAAAATGTCAATTAAATGGAGTTTATAAATGGAAAAGCAAATTAAAATTCAACTTAGAGATGCTGATAAACTAGAATTTACTTTAAAAGAAACAGCAAATATAGGTGATTATATTTGTTTATCTGAATTTAATGAAATAGATTTTAGTGAATTACAAAAACAAATAAATGATAAAAATAATAAATTAATTAATCAAAGGCTAACAGAATTACTTGAAGAAAAAAGAAAAGACATAATTAATGATTACAAACAAACTAAAGAATATAAGTCTTTAAAAGACCAAATAAATAAATTAACAAGTGATATAAGAGTAGAATCTGAAAAGGTTAATAATGCAATTAATAATTATAAGCAAAGTCCTGAATATCAAAATTTAATTAATGAAAAAAACACTTTAATTAATGAAAAAAACACATTACTTAGTAATTTAAAATTAAAAGAAAATGAATTACAAAATCAAAAATTAAAAACACTTGAAGAATTTCGCAAAGATAAAGAATACATTGATCTTAAAAATAAAATTCAAGAATTAACAAAATTAAATATTGAACTAGAATCCACACATAAAGAAAAATTAAAAATTAAAGAGTTAGAACTTGAAAAAGAATTTAAAGAAAAAATAGATCAAAAACAAAAACATATTGATGATCTTGAAAGACGTAGAAATATTAACAGCAAACTTATAGGCGAAGATTTAGAACAATGAATAATAAATGAATACAATAAATCCTTGCAATTCTCAGAAGATTGTTGCCTAGAAAAAACAAATAAAAATATTGAAGGAACTAAGCCTGATTTTTTATTTAAAGTTTTTTTTGATAATGATATTAACAAAATTATTGGATCAGTTACAATTGAAGCTAAAGCACAAAAAGACCTTTTAGATAAGACTAAAAACGCTACGTCTTTTGATAAATTAGATAAAGATCGCAAAAAACACAAATCTGATTTTGCTTTACTAGTTACAGAACGTGAACCAAATGAAGAATTTTTCATTAAAAAAGTACATGAATATGAAAACATGTACATGTGTCGTCCATTGGCAATGATACCTTTTTTGTCAATAATAAAAATAATTTATAAAAAACGTGAAGAAATTGTAAAAAACACTGGGCAAATTAATTTTCATGATCGACAAAAAATTCTTGATGATTTTGAAGATATGAAAAATAAAATAATGAATGTTCAAATTAAAAATATTAGCTCAAAGTTAGAAGTAATTAAAAAGAATGCTGAAACAATTAATCATTCTGCAAATCAAATTTTAGAGAGTTTAAATATTATAATTGATACACATATTAAACAATTAAAAAATCAATTAGATCAATTCAAAATTCATAAAATTATTAATGAAATAAATTAAAGTGCTTGTTAAACAAAATCATTGTTCTTCTTTATAAGTTATCTCTTAATATAAGTACTATGACTCTAAGAAACTACTTATTTGGAGTCTTAACCCATATTATCAATCAAGGTTTTAAATATTGGGCAAAATACTAGATACAATGAAAAATAATTTTTCAAATAAACTTTTTTTGTGTATAATATCTACGCAAACTAACTTATATTAGTGGTTTGTGTTTGTTAATTTTTGTGCAATTTTTTGCTTAGAAATTTTTCAAGATAGTTCTTTGAAAACTGGATAAAATCTGTCATTTTCTGAGAGTTTGATCCTGGCTCAGGATTAACGCTGGCGGCATGCCTAATACATGCAAGTCGATCGGGCGTAGCAATACGCTAGAGGCGAACGGGTGAGTAACACGTATCCAATCTACCCCAAAGTGGGGGACAACTAGTCGAAAGATTAGCTAATACCGCATAATAAATGCACTATCGCATGAGAAGCATTTTAAAGGTCCGTTTGGACCGCTATGGGATGAGGGTGCGGCATATCAGCTAGTTGGTGAGGTAACGGCCCACCAAGGCGATGACGTGTAGTTATGCTGAGAGGTAGAATAACCACAATGGGACTGAGACACGGCCCATACTCCTACGGGAGGCAGCAGTAGGGAATTTTTCACAATGGACGAAAGTCTGATGGAGCAATGCCGCGTGAACGATGAAGGTCTTAATGGATTGTAAAGTTCTTTTATTTGGGAAGAATTGCCAATAGAGGAAATGCTATTGGTTTGACGGTACCATTTGAATAAGTAACGACTAACTATGTGCCAGCAGTCGCGGTAATACATAGGTTGCAAGCGTTATCCGGATTTATTGGGCGTAAAGCAAGCGCAGGCGGATTAGAAAGTCTGGTGTTAAAAACAACTGCTTAACGGTTGTATGCATTGGAAACTTCTAGTCTAGAGTGTGGTAGAGAGTTCTGGAACTCCATGTGGAGCGGTGGAATGCGTAGATATATGGAAGAACACCAGTTGCGAAGGCGAGAACTTAGGCCATTACTGACGCTTAGGCTTGAAAGTGTGGGGAGCAAATAGGATTAGATACCCTAGTAGTCCACACCGTAAACGATGGATGTTAGGTGTCGGGGCGATCACCTCGGTGCCGCAGCTAACGCATTAAACATCCCGCCTGGGTAGTACATTCGCAAGAATGAAACTCAAACGGAATTGACGGGGACCCGCACAAGTGGTGGAGCATGTTGCTTAATTCGACGGTACACGAAAAACCTTACCTAGATTTGACATCCTTGGCAAAGCTATAGAAATATAGTGGAGGTTAACCGAGTGACAGGTGGTGCATGGTTGTCGTCAGCTCGTGTCGTGAGATGTTGGGTTAAGTCCCGCAACGAGCGCAACCCTTTTCGTTAGTTACTTTGTCTAGCGATACTGCCAACGCAAGTTGGAGGAAGGTGGGGACGACGTCAAATCATCATGCCCCTTATGTCTAGGGCTGCAAACGTGCTACAATGGCCATTACAAACAGTTGCAAATCCGCAAGGTGGAGCTAATCTGCAAAGATGGTCTCAGTTCGGATTGAGGGCTGCAATTCGCCCTCATGAAGTCGGAATCACTAGTAATCGCGAATCAGCCATGTCGCGGTGAATACGTTCTCGGGTCTTGTACACACCGCCCGTCAAACTATGAGAGCTGGTAATATCTAAAACCGTGTTGCTAACCGTAAGGAAGCGCATGTCTAGGGTAGGACTGGTGATTGGAGTTAAGTCGTAACAAGGTACCCCTACGAGAACGTGGGGGTGGATCACCTCCTTTCTACGGAGTATAAACAAGTTTTATACACCATTTTATTAGGTGTTAATATATTAAAATCCAAATTAAACATTCAACCCATCGCAAAGCAATTTGATGTAAATGTTTTTTTGGTCATGATTTTATCCAGTTTTGAGAGAAGTTATCTCTCCTATTGTTTTTCTTTAAGTAAAGTTAAATAATAGAGATGGTTCTTTGAAAACTGAATACAACAAATCTTTCTAGTTCTAGTATGGTAATGTAAAAAATTACTGTATTAATATCAAAATGCTAATGGATATCAAAAATAAGTTACTAAGGGCTTATGGTGGATGCCTTGGCACTGACAGGCGATGAAGGACGTGCGAACCTGCGAAAAGTTACGGGAAGTCGGTTAGAGACGCTAATCCGTAAATATCCGAATGGGGGAACCCAGAATATTGAGAAATATTCTATTTAACTTTGAATTCATAGAGGTTAAAAGCGACACGTTGCGAAGTGAAACATCTCAGTAGCAACAGGAAAAGAAAACGAAAGTGATTCCGTGTGTAGTGGCGAGCGAAAGCGGAATAGGCCAAACCAGAAGCAATTCTGGGGTTGTAGGACTACAATATATGGACTTTAGATTGATAGGAGAAATGGTTGGGAAGCCATGCAAAATAGGGTGATAGCCCCGTATCCGAAATTAATTTAATACCTAAGTAGAATCCTGAGTACGTCGGAAAATGTTATTTTGACGGAATCTGCCCAAACCATTGGGTAAGCCTAAATACTAGTCAGTGACCGATAGTGAACAAGTACCGTGAGGGAAAGGTGAAAAGAACCCAGGGATGGGAGTGAAATAGATTCTGAAACCATATGCTTACAACGTGTCAAAGCACATTAATGTGTGATGGCGTGCGTTTTGAAGTATGAGCCGGCGAGTTATGATGGCAAGCAAGTTAACCTTTAGAAGGGGAGCTATAGCGAAAGCGAGTTTGAAATACAGCGAAATGTATGTTTGTCATTATAGACCCGAAACGGGTTGATCTAGTCATGGGCAGGTTGAAAGTGGAGTAACATCTACCGGAGGACCGAACCGACTTTCGTTGAAACGACAGCGGATGACCTGTGACTAGGGGTGAAATTCCAATCGAAACCCGTGATAGCTGGTTCTCGTCGAAATAGTTTTAAGACTAGCGTAAGATCACGATGAATTGGAGGTAGAGCTACTGAATGTATGATGGCGGCGCCTTGCTGTACTGATTACAATTAAACTCCGAATGCCAATTTATCTATTCTTGCAGTCAGACAGTGGGGGATAAGCTTCATTGTCACGAGGGGAAGAGCCCAGATCATTAAATAAGGTCCCCAAAATATGCTAAGTGGAAAAGGATGTTGAAATACTTAAACAGCAAGGATGTTGGCTTAGAAGCAGCCACCGTTTAAAGAGTGCGTAACAGCTCACTTGTCGAGTGTTTCTGCGCCGAAGATGTAACGGGGCTAAGCATATTACCGAATTTATGGATAATACGAAAGTATTGTGGTAGACGAGCGTTGTATTCTGGGATGAAGCTAAACCGTGAGGATTGGTGGACTGAATACAAGTGAGAATGCCGGTGTAAGTAACGCTTGAGAGTGAGAATCTCTCAAACCGATTGACTAAGGTTTCCTGGACGAGGGTCGTCCTTCCAGGGTTAGTCTGGACCTAAGGTGAGGCTGAAAAGCGTAATCGATGGACAACAGGTTAATATTCCTGTACCAACAATGCAACTGATGGAGTAACGGAGAAGGTTAATGGTTCCCTATTAACGGATTTAGGGTTAAATAATAAGACTTTGTGGTTGGCAAATCCGCCACATTTAAGGTCAAGTTATGAGTACGAGTGAACGCTTCGGCAAGTAGCGAAGAATCATATATCACGCTTCCAAGAAAAGCTTCTAGGGTTAATTGCATGGTTGCCAGTACCGAGAACGAACACACGTAGTCAAGGAGAATATCCTAAGGTTAGCGAGTTAACAATAGTTAAGGAACTCTGCAAATTAACCCCGTAAGTTCGCGAGAAGGGGTGCTCAACTTAAAACTTGAGCCGCAGTGAAGAACGAGGGGGGACTGTTTAACTAAAACACAGCTTTATGCTAAGGCGCAAGCCGATGTATATGAGGTGACACCTGCCCAGTGCTGGAAGGTTAAGGAAGGGGGTTAGCGTAAGCGAAGCTCTTAACTGAAGCCCCAGTGAACGGCGGCCGTAACTATAACGGTCCTAAGGTAGCGAAATTCCTTGTCGGGTAAATTCCGTCCCGCTTGAATGGTGTAACCATCTCTTGACTGTCTCGACTATTGACTCGGTGAAATCCAGGTACGGGTGAAGACACCCGTTAGGCGCAACGGGACGGAAAGACCCCATGAAGCTTTACTGTAGCTTAATATTGAGCAGAATTTCAGCATGTAGAGCATAGGTAGGAGACTTTGATGTAAGTTCGCTAGGACTTGCGGAGTCATCGGTGGAATACTACCCTTGCTTAAATTTTTCTCTAACTGACCGCTGTTATCCAGTGGCAGGACAGTGTTAGGTGGGCAGTTTGACTGGGGCGGTCGCCTCCCAAAAGGTAACGGAGGCGCGCAACGGTACCCTCAGCACGGTTGGAAATCGTGTTAAGAGTGTAATGGTATAAGGGTGCTTGACTGTGAGACTTACAAGTCGAACAGGTAAGAAATTAGGTCATAGTGATCCGGTGGTTCAGAATGGAATGGCCATCGCTCAACGGATAAAAGCTACTCTGGGGATAACAGGCTGATACTGCCCAAGAGTTCACATCGACGGCAGTGTTTGGCACCTCGATGTCGACTCATCTCATCCTCGAGCTGAAGCAGGTTCGAAGGGTTCGGCTGTTCGCCGATTAAAGAGATACGTGAGTTGGGTTCAAACCGTCGTGAGACAGGTTGGTCCCTATCTATTGTGCCCGCAGGAAGATTGAAGAGATTTGCTCTTAGTACGAGAGGACCGGAGTGAGGATACCACTTGTGCTCCAGTTGTACCGCCAGGTGCACCGCTGGGTAGCAACGTATCAAATAGATAAACGCTGAAAGCATCTAAGCGTGAAACTAACTCTAAGAATAATCTTCCCATCCCGCAAGGGAGTAAGAACCGTTATAGACCATGACGTTGATAGGTTATAGCTGCAAGCATTGTGAAATGTTTAGGTGAATAATACTAATCGTTCGAGGACTTATTTTTCCATTGTTTTTTGATTTAAAAAAGAAGTTGTATTTAGTTTTCAGAGAACCATTTTTTGTGTGGTACCCATATCGTCGTGGAAACACCTGGTCCCATCCCGAACCCAGCAGTTAAGCACGATGGAGCCAATGGTAGGGAAACTGAGAGTAGGAAAGTACCACGCTTCTTTTTTAAATAAATAGAATAGGTGAAAAAATTTTTAAAATTTGATTGCCTATTCTATTTTTTATAATTAATTTAATTATTTAATAGAATAATTTTTAGAATATTTTGTTTATTTTTAACTTTTATTTTCTATAATTTTATATGGTTAGTTTGTCGTCGTAGCTCAATTGGATAGAGCATCAGCTTGCGGAGCTGAGGGTTGTAGGTTCAAATCCTGTCGGCGACGCCATTTATTATTTAAGGGCACTTTTTTATAAATCTAAAGTGCTGACAGGTCAAAAAATTAATGTAAGATTCAAAAACTAAAAAGTTGAATCTTACATTTTTGTTATTTTTTATCTTTTAAAGAATGCGGATTAGTATCATTAATATAATTGTTTATAGGTGAATAACTTTTTGTTTTTAAATTTTTAGATACTTTATTTAAATTTTTTACATTTATACATACATTTTTTCTTTTTTTTAATTTTCTTATTAATTCATATTTTTTTCTATTTTTTTGTATTAATAATGGCAAGATTCCCATTATTAAAAGAATTAAAAAAATTATACTGCTTAAAATAATAATCAACATTAAATTATCATATTTTTGATAAGTGGTACCAGGATCTATAGGTTGTGGTTTAGGAGTGGGAATTGGTTCAGGAGTTGGTGTTGGTTCAGGAGTTGGTGTTGGTTCAGGAGTTGGTGTTGGAGTTGGTGCAGGAGGAATAGGGTCAAGGTGCCAAGAATTATTGCAATAGTTAATTTCTTTAGTGACTTCAGCACCTTTGTTCCACAAATAATATGAGTTTGGAAGTCATAAAGATAAGGAACCAAGTTTAAATATTTCATTTTTATATAGTTTTCAATGATCATGATTTATTAGAATTTCATGATTTTGATCACACGAAAAAGAATATAAACCTAAATTTTGAATAATTGCTGATATACCTACTCATTCACCAAATGAATTTATAGAATAAATATTTTCTTTATTTAATTGAATTGGGAAATATTTATATGAAGAATTAACATATAAAAGTCCATGAGTTGTATAAACTACTTCTTCAGTAATATAAAGAATATCAGACTTATGAATTTCATCATTTCATCATGGAGCAAATCTTAAATCAGAATAAAATGAATAAAAGCCTTGTTTAGTTATTAATACTTTATTACCAATTGCAATTATATCTTCAAGATTAATATTAGAGTAAAATTGGTTCTTAGTTGAATTAAAAACCCCAAATCTAGTGATAATAAAATTTTGTGATGAACCATAATAAATATCTGGCAACAATAGTGTTGCATGTCAATTTGTAATTTGTGTTGGTCGTGCTACAACATTACCATCAGAATCAAAAACACCATATTTTGCAACAATTATGCTTTTTCAAAAATAATAGTGGATGACATAAATGCAATATTCTGTTTGTTTTGAATATGAAAATATTTGCTTTGATTTGGAATTAAAAGTTCCTTGTTTAGTTTCGATAATGTTACCTTTTAACTTAATAATATCATCTCTAGAAACACTTGGATATATATCCTTAGCAATTTTTTCACCTTTATAATTAAAAATCCCTTTTCTTGTAACTATAATCTCATCAGTTATGCCAAGAATCTCATTATTTTGAATTTTATTTGGATATATATTTTCTAAAATTTGCTTACCATCATATGTGTCAAAAATTCCATATTTAGTTGCAATAATGTAAGATGAAGAAAGAATGATATCATCTTTTTTAGGTGCAACTCAAGTAGATGTTAATATTCAGTTAAATGTCGGGTTATAATCATCATTATTTGTTCAAATAACACCCCGCTTTGTCACAAATGTCCTATCATTTGTATACAAAATATCACTTTTTTTAAATAGACCATTATCAATTTTAATTTGATATGGATCAAAGGCATTGTCTGCATTAATTGTTAAAAAACCAGTTCCTCTTTTTAGAATTCTTAAGTTAATTTCTCCATTTTTATCACAATTAATGCTAACTAAATCTTTGTTTGATAATTCAAAAGTTGTATTAATTAATTCATTGAAATTAATAATATGGAAAGAAAATGTAGGCTCCATATCAGTCATGACAATTGCTTCATTTTCTGGAATATCTACTTTAATATTAACATATGGGATAGTTTCATTTTTTGTGCTTGATTTTAAAGAACTATAAACTTGATTATCTAAGCTTGTGAAAAAAAATAATAAATTGAATGTACCTAAAATTATTGTAATAGCCAATATCTTGAAAATTAAAAATAAAAATTTTGAATTATATTTTAATTCTTTTGTCTTTTTTATATTCATTATTAATTTACTCTAATCTCACTAAAAGAATAAAAACAAAGCAATTTTTAATTACTAAATTGATTTATTTGTTAAAAAATTTAATTCTTAATATAAGAATAAAGGTACTCATAACAATTACTAACTGCTATTTAAACAATTGGAACAAATTTAAAACAATAAAAATTTACAATTCAAGATTAACTACTTAATATTAACAATTATATTAATAATAAAATTTTACTACTTTAGTTAGCATTTATGTCATAATTTATTTACTACAAGATCTTTTCAATTGATTTATTTAATAAGTAAGAGTCATGTTTATTGCTTGTAGTTTTTATTAATAAAATCTTTAAAAAATAAATTTAAATAAGAACATTTAGTACATAATAAATAGTATGTTTATTTTTTGTAAATATTAAAATATAATATATAAACATGATTTAATAGTAATTAAAAAGGTTATCTAATAATGTCAAAAACACTTAATGGTATTGCTGCATCAGATGGTTTTGCGCTTGCTAGTGCTTATAAGTTAACTGCACCAACATTTAATATAACTAATGAGCAAATTCGTCCAAAAGATGTTAATAAAAATTTAGAATTTGTAGAAAATGCATTTAAAATGGCTACAAGTCAGTTAAAAGCTATTGAATTAAATGCAGCGGCTAAAATTGGGGAATATCAAGCCAAAATTTTTCAGGCTCACATTGAAATTCTGAATGATCCAACTATTTTAGAAGATATTCGCCATTTAATTAGAAATGAACTTTGCAATCCAATGCATGCAGTTAATACTGTTTTTAATGCTACATATGAAAAATTTATTAGCATGGAAGATGCTTATTATCGTGAAAGATCTGCAGATATAGTTGATATTAAAAATCGTGTTTTATCAGTTTTGACAGACTCAGAATTACCAAATTTATTGTCACTTGATAAAAGTGTTATTATTATTGCAGATGATTTATCTCCATCTCAAACAGCTTTGTTAGACAAAAATTATGTAAAAGGTTTTGTAACTAGTATGGGCGGCAAAACTAGTCATGCAGCAATTATTGCAAGAACTTTAGAAATTCCTGCTATATTAGGAATCCAAACAGGTTTGGATAGCATTCAAAATGGTGAGATAATTGCTATTGATGGAACTAAAGGTATTTTGCATTTTGATTTAACTAAAACTGAAATGGAAAGACTTAAAAGTGAAGAAATTGTACTTGCTATTGATAATTCAATTGATGAGTACATTAGTAAAAAGGCAATTACAACTGATGGTAAAGAAATTGATGTCTGCGCTAACATTGGTAAGCCATCAGATCTTGATAATGCAATTAAGCATGGTGCAGGCGGAATTGGATTATTTAGAACAGAATTCTTATATATGGATAGTCATGATTGGCCTACTGAGGAAGAGCAGTTTGCTGCATATAAAGAAGTTGTTGAAAAAGCAAAAGACCAATTGGTAATTATCCGCACATTAGATATTGGTGGAGATAAAATGCTACCATATTATAAATTTGAATATGAATTAAACCCTTTTTTAGGCAATCGTGCAGTTCGTTTTTGTTTAAGTCAACCTAATATTTTAAAAGTTCAATTAAGAGCAATTTTACGTGCTGCTGCTTTTGGTAAAATTGGAATTATGTTTCCAATGGTTACTACATTAGAAGAATTAAAACGCTTAAAAGATTTTTTATTGTATTGTGAAATGGAATTAAAATTAGAAAAAGTAAATACTGGCAAACCTTTGATTGGAATAATGGTAGAAACACCTGCTACAGCAATGCAAGCTGATGCTTTTGCTAAAAATGTAGACTTCTTTTCAATTGGGACAAATGATTTAATTCAATATACATTTGCAGCTGATAGATTGTCTAAATCAGTAAATTATTTATATCAACCAATGAATCCTGGATTATTGCGTTTAATTAAATATACTGTTGATGGTGCTAATAAATCTAGCATTTGAGTTGGTATGTGTGGGGAAATGGCAAGTGATTTTACAGCAATACCTTTATTAGTTGGTTTGAATATTAAGGAATTGTCAATGATTCCATCATCTATTACTAAAGCTAAGAAATTAATTTGTCAATTAAATTATGAAGCTTGTGTTAAATTAGTTGATCAAGCTTTAAATTGCGAATCAGATATAGAAGTTATAAAATTAGTTGAAGATTTTTTGAAAGCTAATAATATCTCTATATAGTTCATTTGTTTAGTTAATAATTATTAATGAATAAGCGTAAGGAAATTTGAATTTTATTTGTTGGAACATTCTCGTTTCTAACATTGATAGCATCAATCCTTACGTTAATTTTTTTTGCTTCATGAATTTATGCAGTTTTATTAATTATTTGTTTTTACTTAATGAGCATAGGATTTGCTTTTTGTATTTTTAATTCTAAGAAAAGAATTATAAATGTTAGATTATGCTGAATTCTTGTAATTTTTTGCATTCCAATTGTGGGTTTATTTATTTTTCTTATATTTGGATTAAATCCATTATTAAGAATGGATAAAAAAACTTATATGCAAAATCAAAAAGAATGAGTTCATTATGAATCTTTTGAATTTACTGAGAAATTTTTGAAAGATGATACTATAAATTCTTATTATCAAAATTTATTTAATTATGCTTATAGTTTGGAAAAAAGACCAATATATGAAAATAATAAAATTGAGATTATAGATTCAACCAAATTATATTCAGAATCAATTAGATTGATTCGTGAAGCGAAAAAATTCATACATATTCAATATTACATAATATCAGATGGTATATGATTAAGATCAATTGCTAATGAATTAATTAAACAAGCCAAAAAAGGTATTAAAGTACGATTTATTTATGATTGAGTTGGTTCTTATAGAAGAAAGCATGAAAAAATTATTGAGCAAATGCGAGAAGTTGGCATTATCGTAGGTATTTTTAATCCTAAAAAATTTACTAAATATACTGCACGTACTAATTTTAGGTGCCATCGTAAGTGTTTAATTGTTGATAATGAAAAAGCTTTGTATGGTGGTTCTAACATTGGAGATGAATATATATGTTATTCACCCGATTTTATTCATTGGTATGATAATAATATTATTTTGTCTGGTGAATGTGTTAAAACTTTAAATTTAATTTTCTCTTTAGATTTAACTGTAAATTGTTTTATTCCTGCATGACAAAAAGATATGGATGATTTAGAAGATAATAAGAAATTTTATTTAGACACTAAAATTGATGTAAATAAGTTTAATAACAAAACAATTGCACAAGTTTTTGAAAGAACAGCAAGTTATGCTGATTTTAATATGACAACAATGTTAATCAGTGCATTTGCTAATGCTAAAAAACGTATTTGAATATCTACTCCATATTATATTCCGGGCGATAGCATTACAGATTTATTAAAGTTTGCTGCTTTATCTGGAATTGATGTGCGTTTGATAGTACCAGGATATCCAGATGATAAAAAATACATTCTTACAATTAATCGATCTCATTACAAATCTTTATTACAAACAGGTATAAAAATTTATGAATATAATGGGTTTGATCATGCAAAAATGATATTAATTGATGATGAATTGACTATTTCAACTACTAGTAATTTAGATTTTAGATCATTAATCATAAACTATGAGTCGGGTATTTTAATTAAGGATAAAAAAGTTGCTGAGAAATTTCAAGAAGAAATGATGAAATTATTTTATTCATCTAATTTGGTAAATGAAAATATGTTAACTAAGCACGAATGGAATTGAATTAGATTTAAAATGTTATTTATTAATATTTATCACCCATTGTTATAAGCAAAACAAAGTATAAAATCAATAAAAACTATATAATGTAAAAAGGAAGTATGTAAATGCATCCTCATTAAATTTTATTAAATGAAAGCTTAGGAAGAAATTTACTATGGTCAAAACCTTTGAAAGTTGAAATAAATGACTTAAATTTTTAATTGTATTTTTTACATTAGGTTATTTTAGTGCCATCTATCGAATCGTTTATTATTTTGAAAAAAAGACAGATAAGCAAACATTATTATTTGGTCTTATTTCTTTAATTCCAATTATTGGTTTTATTGCTTGAATTTGTGATTTGTATTCAATCGGAATTTATAATCAAATTATTTTATTAATTTGATAGATTTATTTAAAATAATCTTAAATTATTTAGTTTATATATGTATATTTTCAAATTATGAAAGACATTTTTAGCAAATGTAATTCCAATCCTCATTTAGATTCAATTAAACAAATGGATGTGTATCCTTTCTTTACACAACTTGAAACTAAACAAGATATTGTTGTTAAAATGAACGGGCAAGAAGTTATCATGCTTGGTTCAAATAACTACTTGAGTTTGACTAATAATGATGAAGTAATTAATGCTGGAATTAATGCATTAAAAACATATGGTTCAGGTGTATCTGGTTCTAGATTTTTAAATGGTACAACAATTCTTCATGTTCAATTAGAAAAAGAATTAGCTAATTTTTTAAATAAAGAAGATTGCATAATTTTTTCTTCAGGTTTTAATGCAAATTTGGGCATTCTTTCTTGTATTGGAAATAGAAATGATGTAATTTTTTGTGATCGTGAAAATCATGCTTCTATTTATGATGGTATTAAGTTAGGTTTTGCTCAATTAGAACGCTATTATCATAATGATATGGATGATCTAGAAGAAAGACTAAAAAAATATTCAGACAAAGATGTTGGTAGTTTAATTGTTACTGACGGTGTATTTTCAATGTCGGGAGAATTATGTAATTTACCAAAAATTGTTGAATTATCTAAAAAGTACAATGTCAGAATTATGGTTGATGATGCCCATGGATTTGGAGTTTTAGGAGTTTCTGGTCGTGGTACTCCTGAATATTTTGGGTTAGAAAAAGATGTAGACATTATTATGGGGACTTTTAGTAAATCATTAGCAAGTTTAGGCGGATATATTGCTGGACCTAAAAAAATTATGGAATTTATTAGGCATACATCAAGACCTTTCATTTTCGCTGCAGCTTTGCCGCCTGCTAATTTAGCTTGTGCTCAAAAAGCATTATCAATTATTAAAAATAGTCCAAAGCGAATTGCACATTTAAAAGAAATGTCACATTACTTAAGAAATAAATTAGCTGGTAAAAATATTAAAATTGGAGGTCATATAGATGTTCCAATTATTCCAATATATTCTGGTTCAGAATTAAGGACATTAGTTTTATGTAAATATCTTTTTAATAATGGTGTTTATGTTAATCCTATTTTGCCGCCAGCAGCTCCAGCAAATAATTGTTTAATTCGTTTGAGTTTACAAAGCAATATAACAACTAAATTAATTGATAAAGCTGTTTCCATAATTATTGATACTTTTTCTAGAATTCCTCAAAATGATGAGGACATTTTAAAATTGTTTGTAAATAAATAGATAAAAATATTAATTAATAAAATATTTATTGTATTAAAATTAACTAACTTTAACATTAAGTTAGAGTTGCTTTGTAACATAGAGGACAATTTATATTTATGAGCATAAAAGAAAATGGTATACATGTCTATAGTGAAATTGGAAAGTTACGTGACGTGTTAGTACACCGTCCTGGTAGGGAGTTAAATTTTTTAGACCCAAGTAGATTAGATGAATTGCTATTTGCAGCTACATTAGAACCAGAAACTGCACGTTTAGAACACGATAACTTTACAACAGTATTAAAAAATCAAGGAGTTAATGTAATTGAATTAGCAGACCTTGTTTCACAAACTTATTCTAAAGTTGATAGCAAAGTTAAAAAAGAATTTATTGATCAATATTTAAATGAAGCGACACCTAAATTAACATCTGAACTAAGTAAAAAAGTTTATGATTTTTTAACCAAACAAAAAAGTAATCGTGAAATGGTTGACTTCATGATGGGTGGTATTTTAAGTTCTGATTTAAATATAAAAGGACAACCTTATTTAATTGTAGAACCAATGCCTAATCTCTATTTTACACGTGATCCTTTTGCAAGTGTAGGAAATGGAGCAACAATTCATTGAATGAAACATAATGTTAGACGTCGTGAAGTTTTATTTGCTAATTTTATTTTTAAATATAATGAACGTTTTCAAAATACCCCTAAATATATTACACCTACAAAAGGATTAGATATTGAAGGCGGTGATGTTTTTGTCTACAATAAGAAAACTTTAGTTGTTGGTGTCTCTGAGAGAACCAAAATGGAAACAATTAAAGAACTTGCTAAAAATATTTCTAAGAATAAAGAATGTACATTCACTAAAATTTATGCAATTAATGTACCTAAAATGCCAAATTTAATGCATTTAGATACATGATTAACAATGTTAGATTACAATAAATTTTTGTATTCACCAAACATGTTATCTGTTTTAAAGGTTTGAGAAATTAATATATCTAATAACAAAGTATCTGCGCCAAAAGAATTAAATGTGAATTTAGAAAAAGCTTTAAGCATGATTATTGGTAAAAAACCAATTTTAATTCCAGTAGCCGGCGCAAATGCTTCACAAATTGATATAAATATTGAAACTAATTTTGATGCAACCAATTATCTTGTTATTGAACCAGGAGTAGTTGTTGGTTATTCTAGAAATAAAAAAACTGAAGAAGCTTTAGTGAAAGCAGGTATTAAAGTATTGCCTTTCCATGGCAATCAATTGTCTTTGGGTATGGGCAGTGCAAGATGTATGTCAATGCCTTTGTATCGAGAAGATGTTTAAAACAATAAAAAAATTATTTATTTTGATTGGAGTTATTTATGAGTCTTAATAATGGTTCAATAAATAATGAGTATGCGAATGATGGTTCGCTAGTTATTTATAAGAATAAGATGAAAAAACCTGAACCTGAACGATCTCTTGCTAATGCCCCTACAAGCAAGAAAATTGGTTTTATTAGTGCAATTATGATTGTTATTGGTAGTTCAGTTGGTGCTGGTATCTTTTTTAAATCCAGCAAAGTTTTAGAATATTCAGGAGCAAATTTATATTGAGCTATTTTTGCTTGAGTTGTTGCAGCATTTGCTGTAATTTGTATGGCACTAGCTTTAATTGAAATTGCAAGTGCTCGAAATGACAATTTATCATTAATTGGATGGTGTAAAGAATTTAATGGTAAATATATTTACAAAGGTTGTAAGTACTTTATGACCTTCATTTATTTGCCCTTAACTTTTTTCTTCATGCCGATTTATGTAATCGTCTCGCTTCAAGATGCTTTAGCTGGTTTTGGTGTTAATAATAGTTTTAATACAGCCAATGACTGAGCTATTTGAATGGTTATTGTATTAGTTATTTCTGTGTATTTTATTTTTGTTTGTGGTCTTTCTTCTAAAGCAACAAATATTCAAAATTGAATTATTACTTCTTTAAAATTTATTCCACTAGCTGTTGTTGCTATTTTAGGATTTGTTTTAGCTGCAATGCCAGTTACAGATGCTACTGGAACTGTTATTTCAGGTGGAATAAATAATACAGATGCTCCTGAATGATGAAATAATAAAGCAGTTGACTTTTTTAATTTAACTCCTGGATTTGGAATTTTTGGAGCAATGGCTGCTATTTTCTTCGCATTTGATGGTTTTTATGTAACTGCTGGTTTACAATCAGAAATGAAAGAACCTAAAAAAACACCAAAAGCTATTTTTATTGGATTGGTAATAGTTACTATAATTTATCTAACAATTGCTATCTCAATGTCTTTGGGTAGTGCTGGTGGTAGTTTTTATTCTTTCCAAGATTGATTAAAGTCTAAAAATGTTTCATGATTATTTGGTGTAATTAATATTTTAATTGCTGTTGGTGTTTTAGGAATTATTAATGGTTTTGGGGCATGAGCACCACGTTTTGTTGAAGATCTTGTACAAGAAGGTGAATTAGTTGTTCCAACTAAATCTTTAGTTCTTTTAAATAAACCACGCCCTTGATTAGGCACATTATATACATGTGCTTTAAGTATTCCAGCAATTATCATTTTTTGTACAATAGGTGGTTTAGGTTATTTCCCTGGCGGTTATGCTGGTGCATACGATGGTGCTGGTTTTTCTTCACAAGCTAAATTAATTAATTTTGCTGATTTAATGGCAACTTGGGTTTCATTGTTTGCTTTTGGATTTATTGCATTTGCAATTTTTGGCGGATTAATGAATCGAAAAACTAATCGAGTTCAAACAGAACAAAATAAATATTTCAAATTTACTGGATGAGCAAGTTTTATTTTGGTCTCATTTAGTTTATTATTGAGTGTTATTCAACCTTTTGTAAATACAGGTTTAGTTGGTCATCAGATAGGTTTAAGTGATACTGATTTAACTAATTTAATTAATAATTCTAATGATCCTAATTGAAGTGTCCAAGATTATCGATTAAGTTTAAATGATTCATTAACTGGAAATATCTTGTTATGTGTGATTTTATTCACATTTGCAGGTATATGTTTTGGCCCAGTTTTAATTGAGGAAAAATCTGCTAATAAACGTTACAACCGACTAGAGACTCTTCGTAATTTAATTAACCATGATAATGAAATATGTACAAAAGCAAAAACTGCAATAATGCAAAACAATATGAATGACTTTGCTAATGTATTAAAAACTAATTTTAATGTTAATGATAATGATGCTAATTATGTTGCTACTAAATTAGTTGCTTTTTCTAAATACAAATATTTAATGCAAGTAGATTCTTCATTTAATTTTAAAAAGGAAGCTTTGTGATCATTGGATAAGCAAATTGAATTAACTTCTATTTGTATTGACAACTACAACAATAAGCATTGATATTTTGTTAGAAAAGCTCCACATTAATTTAGTAGTTATTTAAAATAAAAATTACAGAAAACCAAAAGTTGTTTAATAACTCTTTTGGTTTTTTTGTTTTAACTAAAAAAAGTGCATATGGATGCACTTTAGTTGTTTTTATAAATGGTATCAGGGACCGGACTTGAACCGGCACAGTTTTACCCATAAGCACCTCAAGCTTACGTGTCTACCTTTCCACCACCCTGATATTTAATTTTAGTTATAATATATTTAAATACAAAAATAAAATTTAATAAACACTAATTTTATTCTAATTTAATATAATGTAATTATATTTTGAATACAGATTTATTAAATGCTAAAAAATAGATATTGAGATATTTATTACAAATGTGCTATTTATAAACACGGTTCAATAAGAATAAATTATATCTTAAATATTATTTAAATTTTTTAACATTGAAATTCCTGGGAAACTTTGAAAAGTTTGCATATATACATTATTATCGGAGATAAAAATGATTAATGAAATAGATAAATCAAATTTATTGGGAAAAGAACCAACAAAAATTTATGCTTTTGGTGGACTTGATGAAATTGGGAAGAACATGTATGGAATTGAGTATAAAGATGAAATAATTGTAATTGATTGTGGTATTAAATTTGCTCATGAAGAATTATTAGGAATTGATGGAATAGTAGCAAATTTTAGTTATTTAAAAACAAATGCTAATAAATTAAAAGCTATTGTTATAACTCATGGTCATGAAGACCATATTGGCGGATTACCATATTTGCTTAAAGATATTGAAGTTCCAGTAATATATGCTCCTAAAATTGCTGCTGAATTTATTAATAGAAAAATTCAAGAACATAAAAATATTAATCCAACCAATATTGTTGTGTATGATGACTTTTCTAAATTTAAAACTAAATATTTTACAATCGATTTTTATCGGGTAAACCATTCTATCCCAGATTCTTTTGGTGTATGTGTTCAAACCCCAAATGGCAATATTGTTGAAAGTGGTGATTATCGGTTTGATTTTGCATCTCAAAATGAAGAATTAGATATGCAAAAAGTTGTAGAAATTTCTAACCGCGGTATTGATTTATTTATGACAGAAACCACTAATGCTGAAGTGCCAGGTTTTAGTTTATCTGAGCGAGGGATATATGCGAATATAAACAAAATTATTACTGATGCTCCTGGCAGAGTCATTATGACAACTTTTGCATCCAATACAACAAGAATTAATGAGGTTATTGAAATAGCTTTAAACAAAGGAAGAAAAATTTGTTTATTAGGGAAATCAATGGAAGCTAATGTTACAACATCTAGAAAAGTTGGATATATTAACATCAAAGATTCTGACTTAATATCACCTCGTGAATTAAAAAAATATGAAGACGAAAATATTATTATTTTTTGTACAGGTTCACAAGGCGAAGAGTTAGCTGCTTTAAATGTAATGGCAAGGGGCAAACACTCATGAGTTACATTAAAACCAACTGACACAATTATTATGTCTTCTAATCCCATCCCGGGCAATTATGCAAGCGTAGAGCATTTACTAAATGAATTATCTAAACATGGAGTAATCATTTATGAAAATTCTCCACAATTACGTTTACATGCATCAGGTCATGCAACCAAACAAGAATTGCAATTAATGTTGCGTTTATTAAATCCTAAGTATGTTATGCCAATTCATGGTGAATATAAAATGTTTCAAAAAATTAAAAAAATTGCTATTGAAGTTGGCATGGATAGTGAGAATATTGTTATTGCTAAAAATGGAGATATGCTTTACTTAATTGATCATGAACTATATTATTCAGACCAATTTTTTAATGCTGAATCAGTTTATATAGAAGGTCATGCAACATCTAATAATTCAGTTAAAATTTTAAAAGAAAGAAAAATTTTGAGTGAAGACGGTATATTTACAATTATTCTTCTTATAAACAAAGAAAAAAATGACATTGTTAATTTACCAATTGTTATTACAAGAGGTTGCTTTTTTGCTAAAGAATCTGCCCCTTTAATTACTAAAATGACTCATGTCATTAAACAAGCTATCAAAGAAGAATTAAAAAAACAATTTGATAAAAAAACTTTTAATGAAAGTTCTATTTCAGAAGTTGCATCTAATATTGCAAATCATTATATTTGAAGAAATAAAAGAAGAAACCCTTTAATTAAAACAATTATTCATCATATGTAATATTAAATTTTATGCTTAAGTCATATGTTTTTTAAAAAGAATATTTATTCAAAAAATTAGTTATCAAAAATCTTTTAAAAATAATTAATAGTAATTAAAATTAGTCAGAATACTAAAAACTTAAAGTATAAATAAGCAATAAATTTATTTAAAACCATACTAAAATATGTAGAGTTACTATAATAGTTCAAATTATTTATACCATCATGTAATGAGAACTTAAAGTACACAACATTATTTACTTCTTTATCCAAACTTGCAATTAAATCTTTATCTTTTTTTGCTTCAATAGTTACAATCATTTTTAATTGCGGATAGTTTGATGCATATTTTCATGAAATATCTTTGCTTTCAATGCTTTCTAATGTTAAATCTTTATTTATATAAAAATCAGATGATTCTACATTATCTCCAATCTTGTTAAGTGATTCTTGATTGTTATCGTAAGGAAGTAATTCTTTTGAAACACTTTCTGAAGTAGAACATGACGTTATAGCAATAAATGTGAATCCAAAAAATAAAAATAATCAAGGTAAAAATAATTTTACTTTTTTCATAAAAACTTATTCGTTTCTTAATTAATAAAAATTTTTAAAAAATTATTTTTTTGTATCTAATATTTAGAATTTATACTTAATTATTTTAATAATTTCTTTTGCAAATTTTATTTCTTTTAATTAAAAAAATTTATGTTTATTTTTAAATTAAGTAAAAATAGACAAAAAATTCTAACCTTTATTTAGATTAGAATTTTTATGCCTATATGTATTTTTTAGAGAAAATAACAATAAAGTTACATTTAGTAGTTAATTTGGTTTTATGCAAGAGATTTAAGTTATTAGTCTTAAAACATTAATTATTTCATTTTTTTAATTTTCATCGAAGAGTGTTTATCTTCATGTTCATTTGTATCATTTAAATCATGCATATTTTTTTTAGTAATTTTATTTTTAGATTTTTTTTGATTATTCATTTTCTATATAACCTTTCAAATTAAAATATTTGCTTAAATTATGCAGTATTTAAAATTTAATTGTGTTTTTTTGCTTTATAAAAATACAATAAAAGATTCATTAAATAATTACAATAAATTACTTCAATTAGAATATACAACATTAAAAAAGAATTATAAATAATGAACTAGTCTAAATAAGCATATCAAGCAATATTGTTATTATTGCTAGTTGTGGTTCAAAATTTTAAATTACAAGCAATAGATTTATTTAGCGTTATATAAAATATGAAAATTTAACTTAGTGATGCCTAAAACTACATAAAAAATTTATTAAATATAATACATAATAAATAATGAACATAACATATAAGCAGAATTTAAAAATATGTTAATTAATGGTATAATTTTTTTGTTATATTAGTGCAGATGTAGTTCAATGGTAGAATGCAACCTTGCCAAGGTTGAGACGCGAGTCCGATTCTCGTCATCTGCTCCATTATGATAATCTGAATTAATTTTTAATTCAAGAACAATGATAATTAGCGGAGGTCTGGTTCGCTTGCCCTTAACCATAGTTGGTGCGTGCGTGATCCCGCTATTTTATTTTTTTAATAGTTATTTTATTGGAAAAATTATTAAAAAAATATTTCCATATTACAATTCTCTAATTACAACTAGTTTAGGATTTTTTATTTTCCAAACTGTTGTTTTTATTGTTTCAATACCAATTTTTGTATCACCAGTTAATTTTATTGGTTATGGCATAATTTTGATAATTGTTCAAGTTTTTTTATTTTTTATTTATTGTTTTAATTGGAAATATAGCATTTCTTTTGAAATTATTTCTTGAAAAAAATTATGTCTTATATTTTTTTTCTCTTTATTTTTATTTGCTACATGATTTTTATCAAATAATATTAAACATGACAATGAGTTAATTGCATCACAGGATTACTTATCTTATGAAAGTATTTTATATCAATATTTTTCTAGGAATGTAACTTGAAATGATCTAGTTTTTAGTCCTAGCATAGATCCCAATATTATTCAATATAGTGCTTGAAATTCATTAAATAAGTTATGAATTTTTGTGTTTCAAATTCAACAAGACACTCTCTTTAGCCCTTATAATTCATATTTTGGTGTTTATTCATTATTAAGCATTTATTCCATTATTACATCATTAACCATTTTTGGTTGCTTTGAAAATTATTTTAGTAAACATAATTATTTAAAATTAATTGTTATTTTTTTTGTTGTTGTTGCACTAAATACTATCTTATTTTTATTCTTAAATAATTCTTTAAATGGGATATCTTGATTAATTCCAATATCAATTTTGTTATTGTATTTAACATTTTATTCTTTAAAAAATAAAGTTGGTTTTCAATCAGATTTCTTTTATACATTAGTTATTTTATCTGTTTATTCAATGTCTCAAATATTTATTTTTCTCATATTTGCTATTACATTTACAAAGTTCTTAATTAATATCATATCTAGAGAACAACATTATTTAACTAGTTTTATAATTTATTCCTTAGGGCCTGCACTAATATTAATTTTTTTAATTTTAAATATTTGATATATTGCTACAATTATTTTATTGATAATTTTAATATTTATTTACATTGCATGATTTGCATGTATTAGGCTAGTTAAATTCAAAATATTTATTAAAAAAATAGAATTATTTTTAAGTAATCACATTTGGACATTAATAATTTTTTTTATTTTGATATTATATTTTGTTTCTATTTTTTTGTCCTTTAGTGGTGGTATTTTTCATTTTCAGTTAAATTCATGAACTTTTTTTATTGATAAATTTTCAACATTATATTCTAGTTATTCAGAAAATTTTGTTAATAATATTTTTTGCTGAACTATAAATATCTCTTTTTGATGTTTAAATGTAATTTTGTTTTTATATTGTTTTTATGTTATTTTTGTTAAAAATTTAGTTATTTTCAACAAACTAAACTTTTTTCTTTTAAATAAAAAAAAGCGATTTACTTTTTTTGTAAAAGAAAAATCTTATTGCTTAAACAATGATAATAAACTGTTGCTAATAAATCAAGAAAATAATTTAACTAACTCAACCATTACAAATGGCAAGAAAAAATATTTATTTGAAATTGATATTGAAAAAAACTTTTATTTATTAAATTCTATTATTTTATTTTTAGTAGTATGAAATCCTTTATCTACAAATATTATTGATAGAATTAATTTAGGTTTAAATTTTAATGTATCTTGATTATTCTTTGTAATTTTAATTAGTTTTTTGTTAAATGACTTATCTATAAGTAAAACATATACTAAAATATTTTTTGTTATTTTTATTTCAACATTTTCGCTATTTATTACAACTTTAATAGGAATTTATAACTTTATTTAATGTGGGTTCAATTATGTCTGATAAAAAACTTATGGATGAATTAGTTAAACTATTATTAGAATGAGAACATGCATATTATGCATTAGACAACCCCATTGTTCCTGATGAAATTTATGATGAGAAATTAAAACAATTAATTCAATTAGAAAAAAAATACCCTGAATGAAAAGATAAAAATTCTCCTACTTCTAGAGTAGGAGGTATTGTTTTAAGTAAATTTATAAAAGTTTCACACGAATTTCCCATGCTTTCACTTAACAATGCTTTTAACGAAAGTGATATTCTAAATTTTAACAAACAAATAAATGAAATAATCAACACCTCTAATAATCAATATGTTATTGAACCTAAGATTGATGGACTAAGTATTTCGTTAATTTATGAAAATGATGAACTTACTTATGCCATTACTAGAGGTGATGGAATTAATGGTGAGGATGTAACAGAAAATGTTAGATCTATTAGATCTATTCCTTTAAAAATTAAATCTGGTCTTAAAAAACTTACAATTAGGGGAGAAGTTTTTATTACAAAAGAAAATTTTAAAAAAATTAATTCCATTTTACCAGATGATAAAAAATTTGCTAATGCAAGAAATTTAGCAGCTGGTTCTTTAAGAAATTTAGATTCCAAAATAACTGCACAGCGTAATTTATGTGCGTATTTGTATTATATTCCTAATGCTTTTGAATTAGGATTTAAAACTCATTGAGATGTTATTCAACAAATTAAAAAATGAGGTTTTGAAGTTGCTCCTGAAATTAATTTTGCTCAAGACATAAATGATGCTTGAATTAAAATTAAAGAATTTCATTCAAAACGTTTGCATATGAATTATTCTATTGATGGAGTTGTTATTAAATTAAATGATATTTCCAAGTATTCTTTAATTGGGAATACAAGCAAGTTTCCTCGTTGGGCCATAGCATATAAATTTCCAGCCAATAAGGTAATTACACAATTAAAAGATATTGTAACAACAGTGGGGAGAACTGGAAAAATTAATTATATTGCAAAGTTGAAAACTATTAGTATTGATGGCACATCTATTTCCAATGCAACATTGCATAATTATGATTACATTAAAGACAAAGATATTAGAATAAATGACTATGTTTCTATTTACAAAGCTGGAGATATTATTCCAAAAGTATTAGATGTGATAATTGAAAAACGAAACAACAATGTTAAAGTATTTGAAATCGCAACTAGTTGTCCTGAATGCAAACAACCTTTGGAAAAAATTGAGGGGGAAGTTGATCAATATTGTATTAATTTACTTTGCCCTGCAAGAACATTACAAGGAATTATTCATTATTGTAGTCGTGATGCAATGAATATTGAAAATGTTTCAGATAAAATAATTGAACTTCTTTATCAAAACCGGTTTATTGAAAGTATTGTTGATTTGTATTATTTATGAGAAAAGCAAGACAATATTATTGCTAATGCATTTAAAATTAAACATAAGAAAATGAATAATATTTTAATTTCCATTGAAAAATCTAAATCACGAAATTTAAGTAATTTATTATTTGGTTTAGGCATTAGACATGTTGGTCTTACTACTGCCAAAATTTTAGCAAATAGATATAAAACTATGGATAATCTTAAACTTGCTTCATTAGATGATTTATGCACAATAAAAGATGTGGGTCCAATTGTTGCTAAATCAATTGTTGATTGATTTAATACTCCTGGCAACCAAGAATTATTAGATCAATTAAAAAAATTGAAAATAAATATGGATGAAAATCTAAATTCTAAATATTCATTAAATTTAAATTCTCCATATTTAAATAAATCATTTTTAATTACAGGTGCATTTTCAATTTCAAGAAACGAAATAAAAGAAATAATGCAAAATAAATTTAATGCTACATTTAAAAGTACAGTTAGTCATAACATAGATTATGTTCTTGCTGGCAAAAATCCCACAAATTTAAAAATAAAAAATGCCCAAGATTTGGGCATTCCTATATTATTTGAAGAAATTTGAAAAGATTAATTAAAGCATAATTTCTTTATCATTAACAAATAATTTTTCTACTACTCCATCTTTTACAATATTTGAGTATGCACAATTGTGATGAGCTTCTTTAATTATTTTTTCAGCATCTTCTTGACTTACATCTTTTATTCAAGCATGAATTTCAACTTTTAAATGAAAAGCAAAAGGATTAGTATCTTCATTGTATAGTTTTACTTTAACAGTTACAGGAAGAGATTCAACATTAAGTTTTCATCTTTTACATGTATACAATGCAATTGATGAAAAACATGCAGCATATCCACAAGCAAACAATTGCTCAGGATTACTTTTTTCACCTTTGCCGCCTACACTTTTTGGTAAATCAATTTCAACATGACATTTTTCATCATCACTATGAACGTATCCAATTCTACCTGTATCAGCCATTCCAATAGCTTCATAAACTTGTTTTAATGACATATTAAGAACCTCGTAAATATATAAATGTATTATTCAACTTAAATTTTATATTTTATTTGTTTGTTTGTCTTGTTATTTACATTCTATTTTAATTCAAAATGTCTTAATTACAAATAAATAAATTAATTATTTATAATAATCACTATGAAATAAATATTTTGTATATTAAACATTTACAAGGGCAGTAAGTTTTATAATGATAAATAGTAGTTGAAATCCTAGTTCATACCTTAAAGATAAAATTTATTCTATTCGATCAAGAATAGGACAAAATTATGTAATTTGTTTAGTGAATTATGATTTAAATTCAGCTATTCTTGCTACCATTTTGAGACAAGCTCTTGGTCATCAGGTTTTATTTGTTCATATAGATACAGGGTTAATTTCAGAAGATGAAAAAACTAAAGTTTCCAATTTGTTTGAAAAAATTTTGAATTTAAAACTTATAACTATTAAGGCAAATGATGCATTTTGAACTAATATTTCTCAAACAATGGGTTTACAAAATCAATTGGCAACCATTACTAATACATTTATTGATGTATTGTCTAAAACTATGTATGATTTAAACTTACCTATTTATTGTATATCTGATGGAACATTTTTTAATAATGTTTACAACGAAAGCAAAGAAATTTATTTGCAATATATGCAAAGCTTAAAAGAATTAAATTTACTTATTTTGCAACCTTTGCGTAATCTTACTAAAGAACAGTTAGTAGAATTAGGGAATTTTTTTAATTTACCTTTTGAAGTTATGGAAACACAATGAATGCCTATATATGGTTCTAGTATTTTTTTAGAAAACACTGACATTAGTAGAATTAAAATAGATCTTTTTAACAAGATTCAGTCTATTTATGAAAAAGAGATGCATAAAAATCATTTTTTAAAATTTAATACTGTTTGTGTGGTAAATTTTTTAAGTGATGATTATGAATATAATAAAAAATTTGATATTTCTTTAAAAGCAATTAATTTAATTGAAAAAAATGTTAATGCCAACATTTTAGACTTGTCTACTAGTTTTTGAAAGCATTTAAGTAATCAAATAAAGAGTAATATTCCAATAGTCAATAAAATACTATTAGATTTAAATTAGATAAATAATGCCAAAAATTAATAACCAAAAACCAATTGTTGCAGTAGTTGGAGCAGGTCATGCTGGTTTAGAAGCAGCATTTAGTAGTGCTAAAATGGGATGCCAAGTGCTTTTAATTGTTCTTAGCAAAAAATATATTGCTAATTGTCCTTGTAATCCCTCTATTGGTGGTCCTGCTAAAGGTATTGTTACTAGGGAAATAGATGCTTTAGGTGGAATGCAAGCATTGGCAGCAGATGCTTGTCAATTACAGATGAAATTATTAAATAGTTCTAAAGGTCCAGCAGTTCAAGCATTGCGCGCCCAGATAGATAAGGTTAAATATCATAAGTGGTTTTTGGCACAAATTAAAAAAAACTTAAATATTAAAATTATTGAAGATGAAGTGGTTTCAATTTTAACTAAAAATAATAAAGTTTATGGTGTTTGTTTAAGAAAGCAAAAAACTGTAAAAAGCGATGCTGTGATTTTAACAACTGGAACATATATGGAATCTATTGTTCACCAAGGTAAAAATCAATTCAAAGAAGGGCCGCAAAAATTTTTAAGAAGTGATGGTTTATCTAAAAATTTATTAGAATTAGGATTTAAATTAATTCGTTTAAAAACAGGGACCCCCCCACGTATTGCCAAGGAAACAATTGATTATTCTCAAACATCCATGGAATTAGGAAGTTCTGGGAAATATTCATTTAGTTATTCAACTAACAAATTTATTCCTTTATCTAAACAACTTCCTTGTTATTTGATACATACAAATAAACAAACACATGATATTATTAAAAAAAATTTTAAAGATTCAGCAATGTTTTCTGGTCAAATTAAAAGTGTCGGTCCAAGATATTGCCCTAGCATTGAAGATAAAATTTTTCGTTTTTCAAGCAAAGAAAGACATCAATTATTTTTAGAACCGGAATCATTAAATTTAAATACAATGTATTTAGGTGGTTTTTCTACTTCATTTTCTATAGATATTCAAGATAAGTTAATAAGAACATTACCAGGTTTAAAAAATTGTAAAGTTATCTCATATGGTTATGCAATTGAATATGATGCTATTGATCCTTTGCAACTTTTGCCAACATTAGAAACCAAATTAATAAGAAATTTATATACTGCTGGTCAAATCAATGGTTCTAGCGGCTATGAAGAAGCTGCAGGACAGGGTTTAATGGCAGGTATTAATGCAGCTTTGAGACTTCAAAATAAAAAACCTTTAATTTTAAAAAGAAATGAAGCATACATAGGTGTATTGATTGATGATTTAGTAACAAAAGGAGTGACTGAACCATATAGACTTTTGACTTCAAGAGCAGAGCATAGGTTAATTTTACGTCATGATAATGCTCAATTAAGATTGATTACTTATGGGAAAAAAATTGGATTAGTAAGCCATGCAGTTTATTCAAATTATTTATTTTCAAGTAAAAAAATTAAAAAATTTATTTCTTTTTTAAAAGAAAATAACGTTGGTAAATATGAAAATTTAAGAAAGCAAACTAAAAATACCAATTTTACTTTATACCAATATTTAAAGCGCCCAGAAATTAAATTAAAAGAACTTATTAATGAATTAAACTTAAACAATTTTAAGTTAACTGAAAATGAAATTAGTATTATTGAAATTGAAATTAAATATGAAGGATATATAAAAAATAATTTAAAAACATTTAATTCCATGAATAATTTAGAAAAAATTTGTATACCAAAGAATTTTGACTATTCTTCTGTCCTTAATTTATCCAACGAAGCTATTGATAAACTTACTAAAATTAAACCATTAAATTTATCACAGGCATCTAGAATTAGCGGAATTAATTTACCAGATTTAATTGCAATTAAATTTAATTTACTAAATCTAAAAAAAGGCAAAAAATAAAAAATGCAAAAAAACAATAAATTACTGGCAGAAAAATATGTCAATCTTATTTTTGAATTTAATCAAAAATTTAATTTAACAGGTTTTAAAAATAAAGAAGATATTAATTCCAATTTAATTTTAGATACATTAAATTCAATAGTTTTTTTAAATGATAATATTTTTAAAATTAATAAAATTATTGATATCGGTTCTGGGAATGGCATACCTGGTATTGTAATAGCCATTTTTTATCCAAATATATTAGTAACATTGGTGGAAGCTAACAAAAAAAAGTGTTTATTTTTGCAAAAAGTAATTAATGAATTAAATTTAAAAAATGTGAATATAATTTCAAAAAGAGCTGAAAATTTAGATTTTACTTTAACTGAAAATTTTGATTTAGGAATTAGTAGAGCTGTTGGTTCTATTTCTATAATGAATGAATTGTTTTGTAGATGAATAAAACAAGGTAAATACATATTACATTTAAAATCTTTAAATTTTGAAAAAGAAATTTTAAATGCTGAACCCATGTTAAATGAATTGGGATTAGTTTTTTTAAAAAATGAAATAATTTCTTTAAAACCTAAATTAAATGTTAATGTATGATTTCAAAAAATAAAAAAAACTGCTTCAAAATTTCCTCGCTCTTGAAAAGAAATTAAATTTAGTTAATTTTATATGACTATAATTGGCATTATGTCTTCTACTGACAAAACAGGAAAAACATCAGTTGCACTAGGATTAGCAGACTCTTTAATAGTGGCCGGCAACAATGTTTTGTTTATAAATTTAAATTATTTATGTCAAGATAATAGCTTATTAACAACATATTGCAATGGAACTTTTACAAATTATGTAAACAAACAGAATAAAATTCAAGATATTATAACAAGAGTGCACTCTATCAATTTAGACTTAATTAATCTTCAGGAATCTGACTATAAATGATTAATGTCAATGGATAAGAATTCATTATCTACTCTAATATCTAATTTTTTAAAAACTATATATTCTTTTAAAAAATATGATTTTGTAATAATAAATTTTTTTGAGTCTGTAACTAATAAATTAAATAAAATTTTGTTTAATCATTTAAACAACTTATTTTTTATTATTAATCCTTTAGAATTTGAAAATCAAAATTTAAATTTACTTTTTCAATATGCTCAAATAAAAACAAATAAAAAAATTAAATTTCATTTATTGTTTAATAAATTTATTGAATTTTCAAAAAAAACAATGCAAGTTACAGAACATTGTAGTTTTGCTTTTTCAGATGCTTTAATTGAATATCATATACCAATTATTAAAGAACTTATTTATATTAGTAATATGGATGAACTTATTTTTACTAAAATATGATTAACTAAAACAAGAAAATTTTTTATTAAAATTGTCCATTTGTTAGGTTTAATTTAATTTTAAAAAAACACAGCAATGCATAATTTTGTTTTATTTTAGGTTAAATTTTATAATCAATCCTGGATAAAAATTATAGATTAACAGAATTAATGGTTTCATAAACAATTTAAAGTATGAAAATTTTTGATAATTACTTAGAAAAATATTATGAATTAAAAGATAAATTTATAAGCTTATATGTGTGTGGTCCAACAGTCTACAATAATGTTCATTTAGGCAATATTAGACCTTTAATAACTTTTGATGTTTTAGTTAAATATTTACAGTTTAAAAAAATAAAAATTAATTATGTTCATAATATAACAGATATTGATGATAAGATTATCAATCAAGCTAAAATTGAAAACATTCCAGAACTTGTTTTATCTGCAAATTATACAAATGCTTACTTAGAGTTAATCAATAAATTAAATGTTACTTCTATGGAAAATCCTCGTGTTTCAGAAAACATTGATGGGATAATTAATTATATTTCCAAATTAATAAGCAAAAATGCTGCTTATGTAATTAATGGGAATGTTTATTTTGATATTTCAATTGTTCCACACTATGGCAGTTTATCTAAAATGAAATTAGAAGAATTATCTATTGGAGAGCGTATTGATGTTAATCCAGATAAAAAAAATCCTTTAGATTTTGTTTTGTGAAAAAAAACATCAATTGGAAAGGTTTGAGAATCTCCGTGAGGTAAAGGAAGACCGGGTTGACATACAGAGTGTTCTTATTTAATTAACACACATTTTAATGGCAAATCAATTAATATTCATGGTGGCGGAATAGATTTGAGATTTCCTCATCATGAAAATGAAAATGCTCAGCATTATGCACTTTATGATGAAAATATTGCTAAAGTGTGAATGCACATTGGGCATTTAACCATTGGCAATGAAAAAATGTCTAAATCAACAAATAATTTTATATACGTAAAACATCTATTAGAAAATTATAGTTACTCAGTAATAAGATGAATTTTTTATCAAACACATTACCGATCACCATTAAATTTTAATAATTCATTATTGCAATCTGCAATTAAAGATATTGATAAAATTTTTTTAACTTTAAACAAAAGTAAAACCTTGTTAATATTAGCAAATAAATCACTTCCTACTAATTTGACTCCTAATTATGAATTTAGTTTAGCTATTGAAAATGATTTAAATTTTGCTAATGCAACGAAAGCAATTTGAAGTTTAGTTTCAAATATCAATGCTGCTCAAAATAACAAAGATTACAATAAATTAATTACTTTGTGTGAAGAGTTGTTATGATGTTTATCAATTTATGCAATTAAAGTTCCAAACATTCATACAAAATCTAATATTGAATTAATTAAAGAATGAAATTTAAAAATAAAAAATAAAGAATTTGAAATTGCAGATAAATTACGTTCAAAATTAATTCTTAAAAAGCTAATATAAATTTATAAATTATGACTTATAAAAAAAATAAAATATCAAATTCACCTATTTATTTGATAGGTAAAAAAAGTGTTTATGATGCTATTAAAAATAATTTAAATATTGATTTAGTATGTTTGCTAAAACAAGACAAAGACATTTATTCATTAGCAAAACAAGGCAACATTAAAGTTGAAATGCATTCAATTAATTGATTTGATACTCAAATTGGGAAATCTGTTAATCATCAAGGAATTGTTGCTAGAGTTTTGACACAAAATTTACATAAGAGTATTGATCAATTAATTGATAAAGTTAAAGATAAAGATAAAAGTTTAATTCTTGTTTTGGATGAAATTATGGATCCAGGTAATTTTGGAGCTATTTTAAGAACATCTTTGGCTGCAAATGTTGATGGAATAATATACAAAAATAACAATCAAGCACCCATAAATACTCATGTTGTTAAAGCGAGTATGGGGGCAATTTTTTATTTAGATTTAGTTGTAGTATCTAATTTACGATATGCAATTCAAAAATTGCAAAATGTTGGTTTTTGATCAGTAGCTTCTTACTTAGGGTCTGGTAGTGAAAATTATAAGAATATTAATATTGACAAAATGATATTAATTGTGGGAAATGAAGAAAAGGGAATAAGCCCTATATTAGTCAAGGAAGCAGATTATAGAGTTCATATTCCTATAAATTCTCAAATTGAATCTTTAAATGTTTCAGTTGCAACGGGAATTTTATTATTTCAATATTCTAATTTAAATAAATAAGTGTTAGGTATTTTACCTTGACACATAAATATTCATTTGTTAGAATGAATTAATTTTCATATTAGGAGTTAAAACATTGGTTAAACTAAGATTAATGCGTATGGGTCGTAAGCGTTTACCTAGTTTTAGAATTGTTGCAGTTGATTCTAGAGTTAAACGTGATGGTAAGTATATTGCACTTTTAGGCAATATGAACCCCATTGATGGTAAATTTGTTATTGATGAAGAATTAGTATTGGAATGATTAAATAAAGGAGCTAAACCAACTGATACAGTTAAAAACATACTAAGTCAGCATGGTATTTGGTCTAAATTTATGCTTTCTAAGGTAAAAAAAGCATCTAAAGAAAGTAAATAAATTTTGTAAGCATTTTTGTGAAAATAACAATTTTAACACTTTTTCCCCAAATGATTAAGTCATTTCTAGAAACTTCAATCATTAAACGAGCAATTGATCAAAAGTTAGTTCAAATTGAAGTTACTAATTTTCGCGATTTTTCAATTGAAAAACACAAAAAAGTTGATGATAATATTTTTGGTGGTGGGGCAGGAATGTTATTAATGCTTGATCCAATTGTAAGGTGCTTAAAAAATGTAAGGACACAAAATTCTAAAGTTTATCTATTATCACCTGATGGCACCAAATTAGATCAGTCACTAGTATATGATTTGTCTAAGAATATTGAACATTTAATTTTAGTTGCTGGTCATTATGAAGGATTTGATCATCGCATTTATAACTATGTAGATGGCGCATTATCAATAGGTGATTATATTATGACAGGTGGGGAATTGCCAGCAATGGTAGTTTGTGATTCAATTGTTAGATTATTACCTAATGTAATTAATTCAGATAGTTTGTTAAGTGAATCTTTTGATGATTATTTATTAGATAAACCATCATATACTAGACCAAGTATTTATGATGGGTACAAAGTACCACAAATTTTATTGTCTGGAAATCACAAGGAAATTAAAAAATTTAATAATTTAGAAAAAATTCGTATCACTAAAGAGAAACGCCCAGATTTATATTTAAAATACTTAAAATTTAAAAAGGAAAAAAACCATGGAAAATAAAAAAATTAATCGAAATCAAATTTTAAAAAGTATTGAAAAATCACAACTAAAAACTAATGTACCTGCATTTGAAGCTGGAGATATTGTAGTTGTATCTATCAAAATTATAGAAAATAAAAAAACTAGAACTCAAAAATTTGAAGGAGTTGTTTTAAGAAGAAAGGGTAGAGGAATTTCTGAAACTTTTATTGTTAGAAAAGAAACAGATGGAATTGGGGTTGAAAAAAATTTTCAAGTTCATAATCCCAATATCTCTATTGAACTAAAGAAGAAGGGTCGTGTAAGAAGAGCATACATTAGTTACATGCGTGAACGTTCTGGTAAATCAGCAAGAATTAAAGAAAAAAACAAAATTGTTGCAACAACTAACTAAATATATCTAAAATTTTATTAAATCAACTTTTAATAAGTTAGTTGTTAACTTAAGATATGAGCAATAAACAAAATATGGATTTAAATAATAACTTCAAAAATGAGGAAGCAAAAAACACTTATGATTTGCCAATTAAAAATAAAAGTATTGGCACAACAATAGTTAAGTATAATCCATTTGCTTCTGGCAATAGTACGGATAAATATACAAACGTTAAAAGAGTACGTTTAACAACTTCTTTATTACATTTTGCTTCATTCTATGAATTAAAAAATTCCTGATATCGAATTTTTATAATTATTGTTTGTGCTTTAATACAAGGTTTTTTATCAATTCTTTTAATTCAAAATACTGGTTTATACAACTTTGGTATCTCTTCTGTTACTCAGGGGTTAGCAAGAATAACATACGTTCAATTATCATTGACTGGAGCTAAAATTGATATTAATTTAATTTATCAATTAGTTTTTTGATTATTATATCTTTTTATTAATATACCTTTGATATTTTTTTCATGATTTAAAATTGGGCGTAGATTTACTTTATATACAACAATTTATCTAGTTATTACTAATCTTTTTGGTTTTGCACTGGGTCAAATACCTGGCATTGAAGATTTGTCATTATTTACTAATGTAAACAATAATGCAGTTCATAATTTACTTTTACAAGCTTATAAAGATAACCCCAATCCAGTTGTAATTAATTTATTTAATGATAAAGCTTTTTTAAATAGTTTAAGTTTTGTTCCCGGACTTTGAGAAGTTAATGCTGATGTTGGAAGAAATGTAGGTTTATTGTGCTATGGTTTATTATTTGCTTTGACATCTTCATTTTTTTACACAATTATTTTTATTTCAGGAGGTTCATCTGGAGGATCAGATTTTATTACTCAATGATATGCCACCAAAAAATATAAATCAATTGCCACAATAATTGTATATGTGAATTTGATAACTCTACTTTTAGGTGTTTTATTAGGTTCTTATATTCCTGGAAGTATGATCTTAGAAAGATTTAAAGATTCAGGCATTGGTACAGGATCATATGATACTTTATTGTCAGGCGAAGTAAAACCTATTACTTTAGATGAACTTGCATGATCAGTTCCTATTTTCTTTTCGCCTAACATAGTTGGAACTTTGATATCTTTAGTATTGTTTTCTCAAATAATGAACTCTTTATTCCCAAAATACCGTTTAGCAAGAGTTGAAATTTATACTGATAAAACAATGGAAATTCGCAATTTAATGCTAAATGATGATGGTCATCAACATAGTTTATCAATTGAAGATATTAGGGGCGGATATAGTCTAGATAAACGTCAAGTCATTGTTACCATATCAATGTATATTGATGTGCCTAGATTAATTCGCAAAATTCGAGCAATTGATGACAAATGTTTAGTATCAATTACTTCTATTAGAGGTATTGATGGGTATATTTACCTATCAGAACCTGATAAGAAGAAGATATAAGAATGGATAAAGAAACACAAATTAATTGATTTCCTGGTCATATGAAGGTTGCAACAGATGCAATTCAAAATATGGCAAAAAAAATTGATTTAATTTTAGAAATTATAGATGCTAGAGGAATTTGTGTATCTAGTAATCTAGAATTATTAAATTTATTTCCAAACAAACCTATAATTAAATTGGCATTAAAGAATGATTTAGCAGATTTAAGTGTTACCAAAGATCACACAATTATTTTTGCAAATAAGTATCAAAATAATTTACGGCACTTGTTGCTAAATCAATTTGAGCAAAAAATGCTTAGCAAAACAAAAAAATTAAATAGCAAAGGTTTGTTATTGCCTAACTATAATGTCATGGTCATTGGACTACCAAATGTTGGTAAAAGTACAATTATTAATGTTTTATCTAAAAAAACTAAAGTAAAAACTGAAAATCGACCCGGAGTAACAAAATCAATTTCAGTTATAAAATTAAATTCAATGTTTAACTTAATTGATACTCCAGGAATTTTATTTAAAAAAATAGATAAATTTATAACTGGTGCAAAATTAACTTTAATGGGAATTATTAAAGAGCATGTTGTTCCTATTGCTGATATTTTAATTTGGGCTTTTGATTATTTAAAAACCTTTTATCCCAAATTGTTAATAAATTATTTAGATAATTTTACAACTTCATGTACTTTTGAAGATTTTATATATGATTTAGCTAAAAAAAGAAATTTTATCACTAATAAAAATGAGTTAGATTTTAATAAGGCTTTAATAACTTTATTTAACAATATAGTAAATGGTACTATTGGTAAAATAAATTATGAAAAAGACTAACAGTTATTATCATTATGATCGCCAAAATTTAAAAATAAATGAATATGTTTTAGGACTTGATGAAGTGGGCAGAGGGTGTTGAGCTGGAAATTTAATTGTTTGCGGAGTTTTAGTAAATGGTAATTATTTTAATGAGAAGATTAAAGATAGTAAATTGCTCTCTTTTTGTGAACGTGAAGAAATAGTAAATGACATAAATAAAAACAAGATTACTTATTTTATTAAATCATTAAATCCTAATGAAGTTGACAAATATGGTCCTAAATTAGGGAGCCAAATTTTAATGACTGAAATTATTAATGAATATGGACATTTAGCTTCTAAAATTTTAATAGATTATGAAAATTTACCAAATTCCAAATATAAATATCAAGCTTTAATTAAAGGCGATTGTACCTCTTATGCAATTGCTATGGCTAGTATTTTAGCAAAGCAGTACCGTGACAAAGAAATGATTATACTTGATAAAAAATATCCAAATTATGGATTTAAAAATCATAAAGGTTATGGAACTAAACAACATACAAATGCATTAAAAAAATATGGGCCTATTATGAATGTACATCGTTTTAGTTATAAACCAATTAAATTGATAAAATTATTTGAAGAATAAAAGTTGGTCATTACATATGGATAAAAAAAAAGTATTTGAATATTTATCTAATAGAGGATTAATTGCTCAAACTATTTTTCCTGATGAATTAAAAGACTTGGTAAATAATAAAAAGATTAAATTTTATATTGGATTTGATCCAACAGCTGATAGTTTACATATTGGTCATTTATTGACCTTAAGAGTTGCTCATATTTTACAAAAACATGGTCACCAACCATATGTAATTCTTGGTGGAGGCACTGGTTATATTGGCGATCCAACAGGCAGAACTGACATGAGAAAAATGTTATCAACTAATGACATAAATGGTTATGTAACTAACTTTCAAAAACAAATTAAGCAATTTTTAGATTTTTCAGGAGAAAATAAAGCAATTATTTTAAATAATGCTGATTGACTTCTTAATTTAAAGTGAATTGATATTTTACGTCAAATTGGACAGCATATTTCAGTTAACAAAATGCTTTCAACTGATGCTTATAAATCTAGATGAGAAAGAGGGTTAACATTTTTAGAATTAAATTATATGGTGATGCAAGGTTATGACTTTTTGTATTTAAATCAAAATTATGATGTTGCTTTGCAATTAGGTGGTAATGATCAATGATCTAATATTATTGCAGGTGTGGATTTGATTAGAAGAATAGAGTTAAAAACTGCATACGGAATGACTTTGACTCTTTTGACTAAATCTGATGGAACTAAAATAGGTAAAACTGCAAGTGGAGCTTTATGGTTAGATCCAAATAAAACAAGTCCGTATTCTTTTTATCAATATTGAATTAATGTAGATGATAAAGAATTGAAAAAATTATTTTTAATGTTAACAGACTTTGAAGAAGAAGAAATTAACCAAATTGTAAATAAATGTGGCAAAGATATTGTAGAGACTAAGCAGCTATTAGCTTATACTTTAACTAAAATGGTTCATGGAAAAAATGCTGCGGATAATGCAAAAGAAAAATCTATTGCTGCTTTTTCTGACAATAATATTGACAATATGCCTACAATTACAGTTAATTTGGAAGACTATTCAATTGCTAATTTATTGGTTGAATCTCAATTAGCAAAATCTAAAAGTGAAGCTAGGCGATTAATTTTAGCCGGAGGTATAAGTATTAATAACACTAGAATAACTGATCCACAATCAATTTTAGCTGCAGACTTAGTAAGTACAAAATACTTTGTTCTTCATAAAGGCAAAAAACAACATATAAAGGTGGTTTTAAAAGATTAATTTATGAATAAAAAAAAATTAGATGACAAATATACATGAGACCTTGATGCGATTTTAGAAAAATCTAAATTAGAAGACTTACATAAAGAATGGAAAAATAGTTATCAGAAATTAATTGATATTTATGATAATGGTAAATGTTTTTCAACATTGAATAAATTTGATAATTTTTTAAAACAATCTAAGAAATTACAACTTTTATCTAATAGATTAATTAATTATGTTTCCAATAATTTAAATGAAAATATTGCCGATTCTAAATGAAATGGATGATCGCAACAAATAACAATTGAATCTAATCAATTAGGACAAAAATTATCTAATTTATCTAATGACATTATTAAAAACAAAAAGCAAATAAAAGAATATTTAAAATTACCTAAATACAAAGAATACGAACGTGATTTTTATTTATCATTTAGAAATGAAAAGCACATTTTGACTAATGAAGAAGAACAAGTTTTGTCAAAACTATCTATTTTAAATCATGCAAGTGAAGACATTTTTGATACATTAACTAGATCTGAGATTCAATTTGAAGATGCCATATCATCAAAAGGTAAACACTATAAAATTAAAACATTATCAGATGTAGCTCCTTTGTTAAAATCTTCAGATAGAAAGTTACGTAAATCTGCATGATTGTCTGAATATAATGGATTTTATCGATATAAAGAAACATTAACTAAATTACTATATCATGCTTACTTGAATTTTAATACTAATGCTAAAATTCGCAAACATGATGATTATGTGAGCGAAACTGCTTTCAATGATGAAATCCCAGTAAGTTTTATTAAATTAATTTATGAAGAAACATCTAAATTTACAACATTGGTTAAAGAATTTGGTTTACTAACTAAGATTGCAATTAAAAATAAATTTAATCTTAATAAAGTAGAACCTTGAGATGTCTCTATACCTCTTTTTAAAAAAAATACTAAGTATTCAATTGAAGATGCTCAAAGAATTGCACTTGAAGCTTTAAAACCATTAGGACAAAATTATGTAAATATGGTTAAAAAAGCTTTTGATGATAGATGAATATCATGGTTGCCCAAACCTGGAAAACAAACAGGAGCTTATTCAATAGGAAGTGCCGAAGGATTAACTAAGTATTACATCTCTATGAACTTTGATAAAACTTTAAGATCAGTTTATACCATTGTTCATGAATTAGGTCATTCAATGCATACATGAAAACTTTTGGAAAATCAAAAAATTTATACTGATGTTTCAATTTTTTATGCAGAAATTTCTTCTATTGCAAATGAAATGTTTTTAAACTATTATTTGCTAGATAAGTATAAAAATGATTCTAAAATGAAAATCATTATTTTAATTGAAATGATTCAAAATTTTTTTGCTACAACCACACGCCAAATTATGTTTAGTAATTTTGAGTTTGAAGCTAATGAAAAAATTAACAAAGGTGAAGAATTTAGTAGTGAAACAGCATTTGATTTATATGCAGAAATGTATAGAAAATATTTAGGTTATTCAAAAACACAACTAAAAAAATTAAAATCTGGAGATTATAAAAAAGGATTATCTATTATCACAGCTGTACCTCACTTTTATGCTGGTATTTTTTATGTTTATAAATATGCTGTGGGTCAGATTGCAGCCATTATTGCAGCTAAGCGAATTATGGACAAAAAGTCAAATGCTTTAAGCAACTTTATGAAATTCTTGTCTTCTGGAAATTCTTTACCACCTTTAGAAACAATAAGTTTATTAGATATTGATTTAACTAGTAAAGAAATTTGAAAAGAATCATTTGAAATTGTTCAAGATTGAATTAAATTATTAAAAATAGAACTTAAAAAAATAAAATTGATCAAATAATAAACTGATTTGTATTTTAATAATTTTTAATTATTTTGTTTTAACCTTGGTTTTAATAATGTTTAAATTAGCTTTGAAGATTTCTAAAAGTATATATGATGATATGTTTAATTTATTAACAAACTAAAATGAATTAAGACTTATAATTTTGAGTAGACAAATTTAGTAATTTTTTTAGAGCAAATTTTATATATTAGGGATGTTGCAACAAACAAAATTTAACAGTTATTTATTTTTTATAATTATGTGCTATAATAAGAGTGGATTCTTTTATAGTATCCAAGTCTACTAAAGAATGTCTATGCATGCCAAGACAAGGTCTTAGTGCCGCAACCACATCTGCCTTTAAAGCAGATGTTTTTTATTTATATGTACTTAAAATCAAATTAGTAAAAACATAAATAATAAGATATAAAAAATTTTTTTCCTAGGTGTCACTTTAGGATTTTGTATTTAGGTTTACTAAATATATAAAATTACATAAATTTTTTAATTTATTAAAATTGTTTAAAAATATTTATTTTGAATTAAAAATGTTTCAATATTATTGAAGTGTCTATTAGGAAATTCAAATTTAAAAATTCATATAACCAAGAGTTTGTGAAATAACTCTTTGTTTTTATTTACATAATGCAAAACCTATTACTGCTACTCGCAATAATAGATTTTGAAATTAGGGAATAGCAATTACTTTTTAGATTTAAAAGCAAATGGTTTTAAAGAGTTTTAAATTTCTTAAACTTATCTTCCATCACTGCATTTTCTTTTAGATATCTAATATCTTGAACAAGTAAAACAAATACTTGTTCATTCCACATTTTAAACCATGCTAAAATTATTTGTTGAGGTGGTTTTATGATCATCATCAAACCCAATTTTTTTGTTTTTCAAAAATTGTTATCGTTCCTTAACTTCTTTCATGTCTGTTTTGCTCTTTAGTTTTGGTAAAAATTACTTTTTATTTAAATGATTTAATATAGGCATTGTACTTTAAATGTCATTTTAGAAATTAAAAGTTTTTATTTTGTAATTTTTCCAAAATTTGCTTTTTTTTTTTTTTTTACAATACCCCTTACATATTAAAAAAAATATTAAATTTACTAAATGCATTTAAAAAGAGAGTTATTATGAAAAAGATTAAGTTAATAAATTTTTTATTACCTTTATTGGGTGTTGGTTCATTAACGATTATTCCAATTGTGACAACAGCTTGTGGGCAAGAACAAATTAATAATCAAAACCAAACTGTTGCTAATGATTCATCAAAAGCAACTGATTCTACATCTACATCTGTAGTTAATGAATGAGCTGCAAATAAAAAAATTGAAAATGAAAAAATTTTAAAAAATATAAGATGGTTTTATAAGTCATCAAACACACAAAGCGATAAAGATTCAATTAATGCAGATTTAACTCCTAAAAATCTTGATGCAGCCATTGGACAAGTTTATGATCTTAATGGTGATGATAAAATCATTACAGATATGCAAAATGGTAGTAACAATTTAAATTTTTATCCATATGTTAAGTGTGGTAAAAATCAATACACACCAATAAATGTAGTTACTACTAGTCCCACTGGAACTGAAATTAAAAATAGCTGATTTGTTGCTAATGATAATCCTGCATTAAAAGGTAAAATTTTAACTATGGATTATTTTATACCAACTGTTGCTCTTGCTAATGTTCCATCGACACAACAATCATCAAGTGATAATTTGGATACTTCATATCAAGATTCTTATAAATTGACTATTCATAAACTTACACTAAGTGATTCTACATCTGAGTTTCCTAATGGAGACCCTAGAACTATGGCAACTGTTGAACAAACTAGTGGTAAGGCTGAAATTGATAATTCATTGGTTTTGTTAGATATGAAAAGACCAAATCCAACTAGTGTTGAAAATCTTATGCAAAAGTACCAAAATATTGCAACAGTTCCATCTACTGGTAGTGATATGTCTTATTTACAACAAATAAATCATTTTATTACTACCATAGATGGCTTAGATGATAAAGCAGGTGTCCAACCTTTTAATGAAGTTGATTTAAAAAATCTTTTTAAGGAATTTAGTGAAATAAACAATATGAGTAATGCTGTTGATGTTATTAGTTCTTTGAGTGTGAAAGATGCTAAAGTTTTTCAAATAATTCAAGGCATAATATATCAATTGTTTAATGTAGTGGATAATGAAGATCATAAGTTATTTAGTATTGTTTCAGCTATTGTTGATGGTTTAACAGAAATAAAAGAACATTATCGAGGAAACCCAAACATTAGTAACAATACCAATCCAGTTGGAATAACAGATAACCAAGTGGTTCAAATAGTAGATGAAGTTGGTAAGGTATTATATTCAACAGTACTATTTTATGTAGGTTTTGCTAAAGAACTTTATCAATTGGCATTAAATTGTGTACAAGTAGTTAATATGCCTAACCCTGTTTCTATTTCTAAGAAATAACATATATTTTTTATGAAAAAAATAAAACTAATTAAATTTTTAACACCATTATTAGGTTTATTTAGTTTGCTTGGCATTATCTCTCCATTTATTGTTTCTTGTGCTCAAGAACAACAGTCTTCAGATAATCCAAGTGATAATCCTAATCAAGGTGGTGATTCATCAGGTTCAGACAATAATGGTTCAGGTTCTGGAGACAATTCAGATTCTAATTCAGGATCAGATTCAACTGGTGACAATGAAGAGACTATACCCGTTTACTTGAAAGAATGATTAAGTAACAAACAAAAAGAAAATCAAGCTATTTTAAAACATTTAGTTTGATTGTATGATTATACAAATCCTAGTAATTTAGATAAATTAATTACAAATGTTATTAATATGCACAATGATGATTTTGTTGTTACTTCACAACAAGGGGGCAAAGAACTTGGTCTTTATCCTTATGTTGAATGCTCAACTAATCAATATACTCCAGTTACTGAGTGATTTGCGCCTATTGTTTCAAATAATGCATTAAAAGATAAAATTTTTAAAATGGATTATTTTACAACTCAAATCCAAAAAAATGTTCCATACACTCAGTCAACATATAAAGATTCATCTTTTATTCCATCTATTGAAAATAAAACAAAAGACATTTATACAATCTCAATTCATAATTTATCTTTGTGTGATGCAACTGTAAATTTTCCTTTAGGAGATTTAAGAACATTAGCATTAATTGGTGAACAAACAACCCAAAGCAAAACTTCAAACATGATTAATATTTTTGAATTAGCACGTGTTAGTGCCCAAACAGTTCAAGATACAATTGAAAAATATGTTGATTTGCAAAAAACAGAATATTTTAAAGATATTTCATCAACCTTAGATCAAGCTAGTAAATTAGAACAAAATTCTGAATTGACTATTTCACCATCGTTTATTGAAGGGAAAATTGATCTATTAGATGTAGCAAGTCTGGGTGATACTTCAAGTAACAAACCATTTGTTAATATTGTTGATAGTTTTAAAAAAATTGGTAGAGTTACTAATGATCACCTTAAGGATTTTATATCTAAACTTAATGATTCTAATAATCCATCTATTTATACAGATTTAGCAGCCTTATTAAAACAAATTTTTGGTGATGAAAGTACTTTAATTGCTGATGCAACTAGCCTTGATCAAAAATTAACTAATCTTCTTAAAGAACAACAAAATGTTTTGACTAATAAAGAAACTAGTGATGATTTAGGCCAAGGTCAAGCACAAATAACAATTCCAGAAATGGCAAAAAAGTTACAAACTTTATTGCACAATGTTGTTGGTTATTATTATAGTTTAGGTTTTAGTTTGTATAACTTAATGGTGTTAGAATAATTATTAAAAATTTTTTATTTTTACTCAGAGCGACACTCTAACTGTAACCCTTACATTTACAATATTATGTTAGATGTTGTGTTGTTATTATAATCATCAAAATAAAAAATGCATCCACAAAAAAACAATGGGTGCATTTTGTTATGTATTTAAAATGACTTAATTAAGATTTAATTGATTAAATAATTAAATCCTAGTTTTTCAATTCAAAATTTTTTAGGCAACTTATTAATTAAATTAAATACTTCATCTAATTCCTCATTAGATATTTTTTTAAATTCAATTTAATTATCAATTGTTATACTTTTAACTTTTAGTTTATTTTTTAATAAATAATTTATCACTTTTAATTTATTTAAAAATTTGTCTTGGCAACATGCACAATATTGTTTAAAAAATGTTAAACTCAAAATACTTTTTATTGTGAAAAAGATATTTATGATAGAAACATTTTTAATATTTTCTTTGAGCTAAAATAAAATTATATTTACTATGTATTTTAATATAGGCATTGCGCTTTAAGTGTAATTTCAGTATAATATTTGTTATTTAATAATTTATTTTTTATTTAATATTTTTTAAATTATGCGATATAAAAAAATATTTTTAACATTAAGTTTTTTTGCTTTTCTTGCATCAAGTAGTCTTTTTATTGTCTCATGTTCTTCAAATACAAATTCTTCAGAATCAACTGGAACTGACAATAATTTAGATACAAATAAGCCATCAGTTGAACCTGATCCAAAACCTGAAGTTCCGGTTCCAACACCAGACCCAAAACCAGAACCAACACCAGAGCCCACTCCTGATCCAACACCTGGACCAGAACCTAAACCTCCAGTTTCGAGTGATGGCAAGGACGCACATTGTTTAGATTTAAAAAGTATTTTGAGTAAAAATAGTTCTATTGAAGTTATTGAATCTACTGAATGATTTAAATCAACTAAAGAAAAAATTATTAATTCAATTTTATTAGATCCAACAATAAATTTTGAAAGATTAACTGATGAAGAGACAATGACAAAGTCTTTTTTTGAAAAAATTCAAGAATATGGTTTTTATGGAAATATTGGAAACACAATAGAGGAGAGAGTGAATAAATCCCCTATTTATGAAACATTTGATAATTTTACTAAAAAGAAAACTTTACCTAAATTATCACAAGACTATTCATCAATTTCCATTTCTACAAATGTTAATCTTAATAAAATTATTGAAAATAATCCATTTGGATATTTACCATCAAATTTGTCAGAAATTTTTTATTACACTAAATTAAGTGATTTAAAAACTTTGTTTAATTTAGTAAATGATATTGCAGTTATTGAGGCCAATTTTGATGATGAACTTGGTATTTTTGAATTAATTATTAAAGACACTAGCAACAATGTTTTGAGGTATTTATTTAACAAAGAAAATAGTGCATTAAAACAAGTTAGTGATTTTTGACAATATATTTATGATCGATCTTTTAGGATTAGATTTGATGTATATAATTACAAAAATGTTGCATCAACTTATGAAACACCAAAATATAAATTTATCAAGAATAAACAAATGGGTACAGGTTGAATAATAGATCGTATTAAAAATGATAATTCAGATATTTATGAATTTTTAGTAGCTTCAAACACACATGTATTTGATTTACATGATACATATGATATGTATGCAAATGAATCTTATTACTCAGCAAGTGAAGCATTTAAACAATATTGAAATGCTGGTTTTTGATCTAATGATTATAAGGATACAACTCAACAATACATAGTTAAGGGAAAAAGTTATGAGGGGTTAAGTAAACAAGAAAGAACTACTCCTATTCCAGTTCAAGTTATGAAATATGATGAAAAAAATGTAACTGATTTATCTGAAAGTTCAACACCAATTTGAGAAAATGTTAATAACCAAAACTCTAGTACATATATAGATCTTGTGTACTATACTCCTTTGTTTGAATCCTCTGGTGTTAAATCTAAATTTGCAGCTGATGTTGATCAAATTTTTGAAAGTGATTGTGTTGATAAAAGTACTAGAATTGGCACCCTTAAAAATGGTGGAATTGATTTTGCTATTTCTAAAATGCAATTTACTAAAAATCAAATTCAAAAATTATTTCCATCTTTATATGAAGTTTTAAACACTAAAGATGAGGCTAGTTGGTATATAGGTTTAAATCATAAAGGGGAACATATTTCTCCAAGTGAGTCTATAATGGTTGGCGGCTTCCCTTTATCAGGAAATTGAGAAAATACATATTCTAGTAGTGGCAGAGTTAATGTTAAAAAAAGATATGTATCAAAAGAAACAACTTCATTTGATTTTTTTAGTTATTGGGCACGATATGATGAAGCAATAAACTTAGAGCGGAATAAAATTAATAATAGGTATAAATGATATCAAAAAAAATTTAAAGATTTTGATCATGGAATGACATTAACATATGCTAATCAGCAAGGTTCTACTTATTATTTTAAACCATGAAATGATGAATACTTAGAACAAGGAGCTAGTGGTTCACTTGCTATTAATTCACGCTTTGAACCCATTGGAGTTTTAAGTCTTTACGCATATAATGATCTAAATAATTCAAGTAATAATGGTGTTGGTAATGCTATTACATTATTTAAATCTGTTAAAGAAAATGATGATTCAGAATGAAATGGTAGCATTTTTGATGATTTTTTAAAAAAATTAGTTAGAGATAATATAAAAACATACAAATTGAACCCATAATTGTTCTATGTTTTAACTTTTGTATTTTATCCCCTTACTATTGTTATTTTCTTATTAAATTTACGCAAAATTTCTTCATAAAAATTTTCCATTATTTATTGATATGTTTAATGATTTGACTAAACTTTATGATTTAAGGAAATATTAAGTGTTTAATTTAACTTATTTATATTAATGTTATTAATATTATAAAAATATTGGCATTATCAACATTTATATTTCTAATGTTTTTATCATTAATATTAGAATTAAAAATATCTTCAGCATATTTTCTGTCACTAGATGAATTATTTAAATTATTTTTGGTTATGTCTATTAAAAATTAATTTGATTTGTTGCAAAGCAATCCATTATATAATCCATTATAATTAAGTGATTTCTTGCTAAGCAAGAACCATTTAGATTTAAATGAATTCTTTCAAGCTCAAGGTATTTTAGTGTCAGAACAAAAAGATCAAACTAAAAATAAAGATGATTTTGAAAGAGACTAATAATTTATTAATTATTTAACAATGCATATCATAAATTATATGTACATTACTTATTAAATTGTTTACAAATTAAAATACAATTCTATTTCATTTAAATTTAAGATCTTTAACAACACTAGGTTCAAAATCAACATCATGTTATATTATGATTGTATTTTAATGTAGTCTATATCACTTCAACTTATTTCTATATCTTTCATAGAACCATCGGTTTGTTGAATTCCCAATACAACTTGAGTATTAGAAATTGATTTTATAGTCCCAGTGTAAGAAGGTCCTTTACTTGTTTCAACTTTTATTTGAACACCTTCTTTAAGATCTAATACTTCCACATAGGTTATTGTACTTAAATCAATGGATCTATTGTCAGATAATATTAATTTATTTTCAATGCAATTAGACAAATAACCATATTTATGACGTAGTAATGTGTCTTTCCCTCAAATTCGAACATACTTATTGATAGGCGGAATATATTTTTGAATATCTTTAATGTCGTTTCAATTTATGAAATCAGTTGAGTTGTTTATGATAATACCACTTGAATATACATTATTTACATATCCAAATTGAAAAGGATATTCTTTTCCAATTTGAACATAGTTTCCAGCAGAAAAAGTGATATTTTCAATAGATTTAATATTACTAAATTTAAAATCTTTATTTGCTAATTGCAAACCATCAGAATTTAATTTTGTAACAAGACCAAAAATAAATGTGTCATCATTTAAAAGAACCTTAAGTATATCCTTGTTTACATTTATTAAAATTTTAGAAACACTTTTTACATCACTAAATTTAAAATTTCTATTTGTGTCAAGAGTAAAATCATTTAAGTTTATTTGAGAAACACGACCAATTGTTTGTGTACTATCTTTTAAAGTAAGTTGAACTATATCACTTACTTTAATTCCTAATGAATTGTTTGAATTATTACTTGAATTATTGTTTGAATTATTACTTGAATTATCATTAGAATTATTTGATTCATTTTGTTCTGGTGATGATTCAGAACAAGATGTCAAAAATAATGGCATAACAATTAATGGAATTGAAAATATAGACATTAATCCAAATAATTTAAAACTTTTTATTTTTCTCTTGCTCATTTTTTACCTTCTACAATTAATTTGTAAATATTTTTAATACTTAAAAATTTTATTTATTTTACTAAATAAACATTAATAAGTTTAGCCCAAGATAAACTTTAACTTTGTATATGCTTTATTTCACTAGGAGTAGAGATACCTAAAATATTTAACACAAATTTAAGTACTCTTAATATAGATTTAGTCAAATAATACTTTTTTCTAATAGATTTATTTTTAATGTCTTTAATTATGCATTCATTATATCAAGCATAAAGAACTTTAGTTAATTCATACAAAAAATTTAGAACTTCAATGAGGACTCTCTCTCTTTTTTTTTTTTTTTTTACAATATAACCTATAACAATTTAGTTATAAATTTTTAAAAATTTATCAAAAAGAGAAATATATAAAATTTTAATAATTATGAATACTAAACCTAAAATAGCAATTGCTTTTGACTTGGGCACTACATCAGTAGGCTGATCAATAATCCAATATGATGAAGGTGAAAATGATAAGAAAACAAATTTCCATATTGTTGATATGGGAGTTAGATTATTTGATGATCCAGCAGAAAATGATTCAAATACAGAAAAACGTCGCCAATATAGAGGGACAAGAAGACGTATTCGTCGTTTGCAACAACGAAAAAAAGATTTAATGCAATTATGTATAAAAGAAAAACTTGTTGCAAATGAAGATGAATTTAAAAAGTACATAACAACATCATTTTATGATGAAAATTATAGTAAATATTTAATGCCTGTTGAAATCAAAATTAAAGGTTTAAAAAATAAACTAAGCAATCATGAACTTGTATTAATACTTCATAACTACATTAAACATCGTGGTCAATTATTAACAATTGAAACAGAAGAAAGTGAAAAAGAAAAAAACGAGGCAAGTAAGTTTTTTGACTCAAATAAATTTCCTTGTGAAAACCAATTCGAATGGTTTAAAATTAGTGGCAAAGTTTTGGGAAACCGAGGCAATTTAGGAATTAGTAATGAAGATTTTAAAAAAGAAATTATCGAAATTTTTAGAAATCAAAATCTTTCAGATGAATTTAAAAATCAATTTCTTGGGTATGTGCAAGACGGAGAAGAACATTTAGGTTTATTTGCACGCCATCGTCATTATTCAGAAGGTCCTGGTTCAGAGAAAAGTTTTAGTCCCTATGGGCGTTGAGAAATTGATCCAAAAACCAAAGAACCTAAAAAATGAAAGGGTGGTAACCTTTGGGATAATTTAATTGGTAAATGTACTTACTATCCAGAAGAAAAACGTAATTATAAAAAATCACCAATTACAGAAATATTTAATTTGCTAAATGATTTAGCAAATATGAAATTTGTAGATGAAAATGGCGAAATTAGACAATTTAATAGTAAAGAAAAATCTGAAATTCTTAAATTTGATTTATCTAAGATTACCTTAGATAAAATATGCAAACACTTCAAAATAGACACAAAAAATGGCATTTATTCAGGCCTTAGAAAAGATAAAAACGAAAAATTTGAAATAGAAAAATGTGAATCTACTAAAAAAATTGGAAATTGGTTAATTAAGAACAAAATTACATCTAAAATTGATTTAAATAATTTTGATGATTTAGATTTATTACATGAAATTTTTAAAATAGGATCTAGTTTTCAAAATTCAATGGAACGTATAAATGGTTTTAATGAAAAATTTAATTCTAACGAAAATCCAATTCTAAATAAATTTTCATTAAATAAATTAGATGAAGAATCAATTAAAGAGTTAGCGAAGGCAAATATTTTTTCTTCAGGAACATCATCATTATCAATTAAAGCACAAAAAGAATTTATTAAATTTACTTTAGATTCTAATATTGATAATATTGGCAAAAATCAAATGAATTTTTTTGAAGAAAATGTCAATCACTTACAAAAAAGTATTTTTGCTAACTATACATACTTTCCCGAAAATTATTTTGCAAATGAAATTATGCCATTGACCGTAAAGCGGGCATTTAATCAAACAACTAAAGTTTTAAATGAGATATTACGAAAGTATTCTAAAAAATATGAACTTGCATATGTTATGGTTGAAATGGCTCGAGAACTTAATTCTAAAGAAGTAAAAGAAGAAATAAAAAATGAACTAAAAAGAAATAAATCATATTTAGAAAAACAAATTGATCGACACCCAGAAGTAAATGAGGAATTATTAAAAAAAGGCGAAAATCGTCTTAAGTTTTTATTGTGATTAGAGCAAAATGGACGAGATTTGTATGATGACAAAGAAATAGATTTATATGAATTATTAAACAAACCCAATAAATACAATATTGATCATGTATTGCCTTATTCTTTGTCATTTATTGATTCTATGCAAAATAAAGTTTTAACTAGTGCAGAAAATAATCAAGCTAAAGGAGAAAGAACTCCTTATAAGTGGTTGGATGGTAATGCTTTTAAAGCTTATGAAGACAGATGTAATAAACTTTCTGAACAAATGAAAGTTAATGACAAGAAAAGACGTTCAAAACTAGAATCTAAGGTAAAAAATTATCTATTATACAAAGGCAATTTAGAAGAAGAATTATTAGGATTTGTTTCTCGTCAATTGAATGATACAAGATATATTTCTAGAGAATTTATAAAATATTTAAAAATGTTCTTTAGTCAAAGTATAAAATGAAAATCAAATAAAATTATTGTTCATGCAGTTAATGGCGCAATAACAACATATGCTAGACGTAATTTGTTTAAAGAAAGTAAAGAAGAAGGCTTCTTATTAAATAAAAATCGTGATATTTATAATCATCATGCGATTGATGCAAGTATTATTGGTTTTTTAGGCTTGAATCAAACAATTTTTAAGTTATTAAGATATAAAGTTATAAAAAAAGGTGATGGCTATCACAAAGATAATTCAGAAAATAATGAATTAATATTTACAGAAAATGATGTGTTAAATATTTTTGATGATAAATTGAAAGCAGTTGCTTTAAACTTTAGAAATCAAATGAGAGATTTTTTAAATGAAAACATTCAAGAAAAAAATATTAAATTTTCTCGAATGATTATTTCAAAAGAAAATTCACCTTTAGCAAATGATACCTTGTATTCATTACGAACTTATTCTAGGATAGATGAGAAAACTCATGAAAGGATTGAAGACTCTTATAAAATAACTAAGTTAAATTTGTTAGATGAAAGTTTAAAAATTGACGAGCTCAAAAAATATTTTGGTGATTCATGCAATGAAAAAGAACTCAGCAAATTACTAATTTACACAAAAGAAAAAAAGTTATACAAACAGTTAAACACTATTTTTAATGATAATTTTGATCCAAATGATAAAACCAATCCTTTTAGGAAATATATTGAGAAAACATATAAGGGAGAAGATTTTAATTATACAGATGATCAAATTAAGTTAATTGATAAACTACCAATTTTTAATGACAAAAATCAAATTACTCATTTAATAAAAAGTTTAAAGATCAAAGGTGATAAGGTTGATATTAGTGATAAATTATTATGCTCTAAAAATATTAAACCCCAAAATAAAAGTAAGAGTAACGGCAAATCATTTTATGATTCATTGAAACCCATAGGGGTACGAATTTATAGAAAAAATAATGGGAAATACATAACTATATTTTTAAATGCATTAACTTTGAATTGAGATAAAAATAAAAAGAAACTTATACCTAATGAAGAGAAAATTCAAAAAATTCTTCCTAAAGATGTAGACCCAAATAATTATTTATTTATTAAACGAGGAATGGCAATTTTAGGTATTGAAGATGTTAATAATAAAAAATTTAAAGTAGAAAAAGATAACTTATATTGCTTTGTAGGCGGAGGGGACAGATCTTCTGATAAATTAGAAATTGAACCAATTTTTAAGTTACAAAAAGATGATAATATGAAAAAAAGATTGCAACAGAATGTAGCAATTTCTACAATTACCAAAACATTTAAATTATGTAAAGTAGATTCTTTAGGCAATATTTATGATGTAATTTCTTTTGGTGAATATTTTGATAATTTAGCAAAAACAAAAATATCATTAAACAAATAATTATTTTTATTTTTATGGGTTGAAAAATTGTAGAAATACAAAAAGCAGAACGATTACGTTTATTTTTGAATAATTTAGTTATTTATCGTGAAGATAATAAAATAACAATTCCAATCAATGATATTGACACATTAATAATTGATAATGTGGAAATTACTTTATCAATTCAATTGTTAAATAAATTAGCTGATTTTAATGTAAATGTTATACTTTGTGATAATCGGCATTTGCCTAATGTACATTTAATTCCAATGATTGGTAATTATAATTCTTTAAAAATTTTAAATGCTCAATTATCATGAAATCATATTTTTAAAGCAAAATTATGAAAAGCAATTGTTCAACAAAAGATTTTAAATCAAATTTCAACTCTTAATCATTTTGAACCAAATAAAACCATAATTTATGAAATGAAAAATTTGTATAAAAATGTTAAAGAATATGATGTTACAAATCGTGAAGGGCATGCATCTAAAATTTATTGACACACTTTATTTGGTGTAGATTTTAATCGACATGATGATGACAATATAATTAATAAATATTTAAATTATGGATATTCAATTTTAAGAAGTTATTTTTCGCGATCAATTGTTAAAAAAGGTTTAGATCCAAGAATTTCTATTTTTCATAAATCATTTCATAATCATTTTGCTTTAGCCTCAGATTTGATGGAAGTATTTAGAGTTATTATTGATAATGAAGTATTAAAAATTGTTAAAATTGAGAAGATGAAAAATCCTTGATTTGAATCTAAGCAAAAACTTATTGAATGCTTTAATAAAAAAGTTTTGTTAAATCAAAAAGAGCAATTTATTAATAATGCAATTGATATTTTTATTGATTCAATAGTTCAAGAACAAACAATTCCAGAGTTGCAATTTCCGGTATATTATGAGTAACAAAGTTAGATATATGAGAATTATTTTAATGTTTGATCTGCCATCTAGAGAAGATTACGAAAAAAAGGAATATCGTAAGTTTCACAATGCATTAATTAAAAACGGTTATGTAATGATGCAGTTTTCTGTTTATGTTAAAGCTACTAATTCATATAGTAAACTAGATCGAGAAATAGATAAGTTTCGTAAAGTTATTCCTCGTTCAGGGAATGTTAGAATTTTACATGTAACAGAAAAACAATATCTAAACATGGAAATTATTTTAGGTCATAAAAATGTAAATGAAATTTACAATAACTCTAAAAGGTATATAAAAATATAAATGTTACAAATTTATTATCAAAATAATTGACATAATTTAGATTTTAATGGAATTAAAATATTAGAAACAACTTTTCCAACTCATTTTATTAAATCAATTTTAACTGATGATAATGAAAACCATCATTTAGTAGTTGATAGTAAAGTAATAAAATGAAAAAATGTTATTTATGTAAATGAATTATCTAAATATAGTGATTTTTTGTCATTGTCCAAATCTAATGTTTTGTATAAAAAAATTGTTGAGATAATAGGTGATAAAACATTAATAGATAACAATTTAGTAAATTTTGTAATTAATAAAATTAATAAAGATTTTCAAATAAATGATCTTTTGATTCCACAATATGATGTCTATAAATTAATTAATTCATCTATGGAAATCAATGATATTTCAAATATTGATTCAAAAACTTTTTTTGATTTCTTTTTGAAACTAGAATTTGATGAAAAGAAACTAATTATTTTTGATAATGTTAAAAATGCAACATATAAAAATTGCCAAAAACTTCTTAATAATTTTAATGTGTTAATAATTACAACTGATATTAGAGAAGTGATAAATCATTTTAATGAATTAGAAATTTGTGCCTATGTAAAAGAAAATGATTTTTTTGAAATTATTGATATTGACAAACTTATTTCTTATTTAGAAATGAAAACATCTTTGCCCATAGATCAAAAAGATTTGAACAATTTTTTATCTAAACATAATGATGAAAAAAGTCACAAAATTAATTTTTTTCTAAAAAACATTTAAAAAAAATGGTTGATTTTGACATTTTGGTGTGATAGCATTCTTTAGTAGACTTAAACT
>NZ_KL370825.1:123510-155515 GCF_000701785.1 Mycoplasmoides alvi ATCC 29626 | reverse complement strand
TCTGATGTTAAAAATAATATTGTTTTAATCAATGTTGAAAGTACAACATCTCCAAGTTCTGCTATTAATGTTGTCATGAACAATCAAAATACAAAACAATCTTTTTCACAAATTATTCCTTTTAAAGTTCTAATTAAAAATAAAAATCTTATTAATGATCCTAAAGATGAATCAAAGATAATTAGAAAATTAGATTTAGAAATTCAATTTGATTTAACCAATGTTGATAAATCCTTAATTAATTGTTTGTTTATGAATTCTTCAATTAACAACAGTATTTATAAACAAATTCATGACAAATTTAGAACTTCATTAGCAAATTATTTTATGACTAACTTTTCAAGTGTTTTTAATTCTGAAATCCAAACTTTACTTTTTAATACAATAAATGATTTAGAAATCGATAATTTTGATGATGTTGCTGTTGAAAATCCTTCAACAAGTGTTAAACCTTCATTTTCTGTATCTATCAAATCAGCACCTACTTCTAAAGGTGATATTGGTATTGAGTTAACTAATTTAGATGTTAGTATAATATTAACAATTGTTGTATCAACATTCATATTAATTGTTGGCATGTTTCAAGCGATTTTTCTAATTCTTAAAAAGAGAAGAAAAGCCAATGAAACTCAACTTAATTTTATAAGACATAATAGTCCAAACTTAAAATTTTTAGAGAAGAATAAAGAAATAATTAAGGGACCAACTATTAAATCTGCTCATAATTCTAATTTCATTATTAAATGAAATGTTAATACAACTAATAACAATATTAATGTAATTAAATCAAATAGAAAAGATAATAATGATAGTGATAATAAAATAAAATTAATAAAAAGAAATTAAATTTCACAAACATTAAGCAAATATTCAATGTATCTAAACAATTAATTCATACTTGAAATAACACAAAAATTGTTTTTATTTCAAAATGTTGTTTTATATAATAAAATTAATGAATATTTTAACAAATATTTCTATTGCAGATGGAAAGATCAATGAAAATTAATAAAAAAAATTGTGTTAAATTTGTTCTTACAAGTTTTGGGTTATTTTCTATATTTGGAATACTAGCAAATACAGTTACTAGTTGTTCTAATGTAGATAGTAATTTAATAAGAACATTAGATGTACAAAGTATTAATGCAAAAACTAATTTTTCACAATTAAACAAAGTTAATGAAGCTAATGTAAAAAATTTAGTTCTTGGATCAAAAAATTTTAATAATGGCAATTATGTTTTAGCTATTGGAACATACTCAAATTTATCTCAATGACAGTTCTTTAATGGCATAAATTCTCAAGGGCCAGCGGATCAAAAACGTTGAAATGGTGAGTTTGGTAATGCTGTTAGTATTTTTTCTGGCAACAATAGTCCAGTAAAAGATTCATATCCTTTAGGAATTAAATTTGGTTTATTTATTGATGAAGCAACAAATATTCCTGCTGGACAAGATGACACAAATAATAAAAATAACCCATTTGCAAAGTATCCTAATGTTGATACAGACAATCCAATTGCATCACAAACATCTAAAGATCGCTCTGGTAAATATAGAAGAGAAGATGAAAGTGCTGTTCAATATAGAGATATTGTTAATTTAGTTTACGATACTTATTCTACAAATTCAATTGTGGCATCATGATTCACTAAAACTGCTGAATTACCAACAAGTTCAAGCGTTACTTTTGATCCTAGTCAGGATGTTTATTCTGAAATAACTAAATACATGGTCATTGCCTTTAAGCAAAATCAAGATGGAGTTATTGAACGTGCTTTCTATTCAATCGGAGGAACTTCAGAAAATAATCCTTCAGATCCAGGTACTGGAGATAGCACAACTCCCGATGATGGAAACAATGGAACTAACACAAACAATCCTGACACACCTGAAAATGGAGCTGATGCAACACTTCCAAATGGATCAACTAATGATTCTTCATCATCCACTAGTAGTAATTCAAATTTTAGCAATAGCAATGCATCAAAATTAATCACTAAAGTTGGCGTTGCAGGTTCATCACTAGTTGATTTTTTAACTAGTTTTTATAGAAAATAGATTTATAAATTAAATTATTTTGTAAATCAAAGTATTTATATAAAAATGTGATTTTTATGAGTTTGTTTATTTATAACTAAACATTAAATTAAAAACTTAATCTTAAATATTTTTCTACAAATATAACTTTTTAACTTAATTAAAATATTAGCAATTTTTCTAGTAAAAAAATAATAAATAAATGGTAAATTATGAGCAAAAAAATAATAGCCATAATTGGACCAACAGGATCCAAAAAGTCACATGTTGCTATTGAAATAGCAAAATATTTGAATTTTAGAGCAGAAATAATTAGTGTTGATTCTTTTCAAGTATATAAGGAAATATCAATAGGTATTAATAAACCTAATTTAAATGATTTAAAATTAGTAAAACATCACCTAATAAATTATATAAGTGTAAAAAATACTTGAGATATTAAACAATTTAAAGATTTAAGTGAAAAAATAATTGACAATCTTTTTGACAAAAAATTAATTCCTATTTTATGTGGTGGTTCTAACCTATATATGGATGCTCTTATCAATAATTATGATTTAAGTAAATCTCCCAAAAGAAATCCAGATCTATATAAAAATTTAACTAATGAAGAATTGCATGCAAAATTACATTCTATAGATCCTATAGAAGCTTTAAAAATTGGCAAATTTAATCGAAAACGTTTAGAAAGAGCATTAGAGATTTATGAAACTACAGGAATACAAAAATCAGTCTTAATAAAAAATAATAAACCAAAATATAATGTTTTATATATATTTTGTAACCTTAAAAATAAAGATGAATTAATGACAAAATTGAATGAAAGAACAATTGAAATGTATAACAATGGTTGATTAAATGAAATAAAAGATTTAATAAAAAAATGACCAGAATTTATTAATTCACAAGCATCTAAAGCAATTGGGTATTCTTATTTAATAGATTGCATAATAAACAATAAAAATATTGAATTATCTATTCTTCAAAAATTAATACGACAATTAGCTAAAAGACAAATAACATGGTGTAAAAATCATTATTTGGAAAATAAAATTAATTTTGATTTTTATCACGATAATATTTATGATCTTTTTAAGAAAATAAATGAATTTTTAAAAAATTAACTATGAATACAAAGCATTTGTATATTCACATACCATTATGTAAAAGTATTTGCACATTTTGTGACTTCAAAAGAGAATTAATTTGTAATTATAATTCTAAAGAGATAATTGATTACTTGATTAATAAACTTAAAAAATATAAAAAAAAGCAATTTGACACAATTTACATTGGTGGAGGTACACCAAATGTTTTAGACAATGATCAATTAAACTATTTTTTATCATTTGTAAAAAATTTCTTATCAACTAATTATGAATTTACAATAGAATGTAATCCTGAATTTATTAATGAATCACAAATTAAAATTTTAAAAAATAATCTAGTTAATAGAATTTCTTTAGGTGTACAATCTACCAACGATAAAATATTAAGAATCTTAAATAGAGCACACACAATTGAGCAATGTTCAAAAGTTATTAAATTATTACAAAAATTTCACTTTAATAACATTTCATTAGACTTTATGTATGCATTGCCTTTAATGAAAGTTGATGATGCTAAAAATGCTGTGCAATTCGCAATTGATCATCAAGTACAACATGTTTCTTTTTATGGTTTAGATTTAAAACCTAATGCAATTTTAACGAAAAAAAATTATCAAATTAATTATGAAGAAGAAGAAAATCAACTAAGTACAATTATTAAGGAATTTAATAAATCAAAATTTAAAAGATATGAAGTCTCTAATTGAGCTATAAGCAAGAAATATGAATCCAAGCATAATCTAGCATATTGACTAACAAAAGATTGAGCAGCTATTGGTTATGGCGCTCATGGTTTTGAAAATCGAATTTATTATAGCTATGAAGGAACAATTTTAAAACCTAAAAAAAAATCTTATAAATTAACTGATGAGGAATATTATCAACAAGTTTTAATCATGGGATTAAGATTAAAGAATGGCATTGATATCAGCATTGAACCATATAAAAGTGCTTTTAATTTATATAAAAATAAATTAATTTTTACTAAAATAAAAGGAAATATTCTAAAATGCCAAAATATTAATTTATTAAATAGCACTTTGGTAAATATTATTTAAAATGAAAGTAAACTTATGAAGTTTTTTAGAAAAGATTGAATTTTATATGATGAAATTGCTAAAGATGGAGGTCAAAGACCAGACACTTTAATTGAACTTCAAATACGCACTGAAGATCCACATCAAATGGGCCATATTCCAAAAATCGAAAAAAATGATTTAGGTTATACAATTAAACATGAAAATAATGATGGAATTTTGCACCCAATGAACATTAAGCATCATTTGGTTACAGTTGTTTTACAAATTGATGAGCAATGAATTTATCGATATGATTTTAATTATAAAAAAGATACAAATCCAAATGTTAAATTCAATGTTGATCATGGGACTAAAGTAAAAGTATTTAGTTTTTGTAATTTGCATGGATTGTATTATTCAAGTTTGGAATAAATAAAAGTTTTATTTTTCTATTCTACCAATAAAATTTTTGCTTATTCTTAATCCTGATTTATTATCAAATTTTAAATAATATTTTTCCATTGGTTTATTTGCTACATTAGTTTCGTTTTTGTTTTTGTCTAAAATTTTTATTAATTTTAATTTTTCATATTTTTCTTTTGGACCAAAAATGGTAAAAAATTGATTTAATTTAAAATAATTACGACAATTTACTTGAACTCAAGTTTGCTTTGTTTCTTCAACAACAAAAGCAAATTGTTGTTTAAGTGCTCTCTCTTGATCATGATATAACATATCATTTATAGTTGTAAAACCTTTGCTGAGTGCCTTACCACTTGGTCGATTTTCAGCAAATTTTAAATCTTTTTTAGAATTTTTTAATTTATTTAAAATTTTTTTATTATTGTGCTTTTGTAAACAAGCATCAATTAGTTCACGATATGCTTTAGTTACAGTAGCAACATAATTTAAAGACTTCATTCGACCTTCAATTTTAAAAGAAGCAACATTAAGTTTAATTAAAGTTTTAATTTCATCTAAAAGCATCATATCCTTTGGGGACATAGTAAATTCGCTACTATATTTATTTTTATTTTTTAAATCCATTAAGTCAAATTTTCATCTACAAGATTGAGCGCAACCACCAACATTTGCATCTCTTAATGACCAGTTATTTGACATCATACATCTACCAGAATATGAAATACAAACCGCACCATGAATAAAGTATTCAATTTCTAATTTATTTTTTAAATTTTGAATTAATTTTTTTAAATTTTTAATACTAACTTCTCTTGCAAGCACAATTCTAGAAATATTATTTTCTTTTCAAAATTTTGCTGCAGCTGAATTAGTAATTGATTGTTGTGTCGATAAATGTAATTCTCAATTCGGATAATTTACACTAACATAATCAATTATATATGGATCAGCAACAATTAAAGCATCAATCCCTGTGTCATATAATTGTTTGATAAATTTTGGGAATCCTTTTAATAGTCCATTGTGGCATATAACATTAACAGCGGCATAAACTTTTTTGTTTTTTTTATGAGCATATTTACAAGTCTTTTTAATATCATTCATAAAAAAATTCGAAGCTTGTGATCTTAATGAATAAGCTTTTGCGCCTAAAAAAACTGCATCAGCTCCATAATCTAAAGCTATTGTTGCTTTTTCGAAATCTCCAGCTGGAGATAATAGTTCATTTCTAATTATTTTTTTCATTTTTAATCAAGTGTAAATTTTCTTTAATTGTCCCAAGAAAACCTAAGGCAATCTCATATGGTGCACTTATTTTTTTAACTTTATTTAAATAAAAATTTTCTAATTTTTTTGTAAATTTTTGTTCTTTTATTAATTGAATAACTTCCTTATAGGCATATGTAATTTCTGCACATCACTTTTTGTTTTGCAAAACATTATCAATTCTTAAATAATCAATACCCATTTCAAATAATTCTTTTAATATTTTGATTGTACATAATTGATAACCACTAAGCATATGTGTTCCAAATTTATCCTCATAAATTGTATTAGGATATTTTCTTAACATTTCTTTAACCAAAAATTTATCCTTAGTATTTAAATCTAAATTTGCATATTGGTTGAAATTTGAAATCATTTTTCATTTTGAATGCATAATAAACATTAATCCATGGCATTGAATTTCTAAATTTAAATTTTTAGGTTTATTTAAACAAATATTTTTTATCTCACTCTTAAATAATTCCCTTGATAAAACAAGATGATTAATATTATTTTTTAAAAAAAATGAAAATTGACCATAGCTTGTAACAATGGTTTCAGGATGATAAATAAAATTAAATTTGAGATTATTCTCTTTAGATAATTGAACAACGGCATAATCTTGAAAATAAATTCCATCAATTGGCAATTTATTAATTTTTTTTAAATTGATTAATAACTTTACTAAATCATTTTCAAAAAAAATTTGATTAACTAATAAGAAAATTTTTGTTTTTTTCTTTTGAAAACATATTTTTTTTATTTCGTTTCAATTAAAATAATTTGCAGTTCGTAAACTAAAATCTTTATGTCCGATTAGCAAGCAATCAATTTTTGCATTAATAAATTCAATTGCTTGATTGTAATCAAAAGGCATTGTAATCAATTTCATAATTAATCATTTAATTCAATAATAACTAATCCATCTCCAGAATGATCTATAAAAAGATTGTATCTTTTTTTATCTATTTGATTCACATAATTTTGTAAATCCTCATTAGCTTTAATAATTTTTAATAATCTTTTTTCTTTTTGAATAGAAAATCTATTTTTAACATCTTTTAAAAAAAAATTATCAATTGCACAAGCGCCATTTTTATTGATGAACATTAAGCATTTTTCTAGAATTGAAACAACTTGTTTTTTTGGACCATCAATAAGTATTAAATCATATTTGTTTGTATTGATTCTTATAAAATCATTAACATCAATATTTATAAGTTTTATTTTCTTTATATCACTTAAAAAAAATTGAGCAATATTAAATCGAATCAAACTTTTCTCTATAGTAACAATTTCCTTAACTGATTCCAATCTACTTATATGATAAGAACTATATCCACATCCTGTTCCAATTTCTAAAATTTTTTGTATGTGATAATTTTTTGCTAAATAATTTATCAAATAATTTAAATTACTTTCGCGCATCACACTAACTTTTTGTTCAATACTTTTTTCTAAAATTAATTTAGCTTTATTTGTTTTCATTTAAAAACATTTCCAAAATAATCAATGCGCTTACTTTATCTACATTTTTGCTTCTAAGTGAACTTTTAATATTCATTTCAAATAATAATTCGTTTGCAAATTGAGTTGTGTATTGTTCATTTTGCAATTTATATTCACATTTAGGTATTTGTTTTTTTAATTCTAAAATAAATTGCTCTACTCTTAATGTTGCATTATTTAAACTACCATCTTTATTAACTGGTCAACCAATAATAAATATTAAATTTTCATTAAAATAAAAACTTAATTTTTTTCTCAACAAAGCAACAGCTTGAACATAATTATTTGAATTAAACTTAATTGTTGTTAATGGACTAGGAATGCCATTAATATTGTTACAAATAGCAATTCCTATAGTTTTTGATCCAACATCTAAACCTACAAAATACATTATTAAAAATTTTCATTTATAACTTGTTTAACTTCATCAATATTAATTAGTTTTTCAGATCCACCTTGAGCATAATTGTTTTTTCCACCACCACGGCCATTAAAACTTTTGTTAAGTAAATTAACAATTAAATTAGCATTCAAATTATTTAAGGCATTTTTAATGCTTACATAATATTGTGTTTTATTGTTAACATGATTAATTACAACAAATAAAATATCGGGGTTTTCATTACTTGCAGATGAAATTGCCATATTTATTTCCTTTGCTGTATTATTCTCTAAATTTAGAAATGCAAAATTATCTTTAATATTGCTTATCATCTGTTGCTTTAGCTCATTAGACTTTTTTTCAATATATTTTTTCTCAAAATTAAATTTAATTTTTATAAATTCTTCACAAATTTGTTTAAATTCTTTTTTCTTTTGTCTAAGTTCTTCAATTTCTTTTGGTAAAACAAACGATTGAATCTTTTTAATAATTTGTTTTTCATCAATTTTTAATAAATCATTTAACATTTGATTAATTTGACCTAACATTTCATTATTTTCTTGATTTAAATAAGCAGCAATTGTTGCATTACTACTAATAATTTCAATTCTTCATGAACCAAGTCCTTGTGAAGTATGATGGGTAATAAAACAATTTTCAATTTCTGAAGTATTTTTAACATGCGTTCCACCACACAATTCAATGCTATAATCAGCAATTTTAATTACACGAAGTTTGTCATGCTTTTTATATTCATCATCAAAATATGCAATGGCATTTAATTTTTTTGATCCTTCTAGATCTGTATAAATGACTTCTACATCAATTTTCGCATTAATTATCCGGCGAATTTCATTTTCAATTTTTTCTAATTGATCATCAGTAAGTTTAGTTGGGTATGTAAAATCAAGGGTTGCTTTTTTTGCATTTTTAAATGCACCTTCTTGCTTAATTGTTTCACTAATAACTTTTTTTAATGCTGAATGTAAAATATGTTCAAGAGAATGATTTTTTCTAGATAAAGATCTTCAATTTGGATCATGCCAAAGTTTTCAAACTTGCCCAATTGCAAATGAAGCATTTGTAAAGTGATGTAAATGTTGTAAATTAGGTCCTTTAATAACATTATCAAATTGAACAATTTTTTTAAAAAGTTTTTTTGCATAACCCTCATCAAACTGCTGACCACCAGAAGTTGCATAAATAACAGTCTTATCAAAAATTACATAACCATTACCATTATTAATTTTAGATACTGGTTCAAAATTATCATTAAATAAAGCAATAACCTTTCCTTTAATTGAATCTTTTTCATAATCAAAAAAACTATGAACATTACATTTTATTAAATTTGAATTTTGTTTTTCAATTGATACAACTTGTTGATTACTTTTTGAAACTATTTTATGTTCATCAAAAAGTTTATTAAATTCTTCCCAGTTAATATTTATATTTTCAACATTTGTACTGTTATTTTTTTCAATTTTTTTAGTTGCATCTTCTACAAATTCTTTAGCAAATTCTATTGGTAAACCATGTGTTTCTACTAGTTTAAAAAAAGATTTAGTATTTAATGTTTTGTTTTTAATTTCTTCATTAAATAAGTAAAAAGCATTATCAATAGTTTTGGCATAACTATTAATTTCAGTTAATAATGTTTTTGTTATTATTTCTTGTTTATTTTTTAAATTAGTAAAAAAATTACCATAAATGTTAATAACAGTTTCAATAACAGATTGTGCTCAATTGTTACTCATATCGAGTTTTTTTGTATATAAAACAACTCTTCTTATTAATTTTCTAATTGTGTAATTTCGATTTTTAGGTCCTGGAACAACACCATCTGCTACTGCAAAAACGACTGCTTTAACATGATCAGCAATAACTCTAAATCATGTTTGCTGTTTTTTTATTTCCAAATTAGTACTAAAATAATCATCAATGTTATATTTAAAGTTTGTAAATTTTTCAATTTCTCTAATGATGGGCAAAAACAAGTCTGTATCAAAATTAGTTGGTACATCTTGTAAAACTGAAGCTAAACGCTCTAATCCAGATCCAGTATCAATATTTTTTCTTTCTAACTCTAGATAATTTCCATTACCATCATTATTAAATTGACTAAACACTATATTTCAAATTTCAATATAACGATCATTTTCAATATCTTCATGAAATAATTTAATACCTAATTTAGAAGGATCATATTTTTCTCCACGATCAAAATATATTTCCGTGCATGGACCACATGGTCCTTGCCCTAAATCCCAAAAATTACGTTCACGATTACAACGAATAATGTGATTTGGATTAATTCCTTTTTCAATTCAATAATCAAAGGCTTCATTATCTTCTTCAAAAACAGTTATATATAGTTTGTCTTTATCAATCTTATAACCTTCAGTCAATAATTCATATGCAAAATTAATTGCTTCTTTTTTAAAATAGTCACCAATTGAAAAATTACCTAACATTTCAAATAAAGTTTGGTGTCTACTAGTAATTCCTACATTTTCAATATCATTTGTTCTTAAGCAAGCTTGTGAATTTGATAATCGAGGACAAGGAGGGATGCTTTTTCCTGAAAAATAATTTTTTAAAGTTGCAATACCAGAATTTATTCAAAGCAAAGAATCATCATTAATTGGAATCAATGGTTTAGATTCAACAATATAATGTCCTTTTTCTTTAAAAAAATTTAATCATTTTTGCCTTATAGAATTGCCTGTTCAATTTTGCATAATATATAACCATATTACTTAATCTACTAAATGAGTTTACTTTCTAATATTTTACCACCACCTATACAAATCTTGTTTGATGTATAAATTGCAGCATATTGCCCTGGTGTAACTGCTAAGGTTTTATAGGGGTAATAAATTTCCAAATTATCATTCCATATTTTTTTAATAAAACATGGGATTAATTTCTGACGATGTCGAAATCTGACAAAAAAGTTTTCATTTTTTCAATCAATTTTATTTTGATCATTTATTCAATTAAAAGTTGTTATTGTTGTGTAATTAGTTTCTAAATACTTAGAAAGTTCTGATTCAAGTGCAACATACAAAGTATTTGTTTTGCTATCTTTTTTAACAACAAAAACTTTTTCTTTCATTCCTCCTAAATTTAATCCATGGCGTTGACCAATAGTATAAAATTTTATGCCATCATGTTTTCCAATAACTTTTAATTCAGGTAATAATTTTATTTCTCCAGTTTCTTTGTTAAAATAATTTTCTAAAAAATGCTTAAAATGTCTCTCGCCAATAAAACAAATTCCAGTAGAATCTTTTTTATCGGCTACAATTAAATTATTTTTTTTAGCTATATCTCTCACTTCTGTTTTTAAATAATTTTCTAAAGGAAAAATAACATTGCTTAGTTGTTTTTGATTTAAATGACACAAAAAATAAGTTTGGTCTTTGTTTTCGTCTTTTGAAATTGTTAAAAATATTTCTTTTTGTTTTTTTAGTAATTTTGCATAATGCCCTGTTGCTAAGCAAAATCCAGGGTAATTTTTATCAATATAATCTTTTAAAATTCCAAATTTAATAAATTTATTGCATAAAATATCTGGATTTGGTGTTAAGTTATTTTTATATTCATTTAAAACAGTTTTAAAAACTAAATCCCAATATTCTTTAACAAAATTTATTTTAAGTAATTTAATACCTAATTGTTCTGCTATTTTTTTAGCATCTTTAAAGTCTTTTTCAGAATTACAACCAAACTCAATCTCACTTTGTTTAGAGCCAAAAAAATCTCCATTAATTTCTTTGTCTCAATTAACCATGTAAATCCCAATAACATGATGTCCTTTTTCTTTTAATAATAGCGCACTCACAGCAGAGTCAACTCCACCAGATAATCCTACTATTACATTCATTTTATTTCCATTCTTAATACTCATAGTTGAATACATTTAAAATTTTAGTTAGTATTTTGTGTTAAATAAATTAATTTAATACTAATGAACTCTTAGTCAAGATTCAAAAATTTTAATTAAAAATTTGATTTTTTTTGCTAGAAAAACTATACAATGATCATTTTTTAAATAAAATTTAATAAAAACAAATGTGCTTTCTAAGATAAAGATAAAAGCAGTAATCAAACACTTGTTAAAAATTTATTTCAAAGCAAATGCATAATTAAATTTCTAAAGAAAAATTTTAGAAAACTTTGTCCATATAATTTCTAAAAATTTTTATTATTCTAATAAAAAAATATGATTGTATAAATAACTTTCTTAGATGCTTTTTATTATTTTTTTAAGTATTAACTTTTGTTTTTTTGTTTTGAAATTTATTTTATATTAACCTAATAATAACTTTTTTATTTACACAATTAAAAAGTACTAGCACAAAGCACTAGTACTTTTAACTGTCATATAAACACTATAAGCAAAAGTAACTATCAAATATTATGTAACACTCAATTACTCAAGCTTAAGCAAATTAATTAGTTTTAATTAGTGTAAAAATATTTAGAACAATTGGGAATATCTTTATAATTATTTTCTCAATTTGGTCAATGATCTAGATCATCATTTGTAAGTCTATTGTTATATTGCACTTTCATATTAAAGTTGCCAGGACCATCAACATTCATTACAAAAATATCAAAAGTAAAAGTTTCACCTGCTTTTAAAGCAAATATAGCTTCAGGGCATATGTTTGTTCATTGATTTGTTCAATGATTAAATACTGTACTGTACTCTTTGTGAACTCCATCGGCCATAGTACAACATAAGTAATCATCAAATGTCGCAAAGAATTTGTAATAACCACTTGCTGGAGCAACAAAATTAAACTGCATTCGATAAGCACAATGAGGACTAATTGATGATAAATTCAAATTACTGCTTACTCATTTGCTATCAGGTCTTGTTGTTTTTAATAATTCAAAATTTTTAAAAATTGTATTTTTATTATCAGTTCTTCATTGTTCATTAATCGGTAATGCAAACTTACTAAATCTAGCACCATTAGTTCATGAAGTTTTAGATGTTCTAATAGTATAAATGTATTTTCAAGGTTTTGCAGTCTTATTGATTGTTGCTGATCTTGAAGTCATATTAGACTTATTAACATTTACATGAGGAAGATATATTGAAGTTTCCATGAATTCATCAGTTTTATCTTGATTCTTACTTAATGGATATGGTTTATATAAAATACTAAAATCAAAATTACCAATTCCACCAGTATTAATAACAAAGATATCAAAGTTTACAACATCACCAGCATATAAATAATCACTAGTTCCGTCACGATTTAAGTTAATTTCATTAGGTGTCCATTGGTTAAAAGTTCTTACAAATCATCTAGAATTTCTTCCACTTATGTTTACACTAATGTTTAATAAATCATCAAACTTAGTCATAAATGAGTAATAACCATCATATGGCACAACAAATTTAAACTCACATCTAAAACCTTGTTTTTTATTATCAGGATGAAATTGATCAAAATTATTATTCACTCATTGAGCTATTGGTTTAGATTGTCGAAGATCACTAACATAGCTAGCAATTTGTTTGTCTGAAACACCAATATGTGTATTCTCATTGTATGGAGAATAAAGTGAAAAAATTGGTTCATTAAATGTTTTAGAAATTTTAATTCTTCATTTATAAACTTTTTGCATCTTATCTGATGAACCATGATAATTAGTTGCATTACAAATTGAAACATCAAAACTATCAATTTCATTTACATTTTTTAATGATGGATTATAAATAACAATTTTGTCTTTAACTTGTAAACTACCACCATGTAGATTTAAATTGCTAACTTGGAGATTTGTCCATTTAAAATCATCATTTGTGCTTACAATATACTTACCAAAATCAAAAGTATATGGACGGTCACAAGGTAAAGCAATTGGAGCTAAAAGATCATCTGCATCACTATAAGCATTAAAATCAGAAGGATTTGAAGAATTTGGAGTATAAGCACCTACAGCATATAAATTACCAACAAACTCAGGAGCTGTTAAATTACTAATACCATCAATCATTCTTTTTTCATCATCAGTAGCATGATCCATATCGCCTGGTCAAATAAAACGTGGTCGATCATGTTCTTCTCAATCAAATGGACTATTATTTCTATAAAACTTGTTTTTTCAAGATTTCAGCATTGGATATAAATTTAAATGTCAATAATTACTCATATTAACAATTTCAGACATTGCTGTTCATTGAAGAACATTGTTTGGATGACTAGCTCTATCATAATTGATATAATCAAGAAATTTACTAGGACCAACTATTGATAAAATTGCATAATACAATGTGTTAGCATCAGGAAATTGTCCATTCTTAATTTCTTGGTTAGCATGAAGTAAATTTGTATATGGATTAGCTAATGCATAATAATCAGAATTATTGCCTAATGTATAACCATATGTGTTAACTGTACTTCTTCAAGATGACTGCGGATCAATGCCAATAGAGTTATAATCAAATAACTGCGTATGATCATTTAGTCTAAATAGTGTATTACTTTGGTCCTCAACTGAGAATTTATAAGATTTATCATTTAGTTGTAAATTTGCACCTTGGTTTGTCAAGTTATTACTAGTTTGCAAATTATTATCAACACTTGGAATAACAAAAGATGAAAAAACTATACCACTAATTGTGCCAACAAAAGATAAAGCAACTAAACTGCTTTTTTTAGTTAAAAATCTCTTCACTATAAAACCCTAAAACATTAAACTTAAATTAAGTTTCACAATTTTAATGAAAAAAAAAAAAAAAACAATTTTTTTAATTTAATCTTGATTTTTTGAATTACTTTTAAAAGACTTAAATTAAGCTTTTAATGAGATGTCAACCCTCAACTATAAAAATTTTTTCTATTTCACAAAACTAATTCTTTTTAAAAAAGAACAATATATTTTACTTTAAAGATAAATTTATAAATTGAAGTTAAAGAATAAAAAAACTTATAAAAATATAAACTAAAAAATGGTTAAAGTGTAGAATCAAGTAAAGTGTTTGCTTTAACTATTATTACTTACTCTTTTCTTTTTTCGCTTAATTAAAACAAATGATACTACACCAATAACTACCAAAACAACAACACTAACAACCACTGAAGGAATAATAATTGTTAATGTGTTGGTTGTTGATGTTTGTTCTTCAATATTGCCATTTTGACCATTTCCTCCTGGGTTTTGATTTGCTGGAGGAGTTACATCACCTGGATTTGATGGATTTCAATTATCTGGAGGAGTTTGTGGAGTATATGAATAAACTAATTTATTGTTTTCAAGTTTACAATCAGAATTATTATCCATTTTTAGTTTACTAACTAAATTTTCACTTGGAGTTTTTTCCGAATAAATATTAGTAATAGTTATTTCTGAGGTGTTGTACAAAGACTGAATTTCATTTGTAAAGTTAAATGCATTTGCATCTCAAATTTTAGCTTTTCTAGGCACACTAGAATCTCTATTAACAGAGTTAATTGAATACTCAGCATAAATATCATGTGAAAAATAATCTTTGATTCATGATAACAATTGTAATCATGGGGTTGGATAATGTGTAACAATTGCTGTTGGTCCATCAGTTGGAAAAGAATTATTTGGAGTTACATAAACTGGATTTTCAACTGCACTAATTAATTTTAAATTCAAACCAAAATCTCTTTCAGCATTTAAATATCAATTAGCAGAATATAATGATTGCTGCGAAGATAAAGCATTTTTGTAAGCTTGCTTATAATCAAGCATAGCATTATTAATTTGTCTTAATAACAACAAATTGTTATCAGCTACTTTTAGTTCTTTGGCCTTAATTGATAAATTATAAAGATTCAATATTAAATCTTTAAGTGTTGGGTTAAAATCAAATGTTAATTTATTTTTTTTAGTTGAAGAATCATATTCAGTTTTTGGAACAATAAAATTAGTTATATCTAAATTAGGCGTTTGAATAAAATCAAGAATTTGACGTTTCAATGCATAGTTTCTATCATTATCTCTTATAGGAGATTCATCAGAAAAAATACGTAATGTTTGTTGTTTTACAGCAGGTTTAGATGTTCCAAAAAACTGAAGGTTTTTACTGTCTTTTTTTAATTCAGTATATTGAATTACATCTTTAACATTAGCTGGTGAATTAATAAGACTACTTAAACTAATTTTACCATCATGAGTATCAAATAAAGTACTATTAGGAACTTTTACATAAAAAGCAATTCCATCTTGGAAATTATAATTTTTAGGATTTAAGTCATTTAGCAAGTTATCTGGAATTGTAACTTGATTTCATCAATCACCTATTTGGGGCGTCAATTCAACCGAACGCTTTTGAATGGGACGACTAGTATTAGCATTAGAATTGTTATCATTATTTGATGGAACTGCTGAATATTTATAATGATACTCAATTCATTCTTTAGGTGTTTGTGAAATATCTTTTGCATTCATAGCACTAACAGAAGTACAATAAGAATTTGGACTACTAGTTATATCTAAAAATTTAATTGAAGTAGTTTCGGGTAAAACAAATTCTTCATTCCATGAATTTAATCATTCTTTTCAACCTGTTTCAGTATATCCTTTACCTGTACCATTAGAAAAAAAATCTTTTAGTTTTTCTGGATCAAATGTTTTTGCTTTGTACTTTATCTTTGTACCTGTTTGTACAAACCATAAATATAAATCACCTTGTGGATTTAATTTACCTTTTCTAGCTACAATCTCTTTACCTAAATCAAAAAGGTTTTCATCTTGCCAAATTCATGTATTTTTATTATTTTCATATGTTGATAATTGAAACACAAAATTTGGATTCTGTGTTCCCATAGTTGGCGGTAATTGATGTGATTGACAATAAGCAAGAACTTTTGAACTTAAATTAGTGTTTGGTGAATTAACATAATTTTGTTTATTTGTATAGTAACTATTTATAAAATCACGTGTATACCAAATGTCACTAGTACCATACTCATAAAGTGGATAACTATAACCAATAGTTACATTAACATCATCACTAATTCTTGCTTTAGGAGTTAACTTAAAATCATAATTTTTGTTATTTTGAAGAACTTGTTCTAATAGATCTAATCCATTTTGATCATAATTACTAAATGTGACTTCTTGTTTTGCATCAGTATAATCTAGTGTTGTTTTATTTGTATTTGATGTATCAACTCTTTTTAAGACTTCTATAACATCATCTATTGGTCCATCTAATTTAACTTCATTATTTTTTATAATTAATGATTGATCAGTAGAAAATACATTATTACTTACAACATTTGAAATAATAACAACTAATCCTAAACTAATAGCAATTAAACTTATTAACTTTATCTTACTTTTCTTACTCTTATGTAAAAACAAAAGAAAACCTCCAAATGTTTTTCTTTATGTAAAACCTTATTAAATTAGTTATATGACGGTTGCTAATTCTAACAAAAAATAAAAATGTTTCACTACAACCTTTTTAAATTGCCTTTAAAAGGTTTAAATTAAAATTTAAATAAAACAAATAATAAAATCATCCATTATAAATATTTGTCTATTTCCAAAATTTATTCTTTTGGAAGAAACCAATGTATTTTAGAAATAAATTTTATAAATTAATATTAAAACACTAAGAACTTATATAAATTTAAGTAGAAAAACAATATATTGATATGCTAAGTAAATTTGTATTTAAAGATAATCATAATATAAGTTGACTAATTATTAACAATATCAAGATTGTATAGTTAAATATCTAAAATTTAACCTTAAATTACAAAAAGAAAAGAGCATCAAAAAAATTGATGCTCTTGCATAATCCTATGTATAACGTTATCTTGGCTCATAATTGTAGATTAATAAAATTAAAAATTTTTTTCAAAAAACATCTTATTTTAAGAGCATTAAGAAAGCTTATTACTTGTAACATATAAACATTCTAACTAAAATTAGAAATGAATTTTAATATAATTGCATTCAAGAATATTGTTCTATAAAACTAAAAAAATATCTTAAATAAACCAAAAGTCCATTAAATAACTCTTAATTTTGTTATTCATAATAAATATGTTTTTATCTATTGGAGATTACAAATTCTTTAACAAGTAAAACTAAGAGTTTTAAGTATTAGACAAGGTGTAATGAACAAATTTATTTTTTTAAAAAAATCAAAAATTTGCTAAAATGTATTGGCAGGTTTTGTTGCTTCCTGCCTACATCGCTTTGTAGTTTTAATATTGCATTTTCTTTATATAATGCAATTTTGCTTTTATTAATAAATTTTATTTGTTTTTCAACCTCTTTTTGTTTTCAACCTCCTTTCGTTTTTATTTTTCTACTCTATTTTTATTTGTTTTAATAATTTTTAAAATTTTTTTATAATACATTTTTACCTCAAAAAGCAATTTTTATAAAAAAGATAAAGATCTTAATTACAGCAAGTTATAAGTAATTTGCACATAAATATAAATGTCTATTAATTTCTTTTTCAAATATACAACTAAAACTTAGTTGTATATTTTTTTTTAATTATTTAAAAATAAAACTATTTTATCCACCAAATGAAATAAAAACAAAGCAAGTAGCAATTCCAATAATTAGCATTAAAATGCTTATATATCACTTTTTTTGTGTTGTAGATTCTTTAATTACTTCTGGAAAAAACTCAACTAATGCTGTAAAAACAAATAAAACTCCAACAATAATATGAATAATTGCATTTAATCATCAAATTTCTGAAACAAATTGTCCAATATTAGCACCCAAAAAAATAAAAGGTATTAAAATTAAAATCATTAGAATTGAGTTCAAAATTGAACGATTTCTTTTAATCCCCATTTCTCTTTGTCTATAATAAACAATAGTTTCTTCAGGAATCAAATGCAAAAAAAATCCTATTAAAAAAGCTAAATTAATTCCTGATGATCTATCAGATACTACAGAATGTTCATTATAATTTAATGCAACTAGGTTATATACTATATAACCCAAAAATAAACCAGCTGCAAGTCTATGAAATAGAATTAAATATAAAGCTGTACTTTTTGTTTTTATATAATTTCCATTTCTATCATTAGGTTTTTGTTTTGCAAAAAAAAATTCATGAATATGAGGATGATTATGAAAAGCATCATGATCAGAATGCTCTTCAATTGGAAAATTAGAATTAAATTTTCCTCATTTTTTGCTAACAAAATATTTAAGAGCTAAAGCTGAACATAAACCAATAATTGAACCAAATAATAAAACAATAATTTGATAACCAATAGATAATCAAATATTATTAGGATCTACTAAAGTTGCTGCTTCAACAGCTAATTCTTTGCCTTCAGTAACTTCTCCAAAAAGACCTAACACAATAAAAAAACCAGTTGTAAAAGCATACAGATACAATGTTGAACGTAATTTATTATTTTTTCTTTTTTCAAACAAAGGAATTATAAAAGCAATAATGATAGGAATAAGAATAATAATTCCAGATAAAATTGCTGAATTAATATTAAAATCGGCCCATTTATTACCAGTATGAATTGATAATGTTGACAATCAATCTTGTGTCATGCAAATAACCTTACTTGAAATCAAGTTATACAATTTTTAGTATAACACAAATATATATTATTTATAATTTTTATAAATTAAGAAAAACAACTTTATAAATAATTTATCTCTTGATTACTTAAATTTTTGTTTATAAATAAATATTTTTGCACCTATATTTTGATATGTTCAAACATAACATTTAATAAAAAATTATTAATTTTAAACTTTTGCAAATTTATATATTTACCTTATTAAGATTTTAGTGCTTTTTTACACAAAATTAAAAAGTCTTTTTTATATCAAATTAAATCAGTTGCAGACCAGCAGCAATGCAAATGCCTACAACAATAATTAAAATGGAAAACATTAATAAATTTAAATATAAAAAAATAAATTTTTTTAAATGAACTATTAATTTATTAGTTGGTTTATTATTTTGCTTATTAGCCAAATCAATTACTTTTTGCTCAATTTCATTTATTTTTTCATTTTCCATGATTAATTTACCTCATATGGTTTTTCTTCAACATTGTCATTATAATAGTATTGACATCAAAAGTCTCTAACATAACTAACATGCCTTTTCTTTTTATCAATATCTCTAAAAACATTTTTATAAGTTAATACTTGATATTTTTTTTGAAAAAAATGCTTAAGCTTATTTGATACAAATATAAAGCTAGATATAGTATGCATTCAGCTCTTACTAAATAAATAATAAATACATCTGTATTTACGTAACTTTGGAAATAAACAATAACTACATATAATACCAATTATGCCAACTACAATAAATAATGATGAAAGAATAATTGATAATTCAAATTTAAATTGTTGATCTCTAAAAATTTCAATAATTAACCGAACAATTCCTGTTCCTAAAAAATAACTAAAAACATTGGATCCAGCTCGATATCCTTTAATATATTCTGTGCCATAGAATAAAAAGCAAAACATAATTACATTCATAAATGATTCAATTAAAAATATTGGAACCCTAAAAGCAACAATGTTACCCGTTTTAATTCACATGTTATTTCAAACATCAGGCATTAAAATTTTTAAAAACCCTCATTGACTAAAAGCTAATCCTGATGTATCAGCTAAATAAACATTGTTAGGTGATAAAAATGCTTCTTGAACAATACTTCCATATACTTCATGATTAAAAAAATTACCCCATCTACCAATTGCTTGCCCAATTAAAATGGCAGGAAACAATGTATCCGCAATTGTCCACATACTAACTTGCCTTGAGACAATTTCAGTTGTAAAAACATTATTTTTTATAATGCTATTACTTGTATTAACAAAGTATTTTGGAGATCTTAGAATACATCCAAATCAAATAAGACCAACAATTGTTGAAGCCAAAACTGCTCCTTGTATAGCTAATCCTGCAAAACCATTAGCAAAATCAAAAAAAGGTGTTACACCTATTTTGGAATCGCCAATAATAAATGATCATGATCTAGCACCTAAAATCATTGTTGGAACAGCAATAAAAATAAAGATATAAAAAGGAGTATCGTTTATTTTGTGAAAAAAATTAAATTTAATAATGATAAAACAAATGGCAAAAAAAATTCCTAATGCAAAAAAAATCCCATACCATTGAACATTAAAATCACCAATACTAAAAGCAGGGTTATCAGGATGACCACTTTGATGTCATATTATTTCTTGTTGCATTATTATTTTTTACCTTTTTTAAAAATTGATTTGTTTTTTAATGTTTGATTTTTTGTTTCTATTTTCATTATTTGATGATGTTGTTTTAAAAAATCGTTAGTAGCATTATACCCTTCACGTTTTAATTTTAAATCAATTACAACACTTTCAATTAAATCACTAATTTTTCTTCCTGGAGATATGGGAATAGTGTATTTAGGTAATTTTAACCCACAAATAATTTGATTTTGTTGATCATTGCCTAAACGATCAAAATCATAATTTTGAAAATTAATAGCTTTTAATTCAATTACAACAGATATTATTGTTGAAGGTTTAATTTTTTCGACACCAAACATTTTAGATATATTTAAGATGCCTAAACCTCTTATTTCAATAAAGTTTTTAGCAATTTTATTAGATTTACCTAAAAGAACTCCTCCAATTCTAGCAATATCAACTGCATCATCAGCTATAAATAAATGATTTTTTTTAATCATTTCCATTGCTATTTCTGACTTTCCTATTCCTGATTCACCAATTAAAAGAACTCCTTCTCCATAAACTTCTAGTAATACTGCATGCATGGTTTCATATTTTGCTAAACTTTCAGAAACCAATGCACCAATAGAAGAAGCAATATCATTTGAGAACATATCACTTTTAATAATAGGGATTTGATAAAATTTATTTATTTTTTTTAGAAAATCTACTTCCTTAAAAGATTTTGTTAACAAAATCATAGGTGGTTGCAATTTAAATATTTCATGAATTCTAGAATCTCTTTCTTTTTGATTAAGATTTATTAAATAAGTGTATTCGCGATTACCAAAAACAACAATATTTTTAATTTTTTTATCAACAAAAAAACCACAAAGTTCAAAACCTAAACGATTTAATCCAGGTTTTGTAATTTCATTATCTAAATTGCTCAATCCATCAATTGGTTTTAAATTAACCTCAAAATGTTTAACAACTTCTAAGACTTTAATCATTGTAAGAAAACTCAAGTTATAATTTAATTTAAATTACTTAATTATAAGCGTCATTAAAATTATTTCAAATCATAAATTTATTTTTTAAAAATAGAAAAATTTATATTGCATGTAAAACCTATTAACCAAGGAATCGATAAAACAAACATTAATACTTGAATTATAGAAATAAACATTCCATATCCACTAGGAACAAGGTTAAATTCATCATCTAAAACAAAACTTAAATTAAATTTGTTAGCATTAATTTTTTGAAGTAAATCAGTTGTATTAGTCGGTGCATTTGTTGGTGAAATGCCAACAAAAGATAAAACTAAAAACAATAAAAAAGAAATTACAGTTGCAATCAATGTAGCTAAAAATTGTTTTTTAAGTTTGGATGAACTCAACATTGAATAATAATCATCTTTTCAAAGTGAATAAGCAAAAGATAAAAGTGAAACTATTGCAGCACTACCAATAAAAATAATTGAAATTGTTAGACTAGTTAAACTATAACTAATTTCCCCCAATGATATTAGTTGATTTTTGATTTGATAATTTCATAATAAATTAATAGCACCAGAATCAGCAGGCAAAAATGTGTTCTTTAAATTAAGATTACCTTTTGATAACATACCAATTAAAATTAAGATCATTTCTATCGAAAGTAAAATAATAAAAATGATGCCTACAATTAGTGTAATTGATTTAACTTTATGAGAAATAAATTTATTACTACTTGATTTGGTTTCATGTTTGTTATATTCTTGCATTCGCATTTCTAGAAATTTATCTTCTAAATTTTTAGTTCAACTAGACATACATAATAAAATCCTATTTGTTTGAAAAAAATTAAATTTTCATTCTTTTAATTTTTTCAGACATTCAAATTGATTTCTTATTTTTAACTAAAACCATATCTTCAATCCTAATGCCGCCAACTTTAGGAATATAAATGCCTGGCTCAACTGTTACAATACTATTTTCATAAAGTTCTTTATCATATAATTTTGAAACATTAGGTAACTCATGAACATCAATCCCAACACCATGACCAGTTGAATGAAGAAAATAATTTTTAAATTCTGTTTTTTCGATATAATCACGACAAACTTTATCTAATTCTGATCCTTTCATTCCTGCTTTACATGTGTTTATTCCTTTTCGATTTGCTGCATCAACAACTCGATAAGCATTAATTAACTTTTGTTCTTTTGGTTTATTACCAACCACCCAAGTTCTTGTGATATCTGAACAATAACCTTTATAGGTTGTACCAAAGTCACAAGTGACAAAATCACCCAATTGCATCTTACGATTAGTTGGATGATGGTGAGGACTAGAACCATTTGAACCAGAAGCAACAATTGGAGGAAAAGAATTTTTTTCACCACCTGCATTAATCAATTCAATAGAAATTTTTTTAGCTAAATCAATTTCAGTCATATTTGGCTTAATTCATTTGGGCAAATTATTACCAACTTTAGCAGTAATGTCCACAACTTTTTGCATAATTTTTAATTCATCAATAGTTTTAATTACTCGTAACAATTGAGAATTAATAATTTTAGGTTTTTGAGTTGATATTTTTTTAATTAAAAAGTCATAATTATATGTAAGATACTCACCCTCAATTGCCAAACAATTTACATTTATTTTTTTAGCAATTGTTTCTAATGTTTTTACACCTTCATATAAAACAACTTCTATGTTTTTTACACATTTTTGAGCAGCCTCAAAATATCGAGCATCAGTTGTTAAAATTGCTTGGTTTTTAGTAATAAATAAAAAACCAAAAGTAGCTGCAAATTCAGTAAATCACAAACGATTTTGATCAGAGACTAACAATAAAGTATCAGCTTTATTTTCTTTTAAAACTTCTTTAACAAGATTATGTTTAAAACTAAAATTTTTATTTATAGTTGTCATTTTAAACTATTTCTTTTTAATTTCTTTGTGCAAAACTTTTGTTCGACATCTAGAACAATATTTATTAAGTTCTAATTTATCAGGATTTTTTTTTGCATTTTTATGGGTTAAATAATTAATTTCATTACAAGTTGAACAACTTAAGCGTGTGCCGCGTTTTACAGCCATTTAATCAAAACTCCTAATTAATATTTGTTATAAACAAAGTAATTGTTGTACTTTTAAATAATAAGTTAATAATATTTTAACAAATTTTAATAAATATCATTATTCATATTTTGGATTAGTTATCATAATTTTTTTTCAACAAATAATCATAAAATAAACATGAAATACGTTTATTATGATGCTTAGTTCCGACATATGTAGCTTCTTTTTTAAGAGATTTTTTTGCATTTACTGGTGAAAGCTTAATTCCTACATTACTAAACATACTTTTATCATTATTTGAATCACCAATAGCAATTCTTTCATCTAAAGAAATTTTTTCTAAATCACAAATACTTTTTACAACTTGACCTTTATTAACTTCAAATGCAGTTATTTCAATCATTTTTTTTGATGTACGGGACATTTGAAATGTATTCGGATATAAATTTTGTAATTCAAGAGCAAAGGCATCAAGTTTTTTAATTGATCTAGAAATAACATTTATTTTGGAAAAATCATCATGTAAAAATCAGCGAATAATGTGTGTATCTAATGGTCTTACCAAATGAATTGCAAAAGCCATATAATTTCAACTTAATACAATAGGTGCTCCCTTGTATAAACTATCAGGGCAACCTCAAAAAAGAATCTTATATTTTTTTGTTAACTTATAAATTTTATAGGCTTGATTATGTGGTATTAAATGTTTGGATAGTAATTTATAAATATTTTTATTTACTTTAAAAATAAATGAACCATTTCCAGAACCTATATAATGAATTTTAAAAAAATTAGTATTGTTATTAATATGTTGAGCATAATTTTTAGCAGAACTGTAATAGCGACCAGTAATAATTGCATTAATTGAATCTGGATTTAATTTAGCATATGTATCTAGCGCTAACAATGTTTGTTTAGATATTTTTTTATTAAAATTTAATAAAGTACCATCTAAATCTAAAGCAAGAAATCTAAATTTTTTTTTTGTTTTTTCCATACTAATAAAATTATGTCACAACAAAAAATTAAACTATTTTATAAAATCAGCAATTAATTCTTTGTTTTGAAAACCCATTTTTCGACCAATCTCATTACCATCAACAAAAAAGATTAAAGTTGGAATTGAAGTAATTTGAAACCTCTTGGATAAATTTTCTAAATGATCAACATTAACTTTAGCAAAAACTACTTCATGGTTTTCATTAGAAATTTCTTCAAAAAAAGGGGCCATCATTTGACAAGGACCACATCAATCAGCGTAAAAATCTATAAGGACTTTTTTATTTGATTTAATTAAATTTAAAAATGCTTCTTCTGATGTAACTATTTGGGTCATAAATTTTCCTTTATAAATAATGTTTAAATTATTAATTTTATTTTAAATCTTCATTATCTTTTTTAGTTTTTTTCACTTTTTTAGTTGATTGTTCTTTGTCATCATTAGTGTCAGATTTTTGAATATATTTACATGAAGGATAACCAATACAACCAACAAACCACTTATTTCTAACTTGAGAAAAACGTTCAACTAATTGCTTACCACATTCAGGACATAGATCATCCAAAATTTTAGGTTTATTGATCGGTTCAGCATATTTGCATTCAGGATAATTAGAACATCCAATAAATTTATTTCTTCGACCACCTTTTTTAAAACTATAACGATAAACTAATTTTGAATTACATTGTGGACAATCAGTGCCAACATATTCAACTTCTTGTTCAACTTTTTTTATTTTATCAAATGCCATATCAACTTCCTTTTTAAATACTTTCCAAAATTTAATCAAATATTTGCGATATTCTTCTTTACCGTTAGCAATGTCATCTAATCGTTCTTCCATTCCCTTGGTAAATTCTTTATTGATAATGTTAGCAAAATATGATTCTAATTCAGTAATAACTTTTCTACCAAGTTCTGTTGGAACATAACTTCTTGATTCTAAATTAGCATAACCTCGGTTCAAAGCAACATTTGCCATCGTATTATAAGTGGATGGGCGGCCAATTCCTGATTTTTCAAGTATTGCAATTAAAGAAGCTTGTGTAAACCTTGGCGGAGGCAAAGAATTATGTTCATTAATTTGAACTTCAGCAGCTTTAAATTTTTTACCAATTTCAAATTCATTTAAAGGCAAAGTACGAATGCTATCTTGAGTGTCATAATGAGTGTATATTTTTGTATATCCATCAAATTTTACAGATCGACTTGAAGCATAAAATTTATGATTATTATTTATGAATCGAACATCAATACGTTTATATTCAGCAGGAGCCATAAAAGCTGCTACTGTTCTAATTCAAATCAATTTATACAATGCATATTCTTCATCTTTAACTTTATTTTTAATGGATTCTGGGGTAATATTTATATCAATAGGTCTAATTGCTTCATGAGCATCTTGAATTTTTATAGATGGTATTTTAGCTTTCTTTTTATTGTTGCCACTATTTTCTTTTAATAAATAATCATTGCCATAATTATTAACAATAAATTTTTGAGTTGCAATTTTAAAAGCATCTGCAATTCGTGTACTATCTGTACGAGGATATGAAATTAAAGCAATATGCTCTTTATCAACATCAATACCTTCATATAAATGTTGAGCAATCATGGTAATTTTTTTAGCTGTTCAACCTAGCTTATTAATTCCATCTTGATGCATCGTAGAAGTTTTATATGGTTCTTTGGGAGAGCGAGTATAATATTTTGGCTCATCAATTGAATAAACCTCATATTCTTCATGCAAAGAATTTTTAAAAGTTATTGCATCCTTTTCAGAATCAAAATCTATCCCTGAAACTTCTTTTGCTTCCTTAAAATTTAATTTCTTAGTTAGTTCATCTGAAATTTTACGCAAAATAAGTGGTGTTTTATTTTTTAATAAAACATCAACAGTTCATCACTTTGTTGATTTAAAAGCCTCAATTTCTTTTTCACGGTCTTCAATAAATTTTAATGCAACTGATTGAACTCTTCCTGCTGATTCTGCATTTAACTTATTTTGAACTAGATTTGATAACCGAAAACCAATCATACGATCTAAAATTCGTCTAGCAAATTGTGATTCAACTCACCTCTTATCAATTGCTCGAGGATTATCAATTGCATTTAAAACTGCTTCCTTAGAAATCTCATTAAACACAATTCGTTTGCATTTTTTTTGATTTTTTTTATCTAAGATTTCATAAACATGTCAAGAAATTGCCTCGCCCTCACGGTCAGGGTCACTAGCAAGATAAATATCAGTAACTTTATCTGCTTTATTCTTAATGTCATTAATTATGTCTTTTTTAGATTTCTCACCCTTTTTAGAGGGTTTAGGAACAATTCACTTTGGTTCCATTGTATCTTGATCAAATCCATAACCAAATTTTGATAAATCACGAATGTGACCTATTGTTGCAACGATTTCAAAATCAGACGGCAAATATTTTTGTAATGTCTTGATTTTATTTGGAGATTCAATAACTAACAACTTATTTTTCATTTAAAATCTGCTTAAGTTTGAATATGTAGTAGATTATAAACTATTTTACAAGTCGCTTGTATCATTCAACAACATAGGTTTCATTAATTTCCAAAGGCAATTCATTTCGTTCAGGAAAACGAATATATGTTCCTTGAAAAATTTTTTGATTAACCTCAGTAAAAGGACTTCATTTTTTTCACTCAACAGCTTGTTTTACCATTGGCAAATTTTGTGCACTTGATTTAAGTTCAACAACATCACCAACACTTAAAATAAATGATGGAATATTTACAGTTTTATTATTAACTTTAACATGACCATGATTCACTAATTGACGAGCGCCACGTCTAGTTGGGGCAAAACCCATTCGATAAACAATATTATCTAAACGAGATTCTAAAACCCGAAATAAATTCATCGTTAAAATTCCATCCATTTTTTTTGCCACTGCAAATAAACGACGAAATTGACGATCATTTAAACCATATAAATATTGCATTCTTTGCTTTTCTTGCAATTGTTCAGCATAACCTGATAACTTAGGACGAATTTTATTGCTACCATGTTGCCCAGGAATTGAATTACGTTTCTTACCTTTAGAAAATTCTTTACCACTTTCAAGCAAAGAAAAATTTAAACGACGAGAACGTCTATAAATACTACCTGTATATCTTGACATATATAAACTATCCTTGTGTAAATAAAAGCACAAGTTTAACCAATTCTTATAAATACAAAATTTGTTAATGATTTCAGATTTGTCAGCTTTCTTACTATCAAAACAAAGGTCAAATTTTGGAAATTTATAATACCAGTCTGCTGATTGTGCTAATTGAATTATATTAAATTTAAGATTAATTTTTTAATTATTTTATTTTTTGCATTAAATAGATTAAATAAAATCAGTCCACTCCACATAAAGGAACAGACTGATTTATATTAATTCTTTTATTTTAAAGACTTTTTATAATGGAGCGGGTAATCGGGATCGAACCGACATCAACAGCTTGGAAGGCTGTGGTTCTACCATTGAACTATACCCGCAACTATGGTGCCCGAAGCCGGACTTGAACCGGCACGATATTTCTATCCCAGGATTTTAAGTCCTGTACGTCTACCATTCCGTCACTCGGGCACAATGGTGATCCGCCCGAGGCTCGAACTCGGGACCCTTTGATTAAAAGTCAAATGCTCTACCACTGAGCTAGCGGATCATCTAGAAGCAAAATACTAATTAATGATTAAATTGCTTCTTTTTTTGAATTAATAATGGCTGGGATGGATGGGATCGAACCATCGCATGATAGAGTCAAAGTCTATTGCCTTACCGCTTGGCTACATCCCAATGGTGGACAGGGACGGATTCGAACCGCCGAAACCGGATGGTGTCTGATTTACAGTCAGAAGCGTTTAGCCACTTCGCTACCTGTCCATTATTTTTTTAAAAGCAAACTAACTTAAAAACAATTAACTATTTTTGATTTTTTTAATTGTTACATTGTATGGAAACTCAATTCCCCGAATTTCACAAACATCACCTTCTTTTTTACCCATAATTGCTTTGGCTAAAGGAGATTCATTTGAAATTTTCTTTTTTGAAGGATCAGATTCAATTGCACCAACAATTTCATATTCATATTTTTCTTTATCTTGATGGTCCAAAATTTGTACAATAGTACCAATTTTAACAACAAGCTTTTCTGATGATTTTGTCTCACTAATAATCTCAATATTACTTAAAATATCTTGAATTTCTTTAATTCGACTTTCAATCTCACCTTGAGAACTTTTAGCAGCATCATAATCAGCATTTTCAGACAAGTCACCTTGATCTCGTGCTTCTTGAATTAACTTAATAACTTCAGGACGACGAACATCAACTAAATAACGCAATTCTTCTTCTAATTTTTTGCGACCTTGTTCTGTTAATAAATACTTGTCAGCCATGCAATAATTATCATTCCATAAAATATTAATTTGCGTAAAGTATTATAATATAAAATGCATATTTTGAATCATTAATCTTTATTTTATAATGTTGTAATTTTTCAACACAAGTGTAATAAAGATTTTTCAAAAATTTAAATCAACAAAGAAGTATAAATCTAGATATTAAGTACTTGAAATACTAAAATTAAAATATAGTAGAAATATACTTAAATCATTTTTCAAGTAAAATTAATTTTTCTTAAAGTTAACTCGCTCATAATTCGGTTTAAATGATCAATACTTGAAACATACAAAATAACATTAGCCATAAACTCTTTAGTTTCTTTATTTTTAGTTAAAGAAATTTCATTTACACTACCTTGGTTTTTAATAATATTTAGAATAATTGTATTTACTACAGATTCGCTTCAAGAACCTCTAATTTCTACATGGGCCCTAAATTTTCTTGAGGTAGAATCAATTTTCTTTTTATTTCATCTAAGTGGAATAATCTTATTCACATGCAAAGTTTTGTTTATTTTTGTGCAAGAAGGATTATGAACATATAATTTACTATGGTCTTTAATTCCAACAACTTGCATGTATGGTAATTTTGAACAACATCGAGGAATTTGAATGGTGTCAATTTTTAAACCCTCAACAACTTCAAAAAAAGATTGACTAAATATTCATTGATTACTATGGCGACGAATTTCTTTTAAAACAGATTTTCATACATTAGATTTGGAAAAAAAATTAATTTGATCATCTAAAGATAAATGTAAAACATTTATATAATCTAGATATTCTCTCATTGTGGATAATCCTAAAATTTTTAATCGCTTTAAAATTTCAGTATTGCTAATTTTTTTCTCTTTTAAAGTTTTTGACATTTGCTCTAAAAAACTTTGAGCCGAATTGTATTCAGTAATTTCCATATTACTGACTGCTTCATTAATGTATTTTCTAATCGTTGGATTACTTACATATCTAGTTCATTGTTCTTGAATTTTTGGATTTTCATTATATGTAATTTCAATCACATCACCATTTTCTAAATTAATTCCTCATGGTACTTTTTCACCAAATCGAAAAATGTTATCAATATATTTGAACATTTCTGAATCAACTTGGTATGCTAAATCCAAAACAGTTGAACTAGCAGGAATACTATATGTTTGTTGATTATTAGTAACAATTACATCAATAATAGGTATTTTAGTTAATTCCTTAATTAACTGGGCATCTTTTTTAGTTGATTCAAGAAATAAATCTAATTGAAAAATTTTTGATGCTTCACTAACTAAAACTGTTTGGTATTTTTCTTTATATCTTCAATGACTTGCTAATCCTAAGCGACTATTTGCATCCATTCATTTCGTACGAATTTGAATTTCTACTAATGTGTTTTCATCAATAATTGTTGTATGAACAGATTGATATAAATTATTTTTAGGAGCAGATACATAATCTTTAAAAAATTTTGGAATATATTTAAAATTTAAATGAATTAAACCCAAAACATGATAAATATCTAGTTCATTATCTAAAATAATTCTTAAAGCAAAAACATCATGAATATTATTTATTCTTGAAATAGAATTAAGTTTGTTATATGTAGACCAAATACCTTTAATTCGGTTTTCACTTGTATATTTAATGTTTTCATCATCAAGTAAATGATAAATCTTATTTTTAATTTTATCTCATTTATTTTCATTTAATAAGCGATATTCATTAATAATAGAAACTGTATTAGAATAAGCCTCATAATTAATAATATTAAAAGCTTTATCTAATAGTTGTGTTTTAACATTATACATGCCAAGACGACCGGCAATATTTGCGTATATATCAAATGTTTCTTGTGCAATCATTTTTTGACGTTCATGATCTAAAAAACCAATTGTGTTTAAATTATGAAAACGATCAGCTAATTTAATAATAATTGCTCTAACATCTTTTGAAATAGACAAAAATACTTGGATTTGATAATTTGGACGTAAATTTTTTAATTGATTCTGTTCACGATTTTTTTTTGAAATTAAAGAAATTTTAGTTACCATTTGAACTAACATGCAAATTTCTTCGCCAAATAAATTAGTCAATTCTTCTTCACTTACTTCAGTATCTTCTAAAATATCATGTAATAAACCAGCAGAAATTGTGACCCAGTCCATTTCTCATTCAACTAGTTTAATTGCTGTTTCTAAAGGATGAATTATAAATGGCTCACCACTTTTTCTTTTTTGCCCATTATGTTTATCAAAAGCAAATTTTAAAGATTTCTCAATTAAATTAATTTCTGTAGAATTAAATTTTTTTTTAACTAAATTAATAAAAAAATTTTCACGTTCTTTATAATTTTGCATTTTAAAAACATCATTTCATATTTATAAAAGTAGTTTAAAGGCTAATATATAAAGTATAGCAATACTTTGATTTTTTAATTCAAGTATTGCTATAAAAAAGATAATAAAGAAAATTAATTAATAATTTCCATAAGGGTTTCTTTGTTGAGGCATCATCATTTGTTGTTGTGGACGTTGTTGCATCATTGGGTTGCCATATGGGTTTTGTTGAGGCATCATTTGTTGTTG
>NZ_KL370825.1:0-123415 GCF_000701785.1 Mycoplasmoides alvi ATCC 29626 | reverse complement strand
GGACGTTGTTGCATCATTGGGTTGCCATATGGGTTTTGTTGAGGCATCATTACATTATTGTCAAAACCATATCTGTTATTATTAAAATTGTTGTACATATTTGAATCATCCTTTTTTACATCTTTTAAATTTGTATTACTTAAATTTTCTTTTTGGGAATCTAAACTAGTTTCATTAGCAGAAACAGTTTTTTCTGCCAAACTATTTGGCGACGCACTTACATTTTCAACACTTCCTTCATCTTGCAACTTTTGCTGATTAGCTGCTTGAGCAATTTCTTGTTCTTGTGCTTTAGCTGCATTATCTAGTTTATTCATTAAAATTTCATGTTCACGAACTTGCCTATTAATTTCTCTTTCTTTCTTCTTAGAAATTGGGATGCCAATTCCCAAACCTAAAGCTAAACAAAGAACCAGCAAACCACTACAACCAGCAACAACAGGGATAAACCATTCACGCTCAGTTACTGGAACAGGTCCAATAACATTGTCACTTGCTGCCTTTTGAACCATTTCAATAGAACTATTTTTACAATTTAGTTGTGAACTTGTTGAAACTGACATTACAACAGGAATTGTAGAAATTGCAGCAATTCCAAATAAACTCGAAAATACAATTGTCTTTTTTAATCAAGATCTCTTATTTGTCTTCATGTTTATTTATACCTAGAAATAATTATGTTCATTAACAAAATTAAAATCATAACTAAAAGTTATCATATGAATGGTAATCAACAAAACCTATTGGATATGAAGTTCTAGTTATTCCATGCCTAGGATATGGATAAGAAGAAGGGTAATAATCCATATATGCAGGACTCATGTACCCTAATGTAGGTTCATTAGGGTAATTGTATTGACCATACCTAATTGGTCGCATCATTGGTCTTTGTTGTGGATAATAAGCACCATGATGGTTGTAAGCATAGAAGCGTCTTGTTGATGCATATGGTATGCCAACTGGATAATTTCTATAATATCTTGGTCGTGGCAATGTTGGACTTTGAGAAACAACAAATGGTGGCATTGGGTATGATGGAGGAGGCACTGGAGCAACTGCTGCTACTGGACGCAATGGTTGGTAAACACCTAAAGGTTCCATTGGTCTATAAGCAGGTACCATTGGTTCAATAAAATCAGCATCTTCTTCAATCTCAAGTGTTGCATTAGGAACAATACGACCAGAGGACACAGCAGGAGTTGGTATAGTACGTTGTTGCATTTGTGTAGAGAATGTTAAAGCTGTCTTAGTTTCTTCTTTAACTTGTTTAATTTCATTATTTAAAGTAACAAGTTCTTCTTTAACTTTTTGAATCTCATTATTATCTTTAATCTTATCAAATTCATCTTTAATTAATTGAATTGCATGATTAGTTTTAATAAGTTCATCATTGTTTTTAGACTTTTCAAGTTCTTCTTTAACTTTTTCAATTTCTTTAGCAGTTTTAACTAGATCTTCATTATTTTTAACAATTTGAAGTTCTTTTTTAACCTTTTGTAGTTCTTCACTAATTGCAATAAATTCTTCATTATTTCTAAACTTCTCAAGTTCTTCTTTAATTTTTTGAAGTTCTTGATTAGTTCTTATAATTTCATTATTATTGCTTTCTGTAATAGTAAATGCACTAGCAACAACATTTCTAACTTTTTTAATTTCTTCATTTGCCTTATTAATTTCTTCATTTGCCTTATTAATTTCATCAATATTAGACTTAGAAATAGAAACAATATCGGCCTTAACTTTTTCAATTTCTTCATTAGCTTTAATGATTTTATTTGCATTAGCTTCAGTTGTTGAAACAGCATCTGCAACCTTTGATTCCACTTCTTTTGCAAAAGCTGTAGCATTTTCCACTTGATAACGAACTTGATTAGCGGTTTCACTAACGGTTTCAAAGCTGTCTTTTAAATTACGTTCCACTTCATCAATACGTTTGTTTTGTTCTTGAATTTCTCCGCTAAACGGATTTTCTGTTACACGATTAGCAACAATTGTTTCTTCTTCAGCAACTAAATTATTTTCATCTTTTTTATTATCTAAGTTTTCATTATTAGTAAATAAGTTATTTTCAGCACTAGTTGCATAGTCAGGTAAAATTGGATTGTTTGATAATGAATTATTGGAATCATTAAAGTTGTAACTATTATCATAAGCTACATTTTCTTGTTGATAGTTATTTGCATCATATTCAACTAGATTATCAACTGGGTAATTAAATTCAGAGTTATTCTCATAATAAGGTTGTTGATCATTTTGATTAGAAAATTGGTCTTCTTGTGGTAAATTGTTTTCATCATAATTGTTTTCAACATAATTACCATTATCAACAAAATCATTAGAGGACAATGAATTCATATAATCCATGTTTTGATTGTATTCATTGTCAGCTGGCATTTCTTGATTCATTACCATATCATTAGGAACTTGCTCAGCAAACTGATCAATCGGAGCTGGGTCAACAACTTCAGTTTGTGAAAGAACTGCCTCAGTTGGTACAACTTCAGTTGGAACTGCTTGAGTTGGAACTGCTTGAGTTGGAACTGCTTCAGTTGGAACTGCAACAGTTTGACTGCTACCACCAAACATTTCTACAGTTAATGGTTGACCACTACCATCAAAATAGTTTTGCCCATTAATTGGATCACCAGTTGAAGGATCATAAAAAGTTTGACTAGGTATATCATATGCTAGATTAACCACATTACCATTGGCATCATATGCATCAAAATAAGTGGTATTTGGATCTTGATTAGTTGCTTGATCTGAACCAGGACCATTAATTTGATTATCCTCTGTATCAAATAATTTTAAATTAGGATCTACTGGTTTAAAGTCCTTTAAAGTTACTAATTGATTAGTATCTTGATCAAAGGCTAAAGCATGCACTTTTCCTTTTTCATCATATGCATAAGCAACTTCCACATCAGGAAATTTTTTACTAATTTTTTTCTGAAGTGATAAAAGTTTTTTTTCTATCTTTGGTGTCATAATTTCAAATTTTAATTCTTCCTAATAATAATTTAAAAGAAACTCAGTGTAAGTCCTAGTAATTAACTATTCATTTAAACCTAACATATTTTAGCAAATTAAAAAAGCATTTAAACATTATTTTAAACTTAAATAACCATTTAAGGAATACTTCCTTAAAATGAATTATCAAATTTAATAATATCTTTTATTTCAAACATATTTTTTACAAAATAAATCTATCATTAGTTCTTTAACTTGAACTTAAATTTAACTAAATATAGACAAATCATAAGTAAATATATTTTTTACACAAATATTATTTTATCTTCAATTAACATGAATATTTTTTAGTACAAATATGCATTGAAAAAGAAAAATTTTATAAATTAATATTAATAAATTACTTGTCTAAAATTTCATCTAAACGTTTTGAATTATAAGTTATGAAAGAAGTATTTCCAGTCACAATTTCTGAATCTTCTGGAATGATAATTTTTCCGTAAGCATTTCTAGCATTAGAATCAAATTCTTTTAAACTAATGTATGTAACATCTTTTAATGGAATTCCCAATTGATCAAGATAGTTAGAGATCATTTTAAATTTAGATGCTGTTTTAGAGTTAAATAGATAAAGATTATCAAAAAAATGAACAATATTTAAATTACATTCTTTAATCAAATCATTAGGTTCATTGTCATTTTTTAAAAATTTACTGTTAAAACTTTGCCCAGAAGAATAGACATAAATTTCACTAACATCTAATTTCTCTAAATTTTTTTCAAACAATAAATAATCATTATTGATAGGAAAATTTAATTTTCAAACACTTTTGAATTGATTAGCTGTTTGTACACTTAAAAAATAATTTAAAAGAACATTGGAGTTTGGCTCATCACGTCATTGACCTTTAACTAAAACTCCAGAAAATGAAGAAACTGCAAGATGTAAAATTAAATCAACATCATTTTTATTTAAAAAACTTTCATAAAAAAAATGATTATCGTAATGTTTTTTTAAACAACTACCTGCACCTGAAACAATGTCAATATTTTTAATATCAAGTAACTGACAAATTTGTATTGCTTGATCATACCAAGCATTTGTACTTAAAATAGTTAAAGTATCATTAGACAATCTGCGCAAAAGATGTTCAGCATTTTTTAAATTAACATTTTCGCTATATATAGCTGGCAAATTAGTATCAAGAATATAAGCTTTGTCCATATTTAATTTTTATGTTTTATACCTGCATCATGAATCATTTTAACAAAATCATTTGTAGAAATTGTTATAACTGTTTCAGATCCATACTGGCGGTAATTAATTTGATCTAAATTTTCAACTTCACGATCTCCAATAACAACTTGCAAGGGGACTTTACGAGTTTGTGCATCACGAATTTTTTTAGCTAAACGTTCCTCACGATTATCTACTTCACAACGAATTTTATTATCAGTTAAAAATTTAAATAATTTTTGACATGCACTATTATGAATTTGATTATTTACAGGAATAATTTGAACTTGTAATGGTGCTAATCATAATGGTAAAACTCCACTAGTTTGTTCTAATAGGGTTGCAATAAATCGTTCATATGTTCCAATAATACCAAGATGAACAATAACACAATTACTTTCTTGGTTATTAGAATTTATGTAGACTGTATTAAATTTTTTTGGCAAAGAAAAATCCAATTGGATCGTTGAACAAGTAATTATTTTATTCAAAGCAGTTCGGCATTGAAAATCAATTTTAGGACCATAAAATGCTGCATCTCCAATTTGTTTTGAATATTTTATATTTAATTTTTGCAAAGCCAATTCTAGTTGTGATTCACTTGTTTCTCACATTTTTTCATCATCTATAAACTTGCTTTTATTTTTTGGATCGTGTAGTGATAAATCAACATGATCAAATTTAATATTAAAAGTATTCATAACTTCATTAATAATTTTATAAGCATTAATAATTTCATTTTCAATTTGATCTGGCAAACAAAAAATATGATTATCTAATAAAGTCATCATTCTTACACGTTCTAATCCTGTTAATGCCCCAGAACTTTCATAACGATGTAAAATAGAATCTTCTGACAATCTTATTGGTAAATCCCGGTAAGATCTTGGCTTACTTAGATAAACTAAGCAATGGTGGGGGCATGTCATAGGTCTAAGAATCATCATTTCATTATTTAATTTCATCGGAGGAAACATATCTTCGCCATAATGACTATAGTGACCACTAAGTTTATACAAATCTAAATTACCCATAACAGGGGTACATACAAAATTAAATCCATATTTAATTTGGCAATCATGAACATAATCCCCAATTAAATTGCGCAAAATAGTTCCAGCAGGTAGTCAAATTGGCATTCCTGCTCCAGTTAAACTATTAAATGTAAATAATTCAAGATTTTTACCAATTCTACGATGATCTCGTTCTTTAGATTCTTCTAATTCTTTAAGAAATTTATCCAATTCATTTTGTTCTGGAAATGCAACAAAACTTATTCGAGTTAATTGATTATTTGTTTCCTTTCCTTGCCAATATACCCCACTAATTGATAACAAACTAAAAAATTTTAAAAGTGAAACTTTTTCTAAAATATTTGCTTCATGTCAAATTAGTAAATTTTTTTCCTTTAAATTTAGAAATTTAAATTTTTTTAAATTAGATTTATTTATTAATTCAGTACTAAAAGGATCAAATTTTAAAATTTCTAGCGCTTCACTCTTGTTTAAATAAACTACTTCATATTTTTTTAAATTTAAAGCTAATTTTATAAGTTTTTTTTCAATAGATTTGAAATCATTACTGCTAATAACAACATTTTTAGAAAAAAAATCCAAACTAACAATATTATCACTTGAATTTATTTCACCAAAATTAATTCATTTATCTTCTTGCATTAAAAATAACTTTATCAATAAGCACAATGTTGAAGATCACAAATTCATTTTTATATACCTGTTTAGATTTACTTATCAAAGTGCACTTCATTAATGTTTGGGTGGTTATCTTCCAATGGAATAATATTTTTTACATGAATTAACATTTTATGACCATAACGTGATTTAAAAATAGTTAACTTACCCTCAACCATGTGCCATGTTCCAGCAATTAAAAATTTTTGAATATGAACATCTTCACTTCCGATGTACAATTCATAAAAATGTTCGCTTCTAACATTCCCTAATAATCCTGATTGAACTAATCTAGCAAAAAAAGAACCACTGTCTCGTCTACTAACCTTATCCAACATTCCAGAAATTTTTACATAATTAACATATTCTTCCATGAATTTATTCTCACAATTAAAATTAATTTAAAATACAAAATATTTATTCGTTAATAATAATCTCTAAAACTTCAATAGCTACTTTTCATTGCTTGCTACGATAATCTTGATAAGTTCTTAAAACTCCTTCAACAGCAATGGTTTCATAATTTTTAACATATTTTTCTAATTCATCACTTAGAGGTTTATTAGCATACAATGTAAAATAGTCAGTAAATTTGGTCTTACCAAACATTCGATATTGCTTGATAGATACATAAAATCCAGTATTATTACTAGACCATCGATAACTATCAATTTCACCTTCAATAATAACTTTATTTAGCATTAAACTTAGATAACTTATCTTATAAAAGATTTAGAGAAACACAAGTACTATTATAATGTAAAAAATACCTCTATATTATGTTAATTAACATGTTAGTTTTTTTTGTTATTATCAAAAGATGAAGAGTTTGATGAATCAGATGAAGAAACTGGCACAGGAATTTGCAAATCAAATCTAATTGGAAAAGCACTAATTGTTTTAATAATTAATTTTTCTTCCAAAATAGCTTTTCTAATACCTTCAAATCGTTCTTTATCTTCCAAAACATCTCTAATAGATTCATTAGTTTTTTGATAATAAATATCTAGCATGTCTTTAATTTCTTGATCAGATACTTCAATTTTTCACAATTTTTCCAAGTAATTAAAAACAAGTCCTTTTTTGATTATCTTCTCTGAAATTTCAGTAACAACGCGTGCTTCAGGTTCTTTTCCAGATGGTTGCATTAATGAATGTTTAACATTTTCTTCAATAAAATTACGATATTCAGAATCAATATTAAATTTAAAATGACTAACAATTTCTTCCATTGCTGCTGAAAATAAATTATCTTTTATTACCATTTGAACAGTTTCAAAATCTAGAACTTGTTCAGAAATATTTTTAATTCCTTTTCTTAATCTTTCCTTATGTTGAGAAATTAAATTACCATCAGTAAAAATACGTGTAATTCTAATTTCTTTTGAAAAATTGATTTCAGTAACTAATTCACTTGTTGATTTATTTTCTACAATTTTTGATTCATTATTTTTATTCTTGTCCATAAAAAAGTATTCAAACTTCTCCAATATTTATTAAAACAAATTTAAATCTAAGTTAATATATTAAATGTTCTTCTAGACCACTTAGATTCTAAAATTAAAAATAATTTTTAAATGAATAACTTTAATTTTAATGTTTTGAGTATATCAAATACTCATAATTGATTATTCAAATGCTAACTAATATGATCTAGCAAAATAAACTAAATGTTGAGCAGGTTTGTTTGTATAAAAACAATTAATATTGTTTGTTGACAAATTGGTTATACAACGAATAGTTGCCCCAGTTGTTTTTTTAATTTCATTTTCATCATCAATTGTACCACTTCAACCAACTAAGAGCACTTTTTTATCATTTAAAGATTTTTTAAAGTCATCCAAATTATAAACCTTAACAATTTGATTTTGATATCGACTACTAACTTTTGCATATAAACTATTATTATAAACTGAAATGTTGTTTAAAATCTTTTGAGAAATATTATTAATTGAAACTATTTCTTTATCTGAACTATTCCGTCATTTTAATAAAACAGTTTTATTATTTAATTCGTTTGGTCCCACAATTATTAACAAAGGAACTCCATAAATTTCTTGTTGATTTATTTTATACCCTAATGAGTTATCTGAAAAATCAACATCCACTCTATATTTTTGCTTTAAACTATTAAAGAGTTCATTTGCAAAATTTACAACTTCAGAATTTTTATTTCCAAATAAAGTCAAAATCATAATTTGTGTAGGGGCAATACTGAATGGCAACACCAAACCATTATCATCTCCATGACTCATAATTAAGCCACCAATAATTCTTGTAGATAATCCTGCAGACATTGTATGAACAAATTCATAAATATTATTTTTATTTTGATACTTGATATCAAAAGCTTTAGAAAAATTTTGACCTAAATTATGACTAGTAGCAGATTGTAAAGCTTGTCCATCTGGCATAATTGTTTCAATTGTATAAGTTTCAATTGCGCCAGCAAATTTTTCATTTTCACTTTTTAGTCCAGACAAAGTAGGTATCATTAAGACATCATTAATAAGTCATGCATAAATATCATGCATTTTCTTAACCATATCAATACAACTTGAACTGTCAGAAAAAGCTCCATGCATTTCTTGTCAATGAAATTCACTATTACGTAAAAATGGTCGTGTAGATTTTTCAACACGAAAAACATTACACCATTGATTATAAAGAAATGGTAGTTGAGAATAATTTTGTAAAATTTCACTTCATAGTTTGCAAAAAGCTACTTCTGAAGTTGGTCTCAAAACATATGGACTAGACAATTTTTCATGATTTTTGCTCTCAATCAAAAATAATTCTGGATTAAAACCCTTAATGTGATTTGCTTCTAAAAGCAAATCACCATAAGGAAATAAGCTAGGTAAAGCAACATTTTTAATTTTTAATTCTTCAAATTTCTTATTTAAATGCTTTTGAATTTGTTCTCATATGCTTCAACCACGAGGTAGAAAACTCATGAAACCTTTGATGGGACTATAATGAATTAGTTCTGCTTTTTCAACAACGCTTGTATATCAATCACTTAAAGATACTATTTGACTAATAATTTCACGATTTTTCTTCATAGCATTACTTAGTATTATTAATGAGTTGTCGTTGCCACAACAGCAGCTACAACAATACCAATTAAAATAATTAGAATTATTGATGCAATAATAATTCTAATCTTTTTACTTTTATCCATTTTGGTTTTGTTTGTATTTTCTTGATTTTGTGACATTAAACTAAATTCTTAAATTGAAATATTAATGGAGTTAATTATAACATTTCATAAGGCATAAATAATATATTATGATAATTGCTATGATTGTCTCTATGAAGTTAAATAAAAATTTAAATGAATAATTAAAAATATTAATTTTTATTTATTAAATTATTTTTAATACAAGCATCTAGTTTATTAAACAACATAATTTTTAATATAAAATTATTTAATATTTTCTAGTATCTCTATCATTCTAAATAATAAATTTTAGGAGAAATATTTTATGCCAAATAGAAATTCTCAAGGATCACCAAAGCTTATATATCGAATTGATTCTCGTCCGCCTAATGAAATTTTTGAAGAAGGGTTTCAACCTTGAGGAACAAACACAAATTTTTTTCGACATATTTTAGGATATTCATTAGGTGATGAAATACCTGAAGATGATAGAAGTGGCATTATTTCAGCTTCTGATTCACCAGATTCAAGCTTAAGGTTTTTTGGAGGAATGATGAATAATCCTTTTCAAAATTTGGAATATTATTTATATGAAATTAGAGCTGATGAAAATGTTTATAGTGCTCAAAGAACTGCTAGTTTTTATCAACAACGAATTAACACAGGTTTAATTGATTTTGAAGAAGGTAATTTAGAAACAGCAATAGATGCAACAGACTCAGTTTTAAGAGATTTTGCTTATCAAAGAGAATGATTTAATGTTGGTCCTATTCCAAGGGAAAGAGTTCGATCAGCATGAAGAGTAGATTCTGTTTCAATTGATCCTATTCATATTCGACATCAACAAGATACTGTTTATTTTACACCAAGAATAAATGAACCTGAAATTTTAAATCCCAACTATGTAGATTCAAATACATATGCAAATGATTTGCCATATACAGAAGGTGCAACTATTGCAACAACTTCAAGAGTTAGTATACCAAATGAACTTCTTGAATCAGATGCATCAGGAGGAGTAGCAGCATCTTTAGGTTTTGCTTGTTCATTTTTGCCCGATAGTCCAAGAGATAAAAGATCTCTTAATAATAAAAGACAATTATTTTGTTACTATGATAAACAATTAATTCATAAGAATTTAAAAGATATAAAATTAAAACCTTTTATTTTAAGTTCTAGTTTTGCTCAAAAACTTTATTTACGTACTCTTAAAACTAAGCAACTTTTTGTTTTATTTTTTGAAAATCAAAAAAATTATAATTTAGCAAAACTTATTAATTTTAATCTATGAGAAAAAGCGCCAGATTTTATTTATGATGCTTTTCATAGATTAGTTTGGAACCCAAAAAATAAAGAATACTCCTATGCATTAACACCTGTTTATGTTGGGTTTCAAACTCATTATGAATTAGCTTATGCAATTGGTTCAATTAATGATGAATCACAAAAATGATCTTTAGAAAGAACAATTGTAAGAGACAATGAAACATTATTTAGAATAAAAAATAAAAAAATTAAAAATTTTTCTTTACAAAGAGAAATTAAAACTAATAAATTATTTTTGAGACATATAGATGATTATGATTCTAATTTTGAAGAAGTATATATTTCAATTAGCAAAGATACTTGTGATACTTGTATTTTGTTGCCTCAAGAATCAAAGACTAAACTAATTGATATTGAACTTTCATGATTTTATCAAAATCAAAATTATGTAATTGTTCCTGAAACTGGATGATCAAAAGCTGCAGCAATACCAAGAAATAAGTTTTTTTATGATCTAAATACTTATAAAATTGTATACATTGATAAAAATGGACAAGTTTTTGCTCTATACAATAATCGTGGTAATAATGAATGAAATTGAGTTAAATGAATAAAATCAGATTTACAAAAAACTACTAATAAAAATTTACTTTGATATTTCCAAAATGATAAGTGAGATGCAGAAAAAGGTATTAATTATCGTAACATTAGATCATTTAATAAAAATGATTATTTAAGAGTTGTTATCACAGGTCCCAAATGAGGGGGAGTTTATACTACAAATTATGGAGTTGATAAAAACTCTATTGCTTTGTTCAGAATTAACAAGTATGCTGATATTTAATAAATAAATTATTATTGTGTCAAATGCATGTGTAATTTTTAAAAAATTAATAAATTTTGTGTCACTGCATTAAATAATTTTAATTATGTTGCTTTTAGGATAGTCTTTTTTTAGTTTAATGTCAAAAGTATTTAATGTTTAAAGTCTAAAATTGCATAGTATTTATAAGAATAAACATAATGGAATGAGCATGCAACAGCATGAATGAAAAAATAAATAATTATTGGTCATATCATATTAGAAAAATAAATTTCTCACTTTGCATAGATAGATAATAAATAGTTAATAATCACATTTAATGCTGTTATTAATAAAAAAATACTAACATCAAATACTATGTATCAATTAATTCCAAAAAATTTACTATATCCTTTTGTAATTAAAAAATTAATTGTATTAAAACTTTTAATATAATTTTTCTTGATTAAATACAAAATTATTACATTAGTAACAATAAACAAAATTAAAAGTAAAAATTTTATAACTCAACTGATGTTAAAATCTAAATTAAAAAGTTCTTTAAAATTAATTACACAAAAAATATTTGTCAAAAAGAATGAAAAAAATAATGCTAAGCTATAACAAGATAATCAAAAAAAATTTTTTAAAAAGAAAGTAAAAAAACCTATGATAAATGTTTTAAAAAAATATCAATTTTTAAAGTCTTTATTGTTTGTGCTTTCAGGTATAGTATAAGTTGAATTTAATGATACATAATATTGGTTATCACTAAGATCAATTTTAGCAAAATTGGATAATTTAAAAAAAATATCTGTAAAGATTAAACAACAAATATTTTTGTTAATAACCATTTTTTTTAATTTCAAAATAAAATTTTTTCAATCAAAAGAAGTTAAATCTATATTTAATAAATTTAAAAATAAATATTTTGGTTTTTTGTAAGTTAATTTAAAACAAAGAATTTTATTTTGTGTTAATGCATTTAATTCATGAAATCTTTTTTTAGCATATTTAAGTAAGTTATAAGATTTTAAATATTCAATTGTAAGTTTTTTACTTTTAATTAAATTTTTTGAAAAAATAAAAATCTCATCATAAATAATTTTATAAACTGTTTGTTTTTTAATTAATTGAAATTCCTCAATACTAAATGTACTAATATTTTCAGAAATAAACTTGCTACGTTTAAAATCGGATAAATTTCATAAAGAAACGTCATTATATAAAACATTGCCAACTTTAGGTGGCAAAATACCTAAACTTATTTTATAAAAATCAGTAATTTTTTTAGGATTTTCATCATAAACAAAATAAAAACTATCAGAATTGAAAGTATACCAAAATCCATTTTTTAAATTGTCAGTAATTGATAAAGTTAAACAAGCCTCATAAGAAATTGTATTCTTCATTTAAATTAAATTAACCAAATTATTTTTGTACTTGTTTTAATTTTAATATTTCATAAGCTAATAATTTTTCAATTTTGGTTGTTTCAGTTAAATCATTAATTCGTGATAATTGTTGCTCTAACATTTTTTTTCTTGCAGCAACTTTGGCAACATCAATGTCTTTTGTTAAAACAAAATTAAAAGCAAAAATTTTAATTTCATTTTTTGTAGCATAAACTGTTCCGCTATTTAAAACACCTGATTCACGATTTTTATTTTCATGAGTAATGTAAATAACATTTGCTGATAATGGTGCAACAAAAGGAACGTGATTACACATTAATCCAATATATCCTTCCATAGTTTTTAACTCAACCATTCTTATATCCTGATCAAATTTAATACCATGGGGAGTTAAAATTTTTAAATGAACTAAATTATTTGCCATTACAATTTACTTGCCTTTTCAACTGCTTCTTCGATGGTTCCTACATAGAAAAAGGCTTGTTCAGGCAAATTATCATGTTTACCCTCAAGAATTTCTTCAAAACCTCTAATTGTATCTTGCAAACTAACATATTTGCCTTGATTACCCGAAAACTTTTCAGCAACAAAAAAAGGTTGACTTAAGAAATTTCTAATTTTTCGTGCGCGGGCAACTGCAAGTTTATCCTCTTCAGAAAGTTCATCAATACCTAAAATAGCAATTACATCTTGTAGTTCAGCAAATTTTTGCAAAATTTGTTGAACATTTCTTGCAACTTTATAATGACGTAATCCAACAATGTTAGGATCCAGTAAACGACTTGTTGACTCTAAAGGGTTAATTGCTGGGAAAATACCCAAAGCAGCAATATTACGATCTAAAACAGTTTTTGCATCTAAATGAGAAAATGTTGTTGCAGGCGCTGGGTCAGTTAAATCATCTGCAGGAACATAAATTGCTTGAACAGAGGTAATTGAACCACTTTTAGTTGATGTAATTCTTTCTTGCAATAAACCCATTTCATAAGCTAAAGTAGGTTGATATCCAACTGCTGATGGCATTCTACCCAATAATGCTGAAACTTCACTACCTGCTTGAGTAAAACGAAAAATATTATCAATAAACAATAAAACATCTTGATTACGAGAGTCACGAAAATATTCAGCCATTGTTAAAGCAGTTAATGCAACTCGCATTCTTGCTCCTGGTGGTTCATTCATCTGACCAAAAACTAGAGCTGTTTTATCAATAACACCTCCATCAATCATTTCATAATATAAGTCATTCCCCTCTCTTGTTCTTTCACCAACTCCAGCAAAAACAGATAAACCACCATGACCTTTAGCAATATTATGAATTAATTCTTGCACTAAAACAGTTTTACCAACTCCTGCTCCACCAAATAAACCAATTTTACCACCTTTAGAATAAGGTATTAAAAGATCAATAACTTTGATACCTGTTTCAAAAATTTCAATTTCACCAGATTGTTCTTCAAAAGTCGGAGGATCACGGTGAATTGACATTTTCTTTACATTTTTTTTATCAAGACTTTCTAAATTATCAATTGTTTGACCAGTTACATTAAACATTCTACCCAAAACTTCTTCACCAACTGGAACTTGAATTGGTGCACCAGAAGCTAAAACTTCAACACCTCGGCTTAATCCATAAGTGGCTCCCATAGAAATACAACGAACAACATTATCACCAATTATTTGTGATACTTCTAAACATAAATCTTGACCATCTAATTTAACATATAGAGCATCATTAATTTTTGGCATGGTTTCTTCATCAGGGAAAATTACATCAACAACTGGTCCAATTACTTGATGAACTTTACCTATAATTAAATTTTTTGTTTTCATAACACTTAAAAATCCTTTTATTTTTGTTCACAGCCTTGAATAATTTCATTAATTTCTTGAGTAATTGAAGCTTGTCTTAATTGGTTGTACATTAGTAAATAGTTATTATATAGATCATTTGCGTTATTGGTTGCTGCTTCCATTGCATTACGTCGACTTGCATATTCAGAAACTTTTGTTTCAATTAAGCAACCATAAAGAACAACTTGCATAAATTGAGGCATTAAGATTTCAATTACTTTTTGAGCATCTGGTTCAAATTCAATGGGAGCAAGATGTTTTTTGCTTGAATTTTGGATTGACACCAGATGCTGATCAAAAATAGCTTTATCAAAAGGTAAAACCTGAATAATTCTAGGTTCTTGTTTTAAATTGTTAATAAATGTTGTATAAACAATACAAACTTTATCAAATTCATTAGATTTATAACAATTAAAAATTTCATTACCTAAACTAAAACTAATATCAAAATTGATATCTGCATCTTGCAAATCTTTAACTGATAAAATTGCTTTTTCCTTGCCTTTTAACTTTCAAAAACCTAAACTTTTTTTACCTAATAAGATTAATTTATCATTAGGCTTAATTTGATCATATAAAATACGATTCATATTATTATTAAAACCACCACATAAAACTAAAGATGAATTAATTAAAACGTATAAAGTACTATTGTTAGTTGTCTTTTTTTGGGAATAATATTTAGCGTTTGCAATTGCATGACCAATAATTTCATAATATTCATTAAAAAAATCATAAACAGTTTCATGCTGTAATTTAAATTTACGTAATTTAGCTGTAGCTGCCATTTGCATTGCTTTAGTGATTTTACTTGTAACTGTAATTGAATTCATTTTTTGCTTTAATTCTTGTTTGGAAGCCATGATCTAAAATTCTCCAGTTGAATTTAGTTCAGTTTCATCACCAAATTTACTAATATCATAACCAGGAATAGCCATGACAAATTCTTTAATAAAGGTTTTAAAGGCGTTTCGTAAAGATTTTGTCAAAGAATCATCAAAAACTTTATTAACTACTAATTTATTATAAGTATCTGAATTAGCAAAATAAGAAATCATTTCTTTTTTAAATGCTTGAATATTTTCAATTGGAATTCACTTAATAAAACGTTCTTTAATTGCAAATAAAAAAATTGCTTCCATTGCTTGGTCTAATGGCTGACCATTTGATTGTTTTAACATTTCCATTACTCGTTTACCATGGTCAAGAATTTTTTTAGTTTCATTATCTAAATCACTACCGAATTGACTAAATACATCTAATTCTCGATATTGGGCTAACTCTAATTTTAAAGAACCAGAAACTTGTTTAATTGCTTTAGTTTGAGCTGCTGAACCAACACGACTTACAGACAAGCCAACATGAATTGCTGGTCTTTGACCTGAATTAAATAAATTAGTAACCATAAATAATTGCCCATCTGTAATTGAAATTACATTAGTTGGAATATAAGCAGAAATGTCTCCAGCTTGAGTTTCAATAATTGGCAAAGCAGTAATTGAACCTCCACCTAATTCTTTGGATAAGTGCCCAGCACGTTCCAATAAACGAGAGTGTAAATAAAAAATATCACCAGGGTAAGCTTCACGACCAGGAGGTCTACGTAATAATAAGGAAATTGTTCTATAAGCAACTGCATGTTTAGACAAATCATCATAAACAATTAAAACATCACGTCCTTGACGCATTCAATATTCAGCAATGGTTATTCCAGTAAATGGGGCAACATAAGATAAAGCAGGAATCTCTGATGCTGTAGATGAAACAATTGTTGTATATTTCATTGCATCTGCAGATTCTAATTGACTAGAAATTTGCGCAATAGAAGAATTTTTTTGTCCAATAGCAACATAAACACAATAAACATTTTTATTCTTTTGATTAATAATTGCATCAATTCCAATAGTTGTTTTGCCTGTTTGTCGATCACCAACAATTAATTCACGTTGACCTTTGCCAATAGGTAACATTGAATCAATTGCTAAAATGCCTGTTTCTAGTGGTTCATTAACTGTTTGTCTCTCCATCACTCCAGGAGCAATTTTTTCAATTGGTTCATAAGTAACATTTTTTAATTCACCTTTACCATCAATAGGTACACCAATTCCATTAACAACTCGACCAATTAATGCATCCCCAACCGGGGCTTCAATAACTCTTGATGTTCTTTCTACTAATGAACCTTCGTGGATATCATAATACTCACCCAACATAATGACACCAACACTATTAGATTCAAGGTTAAAAGCAATTCCAAAAGAACCATTTTCGAATTTAACTAATTCATTCAAAATAACATTATCTAAACCACTAACTTTAGCAATACCATCACTAATTGAAACAACATAACCTTTTTCATTGGTTAAAATTTTGTCTGAATATTTTTTAACTTGTTCCTTGATTAAAGATGATATTTCATCTAAATTAATTGCCATTTTAATCTCCTATCTAATAAATCTTGTTGAGTGTAAACTTGCTGCAATTGCTTTTAACTTACCTTTAATCGTATAGTCAATTGAATTGGATTCAGATTCAATTTTAATTCCAGCAATAACATTGGGGTCAATTTCTACTTTAATAATTAAATTTTTTTTAGTTTTTTGCTCTAATATGCATTTGATTTGTTCAATTTGCTTATCTTCTAAAGCAAATGCAGAAATAATCTTAATGAATTGTGAACTTTCTTTTTCTTCAACAATTTCTAAATATTTTTTAAAAATTAATTTAATGTCGTAAAAACTATGCATATCAATAAGAACTCGCATAAAATTGCAAAGTAAATCATTAAAGTGATTTTTAAATGTTTTATCAATAATGTTAAACTTATCCAATTTATTTAATGATTGATTATCAAACAATTTGATAATTTCTGGATGAGTATGCAATAAAGATAAAAAACTTTCAATTTGATCAAAAATAATTTTGATTATTTTTTTTTCATCTGCAAGTGAATATAATGCTTTAGCAAAACTAGCAATTTTATTCAAAATCTATTTCCTCCAATTCAGAAATAAATGTTTCAATAAATTTTTTGTTATCTTCATTTGAAATAGATTTTTTTGTTAATTCTGTTGTAGCAGCAATTGTTAATTCAATAATTTCTTCATTTAATTGAGATCGCAAGCGATTTTCTTGCTTTGTAAGTTCATTTCGAGCATTCTGCAAAATTACATTGGCATCCCGACGAGCTTTAGTCTCAATTTCATTTTTAATTTGATATGCTTCATTAGTTGAATTATTAACAATTTTTTGAGCCTCACTAATTGCTTTCATCCGCTTTTCATTTGCTTGTAATAAGTATAACTCTGCTTCCTTTCTTGCATTATTTGCTTCATCAATGTTCTTTTGAATAATTTCAGAACGATTAGCAAGAGTTCTTTTTGTTGGTTTTCATAAAAACCAAATCATTACAACTAACAACAAAATTAATGCAATGATATTAGCGAGAAAAACTCAAAAATTTGGAAAAAATTGGTTAACAATTGTATCTTGATTTAATTCTTCTGGCAAAGCACAAGATGTAAGTGTTAGTGAAAATATAAAAATTAAAACCAAAATTGATAATAATAAAAAATATTTTTTACTTCGTCTTAAAATATTCATTTTCATTAACCAAATAAATTAATTAAACAACAAAAATTAAAATAAATGCAATAATTAATGCATAAATAGCCGAAGTTTCAGATATTGCTGCACCAATAATCAAAAATGTTCTAATTTTTGATTCAACTTCTGGGTTACGGGCAATTGAGTCACATGCTCGACCAGCAACATATCCTTGACCTGCCCCAACACCAGCTGCTCCAACCATAGCAAGACCAGCACCAATGTAAGCAGCACCTTTATCTGTATAAGTTGTTCCACTTGCAGCTGTGTGATTAATAATGTTTGATAATTCAAGTAAAAAATTGTGATCCATAAATATTAAATTTCCTTCTTAAAATAAATTACTAAATTCGATCATGAGAACTTAAATTTGTTGTTTTAATTTTAATACTTTTAGTGGAATTATTTTCTCCTTTTTCACTTTCCATCATTTGATTTGACCAATATGTATAAGTCAACATAACAAAAACATATGCTTGAATTAATCCGATTGTCAAATCAAAATAAAGGTGAAATACAGGACTAATTAAACCACCAAAAGTTGATCCTAAAACTAAACCAAGAATAGTAGGATTTACATTACTAAATAAAAATTGCATAAATGAATAAAACAATGCCAAAATTAATGTTCCAGCAAAAATATTTCCCCATAAACGCATTGAAATTGAAAGTAATGGCGACACTTCACCTAATATGCTAAAAGGGTTAATCATAATTGGAATTGATTTGTTTTTATACTTTAGCTTTAAAGCAAAAGTTTTAAGATATGATAACCTTTGATGCCTAAAACCCATATAGATAGTTCCAATAAAAGTAATTAAACCCATAGAAAATGTCACAGTTAAAGAACCTGTAGGCGGAGACAATCCTACTAATGCCAATAAGTTAGAAACTGTGATGTATGACATTAGCATTAAAAAATAAGGTGTTATTTTTCTATAACGTTCGCCTAACAATTCAACTGTTAAATTTTCAAAACTAATAACCATCATTTGAACTAATAAAACATAACCTGTTGGAGCTACATCAGGTTTTTGATTACGCAATTTAAAATAATAAACAAAAACACAAATCAAAATAATTATAACAGTTACTGGAATTGTTATTACTGCTGCTGTTGGTACAAATGGTTTTCAATCTAAACCACTTATTGGCATTTGATTCCAAAAAGAATCCAAACTAGAATTAAAATCACTAGATTGCTGCCAAACTATCGCCTGTGGGGACATATTTTTTACCTTCTTCTTTTTGCTTGTGGTTACGATAATCAATTCAAAATAATAGATAATTTACTACAATACTAGAAATTGGAATTAATATTATTGCAACAATAGTTGGAATAACATTAAATACACCTTCTAATTTAAATCCATTAATACCACCAGCAATTAAAATTGGCAATGCATAAAATATATATCTTAGAATATAAATCAAAATACTCAAAGACATTATCACTTTATTTTGCTGTTCTTTCTTTTTCTTTGAGTAATTCAACAAAAAATTTGGAATCAATGTATAAGAAATCATTGCTAAAATTGCAAATGGTGTAACTAACAATCATCCATAAAGTGATCCTCATGGAGTCAAGTTTAAACCACAAATTATAAGTAAAACAATTATTCCAATAAAACAAAGTCCACTATAAATTAAAAACAATCACTTAGTTTGTTTGGTATTAAACATTAATTAAACTCCAAAGAGTGATCTTATTCTAAACCTAAATTATGTAATAAACATAAAAAATTTAATATTTTATTCTAATAAAAAATGACCAAGAGATTCTTGGTCATTTAATTTAAAAATGGCGGAAGCGGAGAGATTCGAACTCTCGCACCGGAAAACCCGATCTAACACCTTAGCAGGGTGCCCCCTTAACCACTTGGGTACGCTCCCATTTGTGTGAATAGTTAAACATAATACTAATAAATTATAAATATAAATTATCATTTTTGATGTGACATTTGTTGAATCCTTAACATATATGAATTTGTCATCCTAATTAAAGGAATTAAATTAACAACAATTAATGGCATTTTAAATGTTTCTTTAATAACACGGGGAATTAAATAATAGTATGAACCATATACTAAAAAATTTTTGGAATAAGAATTATCATTAGAAACAAAATATTTATAAAAATTAATTGCAGCTATAGTCCCTAAAATAAATGAAAAAATAATTGATAGCAAAACTCCTAATAATGTTGTATAAATAAACAAAATAAACTGTTTCTGATATAAAGTTTTGTATCGCAAAAGCGTATGAATAATAATTTCACTAATAATAAAAAAAATACTTATACAACTAATAGTAAGTAATACAGTATCTATGTGATTTAAACCCAAAAAATTTAATGATGCATCATCAAATTTACTTGAAGCAAAATTTAATAAAATCAAAATTGAACTAATTGTAAACAAAATTACAATTGTTTGAAATAATAAATAATCTCAAATTGAATTTTTATATTCTTTTCTAATATTATAAATTCCAGCAATTATTCCTGCTAAACAAGTAATTAAAGGTTCTTGAATAGCATACATTCAATATCAAATTCCTCCTGATCAAAAAAAAGTGAGTGAATCCATTAAAATTCCAATCGGAATTCCTAAAATAGGACCAAAAAATCATCCAATTAATGATGTTGGAATTCAAGTTACAGATAAACGTAATACAGGACCTATTGGTAAACTAAATATTTGGGTTATAAGTCTAAATGAAATTAGAACTGCCAATAAGACAATAAGTTGTGTTGAATATTTTCATTTTAATGGAAAATATGGAAACAAAAATTTTAAAAATTTTTGTTTTTTAGTTTTAAATTTTGGAAAAATAAATTGTTGTTGACAATTTAAAAAATCAATATTCATGTAAAAAAGCCACTATAGTAAGCAATGCGAATAATTTTTATCCAAAAATTTTAAATTTAAAAACTAACTTTAATAAACAAAAATTTACGATCGTGAATTATTTGATAATTACAATTCTATTTTTAGACTTATATTCTATTCTAAACATCATCGCACAAATAAAATTTACATTATAACTTAAAAACCAAAAGGTCCGCCAAAACCACCAACTGTATCATTTAAGGCACTATCAAAAGGATCTTTACCACTGTTTTTTAATTCTTCTGTGTATTTATTTAAAATTTCTTGCATTCGATTAAAGTCTTGTTTTGGATTTAACACTTTTGCGGTTATTAAAACAAGAATTAATGGTAAAAAACTAGCTAGTAAAATAATATTAGTTATGAATATTGCCATTATAACAGGATCATTTAAACCCATTTCACCATTCATTCCACGAAAATTATTGATATTTATAACAACAACCATTGGATTTAAAACACCTATTGGAATTAGCGCAATCAAGAGATGAACAATAAAAGCAAAAATAATAGAATTTGGTCTTAAATAGTATTGTAAATTTTGATTAACTTTTGGAATATTTTCATTTGGATTTAAAGAATTTTGGGCAATTAATTGTTCAACCTTTTTTTTATTTGAATAACTAAGTTTACCCATTCAGTCATTTGAATATTTTATTACCATATTCAAACCAAAACCTACTAAAATTATAGGAGTTAAAATAATAGTAAAAACATTGCCACCGTTTATTAAAACTTCATTATTAGCGCCATTATTCGTATTTATAAATTTAATTCCAACAGTAGTTGCATAAATTCATGCAATAATTACACCAAGACCAGCTAAAACATACAATAAGGATAAAAGAACCGTAATAAATTGCAAAATTAAAATTGCTCTTGGTTTTTGCTCTCAACAATACACTCTTCCTGATCTAACATCTAAATTAAGACGTTTTGTTGCAGCAGCACGATAAACAATATCTGCTGAATTAAAAGAATTGTTATCTTTAACAAAGGAATTAGCAAATACATTATTATTTCCCGAAAGAGAAGACCAAAAATTGCTATTTTTTCTTGCATTAAAATTAGAATTGTTTATTCTTTCGCCTTTTAAAGCTTCAGAATTTTTAGATGAATTATTTAAATTAGTATCATCTATAGAATCTGTTGAGTTAATTTTATTTTGTTGTTTGTTTAGGTTTGAATCACTATCTAAATTAACATTATTATTGATATTTATTGGAAATTCTGAAAGAGATTTTTGATTAAATAAATTTTTAACAGCAATATTTAAGTAATTAATTTCATCTTGAATATCATCTAAATCAGTAATATTTTCAAACTCATTTAAATTAATATCCTTATTAGTTCTTAATTTGAAATTCTCAAGATACTTTGATGTAATTTTATCTTCTGTGTTTGAAATTTTTTCTAAATTATTATGAATAGCAATTCCCTTGCTTACAACTGCTGCAAAGTTATCATTGTTACTTAATTTAGAAACTAAAGCATCATTTCCGAAAATAGTACTCAAATATTGTCTGATCGTAATCAATAATTCACTAGTTGATTTTGACATATTTAATAATTTAATAATTTCCTTTTACAATAAAAAGTCTAATAGAATTTGGGTCAATACTAAACATTTTTAATTTGATATCCAATGTAAGTATACTATTTAAAAAAAAATCTAGTTCTTTTATACCTTTTATTCTACAAATTTTTTTCATTTCTCTAAATTGATATGAACTTATATCTAATGATTTTGATATTGTAGCATCATCTATTTTTTTATTCAATGATCATGAAATCATAATTAACTTAAGCACTTGACTAGCCATGATTTGTAACAGTTCAATGTAAGAAAAAAATTGTGGAACCAAAGCATCTAACAATTTTATAGCACTATCAATTTTTTCTGTAAGAATGTATTCTACCATTTTAAAAATTGAGACATTACTATATTCAAAAATTAAATTTTCAATCAATTCATCTGATATTTCATCTTTTGTAAAATATCTTAATTTATCAATTTCATTATTTAAGATCTGGGCATCTTGAGGGATTTTTGATAACAAATTGTTAATTTGATCAAATGATAAATTTATTTTTTTTTCTTTTAACAAACTAATAGCTAAATTATGAAATGAACGAGAATTTAATTTAGGAATTTCAATTACTTCAAACAATTCTTTTATTTTTTTTATATTTGCATTTGATAATAATTTTGGACTATTAATAGTTAAAAAAACATCAAGATTTTGATTCATTTCTAAAACACGAAATAAATCAAAAGCAATTTTACATTCATTTTCATCTGACAAAAAAGAACAACCATGAATAATAAAATGTTTTTCTTTTTCAAGAAATAAGCTTTTAGCATGTAATAAATCAATCAATTGATTAGGTGTTTTGTACATAAAAACTTCATAATTGTCTAAATTATTTTTTACTAAACTATTTATTTTATGGTTAATCAAACCTTGATCTTCTGAATAAATTATTGTCATAACATGTAAAATTATATTTTTGTTTAACCTTTAACTTAAGTTTTTTTTACTTGAATTTAAAAAAATAAATACAGAAACAAACATGAAGTAGTAAAAATAAAAAAATCATTTGTTTATTATATAAATATCTAAATGAATGAACAAATTAACTTTTGATAACAAGTTAATTATAAATAATCCATTGTACATAAAATCTATTCAAGATCATAAAAATGGAAATCAAAAAATAAAAAGTGTAAAAATGTAATAAAAAAATATAAATGGACTAAATAGTCAAGAATTTAAAATAGTAAATATACTTATTTTTCCATTAATTTTTAAAATAATTGGTCCAATTAATAAATTAATTAAAAAAGAACTTATAAATGGTTTTAAATATTTGTTTATTGAAATAAAATTAGTCAAACAAATTCCTAAAAGGGATAAAAAAGTTAATTGAAAACTTAAATTAAAAACACAATAAGGGTTTAAAACTAATAAAATAAAACCAGATAATCCTGTTTTTGATTGTAAATTTCAAGATTTTGTTTTTTTAAAAATTAAATCCAAAAAAATTAATATCATTACACGCATAGCGCCATAAGAAAAATTTAATAAATATCCATAAAATAAAATAACTATAAAACCTAAACTTTTAGAAAAAATTGGATATTTTTTAAATATTCTATTAATAAATGAATAAATTAAATTTAAATGAAATCCGCTAACAACAAACAAATGAGCAATGCCAAGATTACATAAATCATTATAAAAATTTTCAACTAAATTACTTTTTTCATTAAAAACAATTAATAAAATTAAATTTTTTATTTCACTTTTGTTATTTTTAATTTGTTCAATTAATAAGTTTCTTAAATTATATTCAGAGGGTATAAAACTAAAGATGGTTTTTATTTCTCATTTTTGGCCACCTAAATAATATAAAATTTGACCTCAAATTAAAATTAATATACCTATAATAACAACTCAATAAATTATTTTTCAATTTGTAATTAATAACAAAGTAATAAAAATAATAATAAAGCATATTAAAAGTTCAAAATTTTTACTAAATGTTAGATAAACAAGGCCAGAAAGAAATAAAAATAGTAAAAAAATAAATTTTTCTTTATTTATTGCATGAATGCTATTTAATAACATTTAATGTACATGACAACAAATAATAAATTTCAAATTTAATAAAATTTTTTTGTTAAATATATTTTTCAATACAATAAAAAAATTTACTTGAACAAAACTTCATTTTTAATTCTTTCCTATCAATATAAGTTCATTTTTTAAAAGTTTTGTACAATTTTTTTAAAAAAATATCAAATTTACTTAGTTTTAATTAAAGATTTTTCTGACATTTCCTTAGGTGTTTTAATGCCTAAATAATCTAAAATAGTTGGTGCTACATTGGCCAAAGAACTATTTTTGTTAAAAATAAACTTTATTTTTGTATCTGTGCAAGCAAATGGAACCATATTAGCTGTATGTTTTGTAATTGGTTTTTTGTTTTCATCTATCATAGCTTCAGCATTACCATGATCAGCAGTAAAAAATAAAGTTACATTATTTTTTTCACAAATTTTAATTAACCTGCCAATTTCCAAATCTAATTTTTCTAATGCTTTTATAGTGGCTTCATAATTACCAGTATGCCCTACCATGTCCGGATTTGCATAATTTAAAACAATTAAATCATATTTACCAATTTCATTAATCAATTTATCAGTAATCAGTTTGCATGACATTTCTGGAGCTAAATCATAAGTTTTTACTAATTTATTTGAAGGTATTAGAATCTTTTTTTCCAAAGGATAATTTACTTCTTTTCCTCCATCAAAAAAGAAAGTCACATGAGCATATTTTTCTGTTTCTGCAATCCGTAATTGTTTTCGCTTTTGTTTTGCAATAACTTCACCCAAAGTATTTTTGTAATTAATTTGTGGAAAAGCAATTGCTGAAGGCTTTATTCCTTCATATTGCATCATTGTTAAAAAATAAATGTTTTTGCGGCGTAATTTTGGTTGTTCTTTGTAATATTTAGATTTAAAAATAAAATGAGAAAGTTGACGTGCTCTATCTGGTCTAAAATTAGCAAAAAATACAGCATCATTATCTTGAAGAGTAACTGCTTCAATTGGTTTAGAAATATTAACAGCTGGTTCTAAAAATTCATCATAATTTTTTTTACTATATTGTTCTTTAATGTACAAAATTGGATCTTTAAATTTATTAGCCTTGCCTTCAACTAAAGCTAAATAATACTTATTTATACGTTCTCAACGTTGATCACGATCCATTGCATAATATCGACCAGAAATAGTTCCGATTGTTACATCCATTTTTTTAAAATTTGGTAAAGTTTTTTTTAAATCTAACAAAATCCTTTGAGGACGAACATCACGACCATCTCCAAAAATATGTAAAACAGTCTTAACTTTATGTTTATGTGCAACATTTAAAATGGCTAAAATGTGATTAAGTGAACTATGAACACCACCAGTAGAAAATAAACCCATAACATGAAATTTAGACTTATTTGTTTTCGCATGTTTAATGGCATTTAATAAAGCTTTATTTTGTTCAAAAGTTTTATCCATAATAGATTTATTAATCAACGATAAACCTGTATAGATAACACGACCTGCGCCAATGTGCAAATGACCAACTTCTGAATTTCCAATTTGACCTTTAGGTAATCCTACAGCAGTTCCTGATGCTTTAATTTCAATGTGTGGGTATTTAGATTGCAATTGATCTAGATATGGAGTTTTAGCATTCATAACAGCATTGCCTGTTTTATTTTTAGAAATTCCATAACCATCAAGAATCATTAAAAGAACCTGTTTTTTAGTATTTTTGGTTGTTGTATGCATTACATATTATCCTAACAATTTCACATAATCAGAAGCAATTAAAGAAGCTCCACCTACTAAAGCACCATCAATGTCTGGTTGATTTATTATTTCTTTAATATTAGTTGGTTTTACAGATCCACCATAAAGAATTGGCACTTTATTAGCAATTTTATTTCCTGCAATTTTTTTCAATTCATTTCTAATTGCTTTAATTGTTGATTGCGCATTTTCTGATGTTGCGGTTTTGCCAGTACCAATAGCTCAAATTGGTTCATAAGCTATAATCAAATTGCTGAGTAAATTTAAATCAATATCTTTTAATGCTAATTTAAGTTGTTTTGCACAAACTTGATTAGTTTTTTTTTGATTAAATTCTTTTAAATTCTCACCAATACATAAAATAGGAACCATTTTGTTTTCTAATAAAGCTTTTGTTTTTTGATTAACAACTTCATCAGTTTCATTGTAATACTGTCTACGTTCTGAATGACCAACAATTACATATTTAATTTTTATATCTTTTAATTGTGATCAACTAACTGTACCAGTAAAAGCTCCTGAGGCAACTGCATTAGCATCTTGAGCAACAATAATCATTGATTTGGGTGCAAGTGATTGTGCTAAAGTCAAATGGATTGCTACTGGTGCAACTCCAAATATACAATCAACTATATTCTTTTTTAAATGAACCTTTAACTCATTAAAAAAATTTTTAACTTCTGCTTGAGTTTTATTAGTTTTCCAATTGCCAATAATAATTTTTTTTTTCATACTACTCATATTACTTTTTATGTTTTTTATAAGTTTAACAATGCTTTAAGTTCTGCATTAATAACCTTTGCTTCTTTTGCCAATTCAACAAGTGAATCACCATAAAGATTGTAATAAATTTTAAATTTAGGCTCAGTTCCTGATGCCCGGAACCTTAGTCATGAATTATTTTCAAAAATTCAATCATAGCAACCGCCAATTTCATTGTATTTAATATCAATTATTTTTCGATTACCAATCATTGGGTAATTAAATTTTAAAATTTTTTGTAAACGTTCATCAACCAATAATTTTCAATTTAATTCACTAAATGTAAAAGCAACGGTGTCATTATAAACAATTCCATATTTATGATAAATTTCTTGTTCCAAAAAGTCTATTATGTTTATTTGCTTTTGCAAACAATCATAATAAATTTCCAAAGCTAAGGCAGCAGCTTGATATGCATCTTTATCACGATTAATTGTAGAATTTAAAGCTCCAACAGCTTCTTCAAAACCAACAACAAATTCTTCATCATTTCCTATTTCATTAATTTTAGCACCAACCCACTTAAAACCAGTTCCTACACGATAAACTTTGCCGCCATAAGATTGTAAAATTTTATCAATTAGATTTGTAGATACATATGATGAAATAACATAAGGAATCTTTTCGAATTTTTTATTTTTTAGAACATAATAAGTGTAAATAATTCCCATTTGGTTTCCACTAAGAAAACGTCATTCATTATGATAACGAACTCCCATTGCAAACCGATCTGCATCAGGATCAACTTGAATGATCACATCAGATTTATATTTATCAGCATATTTAATAGATAAATTTCATGCATCACGGTTTTCTGGATTAGGAGTTAATGTATGAGAGAAATTACCATCAATCAAACATTGTTGTTTAACTGGAATAATGTTTGTATATCCTAAAGATTGCAAAAATTCTGGTAAACGTTTGCAAGCAGTTCCATGTTGCCCGCTAAAAACAATTGGAAAATTCTTAATTTCATCAACTTTAGTTTTAATTAATGCTGATTTACATTCATTATAATAATTTGTAAAAATTGATTCATCTAAAAATGTGATTAAACTATCATTGTTCTTAACTTTTAAGTTAATTACATCTTTTATATCAGGCATAAATTCAACAACTTTAGCTCCATCAATAGGTAAAACTTGACCTCCAGTTTCATCATAAATTTTAAATCCATTGTCTTCTTTAGGGTTGTGACTTGCAGTAATAATAGCTGCTCCATTAGCATTTAATGCACGAATTGCATAAGAAACAATTGGTGTAGATGTTAATTGATTGTGTTCAAATAAATACACTTTAATACCCAATGAAGTCAAAACATCGACCACATCAACTGAAAACATTGTGCCATTATTTCTATTATCATGAGCAACAATAACACTTATTGGTTGATTACTAAATTTATATTTCAAAAAGCGACCATATCCAATCGCCATTTGATAATAAACAATTTTATTTAAAAACTGTGTTCCTGGACCCATTTTAGCTCTAATACCAGCAGTCCCAAATGCCAATGGAATATTAGCAAAAGCAATCTCTAACTCAGTGCTGTCCATTTGTTTAATTTGTAATTTCTCTCAATCACTAACATTTTTACTTTCTAATCAAAGATTAATTAATTCATTATTCATTGACGAATTTCCTTTGCAATTGTTTAATTCATGCTATCAACATTAAAACTAAAAGGTAAAAGTTCACCAATTTTATAAACTTTTTTTTCACCTTTAAGATTGTAAGCAATAACCGGAACATTAGGTTTAGCAAATTCACTTAAAACTTGACGACAAACTCCACAAGGAGTTCCTACCTCTTTGTTTAAAGTATTTGTTAAAAGATATACTTGACAAATATTTTTAAAACCAGCTGTTACCATTGAACTAACTGCACTACGTTCTGCACAAATAGATGGCGAATATGCACAATTTTCAATATTAACTCCAGCAAATCAACCACCATCTGACATTATTAAACATGAGACACGAAAACGAGAATATGGTACATAAGCATTTTTTAAAAGTTCTAGTAATTTTTCAAAATACAAATCTCGATTTTTCATAAATACAATTCATCCATCTATTTAATTTTAAAAATATTTTTTGCCCGAATAACCAATTCTAATTCAATTGGATTTGAAGAATACAGGGATATAATTTTATCACCATTTTTTACACTATCTTTTTCTTTTGCATGTAAATAAATTCCAGCTTGATAATCAATTTTGTCATTTTTTTCATATCGACCAGAACCTAAATCAACACTTAATTGTGCAATATCAATAACACTTTTATAACTAACACGTCCTTTTTTTTGAGCTTTTATTGTATATTCATACTTTGGTTTAAAAAAATTATTATTTTCGATTTTTTTGACATCACCTTTTTGAGCTTCTACTCAAGCAATAAACTTATGAAATGCCATTTTTGAACTAATTACATTTTTAATTTTAATTTTTGCTTCACTATTAGATTTGCAAATTTTTGATTTTATTAAAATTAAAGTAATTAAAGTTTCCATAGTTTTTTTAAAATCTTTAGAAACTCAATCTTCATCCTTTAAATAATCTACAACTTCTTGAACTTCAATTGCATTACCAATTGCTTGTCCTAAAACTTGATTCATATCACTTAGAAGAAAATAAACTTTGCGGTTAAATTTTTGTGCTAATTTAATCATAATATCTTTTAATTTTTGTGCAGTACTTAAATCTTTACAAAAAGCACCTTGACCATATTTGATATCAATAAAAATATAGTCAGATTCAAATGCAAATTTTTTTGATAGCACTGAAGCTGCAATTAAAGGTAAGGAATCTACTGTTCCTGTAACATCTCTTAAAGCATATAAAATCTTATCAGCTGGAACAATGTCACTAGTTTGTCCAATAATAAACATGTCATTAGAATTTAAAATTTTTTTAGCTTCTTCAATTGAAAGATTTGTATCAACACCAATTGATTCTAATTTATCAATTGTTCCGCCAGTAAAACCTAAACCTCTTCCAGAAAGTTTAGAAATACCCAAATTAAAACAACTTAAAATAGGTGCTAAAGCAATGCTAACTTTGTCACCTATTCCTCCAGTTGAATGTTTATCTATTAGTATTTTTTTATAACTAGGATGAAAACTATAAATTTTACCTGAATTAGTCATTGCTTTGGTCAAATAATATAATTCATTTTGATCAAGTCCATTAAATCAAATAGCCATTAACAAAGCACTAATTTGATAATCAGGAATTAATTTATTAACTACTCCATGAATGAAAAAATTAATTTGCTCTTCAGATAACAATTTTTTGTTTTTTTTTAGATCAATTAACTCAATTACATTCATGATACAGTTAGTTGCCTTCCTTTTGTTGATTCAATTCCAACATAATATCTACACTTTTTGAAGATCCAATTCTAGTAGCTCCTGCATTGACTAAAGCTTTAACATCATCCAAAGTTTTAATACCCCCAGATGCTTTAATTCCAATTGGTCCATATTCGTCTGATACCGAACGCATAATTTCAACATCTCTAACTGTAGCACCTCTGGTTGAAAAACCAGTTGATGTTTTGACAAAGTCTGCTCCTGCTTCAATAACAGCCATTGTTGCTTTTCTAATTTCTTCTTCAGTTAATAAAGCTGTTTCAATAATCACTTTTAAAATTGTATTTTTGCAAACTTTTTTTACCTTTCTAATTTCACTAATGACACATGCACAATTTTGTTTAAATTCAGGAATATTCATAACCATATCAATTTCATCGGCACCATCTTTGATTGATCGTTTAGTTTCATAAACTTTTTGTTTAGTTGAAGTTTGCCCTAGTGGAAAACCAACAACAGTACAAATCTTAACATTTGAATTTTTTAACTGACTTTTTGCATATCGAATATATGATGGATTAACACAAACAGAAAAAAATTTATATTTAATTGCCTCAGTACATAAATTTTTAATTTCATCTACTGACGCATCTGCTTTTAATAAAGTATGATCAAAAAGTTTATTAGAGATATAACTCATAATGTATATTAAACCTTAACTTATTTTAAAAGTTCAACTGACATATCTAAAGCCATTTGAACCATATTTTTAAATGTTTTTTGACGTTCTTCTGGAGACATTGATTCATGTGTAATTAATGAATCACTAACAGTTAATAAGGTTAGTGCATGCTTTTTTTCTTTAAGAGCATTAGCATACAAACCAAAAGCTTCCATTTCAACTGCCAAAGCTTTATGTTTACGATACATTGTTGTTGGTTTATAAAGAGTTTGGTAAAAAGCATCTTCGGAAATAACTAAACCTTGATTAACATTAATATTATTTTTCTTGGCAACTTGATTAGCTAGTTTAACTAACTTCGAACTAGCATTTAGAATTTTATTTGTTGTTTTAATTCCCATTAATTTAGGGTAAATAGATTCACTATAAGCTTTATCAGCAATACAAACATCACCTAATTTAAGATTTTTTGTCAGAGCACCACAAGAACCTACTCTAATAATTGAATTAACTTTATAAAAATGCATCAATTCATAAGAATAAATTCCAATGGAAGGAATCCCCATACCACTAGCCATAATTGTTATCTTTTTATTCTTATAAAAACCTGTAAAACCTAGAACATTACGAACTTTATTAATACAAACAATATCTGTTAAAAAATTTTCAGCAATTCATTGAGCCCTTAAGGGATCACCTGGCATTAGAACAACTTTAGAAATTTGATCAATTTTTGCTTCAATATGTGGAGTCATATTGCAAATATCCTTATATTAAAAAATATTTATATAAAATTGTTATACATAATGATTATATGACTTTTTGCAATTTAATACATAATAAATTGAAAGGCTACTAGTATGGGATTACAAACATTAATTGCTGTTGAGGACCTATTATTGGAAAAAGAAATTAAAGCCATTTTGTCAAAAAGTAAAGTTAAATATGAAAATTTAATTAGTCCAGAAACTAGTGAAATTGACTGAGTTAAATTTAAACAAGAATTACGTTCAGAAAGTGATGAAAAAGAAATTATTTTATATATTCAACCTCCAAAAATAAATTACACTTCTTCATTAAATTTATTACTAAATGATAATCTTGAAATTATTTTGAAATGATTCATTAGATTTAACAAAATTCATCAAAGTATTTTTCAGCTAACTAATAATAAAAAAATTAAGATTCTTAACATCATATCATTACCAAATGATGAACAAAATTTAATTAGCAGAATTATAAACAATTATGTTTGAAAATATTATGAAGGCATGTTGATGGAAACCATTAATTATGGTGTAAATATGGGTATTATTTTTAGAAATCAAAATGAGTCATTTTGAAATCATGCAGATGCCTTAGTAAGATTTTTTCAAACAAAAAATCAATGAGTTTATACAAACATCAATAAAAGAATTTTAAATCAAGAAATTGTATCAAGATCTAAAGTTAAATATAACAAGGTTATTGATTGAGATTATGATAAAAATAAAAAAGTTGCCATCATTACTGGTGCTTCAGGCGGAATAGGATTAGCAATTGCTAAATACTTAATTCAGAATCATTGGAAAGTTTATTCTTTATCTCGTCAGGGCGGAGTAAATTATGGAATTATTTACATTAAATGCGATTTAAAAGATGAAAATAATATTAAAAGCATTATTAATGAAATTTTTGCGAAAGAAAAAGCCATCCATTTAATAATTAACAATAGTGGTTTTGGTGTTGGATCATCATTAGAAAACTTAGATACAGATCAATTTGAAGATATGTATCGAATTAATGTTATGGGAGGATTAAAATTAATTAATCTAGCATTACCTTTTTTGAATCAAACAAGGGGAACAATTGTAAATATTGGTTCTATGGCAGGAGTGTTTACGATTCCATTTCAAGTCGGATATTCATTAACAAAAGTGTTAATTGATGTCTATTCAGAAATTATTCTAGACCAAGTTAATGATAAAAATATTAAAATTGTTAATTTAATGCCCGGAGATACGCGTTCTAATTTTAGTAAAAACCGTCATTTATCAGTTCATGATCAAAATACTAGATATAAAGAACGTATTTACAAGTCTATTCAAAAAATGGAAAAAGATGAACATCATGGGCATAAAGCAGAATTAGTAGCTAAATGCTTATACAATAACATAAACAAAGAAATTTTGCCAATCAGATTTACTATTGGTAAATATAAATTGTTGTTTAAACTATCAAAGATGATCTCACCTAAAATGATCTTCAAAAAAATAAATAAAATGTATTCCCAATGAGAAAACAATGATTAAATTAGTTTATGTTTATAAATGTATTTAAAAATATTTTTAAGTACAAATTAAATACTAATATTTTAAATTTTGATAAATTGGAAATTTTTTAATCTTTTCACTTACTAATTTAGAAATTTTTTCAATTGTTTTTGAATTACCTTTGTTGGTAATAATTTCAATAATTCATTTTGCAACATCAATAAAATCTTTAGTTTTAAAACCTCTAGTAGTCATTGCTGCTGTACCCAAACGAATTCCAGATGGTTTATTTGGCGAATTTTCATCATAAGGAATAGTGTTTTTATTAACAATAATTTTAGCAGCTGTTAATCATTCCTCAACTTGATCGCCAGTAACATGATGATTTTTATAAATGTTTATAGAGAATAAATGATTATCAGTTCCGCCTGTAACTACATCAAAACCATGATTTTGAAAATAATCAGCAAAAACTTTTGCATTTTTAATTACTTGCTGAATATATTTTTTAAAACTTGGTTTAGTTACTTCCTTAAAAGCAACCAACTTAGCTGCAATAATATGTTCTAATGGACCGCCCTGACTGCCTGGAAAAGAAGCAGATCTTAATTTTGAAAAAATTGCTTCATTATTGCTCATAATAATGCCGCCTCTAGGTCCTCTTAATGTTTTATGAGTAGTTGAAGTTACAACATCACAATAAGGCAAAGGATTCATATGTTCATTAACCGCAACTAAACCAGCGATGTGGGCAATATCTGCCATTAAGTAAGCATTAACTTTTTTAGCAATGCTAGCAAATTTTTTAAAATCAATTTTTCGTGAATAATTAGATGCGCCGCAAACAATTAATTTGGGTTTAATTTTAATTGCATATTTTTCAATGGCATCATAATCCAAACAATTATTTACTTTATTAACTCCATAATGATAAAAATCATAAATTTTTCCTGAAAAATTTACATTAGAACCATGTGTTAAATGACCACCTTCGCTTAAACCCATAGCTAAAACTTTATCACCAGGTTTTAATAATGATAAATAAACAATCGCATTAGCTGATGAACCTGAATGAGGTTGAACATCTGCATATTTTGCTTTGAAAATTTGCTTTAAAGTTTCAATGGCTTCCATTTCAATTGCATCAACAAATTCACATCCAGCATAATATCTTTTACCAGGAAAACCTTCAGCATATTTATTAGTTAAAACAGATCCTGCAGCAATTAAAACATCTTCTGAGACAAAATTTTCAGAAGCAATTAATTCAATGTGAGATTGTTGTCTAATCAATTCTTGGTTTAGCAATTTAGAAACTATTTTATTTTTCATGCTTATAAAAACCCAATTTCATTTTAAATGAATTTAAATTTTCTTTAAAAACTTGTGGAAACATTTGTAGATCATGAACAAAGGTTTCATTGTAATTAATAAGTCGTTTTTTTCAATATTTAGTGTGAATTAAATTTTTTAAAGCAATAACAAGATTTAAAAAGGAAGTGAATACAAAAAGCATAATAATAGTATTAAATGGAAAAACAATATTTGTGTCTCTTAACACTAATGAAGCAATAATATATGAACCTGATACCGAATAATCTAATCGAGTTAATCCAGTTGTAAAATATTGAATATTCATAACTCTTGTAACAATTAGAACATAAACAACATAAAAAGTAATTAAAACATAAGTATAGAAAAATTTGGACAAACTATATCTATTAGAATAAATCATTCATGACAAACCACCAACCAATAAATAAGTATGGTAACCAAAAAAAAGTTGCTGATCAAAAAAAATTAATTGCCATGTAACATGAACATTTTCATCAGCAACAACGCCTCCATAAATTGTAATAAATCCGCCTAAAAAAGCCCATGGAGCAAATAAAGAAGCAATATCTTTTTTATAAGAAAAAATAATAGATAAAGGGAAAGCAATGGATAAAAATTGACATAATGGTGTCACAAAAATATTACTAAATGTAAAAGAATGTAACCACAAAATAGCTTGTTGATACAAATATAATTGATTATTTTTAGATAAACTATCAATAACTGTATTTACATATAAAGGATCATTTTGATTTACTACATTTAAATCAGTTAAAATTGGTGTAAAAGGATCAGGAAAAACTAAAAAAGGACTTGAAACATTTTCTAAATTAGTTCCTCTTAATAAATCATTAATCATATAAAATAAATAGTAATTAACATTTGTTTGCTTCATTACATATGGCATCAATGAACCATCGATTGGTGTTCCATCATAATAAACAGCATCAAAACCACCAATATCACCATTAGTTAAAATTTTATTTGGAACTCAAATAAATTTAATCCCACCATGCGCTTGAGCATCATTTAACACAAAATTAAACTGACTTAACTGAATTAAATTAACAATAAAATAAGCTCCAAACCAATAAAAGAAAATAAAAATTGCAACTCCTAATCAGATTGGATAGTCACTTTTTCACAATAAAAATCTTTCATTGTACAAAGCGCTTTTTAAACCAATTGGTTTAAATCAATGCTTATGATTATTATTTTTTTTAGCATAACAAACAAAACCAGCAATTATAGATAGAAAAATAGTCATCAAAATGCCAATAATAATTCGACCGGTTAATTGGTCATTTAAAACCGACTGCATACAATTAATTCCTTTTTAAATAAATAAAATTTAATATGCTAATTTGACTAAAATTATCTATATTATCTATGTTTTAAAATTATAACAAAACAAAAAGTTAACTTATAAAATTGCTATCATTTTTAAGAAAACAATCAAGTTTGCTCACCATTTAAAGAAGATTTATATGAATTTATTGTATTTTCATTGCCAACAATTAAATCATAGGAACTAAATATTTGATAATTTGACTTATTGGAAGCTCTTAATGGTTGAGACAAACCATAAGGCACTTCTTGAGTAACATTACTACTTCCTGTTTTATAAGACCAAGTTCCAAAATAAATGCCCATGATTTCATTATTTTGATTTAAATTCAAACTTCCAGAAGAACCACCAGATAAGTTGGAATTGTTAATGACATATCCAACACCTTGTTGCTTATATGAAGTTCCATGATAACTTAAACTTCAATCTAATAATTGTGGAAAATAAACTCCAGGTATGTAAGTGGGAAAACCAATTGCTTTACTATTCTGATTAGTATCATAAGATTGACCTTGATAATTAGAATTTGTAGGTTGCCCACTAGAATTCAATGGCTCATTGACAGTTCAAAAACCACTTCCTAATTCATATAAATTAGGTTGTAAATTAGTTGAATATTGAGCGGTAGACATATATGGATAGCCAGCAATATATGATCTATAAGAATTTAAAAAATCCTTGTTAATTATTTGAACTGGAAAAATTTTATCTAATTTTGAAGAAGTTTCATTGTTATCAACCAATTGATTTAATCTATTAATTGATTTTTGAATCAAATTTTGATAAAGGTAAGATGATGTATTAATATTGACTGATATTACAGCAAAATCAACATAATAATTATTCATAAGTCCAAGACCTTCTAAGTTTGAACTAATAATTGGTTTATAAAAATCAGTCGCAGCAAATTGAGTTTTAGGCAAAGAATTAGTTTTGGTAATTGGATTAAATGAACCTACCTCATAATATGATGTTGTTCCAGGAGTTCCATCATTAGTAACAACTGAATATTTACCTAAATAAAATGCACGAGTTGTAATAACGTTAGCATAATTTTTAACATTTAACAAACTAGGTGATAAATAACTAGGATTATCATTAGGGTTCAATAATGCATCTGCAACATGCAAATTAGTTCCAAAATAACAAGTACAATTACTACCATTATCCTTATAATCAAATAATCAACCTGTTCCAAATACCCTTGATTTATTTAATCCATCTTTTGAATTATCCATCATTAGAGAGTACTCTAAATCATGAGCAATTTCATATGGGGTATTTGCAGGAACAGCATGGGAAAAGTTACTTTGTACTGCTTGTGGAGAATAACTTATTCTTGAAAAAGAACAACCTGTAAGGATTAATGGAATTAAACCTAATCCAATAATGCCAACAAATCATTTTGAAACTAAAAATTTATTTTTTAATTTTATTTTTTTCATAGTGTAATCTTTTCATTATATTATAACTTAAATATAAAAACAATGTTTGATTACTACTTTTTTATGATTATCAAAATATTTAAATAGTTTTGTTTAACAATAAAATTAAATGCCATAAAACAATCAAGTTTTAGCATTATTTAATGAAGATTTATAAGAATTTTGTTGACCAGCAATTAAATCATATGAATTAACTAGAAGTTTATTAGTAGAATCATTAAAACGTAAAATTTGACTCAAACCAAAAGGTGATTCTATATTTTTATCTGAATAACTAAATGTGCCATAATAAATACCCATAATTTCATTATTTTGATTCATCAAAAGACTTCCTGAAGAGCCTTCAGAAATATTAGAATTATCAATTACATAACCAACTCCTGATTGATTATATTGCAAACCATGATAGCTAATAGATCAATTCTTTAATTCTTCAGAAATATAAATTCCTGGTAAAACCATTTTAAATCCATATGGTTTCTTATTTGCAGTTTGGGATAAATCAAAATTTTGTCCTTCATAATTTGGGTTAACTGGATTTTGCTTATCATTTAATGGTTCATTAATTGTTCAACATGCTGATCCAGGAGAAGAAAGAATTGATTGTGTTTGATAAAAGAAAGCATTTTTATCATCATAATAAGGATAACCCGCAACATATGCTTTCAAATTTGATAAATTATTTTTAGAAACATCTTGAATAGGAAACAATTTATCAACATATGAAGAATAACTAATGTTTCCAACTATTTGTTTTAATCGATTGATTGAATTAGAAATTCAATTAGTATAAATTGGATCAGTTATTGAAAGTGTAACTGCAAAAACAGCAAAATCAATGTAAGAACTAGAAAATTTACTAGTAACAACATTTGTTCCTACAAATTGAGTTTTTGGTAAAGTGTTTAATTTGCAATATGTAACATCTTTTTGAAATTTAATTGATGATAAATCACTATTTATACCATTATCATATTTACCTAGATAAAATAATTTTGTCACTAATCCACTTAAATCCATCTTGTCTTCAGAATTATGTAATGCATCTGCAACATGTAAATTTGTTCCTAAGTAAAATGTTACATCCTTATTATTGTTATTGAATTGAAAATCAAACATTCAACCAGTACCAAATGTAGCTTTATTATCGTTATTAACAATTAATAATGAATATTCTAAGTCATGAATAGTTTGATAAACAGTATTGGTAGGAATTGCATGTGAAAATTTATTATTAACTGGTGCTGTTGTAGAACATGAAGTTGCAATAAAAACAGAAGAAGTAATAATTGCAGACAAAGATATAGCAATTAAATTATAAAAAATGCCTTTTTTGTTAAAGTATTTCATTATTTGGTACCAAATAAACGATCGCCTGCATCACCAAGACCAGGAGTAATATAACCATCTTTATTTAATTTTTCATCTAAACCTGCCAAAAAAATATCAACATCAGGATGATCTTTTTGAACTTTCTTAAGACCAAAATAACTACCAACTAAACCAAGGTATTTAATAGATTTAGGTTTAAATTTTTTTATAAGATCAATTGCTTTACTTAAAGAGTTGCCTGTTGCAAGCATTGGATCTAAAACTAAAACATCAGCATTCTTAACACTATTTGGTAATTTGGTGTAGTATTCTATTGGATTTAACGTTTTTTCATTTCGATAAAGACCAATATGTCCAATTTTAACTGAAGGAACAATTTGACTGATGCCATCTACCATACCTAATCCTGCGCGCAAAATTGGAACTAAAACTAACTCATTCTTTAATTGATAACCAATTGTTTTTGAAATAGGTGTCTCAATATTTATTTTTTTTAAAGGATAAAATTTGGCAACTTCATACATCATCAAAGCAGTGATTTCTCTTAGCAAATCACGGAAATCTTTAGATTTTGTATTTTTATCTCTTATTTTAGTTAATTTATCCTTTACAAGTGGATGATCAATAACTGTATGCATATTTAATTTTGCCCATTAAATGAATATGGTTTAGATTATACAATAACTATCATTAATATGATTCTTTGCATAAAAGATAATATAGTAAAAATTACTTAAGTTATAGTGTTTAATATTTAAACATTTAACAATAATTAATTAATGTAAATTAATTCATATTTTTTAAAAAAATTAGACAAAAATGATGAATTTTATTTATTTAAAATACAAAATTTAAGTTAAGTAATATGATCTTCATAAAATCAAACATTAATAAATTATAGTATCATTTACTAAACATAAATTAACAATAGGTATATAAGTTTTAGATGCACTTTAAAAAAAAATATAGTAATTCCAATGTTACTTTTGTAAATTACTTTAAAAGTTTTTCTACAATTCGCTGAATTTTCTTTTCTGCTTTATTCTTTTTTTTAACTTCTTTTGGTTTGTTAATAAATCAAATAGTTGACAAATTATTGCAAAATCAGTTTTTAAATACACCATGAACAACAATTGATAAATTCACTTGACAAAGTAATATGTTATTATTGATTTTTAGCATATTCTTTGTATTTTTTCCTAAACATCAATTCTTAAAAACTGATAGTTTTTTAATTAGTAGTTTATCTTATATATTTTTTACATTTTTTGGATATAACTTCATACTAACTATCCTTGAAGGTGGTTATCCAAAAGATCCTTTTGATTGTTTTGTAAGTGTATGAGCTCATTTAGTGTGTCCAGTTGTATTCATGGTTTCTGGGATTCTTAGATTTTTTTTAGAACCTCAAACTATAAAATTAAGAAAATTTTCAAGAACTTTAATTTTAGGAATGATATACCCAACCATTTATGTTATTTATTTATCAACCATTCCTTTTGTTTTTAATACAAATGATGGTGAGGTTTATACAGTTTATAATATTGCAACTGATACAAAAAATCATCCGCAAATAGCTTGACCAGCTATTGCTTCAATTTATTTAATTTTCTTTCCATTAACATTTGCTGGTTTTTATTTTTCAGCTAAAAAAATTAAAATAAAAAAAAGTAAATAGACTTAACAAATTTTCATTAGGAATTATTAATGAATTTAAATATAAAGTATGATTACAGTTTTTCAATTATTATACCCTATTACAATACGGATTTAAACCAAACTAAATTTTGTTTGGAAAGTTTAATTTGCCAAAATTTAAATCTTTTAAAAGAAATTATTATTGTTAATGATGGTAGCAATGAAGAAAATAAAGAAGCATTAATTAAATTAGTTAATGATCTAACACACACACACACACACACACAAGGCAAATCATTAAATTAATTCATCAAGAAAATTTAGGGTCCACTGGCGCTAGAAAAACTGGTTTTGATCATTCTAATGGTGACATCATTCTTTTTGTTGATTCAGATGATTGGATAGAAGACAAAAAGTGAATTCAAAAATTAAATAATTGATTTTTAACTTATTATGAAATAAGTTTAATTACATTTGGTGAATTTCAAGTTGATTACAGAGATTCAAATAGTTTAGTAGTTCAACCCAAAAACATTTACAAAAAAATTAAAATATTAAACACTAAATGATACTTTGAAAATATTTTTAATTCAAAAGAATCTACAGTAGCAGTTTGAAGATATGCATATAAAAGAAATGTATTGAAAAATAAAGGATTTTGAAATTGTTTAAAATTACCATATGAAGACTGATATTTTAGTGCTTTTCTAATTAGTAATAATTTCAAGGCACTTGTCACTAATGAAATTTTTTATTGTTATAGAGTAAATAATTTAAACTCAAATGTAACTTCATCAAGTAGATTATCATTAAAAAAAAGATTGCAAATATTTAATGAATGGTTTACTAGTTCAAAAATATTTAATATTTACACATCCCATGTGGCAAAAGAATATTTTAATTGGATTATTATTTATAATGCAATCCCAACAATAGGTTTTAGAAAAACTATTAATTTAGCTAAAAATATAAATGAAACTTCACCTAGTTTAAAAGATATAAAAAATTTTATTAAAAAATATAAGGTATTTAATGGAATAAAAAAAATATATATTTATCTTATGCTAAACAATTTTTTGTTAGATTTTTTATTAGGAAGATTTTGTAATAAATTTATTGCAAAACATAAAATTAATGTAAAAGATTAATATTATTTGATTAATAATAAATTAAAATAAATTTTATTAATTTTAGCTAAATTCTTTAAATATAGTTAAACCCACTAAAATATGCAATCAAATTATACTTTTTCAATCATTGTTCCTTATTACAACACCAAAATTGAACAAACTAAATTTTGTTTAGAAAGTTTACTTATGCAAAATTTAAATCTTTTAAAAGAGATCATCATTGTTAATGATGGTAGTAATGATGAAAATAAAGAAGCATTAATTAAATTAGTTGATGATCTAACACACACACACACACAAGGCAGATTATTAAATTAATTCATCAAGAAAATTTAGGACTAGCAGGTGCTAGAAAAACTGGTTTTGATCATTCTAATGGTGACATCATTCTTTTTGTTGATTCAGATGATTGGATATGTGATAAAAAATGGTTAGATGAATTAAACAAATATTTTCATATTTATGATGTTGAAATAATTAAATATAACTCTAAGTGTGTGCTTGATAATAATTATCAAAATGACTATTGAATTAAAAAAAATAATATAAAAATTAAACATTTAAAATTAGATATTAAATGATTTTTAGACAAAAATAAAGTAGCTATACCACCAGTAATTGTATGAGAATATGCTTATAAAGCTTATGTTTTAAAAGATAGTAATTTTTGATTTAACTTAAATTTACCATTTGAAGATGTTTATTTTAATTCTTACTTAATAAGCAAAAAATTAAATTGCATTTTAACTAATCAAGTCTTTTATTGCTATAGAATGAATAATTTGAATTCCATAATGTACAATACAAAAAATTTTAATGCATTAGATAGAATTAAAATAATAAATAAATGATTTCAATCTAATGACAAATGAAATATTTTTGAATATGCTGAATGTAGAGATTATTGAATTTCAGTATATATGAGAATAATATTATCTCATGGAAGTTTTAGACAAATATTAGAAACATCAGAAAAAAATGAATTAACTCATCCAAAAATAGAAGAATTTAAATTTTTTATTAAAAAATATAAGTTTAGAAATGTTTTTATGCGAGTGTACATTAAATTATGTTTAAGCAATAAATTTATGGACTTTAATTTAAGAAAAATATTTTACAAGATTTATGTAAACATTTATTCCATAAAAAATAAAATAATAAAAAACATTTAAGTGTATACTTTAATCTATATCTTCATTAAATATAATAATTAAAATATTGAAGTTGATACATACACAAATGAAAATATTAATCTTAAATCTAAAACATCACCTTAATTTGGGTGGAGTCGAAACATATACAAAAAATCTTATAAATTTATTTTTAAATGAAGGGCATACTGTTTTTGAAATAAACACTGATTTTACAATTGAATATAAAAAAAATAATACCTTTCTAAGAGAGAGAGAGAGAGATTAAAAATTATTTAAACATTCCTAATAAGTTAATAAAAATAAAAAATAATCGATTTTTTAAATTTTTAGATAAAACTAAATTAATATTTTTTCTTACGTTAATAAACCAATATAGATTGGCAAAACAAATTAAAAATATATCTATAGAGCAAAAAATTGATATTGTTATTAATAATACTCGTGCAACTAAATTTTACTTTATATCTAATATAAAATATGTTTGGGTACAACATGATTTAATAAAGGACTACTTTAAATTAAATTGAAGAGAAAAATTAACTAGATTTTTATCTAAATCTTTAAATGAAATTAAATGACCTAATATAGTTTTGTATTCAACAAAAGATAAAGATTATTTTCTTAAAAAATTTCCTAATAATAAATCCAATATTTTTTTAATAACTCCAGGGAGTGAGTCAAAAAGTAATATTTCTAAATACATGAATGAAATAAACTATCAATTGAAAAATCAAATTGCATTTATAGGACGCATTGATGACAATACAAAGAATATTAACTTTTTAAATTTAGTAGCAAATAAATTAGAAAAATACAATAAAGTAATACATGTTTATGGCAAAGGAAAAGATGAATGCTTAATAAAAAATAACAAAAATATTATTTTTCATGGAAGTTTTAACAATAACGAAATAAAACAAATATTTTCACAAATTAAAATATTATTAGTCCCATCTAAAAAAGAACCATATGGATTGGTTATATCTGAAGCTTTATGTCATGGCACTCCATGCATCATTTCTAGTAAATGCTTTCATCATGATTTTTTTATTAATGATAAAAGAGGATCTATTATTAATGAATTTAATCCAGATGATTGAGTAAAAAAAATAAATCATATTGTTAATTTAGATGCAACTCAATATAAAAATATGTCTGATGCATCTTTCAAATTTGCAGCAAGTGAATTATCACTAGAAAAATTTAATAATAAATGAATAGACTTAATTGAATCAATTTAATACATAAATTAATATTTTATCAATAGTAACATTAATGAACTAGCATAATACTTTTAATTAAACTACATATTAATATGGTTTCAAATAAAAATATAAATAATATTTCTCTAGTGTCTTCTCTTAGTATATTTATTAAAAGCTTATGTTTTAAAAGATAATAATTTTTGATTTAATTTAAATTTATTATCTGAAGATGTATACTCCAATTCATATTTAATTAGGAAAAATTAAATTTAAAAATCACAGAAATAAATAAATTCAGTTTAATTAATAGGATTAAATAATAAATATGTGATTTGCATATTTAGTCTGAAATTAACATTTTTTGATCCCAAGAATATAAAAATTATTGAATATCAGTCTAGATTAAAAATATTTAATCCTATTGTCATTTAGAAAAATTTAAAAACTAATTATTTAGATAAATTACTATTTCCTAATACTTATTAAATGAAAGACTTTATTAAAAATATAAATATAGAAATAAAATTATAAGATATTGTTATAAGTTATTATTAAATATCAAATTTGTAGATCAAGATTTAAGAAAAATAGCAAATCACGCACAATTAATTTAATTTACATAAATTAAAGTTATAATACTAATCTCAATATATCTTTTAAAATAATAAATTTTTTATCTAGTTAAACATTTTTTTAAATTTAAATAGAAATAATAATCAATAATCAATGAATTTTAACAAAAATAAAAATTACAGTTTTTCAATTATTATTCCTTATTACAATACCAAAATTGAGCAAACTAAATTTTGTTTGGAAAGTTTAATTTGCCAAGATTTAAATCTTTTAAAAGAGATTATCATTGTTAATGATGGTAGTAATGAAGAAAATAAGGAAGCATTAATTAAATTAGTTGATGATCTAACACACACACACACACACACAAAGCAGATCATTAAATTAATTCATCAAGAAAATAGAGGAGTTGTTATTGCTAGAAAAAATGGTGTTTACAATTCTAATGGTGAAATAATTTTATTTGTTGATCCAGATGATTGAATTATTGATCAAAATTGAATAGTCAAGCTAAATAATTATTTTTCCAAAAATATAATAGATCTTGTTGCATTTAAAGGAATAGAAGTAATAAATGAAAAAATAAAGGTTCCAAAAATTATTACAAAAATTAAATATTGTAAATGAACATTTCAAGAAACAATAAACTATGAAAATCAAATTGCAGTTTGAAGTTATGCATATAAAAAAAACATATTAATTGATCCAATATTTTGAAATTCATTAAGGTTGCCAAGAGATGATGCATACTTTAATGCTTGCCTCTTAAGCAAAAAATTAAATATTTTAAAAACAAATGAAATATTCTATGCATATAGAATTAATAACCCTGGTTCTATTTGTTGAAATTCTAAACAAAACACTACAAAAGATGAAATAAAAATATACACAAAATGATTTACTACATTTGAAAATGCAAATATTTTTAATAACAATCTCATTAAAGATTATTGAACATTTTGTTGCATTTACAAAACAATGAGTCAAGTAGGTGGTTTTAGAAGGATGAAAAAATGATGTATAAAACAAAAAATTAATTATCCTTCCTTAAAAGAAATAAAAAGTTTTTTACATAAATATAATCCATATGTAAATGTTAAAAAAATTTATATTTGACTTTGTATAAATATTTCAATTTGTGATTACTTATTCCCCATTTTTTATAAATTAATTATTAAACTTAAAAATAAAAAATTTACAAATAAATATTGCTAAACAATATTGAATAAATAATTGTTTTTTATAAAATATTTTCTATCTTTATAATTAAAACTTTTTAAAAATGTTTCATAATTCATACTACAAACATAAATTTACTTTTTATTGACTTTATTAAAATGAAAAAATTTTCAATAATTGTTCCATATTACAACACCAAAATTGAGCAAACTAAATTTTGTTTGGAAAGTTTAATTTGCCAAGATTTGAATCTTTTAAAAGAGATTATTATTGTTAATGATGGTAGTAATAAAGAAAATAAAGAAGCATTAATTAAGTTAGTTGATGATCTAACACACACACACACACAAGGCAGATTATTAAATTAATCCATCAAGAAAATTTAGGACTAGCAGGGGCTAGAAAAACTGGTTTTGATCATTCTAATGGTGACATCATTCTTTTTGTTGATTCAGATGATTGGATATGTGATAAAACCTGACTAAATAAATTAGATAATATTTTTAATACACAAAATGACATTAAATTAATACTATTTAATCATTTATCTATGAATAACCAAAAAATAGATAAAAGTGAATTAAACAAATACATTTATACAAATAAAAAAAATATTCAAAGTGAAATTCATAATTTAGATTTAAATTTTTTAGTCAACAACAAACTTGCTACAGAAATAGTTTGAAGATATGCATACAAAAGAGAAATATTATTAGATAGTGCTTTATGAAACTTTACAAAGTTACCGCATGAAGATGTTTATTTTAATTCATACTTAGTAAGTAAAAACTACAAGATTCTATTAACAAGTGAAATATTTTATATTTATAGAATAAATAATGAAAATTCTTTAATGTGAAATTCACAAAGATTAACCATTTTTGAGAAAATTCAAATTATTAATGAATGATTTACTATGTTTCCTAATTGAAATATATTTAATTTTCAAAAATGTAAAGAATATTGAATATGAATTCTTATTGGAATCACTTTTTCTAAGTTTGGTTTTAGAAAAATAATAAAAATTTTAAAAAAGAAAAACATTTTATATCCGCAATTTAAAGAAATAAAAATGTTTTGTAAAAAATTTTATTCTAACAAACCGTTTTTTAAAAAAATTTATATTAATTTGTGTTTATATGTTAATTTTTTTGATTATTTATTACCATTACTATTTTTAAAAATTTGTAAAATTTTTAATTTTATTAAAAGTACACTTAAGCAATAAATGTTTTTTTATAATTAAACTAATTTCAATTTATACTTAATTTAATATAAAAGTTATTTTTATTATGACAACAAACAATAGTTTTTCTATCATAATTCCTCACTACAACAAAAAAATAAAACAAGTAAAATTTTGTTTAGAAAGTTTACTTGTACAAAATTTAAATCTTTTAAAAGAAATTATCATTGTTAATGATGGTAGTAATGAAGAAAATAAAGAAGCATTAATTAAATTAGTTGATGATCTAACACACACACACACAAGGCAGATTATTAAATTAATCCATCAAGAAAATTTAGGCTCAGCAGCTGCTAGAAAAACTGGTTTTTATTATTCTACTGGAGATATTATTCTTTTTGTTGATTCAGATGATTGAATATGTGATAAAGTTTGATTAGATAAATTAAATAAAATATTTATTGAAAATCTAGACATTGAAATAATAAGTTTTAATCAATTTGATGTTCAAAAAGAAAATGATCAAATTTACCAAAATAACATTTATTACACAAAGAAAATAATAGATATAAATTGATATTTATGAAATATGTTTAGAACAAATGAATCGACAATTTCTATATGTAGATTTGCTTACAAAAGAAAATGTTTAGAAAATAAAGAATTTTGATATTCTCCAAAATTACCATTTGAAGATATTTATTTTAATGCTTGTTTATTAAAACAAAAATATACTGCAATTGTTACAAATAAAATATTTTATGCATATAGAGTTAATAATCCAGAATCTAATTTAACAAATGCAATGAAATTAAATATTATTCAAAGATTAAAAATATTCAATAAATGATTTTTAGAAAATGAATATTTAAATATAAATACATCCAAAATAATGAAAGAGTATTGAATTTGAAATTTTACATGTGATGCAATTTTAACTGTAGGATTTAGAAATTTAGAAAAAATAGCAAAAAATGAAAATATATTTATTCCTACTAGAAAAGAAATAAAGGAAGTAATAAAAAAATACAAGCCCTTTAAATTAATTCAAAATTTATGTTTTTATGGAATGGTTTTAAATCCTATAATTGATGTAATCATACCAAAACTATATCGTAAATTTTTTGCTAAAAATCAAATTAATATTTAAATTACTATAATATAATTTTCATTATGTACATATACTCATGCTTGTTAGTATTTTTGTATATAGATAAAAATTATGAATAAAATATTAATAATAAATCCAAAACCACATACAGAATTAGGTGGAATTGAATCTTATACTTCTAAGTTAATTCAAATATTTTTAAATAATGGTTATAAAGTATTTGAATTAAGTCAAATGCCATCAGAAGTTTGTAAAATTAAAAACCAACATCATAACTTTTATTTTATAAATCATCCATACTACATTAAATCCAAATTAGATTATAAAAAATACAACTTTTTAATTAGATACATCAAATTGTTTTGGATTTCCATAAAAGTTAATTGATTAGCTAAAAAAATAATTAAGCAAAATGAAATAAACATAGTTATCGATAATAATCTTACAACTTATATTTCGTTTATTAGGCGTGTTAAATACTTTTGGATTCAACATTTCAATGCTGAAATAGTTATAGGTACTAAAATAAGACGTTTGCTTAAAAAAATTTTATTTATAAAAGATAGATTTAATTTTCCCAATATTATTACATTTACCAAAAAAGATGTTGAATATCTTGTGGAAAATCATCTTGTCAAGATAAAAAAACAAAAAATACATCAAATTACACCTGGAATAGTATTAAAACTACACACACACACACACAAGCGAACGCAATCAAATTGCATTCATTGGTAGATTGGATAATAAACAAAAAAACATTCAATTTTTAAATAAAATAACAAATGAAGCTAATAAGAATAATCAACCAATTCAAATTCATGTTTATGGTGATGGACCTGATAAACATTTAATAGAAAATAATCCTGATATTATTTTGCATGGACCATTTAAAAATGAAAATATAAATTTGATTTTGAATAAAGTAAAATTGCTCTTGTTGCCATCAAAATATGAAGGTTTCCCGCTTATTGTTGTTGAAGCATTATCGCATGGAATTCCATGCATCATTGCTAATACATATTTAAATGCTAGCTTTTTAATTGATGATACTCGAGGTAAATTAATTGATAGTTTTGATTCCAAGTTATGATTAGAAGCAATTAATAAAATTATGAATTTGTCTAATAATGAATACAATCAATTAGTTCAAAATTGTATTGAATTTGCTAAAAATAATTTATCTCTTGAGCAATTTGAAAATAGATGATTACAAATAGTTAAAAATTAGTTTAAACAATCAAACATAATACTTAGTAACAAATTCAGTAAACATATAATAATCTATTATAATAAATAAAGTTTTAGTATTGTTGTTAAGGTACTACTATTGGTATATATATATATATATATATATATGCAACTTGGAATTTTAAAGGAATTTAAAGTGGTTTATATAATTGGGTTATTTTTGTTTTTAACACCTTTTGTAACAAAATTATTTAGCAACATTTTGGGTTTTACTAACATTAGACCATTAAGACCAATTTATTTGTTTTTAATAATTTTAAACTTTACAGTAACAATATTTGTTTCTAGTAATTTAGTAAATTTTATATTTTATGTTGTATGAGTCTATTTGATAACTATAATTCTTTTTTTAGGTTATCTTTTAATAAACTTTTTTAAAATAAAACAAGCAACTAGTAATTTTGTTTTGTTACCATATTTTTTCAAAAAAAATATTAAAAAAATAATGCATGAATCTATTCCTATTTTTATTAGTAGCATTTTCTTTTTATTAATTTGCTTATTTAGTAGTAGCAAATTTGGAGATACTGGGGCATACATTAATATATCCAATAATTTTAAAAATAACATATTATCTATGAGTTTGGATGGAAATAGTCAACCAAATAACTCTTCCAATTTATTCTCTACAATAGGTCAATATCAGTACTCAGGAATTTACTACATATATGCAGCTTGAAGTATTAATAATAATGTTATTCCATATTACATGTTTTTAAACCCTTTAATATATTGAATCATATTAAGTCATTCTATTAATGAAATTATTTTATTACTATATAGAGACAAAAAATGATCTTTATATTTGGCCATATTTGCACAACTTTTTTGTTTATTTTTAACATTATTTAATTTTTCTTGGATTACAGCAGCAAATAATAGTCCATTTGAAATTTTGTTTATATTGATAATTTATGAAATTATAAATACTTCTAAATGAAAAACTTATAGTACTAATTTATATTATCCTTTGTTTTCATTATCATTTTTTTCCATAACAGCTTACTTATTTTATTTACCTTTATCTATAGTATTTGTTTTAATATCCATATACAAAAAAGATTTAAAATTATTTGTTTTTAATTGTATATTCTTCTTTTTAACTTGCTTATTATTTTTAACATTATTTAAAGCTTTTTGACCAGGATTTCTAATTATTGTTTTAGCTTTTTTAATTTCATTTTTAACAACAAAATTTTTTTGATTACAAATCCAAAATTTTATTTTTATTATTTGGCATAAAATAAAAATTATTACATATAAATCATTTAATTTTTTTAAACCAAAAAAATGAATACATGAAAAAATAATTTTTATAAAAACAAAAATAAATAACACTTATCATGTAAATAAAATTTCATTAATACCTTTTATATTCAAAATTGTTGTATTAACATTGTTGTTTGCTTTTGCATTTTTATTAGTTCAATACAATAGTAACTATTATAAAATATCAATTTTAAGAATATTTCTATTAGCAATCACATCTGTAGGATTAATTTTTTGTTCTAAATCTATAAATGAAAATAAAAAATGATTTGAATTATTTTTATTTATTTACACATTATGATTTGTGTCAGAAATAGGAGGAACTATTAGTCATTTAGTGGTTTGAAACTCATCAGCTTGAAGATTTTTATATTTAAGTGGTAATTTTTGAATGACTTTTATTCCATATGTAGTCTTAATGATAGTTTTAACAAAAGCGTTTATGGAATTTAATTACAAAAATTTCAACATAAAAATAAAAAAAATTAATTTCAAATTAAATTTACAAAAAATTAGTATATATTTTGCATTATTTATAAATTTACTAATGTTTATTTTTATTCTTGTAATAAGATCTGGGGATTTTAGTAATTTAATAAATATATATTCATTAAATGTTTTTGAAAACATATACACATTCATTTCTAGTCCAACATTAAATTCATCTAAATTTTACTACATGGAATCTAGTATTGTGTCTAACTATTGCTTCAAATTAGTTTAAAAAATAATTATTTAAAAAACCATAAATTTAATTAACCAAAGTTATTAATATGCTTATAAAATTTTGGTAATAAATAATCTAGAAATGAAAAATTAATACACAAATTCATATATATTCATCTTAGTCCAGAATAAAATTTATATTTTTTAATAAAGTTTTTCATTTCTTGTAACTCAGGACAATTAATGTTATTTTTTTGACATAATTTTATCAAATTTCTAAATCCAATAGATGAAACTGCATTTTCTATAAATGTTGAGACTCAATATTCATAACAATCATATGACCTTCAAATATTTCAATCACTAAATGTTGTGAATCATTTAGAAAAAATAGATATTCTTTTTTTTATATCTAGTTTAGATGAATGATATGTAATTGAATTTATGCTATTTTTTCTATAACCATAAAGAAATTGATTTGTGCACAAACCTTTTAATTTTTTTGACAATAAAATTGAATTAAAATAAAAATCATCAAAAGGCATTTTCATGCTATTTCACATAACTTGATCTACTAATATAGATTTTTTGTATGCATATATTCATAATGTAACTGGCGTTCCAGGTTTAAAATTCTCATTGAAATATCAATTTAAATCAAATACTTTTAATTTATTTTTAATTTTAGGTTGTTTAAATTCTGTTACTTCTTCAAATGAACTAACACACTGAAAATTTATTAAATCTACATCATTGGAAATAAATAAATCATTTAGCTTAGTTAAGGCATTTTTATCACATATTCAATCATCTGGATCAACAAATAAAATTATATTACCTTTGGCCTCTTCTACTCCTTTTTTTCTTGCAAGAATAACACCTTTATTTGTTTGGTGTATTAGTTTTATAATAGATCTTTTATACTTATCATTTAATTCACTAACTAAACATACTAGATCTATTTCTTTATCAAGGTCACTACCATCATTAATTACAATGATTTCTTTAAGCAAATATAAATCTTGATTCAATATACTTTCTAAACAAAACCTTGTGTATTGTATGTTAGTGTTATAATATGGAATAATTACTGAAAATGAATTTTGCATAATCTTTTTTTTATAAAAAATACTTGAAATATTATGTATATTTTAAATAAATATTAAATATAAAAATTTAAAATTAATTTTTTGTATATTTTCTTAGGTATTTTTTAAAAAAATAAAGTTTTTAATTTCATAAATTAAGTAAAAATAATAGAATAAAATGTAGCAACTTTCACTTTAAATGGAAAAACATATATAAAACTAAATTTCTTATTTTTTCCAAATTTATTTTGATTAAATAATTTTATTACTAATAGAATATTTAAAAAAATACAAATATTTTTACCAAAATAGGATAAATATAAAATATATGTAAAAATAAAATTAAAATTTACAAAGTATTTATTTTTTTAATAATTGGTATTTTGGAAAGTAAAAATGAACACCAATACTTTTTCAATTATTGTTCCATATCACAACACCAAAATTGAGCAAACTAAATTTTGCTTGGAAAGTTTAATTTGCCAAGATTTAAATCTTTTAAAAGAAATTATCATTGTTAATGATGGTAGTAATAAAGAAAATAAAGAAGCATTAATTAAATTAGTTAATGATCTAACACACACACACACAAACAAGGCAAATAATTAAATTAATTCATCAAGAAAATTTAGGATTAGCTGGCGCTAGAAAAACTGGTTTTGATCATTCCACAGGTGATATCATTCTTTTTGTTGATTCAGATGACTGGATATGTGATAAAAAATGATTAAATAAATTAAATAAAATATTTAAAGAAAATTTAAACATTGATTTAATAAGATTTGATGGAATCAATACTTTTAAAGAAAATTTAAAAATAGAAAACCAAAAAATTAAAAACAAAATTATTAAATTAACTTTTTTTTATTCATTATTTCATGAAAATTATATAGCAGTATGAAGTTATGCATACAAAAGAAAATGTCTAAATAAAGTTAAGTTTTGAAATATATTAAATCTTCCTTATGAGGATGCTTATTTTAATGCTTCTTTACTAAGTGAAGAACATGAAGTTTTATGCACTAATGAAATATTCTATTGTTATCGAATAAATAACTTAAATTCAATATGTTGAAATAACAAAAATAAAACTGAAAAGTATGGATTAAAAGTTTATATAACTTGATTTACAAGTTTTTCAAATTGAAATGTTTGAAATTCAGAAATTGCACATGATTACTTAGTATTTTGTTGCATATACAAAAGTTTAGGTAAAATAGGGGGTTTTAGAAAAGCAATTAAATGAGCCAAACAAGAAAAAATATATTACCCATCTTTAAAAGAAATAAAATCATTTTTAAAAAAATATCAACCATATAAAGGTTTAAAGAAAATTTACATATGACTTCATGTTAATATTTTTATTTGTGATTATTTATTTCCTAAAATTTTGTTTAAAATCTATAATAAATTGGGTCTTTCAAAGAAATTAAATCAGTAAACAAAAATGACAAATTATACTTTTTCAATCATTGTTCCCTATTACAATACCAAAATTGAGCAAACTAAATTTTGTTTGGAAAGTTTAATTTGCCAAGATTTGAATCTTTTAAAAGATATCATCATTGTTAATGATGGTAGCAATGAAAAAAATAAAGAAGCGTTAATTAAATTAGTTGATGATCTAACACACACACACACACAAGGCAGATCATTAAATTAATTCATCAAGAAAATAAAGGACCTAATAAAGCCAGAGAAATTGGATTCAAAAATTCTGTAGGTGATATAATTCTTTTTGTTGATTCAGATGATTGGATATGTGATAGGCAATGATTGAATAAGTTAAATAAAATATTTATTGAAAATAATGATGTTGATATAGTTTTATTTAATTCAATTGAAATTGACAATAATAAAAAACTTAATACTAAGGAAAATATTAGTGTTAATGATAAAATTACTCAAAAAATAATTTGATCATTTGAGAATACTTTTAAAATAGGAAATAAATTTTTAATTTGTAGCTATGCCTACAAAAAGAATATATTTCTAGATAGTGTCTGTTTTAATTCATTAAAACTACCAAATGATGATGTATATTTTAATGCATATTTATTAAGCAAGAAATTAAATGCTTTTTGAACTAATGAAATATTTTATTGTTATCGAATAAATAATATAAATTCAGTTTGCTGGAATTCTAGAAAAAATAATATATTTCAAACAATGAAAATATACACAAAATGATTTACAAGTTTTCCAGAATGAAATATATATAATTCCCAAGAAGCATTTGATTATTTAACATATTTTTGTATTTATCAAAGTGTTGGTGAAATGGGAGGTTTTAGAAAGGCAATTAAATGGAGTAAAATAGAAAACACTTTTTTTCCATCACTAAAAGAAATAAAAATATTTTTAAAAAAATATAAACCTTATAAAGGTTTCAAGAAAATATACTTTTGGTTACATTTAAATGTGCCAATATGTGATTATTTACTTCCATTAATATATAATTGGTTTTGTAAATAATCAAATTCTAAAAATTTATTATATGAAAAAGATACTTATAATTAATCCTGCTCATCACTCTGAAATTGGCGGGATTGAAACATATTCAAAACACTTGATAAATAACTTGATTAATAATAATTATGTAGTTTTTGAATTCATATATAAAGATTATTGAGAAAAAAGTTTTAATATCAAAAAAAATAATTATCAACTTGTAGAAAAACCTAATTTTTTTAAAAATTTAAAAGTAAAAAATTTTAATAAACCCAATGCTTTAGATTTATTAAAAATTTATATTGGAGCTTACAAAATAAATAAATTTTTAAAAAAATTTATTGTAAATAACAAAATAGATCTAGTTATTTCTAATGTAGCCATAACACCAATAAGTTGTATGAAAAATACTCAATACATTTGAGTACAACATACAGATTATTCAAAATATTTAGAAAATAAACTATACTTACTAATTAAAAAAATATTTTTTTTGAAATCTTCAATGTTTTTTAGTAATGTTGTTCTTTATTCTGAAAAAGACAAAAAATATTTCTTATCAAATAAATTAATTAAAAAAACATCTAAAATTACATCAATAATACCAGGTCTTTCTCAAAGCTTTAACACACACACACACACACAAGCGAACGCAATCAAATTGCATTCATTGGTAGATTGGATAATAAACAAAAAAACATTCAATTTTTAAATGAAATAACAAATGAAGCTATTAAGAATAATCAACCAATTCAAATTCATGTTTATGGTGATGGACCTGATAAAAATTTAATTGAAAATAATCCTAATATTATTTTGCATGGACCATTTAAAAATGAAAATATAAATTTTATCTTAGATAAAGTAAAGTTACTCTTGTTGCCATCAAAATATGAAGGTTTCCCACTTATTGTTGTTGAAGCATTATCACATGGAATTCCATGCATTATTGCTAATACATATTTAAATGCTAGCTTTTTAATTGATGATACTCGAGGTAAATTAATTGATAGTTTTGATTCCAAGTTGTGATTAGAAGCAATTAATAAAATTATAAATTTGTCAAATGATGAGTACAATCAATTAGTTCAAAATTGTATTGAATTTGCTAAAAATAATTTATCTCTTGAGCAGTTTGAAAGCAAATGATTAAACTTGATTAATGAATAAATTAATTTAACATATTTTGAGTTAAATTAAAAAATACACACATTTAAATTAATTGTTGCTTATGAAAAAAATTTTAATAATAAATGTTAAACCTCATACTGAAATTGGTGGTATAGAAACATATTCCAAAAAATTAATAAATTTATTTCTAAAACAAAATTTTCAAGTATTTGAATTGCCATGTTCTTTTGATAATACATGAAATGAAGTTGATAGTAGCAATAGTAATGATAATTATCATTTGTTAACTAACACTACATTTTGAAACAAAACATGAAAAAATTTAATCGGACCATTTTTCAATACAATTAAAAAAAATAAGTTTATTAACAAAGTTATTCGTGAAAATAAAATAGATATTGTTGTTCAAAATAATTTTTCATTTCCAAAATTAAAATTTTTACCAAATGTAAAATATGTTTGAGTACAACATTTTGATTGATGATTTTATAAAAGCAATAAATATGCAGCATTTATTAAAAAAATTTTAAATATAAAAGATAATTTTTTATTTTCTAATATTGTTGTTTATACTAAAAAAGATAAGGATTATCTTCTGGCAAAGAAATTAGTAAAAAATAATACAAATATTTACTCAATAGTTCCAGGAATCATATCTTTTAACACACACACACACACACAAGCGAGCGCAATGAAATTGCATTCATTGGTAGATTGGATAATAAACAAAAAAATATTCAATTTTTAAATGAAATAACAAATGAAGCTATTAAGAATAATCAGCCAATTCAAATTCATGTTTATGGTGATGGGCCCGATAAACATTTAATAGAAAATAATCCTAATATTATTTTGCATGGAGCATTTAATCAAAAAAACATAGTTAATATTTTATCTAAAATTAAGGTACTTTTATTACCTTCAAAATTTGAAGGATTTGGTTTAGTAATTGCTGAAGCGCTAGCTAATGGAATTCCATGCATTATTGCTAATACATATTTAAATGCTAGCTTTTTAATTGATGATACTCGGGGTAAATTAATTGATAGTTTTGATTCCAAGTTGTGATTAGAAGCAATTAATAAAATTATGAATTTGTCTAATAATGAATACAATCAATTAGTTCAAAATTGTATTGAATTTGCTAAAAATAATTTATCTCTTGAGCAATTTGAAAGCAAATGATTAAACTTAATTAATGAAAAATAAATTTATATTATTAATATTTGTACTAATTATTTGATAATTAAATTGTTTAAAAATTACTATGAAAAAAATTTTAATAATAAATTCTAAACCTCATTTTGAATTAGGAGGAATGGAAACATACTCTAAAAAATTAATTCAAATTTTTTTAGATGCAGGACATGAAGTATATGAATTAAGTCATATACCATCTAGGAATATCCAAAATGTAAAAAATAATAAATATCATTTTATTTATCATGATTATTTCAACAAATCAAAATTAAATTATAAAAATTATTCTTTTTTTATTAAATATTTAAAACTTACAATCATTGGTTTTAAAGTAAATAAGTTAGCCAATAAATGAATAAAAAAAGAAAATATTAATATTGTAATTGACAATAATTTTGCTACAAAAATAACTTTTATAAAAAATGTTAAATACATTTGAGTTCAACATTTTGATTGAAATTTGATTTTAGGAAAAGATATTTTTACTAATTTAATAAAAAAATTTTTGAATATAAAAAAAAGAATATTTTTTCCAAATATTGTAACATTTACGACTAAAGATAAACATTATCTTCTTGATAAAAAATTAATTTCAAATAAAAATATTTATCCAATAGCATCAGGAGTTGTATCTTCCACACACACACAAGCGAGCGCAATGAAATTGCATTCATTGGTAGATTGGATAATAAACAAAAAAATATTCAATTTTTAAATGAAATGACAAATGAAGCTATTAAGAATAATCAACCAATTCAAATTCATGTTTATGGTGATGGGCCTGATAAACATTTAATAGAAAATAATCCTAATATTATTTTGCATGGACCATTTAAAAATGAAAATATAAATTTTATCTTAAATAAAATAAAGTTACTCTTATTGCCGTCAAAATATAAAGGTTTTCCAATTGTTGTTGTTGAAGCGTTATCACATGGAATTCCATGCATCATTGCTAACACATATTTAAATGCTAGCTTTTTAATTGATGATACTCGGGGCAAATTAATTGATAGTTTTGATTCCAAGTTGTGATTAGAAGCAATTAATAAAATTATGAATTTGTCAAATAATGAATACAATCAATTAGTTCAAAATTGTATTGAATTTGCTAAAAACAATTTATCTCTTGAGCAGTTTGAAACCAAATGATTAAATTGAATAAACAAAAATTAATGTAGATATATATTAAATAATCTTAAAAATAAAAAAATGCAATTCTCAATATTTTTATTATGAGATATTGCACTTTTCTTTTTGTTCAAAATTATATTTAAATAAATAATTAATAATTTTTAATAAATTAGTTTTAAAATTTACTAATTTTTTTTAGGTCCCATAAATGGTTTAGGTGCACCAGGTTTAATAGGAGTGAATTTAGGTTTAATTTTTATAGTGTCAGAATGGATATTGGTAGTTGATTTGCTGGCAGTTTCTGCTGTTTTACTTACATTAGGTTTAACATTAAAATTAGGTTTCTTTGGTATTGGATTAGGTTTCATTTGTTGATTTAAATTAGTTTTCACTGGATTAATAGGAGGTTTAACTGTAGAAGTAGTTGTCCTTTTAATTGGAGTTGGTTGCTTGTTTTTTAATAAATTTGGATGTTTATTATCATCAATTTTCTTTGTTAATGATTTAAACACATTACCAACTGCTGAAGTTAAAACATCTATTTTTTTATTTGATAATTTAAATTCCATTTGAATAGCTTTTCTGTTCTTATGCATTGGAATTCCAATTGCTAAACCTAAAATAATAATTAGTCCAACAGCTACACTAAGTCCAATAATTAAATACAAAATTGTATTATCAACAATTGAAGATGCAAACACATTGGTATAGTTAAAATTAGTAGATCCGCTTTGACTCGGATTTGCAACTGCTAAAATTACTTCTCCTTGTTGTGTAACAGCAGTTGTATGAAAAGTAATGCTATTGGTATTTAAATTATAATCAGAAATTCTTAAGTAATATTGCAACGAATCATTACGATTATCAATTCGAGTTACTATTAAATTAAAAAATTTATTTTGAAAACCATTAAAATCATTATTATACATGTTAACCATATCAAGAACACTTGTTGCTCTCAATATTTCATTATTAATTACATTAGAAACTTCAAGATATCAAACAACTGATAATACAAGATTTACAAATACATCTGTATATTTAGCTTCCCATTTGTCATAAGTATTATTTTGAACTGATTCAGCTAAATCACTTGCTTTAATTGCAAAACCAAACATTGTATTTCCATTATAAACAATAACTTCTTGAATTGAAATACTACTAAAATCAGCTTTTGGAGCAATAAAACCTTTTTGTGATACGAATTGAGTTCCATTTGTTCTTGCTCCGACAGCAAATAATGAAGATAATTGTTGACTAGTGTATTCTGTATACAATTGTGAAATACTCAAGTTACGTTCATTAGCTGAAAAATCAGAATCATTTCTAACAACTTGATAACCAACTTGATTTGGTGATAAAACACCAATAACTGAAGCATTGTTAGTTGTCGTATCTGTTATTGTCTGAATTGAATAAACTTGACTAACTGTTGTTACTAAACCATTAATGCCAATAATAACTCCATTTAATTCACCTTTATCATCTGGATTATAGACAAAATTATCAGCTAAAATAATTTCACCAGAAACATGAGATACACTAATTAATGGCGTATCCAATTGACGACTATTAACATCATTATCAGTATAATTAGATAAAGAATTATTATTAATAATGTATGAATATATATTTGTGTTTGTAATAACACCAAAAAGTTTAAGTTTAATGTTATATTGAAAATTAATAAGTGGTTGTGATAAATTGAATAAATTTTTATCACTTAAAATTCAACTACCTATTTCATTAATAAAAATACCTATCTTATCTGTATTTATTGAAAAAGATATAATTCTGTTAATTGGATCTAAAACTTTCATAAACATTGATTTATTCCAAATTTGACTAGTTGTACTAACATCAAAAGGCAAAATATTATTAGAATTATTTGGACTTATAATATTTCTTGAACCATATTTAGTATATTGGAGACTAAAGTAATCAAAATTCTGTATTTTAAAATGAACAAACCTATTGTTAGTCACCCATATTGATGCAGCAAATAATGTTAAATATTCATTATTGTTCACATCATAAAATGATCCAACTGCTGTTCCTCAAATTCCATTAGCTGTTGTATAATTTATATTTGTGAAAGTATATCCATATGATACTCAATCAGGACTAATATTAGGTTTAAAAATAAATCATCCTGGAACTATATTATATTCATTATGACCAACTCTAGTCATTGCCCCTGTCAAACTAGCAGTATTATCAGAACTAGAAGGAATGTTTGCTGCTCGATAATCAGTCATAAAAGCAATTGACAATGCAGCATCAGATGTTAATTGATCACTTATTGGTGCTTCAATAATATTACCTGCTTGATCAATAACTTTATAATTAGTTCTTGTTGGAGCACTTGAATTAAGAACATATGGAGTTGTAGTATAACTTTTTGGATTTCCTTCAATCATCGGCGTTAAAACTTCATTATAAAAATATTCATAATACCCTAATGCTGAAGATTGTTTGTTAATTGTAGAATTATAATATCCATATAAGTTGCCCATACCTGGATCTGAACCTAAATATGATGACAATAATGCAAATTCATCTGTGTTATCAGAACTATTGTAGTTATATTGAAATAATTGACCATAAAATAAATATTGTAAATAACCAAAAGATGCATATGAACTATTATTAGCATATCCACTTTGTTGAATTAAATTGGATGCAAAATTACCAGTTTTTGTAAAAAACTTTAAACCATTATTGTAAGTTGGTTGATCATCATAAGTAGGATATTTAAAATCATAAACTGGATTTACACTATCACTTCTAATAATATTGTTAGTGACATTTATTTTAAAAATTTTAATTGAAGGAGCAGATGTTAAATCGACAGTAACAACATCTTCAAAATTTGTTGCACTTGAATTATAGTTAGTATAAACAGTATTTAATGCATGTGCAATATTACTAATACCTGCTAAAACAAAAAATGTTTCATTGTCACTACCTGGAATGATATTAGTTGTATAGTTTCATTTGTATGTTTCACCAACTATTGGCATTGCTCATGTTGAAATAATGTTGTAATCAGAATCAACTAAACCAACTCCATAATTTAATTGAGTCCCATTAGTATAAGTGGTTAAAACTAATTTATTGCCAGTAATTGATCCATCATGACTAAGTACATCTATAGACTCAAAACCATTTACATAATTTGTTCTTATTTGAACACCAGTTTGATCTGTAAATGTGTTACCATTAGTTACCAATAAAGAAGTATCTACAGAATTATCTTGTTCAATTTGCTTAATCGAAGTATCATTAGAAGTAGTTAATGAATACATCAAAATTGTGCTACCAACACCAGCTAACAAAGTGGTTACTCCTATTGTAGCAATAATTAATTTTTTATTTTGTATCTTTCCTTTTTTAAATTTAATTTTCTTACTATTAACAAAATTTAACAAATTCATTATTATTTACCCTTTATGCAAAAATTTAAATAACTTAATTTCATTTACGCAATTATTTCAATCGCACAAAAATTATAAATGGAACTATTTTTTAGTATGAAAATATGCTTAGATAAATTATTTTTTTATTAAAGAATTAATTATTTTTAATTCATTTTTCATTGATAATAATGTTGCTTCCATTTGTTTTATTTGATTTAAAAAAGTTACTTCTGGTAATGCCTTTAATTTATTTAAAAAATTTTGAAATGTTTCTTTTGTATCTAAATTGATAGAAGAAGTTAATGTTAAAAAAATTTCTAAATCTATATTAAATTCTTTTGGCTCTAATTTGTTCATTTCTAGAAGTTTCAATCCAAATTTTTCTACTGCTATCATTGCTCTAACATCATTTTCACAATACTTACATAAGTCATTAGAAATTTCTTCTCATTTATCATCATTTAATGCATTGAAAAAACGTAAAGATGTTATTGCTTGTGCTTTATCGCCTCGTTGAACATTTAAAGATTTGTAACTTACTGTTTTTGATTCATCTAAAAAACTTTGAGGTAGTAAAGTTAAAATATTTTTAATGCTATAAAAACCTAGTAAATTTTTAATTCAAATATATCAATCTTTTGTATTAACATTAAACCATTTTGCTAAATCATATAAATTTGCATTGATGGCATCAATTTTTTTATCATATATTGGATCCTTTATATATTCTTTTAATTCGTTTAAACGACTCGATTCAAAACTAGCATTATATACAACAAAACTATATTCATTAGCATTGTTTACATACAAACTGTCTATAATTTTTTTAAAAAAATCAACTGTTATATTTTTTGGATCAATAATTAAATTCAAACAGTTTAATTCTTCATTTTTTCCATTATCTTTAATGATAGAACATTGAGTAATTATTTGTGCATATGGAAATGAGTTATCTACGGCCCTAATTATTGGATTAATTGTTTCAAAATCAAAATAAATTTTTTTCTTTTTTAATGGTTCAAAGTCTTTATTTAAATCAGTAAAATATATTATGTTATTCATGTTATTAACAGGGAATTTAATTAAACGATATCAAATAATTTCTTGAGTTTTTCATGTGCCTAACTCATATTTATCATCATTAAACATTTTGTTTTTTATTGTGAAAAACAATTGTTTAATTTTTTCTTCATCTCATGAATTTAAATTTAAAAAACTAGTTAAATCCATTTTGTTGTATTCATCTAAAAAAATTGAGTAAAAATTAATTAAAGTTGGATAAAATTTACAATTTAAAAAAAATTCTAAGGAAATGTTTGTATTTTTTTTTAATTTGTTTACAAAACCAAAAGCTTTACTAAATGTAACTAATTTTCCTGAATAAGAAAATAATTCATTTTCTAAACCTCAAACCTTACGAACTTCCCGCTGATAATTAAATTTCAATCAATATGAATCAAATTTAGAAGAAAATGGAACATATAACTGTTTACTAGGTTTATTTAATTTAATTTCTGTAATAATATTTCAAAAATTATCAATTACATTTTTATATTTTTTCAAAAAAATCACATATTTATTTTTTTCATTAATATCTTTTTTTTGTAGAATTTCAAAATCTTGCAAAGAATTACCTTTTATTAAATCAGAAATTTGAATTGATTGACATTTATATTTTGATTTTTCTTTAAAACCATTATTATCATTGTTATTTAAATCAATTTTATGATATTTGTTTGCTTTAGTTAACTGAATACTATCAACAATAGTAAAAGAAACTGAACCTTTAGGTTTTCTTTCTTTTGCAATTAAAAATAATGAAGCGTTTTTTAAATTAGAAAGATTTTTTTTAGTTATTTCAATTTGAAAATATAAAGACAATACATCAGATCTATTTGTTCCTGTTGAACCTTTAACAAAATTTATTTCATAATGTTTTTCATTAATGTATGTAATTGCAACAGGGCAAGCAACAGCAGAATTAAATATAAATATTGGATGCAAAAAAATTGTTGGTACTTTAGTATTCAATATTGTTTTTAAAATTTCTTTGGCTTTTGTTTCAAGATCAAAAATATCATTTGGGTACAAAATATCAAAATCAATTACATTAAAAATATTAAGTGTTTTCTTACTGTAATTTATTAAAAAATTAGAAAATTTATTACTAATAATTTTCCCTTCAATAAAACGGGGATTACTTTCATCAGTTAATTTAATAATCTTATAATTTTCATAAACATCTAATGGATCAAATTCAATAAATTCATCCATATCTTGTTCATATTCAAAAATAAAATTATCATCATAATGTTTTGAATATGATTGAAAAATACTTTCAATCTCTTCATTATTTAAACGCCAAAATAATGAAGGTCTATCAAAATAATTTAAAAAATCTAATTTACGAATATATAAATGCTTGTTTATTGACATTAAAACAATTTATCCTTTAAATTAAACGGATAAACTCCATTATATTTTCTAACTTCTATTCGTTTTTTTCCTGGTAAAAGAAATTCAGTAATATGAACACACTTTTTATTTATAGCTTGTATACAAATAAAATTTTTATCTAACAAATTGATTATTCCTGGTTCAGTATCAAATTCATGATTTCCTAAAGTAGCATTAAAAAACTTAATTGTCTTATTTTTATCAAAAAAAGAAAAAGTTCCTGGAGCTGGTGAAAATGCTTTTATATGTCTAACAATTTTAAAAGCTTCAAAATTTCAGTTAATCTTTTCTTGTTCTCTTGTGAAAATAGGAGCTAATGATTTCTGTGTAGAATCTTGATGATGTCAAGTTATATCATTACTCAATATCTTATACATACATAAAAGCAATATTTTAGGAGCATCTTTTATGACTTTATTCATAAGTTCTCCAGATGTTCATTCAGAATTAATAGAAAAATTATTTTGAAAACAATAATCACCAGCATCCATTTCTTTAGTTAATTTCATAATTGTGATACCAGTTTCTAAATCACCATTCATAATTGCATGTTGAATTGGTGCTCCACCTCGATATTTTGGCAATAAAGATGGATGAACATTTATAATTCCGTAATGAAATAAATTAATTATTGATTCAGGAATGAATTGCCCATATGCAACACAAATCCCTATTTCAGCTTTTAATGATTTAATTTCTTCAAATATTTCAACAATTTTCAAAGGTTGTAAACATTTTATATTATATTTTAAAGCAGTTTGTTTAATTTCATTTCATTTATTATTTTTTTTAGCTTTCGGGTTATCTGGTTGACAAACAACACAACAAACATCAAAATTTTTATCTGACAATATTTGAGATAAACAAGCAGCACTTAAATTTGTAGAACCAAAAAAAATTACTTTAGTTTTCATAATCTAAAAATTAACTATTTTTTATTGTTTGTAGGCGATACAGTTTTATTTCTTCCAACATATTTCATTTTTCTTTTTTCTTTTTTGGCTTGTCTTGCTAATTGTTGTTTCTGTATTTTGGCAATTCTCTCATCTTCACGTTTTTTTAAAGGTTCAATTCATTTAAATTCTGTATCAAAATCTTTTAAACCATTAATCACAATGACTCTTTTAGTTGGTTCTTTTTTTTGGCCTGTTAATTTTTGAACAACTTCAGCTTCAAAAATCCTAGCCTTATCATCAACTCTTGTTTTAGTATCACGACTTATAAAATAAATGCAATAAAGTTCTCTAGAAGCTTCTTTATTTCGCTTAGACTTATATTTTTTTGCTGCTTTTTTATCTAATTTATTGTCTTCAATGTATTTATTAGTTTCTGCTAAATAAAGTTTTCTGATTTTCTTTTCTTGCATTGGATTAGGTCTTTTAGCAACAAAAGAATACACTACTTCCTTACCATTTTCATTATTTTGTTGCATAAATTTTTTAATAGTTTGTCACACTTCATCTTTTTTGGCTTTTTTAGGCGTGCCATCAAAACCAATTTTTGATTTATTTTTTTTCTTTTTAGAAAAAAAGTAAAAAACAGCAATAATTGGAATGACTAAAATTAAAATTGAAAACAATGATCCGCTATTACCCATTAAGCACACCTTTTATGAAAAACAAAACATTAAATTTAAATTAATTTAAAAGAAAATCTATAAATTTGATATCATTACTAACATAATTATATATTTATTCTATAAGGAATGTTTTTAAAACATAGTAGTTAATTAGTAATGGCAAATATTAAATCTAATGAGAAAACTTTAAAAAAATCAACTAAAAAAAGAACAGTGCATAAGGGGCAAAAAACAACTCTTAAAAATCAAGTAAAAAAAACTAAAAGCACTGCTAATAAAAAAGACCTTTCAAAGACATATTCAACTGCTGATAAATTAGCCAAAAAAGGAACTATTCCAAAAGCTAAAGCACAACGTGTAAAGTCAAAAACAGCAAAATCTTTAAACAAAAAAGCTTCTGCTAAAAAATAATTAATTTAATTGTTTTTTAATACATCTGGTAAATTTTAATAGTTTTTGCCAGATGTATTTTTTTTATAAAAAATAAAAAAATTAATTAGTCAAATATACTTTTCCACCTAAAACAGTAGCATAAATATTAATATTTTTAATATTTTCTTTATCTATTTCTGTCAAAGGACTATCTAAAACCGTAAAGTCAGCAAATTTATGTAAATCAATAGAACCAATATAATTTTCTTGATTTAGTAAATAAGCAGCATTTATTGTTATGGCTTTTAAAGCATCATAAACAGAAATAATTTCATCTTCTCCATATATAGAACTAGTAAGAGATTGACGATTAACTGCTGTTCATATAGATAACAATGGATTTACAGGGGTTACAGGATCATCAGAGTGAAAAGCGAAAATTACATTTTTCATTAATCCAGATTTAGTTGGATTCATTCCATGAACTAAATTTGGTCCAACTGTATATTTTGCATGAATATCACCATAATAATAGATATGATTAATAAAAAAATTGGAACAAATATTGTTTTTGCTCATTCTACTTAATTGATTATTAGTGACTAATTGATTATGCTCAATTGTGTGCCTAAATTTATTTGAATTATAAGGATGAATTTTTTCAATAACTTTTATACAAGCCTCTATGGCCCCACTACCATTTGCATGAATATGCGAAGGTAAATTATGGATTTCTGCATTTTCAATAAATGTAGCCAATTCATTTTCATTCAATTGCAAATTTCCATTAACTAAAATATTATCTACATAAACTTGCCCAGGAATTAAATTGGCTGTAAATCCTTGGATAGAACCATCAAGAATAATTTTTTGGCCTCCTATTCATAAATATTTATTATTATTTTTAATCATTTTTTCAATTTTATTTCAACCACCATAAACAATTATGCTAGCAAATCAAATGTCTAAATGAAATCTTGTAAAGCTTTCTTCATTTAAAGAATATTTTACATATGCTTGATAAGATAATTCGGGATTTAAAGATGGAAACCCTAAGCCTTTATCAGCAATTGTGGTTACACCATTAAGCTGAGCTATTTTGGATACTAATTTAGTTGCATTAATAAAGTCATCTAATGACGCTTTAAAATTCATTGCCCCAGATATAATAGCTAATTTCATTCCCTCAGTTTCTGAAACAATACCTGTTAGTTCTCCATTAATTTTCTGTAAATTATTGCTATCAAATAATGGATCATCCTTTGAAAGATTGGTATATCCTGCTTTTTGAAGACCAGCTGTATTTAAACTCATGACATGATTTGACTGATGTAAAATACAAATAGGTATATCTTGATTTATTGAATCTAAAACATCTTTTGTTAGAAATTCTTTGTTATGAAATAATGGATCATAACCTCAAAAATTTATTCATTTTGAATTTTTATTTGCATCTTTATTAATTTCTTTTTTAATAAATTCAATTACTTCTTTTAGAGTTTTTAAACCCTTTAAAATTTTGCCATTAGGCAACTTACGATCAAAAAAACCAATATAAGGAAAATTGAGGAGGTACATACCAAGCAATTGAGGATGCATATGAGGTTCAATAAAACCAGGATAAATATATTTATTTTTAAAAAGATTATTCACAATATAATTTAAATGTTTTTTGTTTAATAATTTTTTAAGTTCATTTGTTTTTCCATAGCCAATAATTTTATCTTCTTGAACTAAAACAGCTTCTGCCTCATCATTTCTATCATTAACTGTAATAATTTTTTTAGCAACATACAATGTAATTAATTTGTTTTTTAAAATTTTGGTAGAAAGTATTGTATTCATATTTATAAATTCCTATTTGTGATAATATTTATGATCGAATTTAAATGCTTTATCTTCTTCTAAGTGTTTAATTAATAAATTGTTTAAATATCTAGCCCGATTTCTATAAAATTTTTTAGCCGCTTCATAATCTTCATTTATTCTTTGTTTTGAAATTTCTAATTGCTTTATCTTTTCATTTAATTTTTTATCATTAGCTAAAATCTTGTTTTGCAATTCATCAATAGGTTTAGTTTCTAATTTTTTATAGTTAGAAATTTTTTTAGATACTTTGTTTTGAAAATAAAATTTTTGTAAATTATTTTTATTTTTAAGATCTTTAGATGATACTTTATTCAAGTATTTATCTAATTTATGTCTACTTAAATTTTGATAAAATAAAATTTTATGTGATTTTATATGATTGCTAGTAAGTTCTTTATTTTTTTTAGAAAATTTATTTTTAATTTTTTGTTCTATATCTGCAATTAATTTAAATTTATTTTTATAAATTTTGTCTTCAATTTTCATTGAAAAATCATATCGAAATTTATTGTTATCTAATTGAGCTTTTTTAAGTATTTTCTGTCAATATTTGCTTTCTGTGATATCTTTTGACATGTAAAGACCAAAAAATCGAGCTATTCACAAAAATAAACCATATTTTTTTCTAATTAATTTATTTAAATTAGTATTTTCATATTTTGATAAAAAAATAATTCCCAAATGGTGTAAAACTATCAATGATACAAAAATCATCAAAAACCCTATTGTTAAAATGATGATGCATATAATTCATACAATAGGTCATGTACCTGAAATTTGATGCCCTAAAAAATTATTAACATTTAATCACTCAGTGCCTGATGAATTTAATCCAGTTTTTCCCACTATCAATCCATCAATAAATAAAAATAAACCAAATCCTAAAAAATAGGGAAAACTAACAATTCCAAGGTGTTTAGTTTGATTTTTATTACCAAATAAATAACTACACATGTATTGGGCACTAGATGTAAAAATGTAAATTCCAAGTCCAGCAGTTATTCCTCAAACATAAGGTAAAATGTGTGGTGCAAGTGGAGAAAATAACATTGAAAAAGCAGCTATTAATTCTAAAATAAAACCAATAAAAAAAGATTTCTTAATACCAATTTTGTCATTTAAAAATCCCCCTATTGGATTTCCCAATAAACAACCAAATCCATAAATAATTGTTATGTTCGATAAAATTTTTAAAGAATTATTTCGATTAAATCCGTCATTGAGTTCAATTAAACCATTAGCTACTGTTTCTTGTGCCTGAGTAATAATTGTTCCAACTCCTGCAGATAAAAAGAAAAAACCAACTATAAATATTTTGTATCAAATTAATTTAAATGTTCTATGTGGTGTTACAACAATCTTATTTATTTCATCCATTTTTAATTGTTCTTTATCTATTATTGATGATAGATAAATAGATTCATAAATTGGAATTGGATCTATAACAATAATTAAACAAACAATAATTCCAACAATTAAAGATAATCCGCCAAATAAAATAAATATAGCATATGAGGAATTTAAAAATAAATTCATTAAAAGATTTTCTACCAATGGTGTGATTCACATATTACCAACTGCTCCGCCCATAAAAACAATTCCTAAAATTAAGCCTTTTTTAGATTGCGGAAATCATTTAGAAATTAAGTAATTAATTCCTAATGTAGAAAATATTAAAGTACCAATTTGTGAAATACCTGATAATATTAGCAATACCAAAGTAGTAATCACAATATTTAATGAATTTGATGAAATTCCATTATTAGAAATTAAATAACCTAAACTAAATAGAATAAAACCAACACTAGATAAACTAATACCTAAAATAAAAATAAATTTAGGTTTTTTGGTTTTGGATAATCAATTTCCAATTAAAGGACCTGTAAAAGCGGCGATAATTAAGCCAAAAGATAGAATTAAATTAGCTAAAACTGTGTTATTACCTAATCAATTAATAAATAAAACAGAAGATAATGTGGGTGTTAAATTTTGTACAATCGTATATGGAAGCATTTGTAATAAAAAACTGCCAATTACAATTATAGTCATTCATAATTTACGCTTACTATAAGACTGCTTAGATAAAGTTACTTGATCATCTAATGATAAACTATTAGGATCAAAAAATATTTTTTGGTTTCCATTTACATAATTCATATAAATTTAAAAATTTTTTTAAATAATTTAATTTTTTAGATTTAATAAATTTTAATTGGAAAAGAAAAAATGAGGCAAAATTAACTTTATTTTTTTACTTCAATAAAAATATCTTTTAATTGATCATTATCTGTAATTTCACTTGGGGAATCCATCATTAAATCAATTCCCTGTGCATTCTTAGGAAATGCAATAACATCACGAATATTTTGACTATTAGTAATAATCATTAAAATTCGATCCAATCCTAAACCCATTCCTCCATGGAAAGGGGCTCCATACTCATAAGCTTCTAGTAAAAAACCAAATTTAATTTTAATTTCATCATCAGATAAATTTAATGATTTCATAATAGTTAATTGATCTTGTGGATTGTGAATTCGTATGGCACCACTGCCTAATTCAAAACCATTAAGTACTAAATCATATGAAGAAGCTAACATATTTTCTTTATCATTTTCAGAAATATTTTGTATATTCATGTCTTTAGGTGCTGTAAACAAATTATGTGCAGATTCATACTTTTTAATCTGATCATTTCATTCATACAAAGGTCAATCTGTAATTCATAAAAAGGAATATGTATTATTAGCTAGTTTATATAATTCATTTAAAGCATTTCTAACAGCACCTAATGCTTTTTTTACAATTAAAGTTTTTAAATGACCTATAAAAAGTAATGACCCTTTATTAGATAAATTAGTTATTTTTTTTATAAATTCAAAATCTAAAAATTTTTTAATTGAACCATCAATTATTTGATTATTTTCATATGTTATTCAAGCTAAACCATTTGCAAAATTATCTTTAGCAATTTTTTCTAAATACTTAATTTGTTTATTATCTATATGATGGCCTGATAAATTAATTAAATTAATACATCCATTTTCATTAGCTATTTTTTTAAAAATTTGAAATTCAGAGTCAATAAAATAAGTAGTTACATTTTCTAGTTTAAGTTCAAATCTTATATCTGGCTTATCAGAACCATAAATATTTATTGCATCTTTATATTTCATTTTTAAAAAAGGTGTTTGTAATTTGATATTTAAAGTTTTTTCAAAAACATATACAAACATTTCTTCAATTAATTTTTGAATCATATTTTCATTTACAAATGACATTTCTAAATCAATTTGTGTGTGTTCTGGTTGTCGGTCCTTGCGTCCATCTTCATCACGGAAACATCTAGCTATTTGAAAATATCTTTCAAAACCAGAAATCATTAATAATTGTTTATATAGTTGTGGTGATTGAGGCAAAGCATAAAATCTATTAGGGCCAATTCGTGTAGGCACAATATAGTCGCGCGCTCCTTCTGGAGTAGGTTTAGTAAAATTAGGCGTTTCAATTTCAATAAATTCTTTAGAATCTAAAAAATTACGAACATTTTGCAAGAAACGAAATCGTAATTTCAACTTATCCTGCATAATAGGTCTTCGTAGATCTAAATATCGATATTTTAATCTAACATCTTCCAATGCATCTGTTTCATTTTCAATAATTAAAGGAGGCGTTTTAGATTCAGCTATGACTTTGACTTCATTTATTTTAATTTCATACTCTCCTAAAGGAATATCTAAATTAGGATTGCTACGTTTTTGAAATTTACCAGCAATCATCACTACACTTTCGCGTGTTAATTTATTTGTTAAATTAAAAGTAGATGACTCTGAGTCATCAACAATTTGAATACTTCCACTAGAATCTCATAGTGTTAAAAAACATAAATTACCTAATTTACGATTTTTTTTAACTCATCCAGCAACACAAACATCTTGATTTAAAAGATTAGTGTTATTTAAAGATTTAATTGGAATTCTATTTTCAATAATCATTGCTTATTTTAAATCCATTCATCAATTTTTTATTTTAGATTGATCAATTTCTATTTGATTTTGTGTTAATAAATCTTTAATATTAATTGATTTTGCTTTCATTTCATTTAAACCAATAATGCCTAAATATCGATATCCTAAGCGTTCACAAAATTTAATTCCTTTTTTAATATCATTAATTTTGTGATTGTAGATTAAAGGGCAATTTTCTTTAAGTAAATTATCACTTAATTTTATTAAATCTTTACTAAACATGGAATCTAAACCAATAAGTAAAATTTTTTTATTATTAGCATTTATTATTTCATTCACAATGCTATCATCTATCATATTAGCACAACGATTAACACCAACTGCTAAACCTATAGCTTTCAAATTCTCACCAGTCAATTCTTCAACTAATTTATCATACTGACCGCCACCTATAATTGTAAGATTATCTGTTAAATCAACAAATTCAAAAACAATATCTGTGTAATAATCTAAACCTCTAACAAGATTATCAGTCACTTTATAATTAATTTCTAATAAATCCAAAACCTTTAATGTTTCGTAAAATTTTTCCTTTTCTTCATTTGTTAAAAAATCAAAAATTTTTGGTGCATCTATAACAAAAGGTAATTTGCCATCAATTTTATCATCTAAAATTCTTAAAGGGTTTGTTTTTAATCTCTCTTGAGATAATTCACTCAACTCATTTTGGTATTTATTAAAATACATTTTCAATTCTTTAATTCATTTTGATCTTGTTTCAAAAGAACCAATAAAATTAATTCTTAATTCCACATTTTTAAGTAAATTTAATTTTGATAAAATTTTGTGACCATAACTAATTACATTAACTACATCATATATGGAATCATTCCCAATAATTTCAATATCAAATTGTTGAAATTCACGTTGTCTTCCATCTTGAGGTCGTTCATATCGGAACATTGAACCATAAGTAAAAACTTTTACTGGTAGGGGTCAATTATGTAATAGTTTATTTTCACCTAAACATCGAATTAAAGAAGCAGTAGCTTCTGGACGTAAAGCTAATAAACGATCCCCTCTATCTTTAAATTCATACAATTCTTTCTTAACAATATCTGAATTTTCATTATTTCTGTAAAACAATTCATTATATTCAAAAGTTGGTAAAATTATTTCAAAAAAGCCATAATTTTGAGCTAATTGTTTACAAGTATCAATGACAAAATTATACTTGTCAATTTCTAAACCAAATAAATCTTTTGTTCCTCTTGGTCTACTAATTTTCATACTAAACTTAATTCTGTAATATACTTTTATTAATTAAAATGTAATCTTAATAAATAAATTATACAAAGAAAGTTTAACTAAATATGAATGATTTTAAAGTAAAAGCAATAAATATATTTAAACTTTACATGCCAAATAAATTATCTGAAATCAAATCTATAAAAATTATTTCTAATGGTTTTACAAATTTTTCTTACAAAGTGGTCAATACAAAAGATCAAAAATATCAAGTTAGAGTTGGTAATAAAAAAATAGATCGTAATAATGAATATGCAATTGTAAATAAATTGAAAAATAAAGGTGATTTTATTTTTTATGACAAAAAAAATGGTAATGCAATAAAAAAATGAATTGATGGAAATATTCCATCCATAAAGGTATGCAAATCTGATCTTTTTTTAAAATCTTTTGCAAATGAATTATTTAAGTTACAAAAACTAGATACAAGTGTATTAATTTCAAAAAGAAATTTTTTTGTATTTGAAGATATTGCCAATTTTAATGGCTTAAAAAATGAATTAAAAAAATATCATCAAATAATTGAAAAATATAGAGACCTTCCAATAGTTGTTTCTCATAATGATTTAAGACCTAGCAATTTAATTTGAAATAATAAAAATGTAAAATTTATTGACTACGAGTGGGGATCATTAAATAATAATTATTGAGATTTATGCAATTTCTTAAGAGAAATAAAATATCCAATAAAAAATTTAAAAAAATTAATTCAAAAATATTTTGAAAAATTAGATTATGAAATAGTGTTAAACTTCATGTTCGCCACTACTTTTTTTGCTTATCAATGAACTTTTTTTCCAAAACAAACAAAAGAAATTATTACTTACAGAGAAAATACTAAAAAATTAATAAATAAATATTACAGTTTAATTAAATAAAAAATTAAGCATATTTAACAATATTTTTTTGTACTCATCTTTAGCTTGTTGAAACATTAAATAATTATTTTTTGATTTAACATAATCTGAACCAAACTTAATAGATAAAATTTGTATTTTATTCAAATAACACACTTGCATTAAACTAGCAAGTTCCATGTCAATACCTTGCACTATTGTATGCTTTATATTTAGTATGTTTTTTAACTTATTTTTATCGATAAATTGATCACCAGTTGCAATGTTACATTTAAAAGCTTTAATTTTATTTTTTTTAAATATTTTCATCAATTGGTTAACTTCATTTGATTTAATTTCATAACATGATGGCAAACCTGGTAATTGACCTAATTGATAACAAAAATTAGTTAAATCAACATCATGATAAATTATCTTATTAACTAAAATAGGTAAAAATAAACTTATTTTTTTATCTAATATGCCAATTAAACCAACATTAATTATGTAATTAATTTTGTAATTAAATATAAGTTTAGTTGCTGCAATTGCTGCATTAGTTTTGCCTACTCCTGAAACATAAATATGTAGTTTTAGAATTTGAAAATTTAAAAAAACAAGAGGCTTAGAAAATGTCAAAACAAATAGTTTGTTTTTTTCAGATGTAGAAAAAATTTTTATTTTTGGTTTAAATTTTTTAAAAAAAAATAAAAGTGGTTGAGCTTCATCCATTAAAGCACAAACTATGGCAAACCTATAGGTCTGATTCTCATTCATTATCTTTCTTAATTAGCCTTTCTTCAGCTGCTCTCAATTTGCTTTTTTGACTAGAACTATCTGTTGCTTTTTTACTCATAGATTTACTTGAAAAACTACTATAATTATTTTTTCTATTACTAAATTTTTTATTATTTTTTAACTTATTTATATTTCTAGCTTGGATTGCATATGATGGATGCGAATTCAATATTTCTTTTGTAATATTATGTGATGGTTCTATATCTTTAGAATTAAATTTTGCAATTTCAATTTCATTTTGCATTAATTTTAAAATATTGTTAGTATTGTCTACTTCTAAAAAGGATGAAAAAGAAATGCACTCTCCTTTTTGGTTAGCTCTACCTGTTCTACCCATTCGATGAATATAATTATATACGTTAGTTGGAATATCATAATTTATTACTAACCCTACATTATCCACATGAATTCCACGTGCAGCAAGATCTGTCCCAACTAAAACATTACAAATACCTTTTTTAAAGTCATTAATAATTTTACTTCTAACATATTGTGGTTTATCACCATGAATAGCTCTTGTTCTAATTCCGGATTTGTTCAAAAAAAAGGAAATAAAATTTGCACAAGATTTTTTATTACAAAAAACCATAATTGGTTTGTTTAAATTTTTAGTAACTAATGTTAATAATAACTTAATTTTATCCTGATTATTTATGTAATACAATTTTTGTTTAATTGAACCACTATTTCTGAGATTAGCATCTGCTTCAATATACTCATAATCATTCATTATTTTTTTAATTAATGACTGAATTTTATTTGGAATAGTTGCAGAAAAAAAAGCAATTTGAATGGATTCTGGCATTTGCTTATGAATAAAAGAAATATCATCATAAAAACCTAAATCTAACATCATGTCAACTTCATCCAATACAAAATGCTGAACATTAGAGCAATCAATCTTTTTTTTCTCTATCAAGTCTTTTAATCTACCTGGGGTTGCTACAATTACATCAACCCCAACATTTAATTTTTCAACTTGATGTTTTTCTTTAACGCCACCAATAATCAAACAACTTTTTAAATTAATTTTATCACTAACTAACAAATTGAATGTTGAATCTATTTGATCAGACAATTCTCGTGTCGGACTTAAGATAATTACTCTAGGTGTTTTTTCGTGTTTTTCTTTTATTAATTCTATTATTGGCAATAAAAAAGCAGCTGTTTTCCCTGATCCTGTGGGAGCTTTGGCTACCACATTTTTTCGATTTAAAATTACTGGAATAGCTTGTATTTGTACATTTGAAGGACTAATAATCTTATTATTAGTTAATTGGTAAATTATTTCACTACTGATTCCTAAATCAGCAAATGTTATCTTGTCCATATGTTCTTATTATGTATTAATTTACTTATGTGTTAATGCAACTAAGGTATCAACATATATTACCAAAATTTATTAATTCTTAAAAATTATTTAAATTTCAATTTAAAAAATTATTAATAAACATATTTTTATAAATTTATTTCCAACTTAATACGAAATTATATTTTCTCATCATCATTTATACAAAATATCAATTAATTTATATGCATAAAAAATCATTTAATTTTTATTTTTAACATATATTGCATTGATAGTGAATAATTAAACCATATTTTAGAAAAGAATATATAAATCTATAAAAACAATAATGTAAAATTTTAAAATTAAGATAAATAAGCTTGAACTATTTTAAGGAGATTTTGATAATTATGGAATTTAAAAATATAGATCTTAATCTCTTTGAAGACATTATTAATAAAAAAAATGAACCAGTTTTAGGTATTTTTTTTGGTACATGATGTAATTTTTGTCAAATAAATATTCCTGAAATCATTACATATTTTGCTGAAATAAAAGCTAATTATGATGTTTATATGATACATGTTGAAGAATCAGATAATGTTTGATTAGAAGATAATAATCAAAAATGAAAACTTATAAAGGTTCCAACTTTTAGAGTTTATGATAATAAAAAAATCATTGCTTTTCATGAAGGCCCAATAAAACCTAAAAAATTAGAAACAATGATCAAAACTTATTTAATTAAAAAATAACTTTTATATTGATAAAAACATTAAATTAAAATAGTTCACAAACACTTGTGAACTATTTATAAATGTCAAAATAAAATGGCAGGGGTGACAGGACTCGAACCCACAACACTTGGTTTTGAAGACCAATGTTCTACCATTGAACTACACCCCTATATAAAGCACTTTTAATTTTATATTTATTTAATTAAATTCACAAATTATTTTGCTTTATAAATAATTTCAATTAGATTAATTGTTGCTAGCACATTGGTGACAAGAATAAACTATTTTTTCACAACCTTCATTTATTAAAAGTGTCTTTAACATTTTATCTATTGAATAAATTTTTTCACATTTAATGCAAATAGCATTAGTAAAACTAGAATTTTCATTGTATTCAATAAATTTTTTCTTATTTTTTCTAAAGTAATTAATAGTCATACAGGCACTAATTAATCCAATAAATGGAATAAAAATACCAATTATTCCTAAAATAAAATAAGTTTCTCCAGATGGTTTTATATATGTTTTTGAAGCATTTATTTTAATTACAAAAATAATTGCAACAATAAAAGATAAAATTCCAAAAATAATACTAGACATAAAAAATATTATAGTTACAATTCCATTGTTATTTAAAGTTGTGGTAGTAATGATTTCATTGCCATTTATAGTATTTGTTATATCAGTTAAACTTTTTCCATTTATAGATATAATGACTATTAGCAAACAAATTAAAGATACAAAGCAAATAATTTCAAAAACAACAAATACTATTGCTGTATAAAATGTTGACTTACACTCAGTATTTAAATTATGATTTGGCAAATCCATAAAAATAAATCTCTTAATTAATACACTTAATTGCAAGAAATTATACAAAAAACACAATCTTGATCACCAAGATTGTGTTTTAATTTTATTTATTGATTAACTAATACAGTGAAACTATTTCTTTTCTCCACCTTGTGAAGGATCGCCATATTTCTTGGCCATTTCATCACGTCATTTTTTAAAGTCATTAACTTTAGCTTCAAGACCATCTCAATTTTGAGCGTCCAATTCCTTCTTGACACCATCAGCCATGTCTTGTAATTTTTTCTTTTCTTCTTCAGGTAATTCTTTAGCTTCATTAGATTTTAAAATTTCTGTAATGTTAAATACAATGCTTTCACCTTCATGTCGTAATTCAATTCGTTTACGAATCATAGCATCACGTTCTTTGTTAGCTTCAGCATCACGAATCATTCTTTGAATGTCATCATCATTTAATTCACTACTATTACTAATAGTAATACTATTTTCTTTACCAGTAGATAAATCTTTAGCTTTAACATTTAAAATTCCATTAGCATCAATGTTAAAAGTAATTTCAATTTGTGGTTTACCACGAGGAGCAGGCTCAATGCCTCCAAGAGTAAATGTACCTAAAGATTTATTTTCCTTTGCTAAAGGACGTTCTCCTTGGCAAACTGAAACATCCACTGATTCTTGATTATCTTGAGCTGTAGAAAAAATTTGACTCTTAGAAACTGGAATAGTTGTATTACGCTTAATTACAGCAGTTGCAACACCACCTAATGTTTCAATAGCTAATGTTAAAGGAGTTACATCTAATAATAAAATATCTTTAACATCTCCACGTAAAACACCACCTTGAACAGCAGCCCCTAAAGCAACTACTTCATCTGGGTTAATTGATCGATTTGGTTTCTTATTTGGAATCATAGATTCAACTAGTGCTTGAACAGCAGGAATTCTTGTTGAACCTCCAACTAATAAAATTTCATCAATTTGACTAGGATCAACTTTGGCTTCTTCCAAAACATCCTTAATTGGATTTCTTGTACGTTCAACTAAGTCTTTTGTTAATTGCTCAAATGTAGAACGTGATAATTGCTTATCAAAGTTGACAGGACCAGATTCAGTTACAGCAATAAATGGTAATGAAACATTAACTTCTAATTGTGCTGATAATTCAATTTTAGCCCTTTCTGCAGCTTCTTTAAGACGTTGCATAGCCATTTTATCTTCACGAATTTTCAAATTAGGATGTTCTTTATTTAAATTTTCCACTATTCAATCAATAATTTTGTTATCCCAATCATCACCACCAAGACGATTATCCCCGGCAGTTGCTAATACTTCAAAAGTTCCGTCAGCAATATCTAATAAAGAAACATCGAATGTACCACCACCAAGGTCATAAACTAAAACTTTCATTTCACGATCTGATTTATCAATACCATATGCCAAAGCAGCAGCAGTTGGTTCATTAATGATACGTTCAACTTCTAATCCCGCAATCTTACCAGCTACTTTTGTTGCTTGACGTTCTGCATCATTAAAATAAGCAGGAACAGTAATAACAGCACGAGTAATTGTTTTACCAATCTTCTTTTCTGCGTAATTTTTTAAGTAAGTTAATATTTGTGCTGAAACTTCTTCAGGTGTTAATTCTTTTTTAGTTCCATTTTCTTCAACAGTAACTTTTTTACTTGTACCCATTAAACGTTTAATAGATACAATTGTGTTGGGATTAGTTAACATCTGACGTTTAGCAGCATCACCAACAATAACTTCTCCATTTTTATAAGAAACAATTGAAGGAGTTGTTCTCTTACCTTCAGGATTTTCTAAAACAGTTTTTTGATTGCCTTCCATTACAGCAACACAAGAGTTTGTTGTTCCAAGGTCAATACCTATAATAATTCCAGAGTCTGCCATAGTTCTATATAACTTTAACCTTTCTTAAAAACAAATTTATTAGGAATAAATTTTAAGTTATGCAAAAGTATTATATATCTTTTTTTTAAAAATTAGCACTAAACTTAATAAAGTGCTAAATAACAAATATTTTTAAACTAAAGTTAATCTTAGATTGTATTTAAATTTTGTTGATAAAAATATCTTTTATAAAAAAGATTTTAACTTGATATTAAGACATAAAAAGTGCCCCTTACCAAACTAAGGAGTACATTAAAGATTATAATGTATAAACATTTAACTAATTGGAAAGAAACTTAAATTAATTTATTGTTTAATCAAGGAAAAAAATATTAGTGAAATTGCAAAATTATTAAAAAAATAAGTTTAGAGTTTATAAAGAAATAAAAGAAAGTAAGAATTAAATAAAGTTTGACTTAATTAATAAAATGCCTAGACAAATTGTGGATTAAAAAACTAGCATTAAATTATTTAATTAGTGAAACCTTAAATTAAAGCCATTAAATACATAAAATATGCATCCATTGTTTTTTATGGATGCATATTCCTAGAATGTCCCTCTAAGAATTTCCTAAAGTTAAGTTAGGGAATTATAATTTAATAATTTTTTTAAATTTTAGTTATTGAGTTATTGGCGAACAATGTAATTAACACTTAATATATCAATTGCATTGTTTGATCCTACAGAAATTAGAACAAAAGCTCTATCAAGCATATTGTTGCTTATAATTACTGCTCGATTAATTTGCAAACCAAAACGATTTTGTGGAATGAATGAAAGTACTCTTTGAACTATTGCTGCATCAGAACCATTATCTAATGTTCCAATATTTAAATTTTTTAAAACCTTGTTATTAGAAATCAGTGTAATAATTTCTGCCATAGTATTGTTTTGTTGAGCAAGCAAGCTTTCATTTAGTTTAATTTGATTTGAAAGTCGAATAGATAAATTAGTTTTTTCACTTTCAGCTAATTCAACTTTGGAAGTTAAATTTTTAGCTTGAAGTTCTAAATCAGCAATATTTTGTTTAGTCTTTTCTATCATTTGCTCTTGATTTTGAATTAATTTAATTAATTTTTCATTTTCCGCACTTAGATCACTATTATTTATCCTTTCTTGACTTAATTGATTACTTAAATCTTTCAATTCTGAATTTATTAATTCTTGTTTGTTTGTTATTAATTGAATTTCTTTTTGTAATAAATTATTTGTTGATGTTTCCTTTTTAATAACATCATTTTTCTGCGTTAGTGAAGTTGAAGTAATAATTGCCATAGTTGTTGATGCTATAACACCTAATGATAAAAGTCCCAAAGATGATCCTAAGATAATTTTTTTTCATTTTTTCTTTGTGTTAATAGGTGTTTTTAAAGATTTGTTAGTATTATTTGTGTTCATGAGTTATTTGTCTTTCTTTGTTGTTAAAAGTTAGAAGGCAAAAACTTTTATTAAAAATGTATAAAGCAATAAATTTCTAATTTTAGTTTAAGACTTATCTTGTTGAAATATGATAAACATATTTCACTAACTACTTAAAGTTATATTGTGTACTTATCAATGTCATTAACATTTTACAGTTCATAAAGTTATTTACAACATGACTTTAATTAATAAAAATATTGTTAAAAGAAAGTCATCTAGTTATTAACAAAATAATAACTAGGTCTTAAGTATAAACTTGCAAATTATTCTGTATTAAAATATGCTTACATTTATTTATGCCTATAAAAATAAAGCATATTTTGTGCAAAAAAAATAAATTAAATTATCTTTTTGATATGTATATAATTAGTTTAATATTAATTTGGATAGTTAGGTATAGGGATTATGCAAAATAACAAAAAGAAAAAAGATTGTTTCCATTGTGCCCCTGAAGGGTTTAACATTGAGTATTTAAAAGAAAATGTTTGTGGATTAATAGGCAATAAAAAAATTGCATCTCAAAAAATAATTACAATTAAATCTCCTATTGATTTAGAAGATGATGGGCGCGTATGTGCAATGTCTGCTAATGATATTACAAATGCATATGAAGATGCAAATAAAGCATTTAGTTCATGATCTAAAACATCATTTAGTCAAAGAAAAAAGATTTTACAAAAATTTGCAAAATCTCTCTGAGACAATCGAAAAGATTTAGCTAAATTAGTTATTAATCATGTTGCCAAAACTACTAATGATACTTTAGATGAAATTAAACGATCAATTGAATATATTAATGAAACTATATTGGTTTATGAAAAAATAATAAAAACACCAAAAATTATTGGTCCAAAAGACCATAAAATTAAAAATAAAACTGGTTATTTCACCCGTGAACCAATAGGTGTTGTTTTAGCCATTACTCCATTTAATTATCCAGTTAATTCTCCAATTGCTAAAATTGTTCCAGCATTAGTTAGTGGTAATACTGTTGTCTTTAAACCTGCTACTCAAGCAAGTATAATTGGAATTAAAATATCTGAATTATTAATTAAAGCTGGTTTGCCAAAGGGAGTTATTAATTGTGTAGTTGGTTATGGCAATGAAATTAGTAAGGCATTAATTACTAATCCTCATATATCTATGATTTCATTCACAGGCGGAACAAAAGTAGGAAAAGAATTGCTAGCAATGAGCCAAGTGGGTAATGTTTCTTTGGAACTTGGTGGCAAAGATGCAGCAATTGTATTATCTGATGCTGATTTGAAAATAGCTACAGATGAAATTATTAAAGGGGCTTTTTCATTTTCAGGACAAAGATGTACTGCAATCAAAAGAGTAATTGTTTTAAAATCTGTTGCCAAAGAATTAATAAAAATGCTTAAAAATAGGATTGATAAATTGATTATTGGTAACCCAATTCAAAATCCTGATATTGTTCCTGTTGTTGACCTAAATTCAGCAGAATATATTGAATCATTAATAAATGATGCCAAAAAACACAATGCAGTAATTGAAATTGGAGGCAAAAGAGAAAGAAATTTTATTGTGCCAACATTAATTAGCAAAGTAACTGAAAAAATGAGAATTGCATGAGAAGAACAATTTGGGCCAGTTTTACCAATTTTAGAAGTTAAAGATATTAACGAAGCCATTAAAATTCATAATATGTCTAATTATGGTTTGCAAGCATCAATATTTACCAAGAATGAAAAAATAGTTCACACAATTACTAAAGAATTAGAGGTTGGTTCAGTTAACTGAAATAAATCTTCATCAAGAGGACCTGATTTGTTTCCATTTTTAGGAATAAAAGATTCTGGAATTGGGGCACCACAAGGAATTGAAGACACTATCTTATCTATGACTAGGTACAAAGGTTTAATTATCAACAAATAAATTACATCTAAATTATTCTTTGTCTTATAACAAAAGATCAAATTTCCATAATATTTGGCGAAACATAAATAATATTTTTATCATTTTGAAAAACAGATAAATTCATTTTGGAATCTGATGTAATTGAAGAGAAAAAAGTATTTGTTAAAATTTTTGATGGATTTTTTCCAATTAAATCGCAACTAGAAGAAAAATCAAAATTTTTATCTATTAATCCTGGCAAAATTTCTTCTGAATCAAGAGCAATAGGTTTTCAATTTTTACTAACATATTCAAATTGAATTTTAATTTTATCACCAGCTTGCACGTTGTATTTATTTGTATAATCTCGATCATTAATAAGTTGAAAATATGCACTAAAATTAGTTTTATTTTCTTTTATTATCCCCTCAGCTGTTGCAACAAGTTTCTCATTTACTATTTCATTATTCACATAATAATTAATCTCAGTAAAATTATCACTAAACATTTGATACAAATAAAAACGTAAATGATACATTATCTCTTTTTTAAAATCATCTCAAGTAAATTTATTTTGTGCATTTACATAATTTTGATGATTCGTTCTCTTAATGTTAGAAATTTTGAAGGTTTCTAATTTCCCTTTATATGAAATTGCATTTGCTGGCGTTGGAAGTTTATCAATAGGTTGGGCATCTAATTTGCCTATATATTCAGGATCCAACTTAAATCCATCTAATGTATAATCAAAAGTTTCAGTTACATAATTTGGATCATCTGTATCAATGTTATCATATTTATTTCTTTTCCCAATTTTAACTTTTACTTGAAATACTATAGATGTTGGATTTTCAGGATTAAATTTATAACCATTTTTAAGTTGAAAATTAATGTCACAGTCATTTGACTGAAATGGATTAGATTGATAAATTTCCTCTAATTCTTTTGAATTAATTTCAAAATAATCATATATTTGCCATGGTTCTGTGCTTAATAAGGTTAAAAAATTCATGACAGTTATATTTCTATAATCAGGTGCATTTTCTTCTGAATTAGAAATTATTTTTAGATTTTTTTCAAGACTCTTAAGCATTTGTGTATTTTTTTGTTTTTGCGTTAAATTATCTGGCAATGCAAAACCAGTTAATTTTATAAGTTTATCCCTTGTATATGATTTATAAGCAATTTTGTATGAAACAAATAAACAAGTGTAATCTGTTCCATCAATAGCAGCATTAACAAATGTATATGTTATGTCACTATCTAATCCACTTAAAATAAAATATTTAAGCAGTGATGATTCATCAACAATTTCTTTTGCTTCCAATAAAGAACAATCTGTACTACTTTTTGGAATAATATTAAAGTTTAAATAAGCCTTATTTAATTTATCTAAATATTGTGATTCTAAATTTGAATTTGTTAAATTATCTTCAACATTATCATTAGAATTATTACCATTATTATTGTTATTTGTATTAGAATCAGAATTATTATTTGATGGATTTTGATTGCCACTTTCTTTATCACTAGTTGACTCATTCCCACAACTTATCATGGATATTGTTGAAATTCCTAACGTAATTATGGAAAATGAAACAAATAAAAATTTAAAAGTAAATTTTTTTTTCTTATTTCTAAAGAAGACTAAATCATTTTTATGAGAATGCATAATCAATTTATTTACTAATTTTATAAATCAAATTTAGTTTAATTTTAATTTTTAAAAGAAAAATTTGGAATTAAAATTTCTTAAATTTAAAAATACATTTTAATTTTAATATGTAGTAGCATAGGAAAATTTAATTAAGAAATACATAACTAAAATAATAAAAACAATATTAATATGATTTTATTGTTTTGATATCATCGCGCATCTTTAAAATTTCACGTTTATCATGTTTTTTTCGACCTTTAGCTAAAGCTATCTTTACTTTAATTTTTTTGTTTTTCCAATAAATCATTAAAGGTATTAATGTTAATTTTTCTTGCTTTTTCTTAAGTTCAATTTTCCTTATTTCATATTTATGCATCAATAATTTGCGAGTTCTAGTCTCTTCATGATTTTTAACTGTATTAAACTTATATTTTGGAATATTAAAATTTAAAAGAAACATTTCCATTCTTCTAATAATAACAAAAGCTTCATTAAGATTGCCATGTGATTCACTTAATGATTTAACTTCGCTACCAGTTAAAACAATGCCAGCTTCATAAGTTGCAATAATTGAATAATTAAAATTAGCTTTTTTGTTGTTGACTAATATTTTCATAGTTTGTAAGTTTATTTTTAATAAATTTTTCTAATGCTGAAGAAAAATCACCAAATAAAATTGTTAAGGTGTTTTCAGCATCTCACATATAACCTTTTGGTTTAAATTTTTTAAATTTGATTTCATCAAATAAACTTTTATCAAATAATTTTATTTTAATAGAAGATATTGTGCTAGAACAAAATGCAATATTTTTTAAACCACCCAATGATAAAATAAAATCATCTATATTAAATGGAATGTTATTACTTACAATCAAGGAATCATTTACAACTTGAGCTTGTTTTTTTGCCATTTTTTTTAAAATAAAAAAAAGTATGCCAAATGTAAAAATATAACCAAGAATTAGAATGAATTTTTGTAATTTTGTCATTTTTCAAAATTTAACCTTTTATAAAAGTTTTTTGTAATTTAGTTATAAATGATTCTATTGTATTTGGCAAAAGAAATTTTGCTTTACTTTTAATTGATTCAATTTCTACACAAGTATTAGAAAAATTATTTTCAATTTCAATCCCATCTAAATAAATTTTAGATATATTTTTGTTTGCACTTAAATTTTCTTCTGCGCAAATTTTTATTTTAGTTTTTAAAGGTAATATTATTGGAGATTGAATTGTTAAAAAATCTACATGCAACAACGGTTGCAATTCAACAAATTCTAAACAGTCAATTCCAGGAGAAATAATTGCTCCCTTTGCAGATTTAATATAACCAGTGCTACCTGTTCTAGTTCCAATTAAAACTCCAGTACCTCTAAATTGTTCATAAAAAAAATCATTAAAATAAATTTTAAGTGGATATGCTGTGCTACTAATAACAGCTAATTCATTTATGCCAAAATGAAGTTTGTTATTATGTTTTACCTGTATTAAATCAATTTTTTCAAAATTTAATTTTTTTCAATTAGATAAAAGAAAATTTATATTTTTTTCATTGAACGAACTATAAAAACCCAAATTACCACCATTAATACCAATAATCTTTGTATTAGCAAAATTATATTCAATTGCATGCTTAATAAAAGTGCCGTCCCCACCAACAGAAAATAAATAATCTGGCTTGTTATTATTGGAAGGCAAAAAATGTTTTGACAAGACTTTAATTAAATTATTTCCAATTTTTATTGCCTTAGGAGAATCACTACATTTTACTTGAAAGGTGTTTTTTATTGACATAGTCTAAATAAAGCAAAACAATCTTATCTTAAAGAATTTTTTAAACTTTTAGTTTTAGATTTTTTAGGTACAGTTCTTACTGGTGAAATATCATCAGGAAATTCAAGAAATTTTGAATTATCTTCAGTTGTAAAATCAGATTTGTGAAATTCAATATCTTTAAGTGGTCTTAAAAAGACACGAATATCCACACTATTATAACCAATCATTAATCGTTTTGGATTACCAGATTTATCATATTGTAATAAAATTGGTCTTTTAACAATTGATGGGTGTTCATGAACTAATTTAATTAATTCAGAAATTTTTAATGAATTTATATCTATTTTATTATTTGTTAAATATTTACTTCGCATTGAAATAACATCATAAACACCATTTTCTGTTAAACTAAGAATGTCTTTAAAATGTTTTTCTAGTATTGGTTTTGTATAAAAATTAATTTCAATATAAGGTAATTTGTTATCAATAAAAAACTTCTTTGTTCTTACACAACTAGAACAACTTGCAGTAATTAACAATAGAGTCTTATTTGCATCTGAACTATTTAATGCTGAAGGACTTTTTGTACTAATCAATTTACTTGTTTTCATATTTAGTAATTACCGCCTCTATATTTTCTATTCTAATTTAGTATAATTTAATTTTAGAAAATAGGTTTAAATGTACTTTAAATAATTATTGTGAATCAAAACCTACAGAATAAAAATAATTGATATTTTATATATAAGATGAAATTAAAAAGAACTATTTCGGGCATTCAATCAAGTGGAAAATTGCATTTAGGAAATTACTTAGGGTCTATAAGTAATTTTGTAAAATTACAAAATGATTACGAGATGTATTTGTTTATTGCAGACTTACATGCAATTACGTTGGATTTTGATCCTAAAGTAATTAATAGCAATAGTTTAAACATTGCAAGTACTTATTTAGCTAGTGGAATAAATCCAAAAAAAGTTAATATTTTTATTCAAAGTCAAGTTTGTGAACACACTACATTAGGTTACATATTAATGTGCCATACAAATTTGGGTGAATTAGAAAGAATGACACAATATAAAAATAAAATTACAAACCAGGATTTACAACAAAGCAATAATACAAAAAGAATACCAACAGGTTTGCTAATTTATCCAACTCTAATGTCTGCAGATATTTTATTATATCAACCACATTTAGTTCCTGTTGGAATAGATCAAAAGCAACATTTAGAATTAACACGTGACATTGCATTACGCTTTAATAAAAAATATGGAGAAACATTTATTGTTCCAGAACCTTTTATTGCTAGTGTAGGCAATAAAATTATGGATTTAGTAGAACCAACAAAGAAAATGTCAAAATCATCAAAGAATAAAAAAGGAATTATATTTTTAGATGATTCAATGAAAGAAATTGAAGAGAAGATTAAAACTGCAAAAACTGATTCATTAAATAATGTTAGATATAATATATCTGAACAACCAAATATAAGTAATTTAATGACAATATATTTATGTTCAATAAATGATCCAATAAACTATTTGTTGCGTGAACAATTATTTAACACAAACAAAGAAATTAATTATTCAAACATAGAATTAAAATATAAAAATAAAGATTATAGAGAATTTAAAATAGACTTAATAAAAATTGTTTCTTCACTAATAAAAACTATTCAAGATAGAAAAAAAGAATATTCTAAGAATGATATATTAAAAATATTAGATGAAGGTAAAAACAAAGCAAAAATAATTGCTAAAAAAACATTAGGTACTGTATATGAAAAAATCGGTTTCACCATCAGTTAAAATAGATTTAACACTTAAACAATTTAAAAGACAAATGTTAATTATTTCAGATCTTGATGGTACCTTATTAAATGATCAGTCTGAATTGTCAAAATTTACAATAGATGTAGTAAAAAAAATTAGTCAACAAGGGCATCTATTTTGTATTGCTACGGGAAGAAATGCTCACGGTTCAATAGATATTTATAAAAAATTAAATTTAAAAACTGTTTTAGTCAATCTAAATGGTTCGTACATTTGACATCCATATGATACTAATTTATCACCAATTAATATCGTTTTTAATAAAGAATTAATAAGAAAATTAATTCTAGAAGACAACATATTTAAACATATTGATAATATAATTGCTGAATCTTATAATGCGATGTACATTCTAAATAAACCAAATAAACCAAAAGAAATACAAGAATTAAATGAATTGTTTAGAATAGATGTTAACAAAACTGAAAATCAATTTTATGGTAAAAATCATTTACTTAACATGAAAAATGATCCTAATACAGTTTTACTTCAATTAAAAAAATCACGTTATCTTGATGATGTTGTTTATTACATAAAACAAAGATTTAACACATTTGTTGTTAGAAATTGGTCTTTGCCCAATGCTGGAAATATTATTGAAATTAATACAAAATTTGCAAATAAAGGTAATGCTATTGATTTTTTAATGAGTTATTATGGCATATCTATGGATAGCACTATTAGTTTTGGGGACGGAGAAAATGACATTGAATTGCTTAGAAAAGCTAGATTTGGTTATGCAATGAAAAATGGATCTAGTGCAGCTAAATTAGTTGCTAGATATATCACTTCAAAAAGTAATGATAAAGATGGAGTTGCTATAGAACTAAAAAAAATTTTTATGAAATAATAAATAATTGTTTATTTTTTACATAAAGTTTTTTGTTTTTACCAATTCTCAAGCCTTTATTAGGATTATTTTTATACATTAAAATTAAAATTGCCTTAAATTTATTAATATCAAATTTTAGATTATATTCTTTAAACATTTCAAAAAGAACATGAAAAATAAAATCAATATTTTTATTCAAAAGTATTTTGGTATATTTGTTGCTTTTTCAAATTTTGTAAAATGAAATAACTGAGTCATTTAATTTTTCATTTTTATTGTTATACTTTTTTACAAGTACAAGAAAATATAAAAGTTCATTAATATCTCATTTATTTATATTATTTCTAATAATGTTTCTTTCATATTTTAAAGAAAAATTAGATTCATCTATTCCAAAAGGAACTGAATTAGATAAGCAATAATTTAGTAGATCTTTTTTTCAAATATTAATAAAAGGTCGATAAATATAAAGATCATGATATTTACTATATTGCTTAATACCTAAAAATAATGTTAATTTTTTTTTTAATATTTGCATTATAGCGGTTTCAATAAAATCATTTAAATTATGTGCAACTAAAATTGTTTTTATATTGTATTGTTTGGCAATTTTGTGCATAAAATTATATCTAACAATGCGGGCTCAATTTTGAAAGTTTTTTGTTGCTTCTAATTTGCTATTTACACTAAGAACATGCAATTTAATGTTATTTTTTAAACAATAAGCTTTAACAATGTTTTCATCCCGTTTAGAGGTATGACGAGCATTATAATTAACATGACAAACAACTTTTATACAATCTTTATATTTATTAAGCAATGCCATGGAATCAGGGCCACCTGATACACTTGCTAGACATTGATTGATAATTTCATTTTTATTATTTTTAAACATTATATTTATTCATTAAATTAGAAAAATCATTTTTTTCTAAAAAATCACAAGCAGCTAATGTTGCTTTACTTATACCTAAATCTAATAAAATTGATTCATTAGGAAGAAAATTACTTAAAACAAAATTAGCTAAATTTTTATTATTTTGTGGACCTATACCGACTCTAATTCTTTTTATCTTATCAGTTGACATACACTTGATAATATTTTGCATTCCATTATGTCCACCACTAGATCCCTTTAATCTTAATTTAATTTGACCCAAATTAAATGCCAAATCATCATAAATTATCAAAATATTTTGAGGTCATATCTTGTAAAAATCAGATAATTGTCTAACGAAAATTCCAGATAAATTCATAAAAGTTTGGGGTTTAGAAATAATAAAATCTTGATCATTAAATTTGGATTTAACAAAAAGACCTTTGAACCCTTCATTTGTTAATGAAAGACCTAAAGTATCACATAACTTATCAACAAACATAAAACCAACATTATGTCGAGTGTTTTCATATTGTTTGCCTGGATTTCCTAAACCAACTATAAGTTTTAAACTCATAAAAATCACTTAAATAAAATAGTCAATGAAATACTTAAAAATATTTATGCTTTTATTCTAAATAATTAATTTTTTGTTTAATAAAATGTTTGTTGTGTTAATTTCCTTATACAAACTTAACAAATGCTTAAATTAAAACTAAAGCAAATAATGAAATCATTTAAAAATTTGAATGCTTAAAAATAAACTTTTCATTTAGGTAAATTTAAGTTGTTTTTGTAATTCAACATAAATGTTATAACGTCATTGCGGCATCAATGCTGATCCCAAAATTTTTATAATTGCACAATTAAATTCATTTAAGTGTAGACAATCATTAAATTTACACTTTGTCTTAAGTTTAGAAAAATCATGAAAAGATTCACTCAATTGATGTGGTGTTAAATTTAATAAAAATTTTGAATATCCAGGTGTGTCAACCAAAAAACCATTATGAAAAGATAGTAATTCAGTTTGAGTTGTAGTATTTTTGCCTCTATTTAATTTTCAAGAAATTTCTTGAACAGATCGCATAAACTTTGGATCTAAATTATTAATTAAAGTTGATTTTCCGACGCCACTTTCACCTGTAAAACAAGAAATTTTTGAAGCGACAATGTTTTGCAAAGTAATTAAATCTTTTTCTTTGTTTTTAATCAAAACAACATAACCTATCTGTTTTAAGTCATTTAAAAACATTTGATCATTTACACTTATTTTTGCAATATCAGTTTTTGTAATAAGAAAAATGGGTATTATATTTGCATGGTATTCATAAAAGGCTATAGTCTTTAGCAAAGACAATCAATTGATATTTGGTTCAACAATTGATTGAACAACAATTAAATTATCAATATTTGCTATTCGAAGTTTTTCAATTAAATTTTTACGCGGATATAAATCAATTATTTGTAATTCTGAGCCGCGATAATCTAACTGAACATAATCACCTGGATATATTTTTATTCCCATTTGTTTTCATTTTCCAGGAGCAAAAACTTTAATTTCTTTATTTTCATGTCACACAACTACTAAATTAGCTACAATTTTTAAAACAATTGCTTTCATAACCAATTATCACTTATTTAGTAAAATGAACAATTGTTAATACAAGAACTAAAATTGTTATTAAAAAAAATAAAAGAGAACAATTTACTACTAAATATTTTTTATAATACCAAGACTCTTTGCTTTTGCTAAATTGTGGATTAAAGCTATCTTCGCGTTCAAGAACACGAGATGCAATGGGTTTTAATAATTCTTCATTTATACGATTAGGTTGATCATATGTTTCAATATCACTTAACAACTCATCACAATTTGAATATCGATATTTTAAATCCTCTATTTTTGAAGCAATACATCTAAAAACAATATTATCAATACTATTTGGAATATCATATCGAATTCCTTTCATTACAGGAATATCATACAAACGTGCTTTTTTAATTGTTTCCTTATCATCTTTAGAGCTTTTAGTAAATGGTTTGTCACCTGTTAACATTTCAAACAAAATAATACCCAATGAATGAAAATCAAATTGTGGAGTTGGAGGTTTACGAATTTTTTTATTTGTCTTAGGATCAATATTAAAATCCAAATTATCAGGAGACATATATTCAACAGTACCAAACAAAGATTGTTCTTCTGTAATTGTAATAAAATTAAAATTTTCAACAATTACAGATGAGGATATGCCAAAATCTAAAATTTTAATTTCACGTAAATCCTTAGATAACAAAATATTTTCTGGTTTTAAATCCCGATGGATAATCATATGGGTATAAGTATGCAATCGTTTAATCCCTAGTACTATTTTTTTAAAATAATACATAGCCTCATCGACACTAAAATAACCTTTAGTATTCAATAAATTACGTAATGAAGGTCCATCAACACTTTCCATTACTATAATAGCAACATCATTCAAAACAACAATTCGGTTATTTCGTAATACTTCTAATTTTTGTGTAACAACATCATATGTTTGAACCAAATTAGCATGGCGCACACGACTAGCAGTAACTAGTTCTTCTAAAAATTTGGTTCAATTATGTTCTTTCATTGTAGGAGTTCTTTGAACTACTTTAATTACAACTTGCTCTATTTGTGCATCAGTTGATAAACTAGTGTCTAAAGAAGTATTAATAGCTGAGTAAATATAAGAATCCATGCCACCCTTATTAATGGGCTTTATTACCTTATATTTACCAAGAATAATGTCATTGGGTAATAATAAATCGACTTTTTTCGATTTATTTTTTTCCATGTAACACCTCTAATAAATTAACGACTGCAACAGTAACATTATCATTACTCATATTTTGCATTGCAACATTAATTAAATGCTTTGAAGCGCCAATCATATCATCTGAATAATTTTCAATTAAAGTATAAAAACTTTCTGAATTAACAAAGTTATAAAAACCATCAGAACATAAAATTAAATACTTTTCACTCTCTTTTGGTTCATGAATAGAAACACCAAAAGTTTGCTTATGATCAATATCTTTAGAAATTATGTTAGTTAAAGCTAACAATTCATTTGCATGTTTCTTAAAAGTTTCTTCTCTTGCATTTGCAAGCTTTAAAACATTATAAAGATTGTGATCTAGAGTTATTTGCCACGTTTGTTTATTAGTATCAACTAAATATGCACGTGAGTCACCAATTCAAAAAGTATAAATTTTTTTATTAGCAACTAAAGTTAAAACAATAGTTGTTGCCATTTGTGACAAATCAGGTTGCTGATAACTGTTATTCATAACGTAATTGCTAATAGAATGACGTGATTTTAAAACTGTTTGAGCAAATCAATCTTCAATAAATTTTTTTGATTTACCATTAAAATCATTACTTAAAAATTCATCTCGAAATAAATTACAAACAATGCTTGATGCAATTGCGCCACCCTTATAACCTCCTAATCCATCACAAACAATAACAATCAAGTTGTTATAAATGTTGGTTCCAATAAAAACAGAATCTTGGTTTTCTTTTCGAACAATACCAACATCAGATGCTGAACCAAATGAATTATTTTTTATTGATGAAAAATTACGATTTTTTTTTAAAGTCATTGTATCTCTTGAATGTAACTAGTTAATCTAGTGACTTATTATAAATAATAAAATCTATTATTTATTAATCACTTCTTGGAATAAGATATTATAAATATTTTTTATAGTTTCATTTAAAACATCATTCATTAAAATATACTTATATTTGCGTGAATAAAGATCTAATTCATTTTTAGCTTGTTCAATTCTTTTATCAATCATTGTATCTGTTTCTGAATTACGTTTTTTTAATCGATTTCTTAATTCTTCAAATGATGGTGGAGTAATAAAAATACTTAGAGTATCTGAAAATTTATTTAACACTTGCATCGCGCCAAGGCACTCAATCTCTAATAAAAGGTTATAACCCGAATTTAAAATATCTTCTACTTGAGACATCGGGGTTCCATAATAATTACCCACATACATGGCATATTCTAGCAATTCATTATTTTCAATCATTTTTTCAAATTGTTCTTTTGTTTTAAAGAAATAATGAATGCCTTCTTGTTCATTAATTCTTTTAGGTCTAGTAGTAGCAGATATAGCATATTTAAGTTTTAATTCATGAAATTTTAATAACTCATTAACAATGCTTCCTTTGCCCACGCCACTAGGACCAGATATTAAAACAATTGAGCCTTTTTTGTTATTCATAGAACATAATCACAAAAATGAATATAAAATTTCTTATATTATAAATAATTTAATATTTTGAAAGAAAAATCATGGACTATTTTCCAAAAAAAGATTGAATTACACTAGATCAAAATAATGAAATGAGAATTAAATGTGAAAAAGTTAATTTTCCTTTAAATGAAATTGACTTAGTTAATATAAAAAAAATGATTAGCTATATAGATGAAAGTTATTTAGGTAATGCAAAAAAATTTAATATCAGACCAGGAATTGGCATTGCAGCAAATCAAATTGGATATAAAAAAAGAATGTTTTACATTCATCTTGATGATGAAAATAAAATTGAACATAAATATTTCCTTATAAATCCAAATTTATTGAGCGTATCAGCAAAAAAAGCATATATTCTTGCAGGCGAAGGTTGTTTAAGTGTGCCTGTCGATAAGAAAGGATATGTAATTAGAAATTCTAAGATTAAAATAGAAGGTTATGATTTTTTCCAAAAAAAGAATATAACCATTGAAGCAAAAGGTATATTATCCATGTGCTTACAACATGAATATGATCATTTAGAAGGAAAACTTTACTATGATCGAATAAACCCAATTAAACCTATGTTTGTAGATGAAGATTGAGAAAAAATTAACTAAAAATTACTTTCTAGACATTTTAGAAAAAATATTTTTAGGTCTTAGAATCATTTGAAAATCATTAATTGGTTTAAGTTTGTCTTTTTGCTTTTTAATTATTTCTAAAATAATTTTTTGAATTTCAATTAAAAATGTTGGAATAAAAGCAAAGCCAATTCCATAACCTAAAATTATTGGATGATCAAAAAGATACTCACTCATATTAAAAACGATTGCAATTTTAGGAACAAATGTTACAAATAAAATCATTAAAACACTAAACAAAACTGATAAATAAATCATTTTGTAATAAATTAATGATGATTTAAATATTGATTGTTCATTCATTAAATTTAAAGCATGAAATGAAGCAGAAATTCCAACAACTAAAAAACAAGCAGAGGAACCAAATTCATTGAACTGAATTGAACCTGATTGAATATCAGATGATAAATTATTCAATGCATATTCAATACCTAAACCATATGCTAATAAACCTAAAAATCCTATTAAAATGCCTTGCCACAACAAATCAATGCCCATTCTCTGAGCAAAAATACTTTCATATTTACTATATGGTCGAATATTCATAACATTAACTTTTGAACGTTGAATCCCCAAACAAACTGCAGGAACTCCATGAACCAATAAATTTATTCATAATAATTGAAGGGCACTAAGAACTTCAAACTGAACATTAGGTTTATTAATTTGATCTTTATAAATAAGACCAAAAACCAACATTCCAAATAAAACAACCAAAATTTCAGCAATACTACTAATTAACAAATTTTGAATTACTCGACGAATTGAATGATAAATTTGACGACCATTTTTAATAGCTGAAACAATTGTACTAAAATTATCATCCATTAAAATCATATCAGCTGCATCTTTAGAAACATCTGTCCCTGTAATTCCCATTGCACAACCAATATCAGCAGCCTTTAATGCTGGGGCATCATTTACACCATCACCAGTCATGGCCACAACTTGGTCATTTGCTTGTCAAGCTTTTACAATTCGCAATTTATCAGATGGATTTACTCTGGCATAAACTGCATATTTACCAATATTTTGTTTCAACTCATCATCAGAAATTTTTGCTAATTCTGAACCTTGAATGGCTAAACTATCTGAACGCATAATGCCAATATCACTAGCAATTGCAATTGCAGTGGATAAATGGTCACCAGTAATCATTACTGGTTTAACCCCTGCATGTCAACAAGTTTGAATAACTTCTTTAATTTCATTTCTAGGAGGATCAATCATAGCAATCACACCCTGAAAAGTTAAATTTTTATTAAGTTCATCATCTGTTAATTTAGAAAGATCAATAGAATCATCTAGTTTTTTATATGCAACTGCTAAAGTTCTATATGCTTGTTTAGAGTAATTATTAATAACAGTATTGACATAATTCTCATCAACATTGTTACAAAGTTTAATCAAAACATCAGGAGCACCCTTTACAATAACACAATTTTTATTGTCAATTTCGTTTACAACTGTCATTAATTTAGTATTTGAATCAAATGGCACTACTCGAAGACGTTTGTGTTTGTCAAATAACTCTTCTTTAACTATTTTATGATTCAATCCATACATAATTAATGAAGTTTCTGTTGGGTCTCCAACATGTTTATACTCATTATTTATAAAATTTACAGAACCTTCAGTACATAAAATTGCATGCTTAATTAAATTAAGATGTGAGACTTTAGGTTCATTTAAATTAAACTCTTGGTCTTCAGGAGTTCAAATCCCCATAACAGTCATTTTGTTTTGTGTTAAAGTTCCAGTTTTATCTGTACAAATTACACCAGTGCTTCCCAAAGTTTCAACTGCAGATAACTTTTTAATTAACCCATTTTCAGCTGCCATTCTACGAATTCCTAACGATAAAATTACAGTTGTAAATGCAGATAATCCTTCAGGAATTGCTGCAACAGCTAATGAAATTGATCCAACTAGGGCAATTGATCAAGTGTTATTTGTTGCAATATTTTCAAAACCTAAAATAGATAATTGGGCAACAAAAGCAATAACAAAAAGAACAATACCAAAATAACCAAAAATTTTGGACAATTTATTTAATTTTAATTGCAAAGGTGTTAAAAATGATTCTTCATTATTTAACATTCTAGCAATTTTACCAATTTGTGTGTTTTTGCCTGTTGCAAAAACAATTGCAGTTGCAGTTCCACTAACAACAGAACAACCACTAAACACTTTATTAATCTGATCTCCCAAAGGAGCATTTTTGTCAACAATAGCTTTAGGGTCTTTAACAACTGGTAAAGATTCACCTGTTAATGCTGATTCAATAACTTGAAGATTAGTAGCCAATTGTAATTTAGCATCAGCTCCAATTTGATCCCCAGCTTCTAAAATAATTACATCACCAATAACCAAATCTAAAGAATTAATTGACATAAGTTTATTGTCGCGAATAACTTTAGCATTCAAAACACTTAATTTTTGTAATGAAGTAATAGCTTTATCAGATTTAATTTCTTGAACAGTTCCTAACAAGGCATTTGTAATAACTACAAGTAAAATTACAAATGGTTGAACAAACTCAACAATTAACTGCTCATCAAAAACTCAATTTTTGTTATTACCAGTTATTATTGTCACAACAAAAGATGCAATAACAGCTCCTAGTAATATTAACATCATTAAGTCTTTAAATTGAGACAAAAAAATCAAGAAAACATTTTTTTTCTTTTTTATTGGTAGTGTATTTCTTCCATATTTTTCTAATCTAAATTTTGCTTCTGAAGTAGATAAACCTTGATTTATATTTGTATTTGTAAGTTTTATTAATTCTTCTTCAAGAATTGTCTGTTCAGTTTCAGAGTCTCTTTTCATATATTACCTAAGTAAGAAATTATTATCAAGTTGATAATTAAGGAAGTATTTTAATACAAAATTATGTATTAAAAAAACTAATTTATAAAAATAAAGGCAAAACCCAAACACTGAGTTTTGCCAAAACTAGCATTTTTAAAATAAAAACAAAAAACTAAAAATGCTTTTAATTGATTTATAAAATTCATTGTAAAACCACTAAATAGAGAAAACATAGTTCATATCTTACAAAAATATTAACCCTTCATTGTGTAAGATGAAATCTGTTTTTAGATAATCAACTTCAAAACAATAAAACTAATTTTTGTTTATTTTCAGATACTATTTTTGAATCCAAATATTCCATAACAAACAAAACAACATTAACAAACCAATGTGCTTTGTCAAAATATTTGCATCTATTTAGCAAAAAATGAATTTAATCAATTAGTGAAATTAATCACAATAATATGATAAATGAAAAATAAAAAGATACATTAAAAATATTATCTTTCTTTTTCCTTTTGCAATAATTTTCTAATCTTAATAATTAAATATTTTAATTTATAAATCATTACATTATTTTTTAAAGCAATTTCTTTAAGTGAATTACATTTTTGAAAAAAATATTCATTTAAAGCTTTTTTCTCATTTTTAGATAATGAAAGATTTATGTTGTTTATTTTTTCTAACAAATCTGAAAATCTAGCAAATGATTCAGGAGTTTGATTATGTGCATAAAAATGATCATGAAATTCAGGTATTAATGTTGTTCTATCTTCAGGATTTATATGACATTTACGAGCATAAGTCATAAATAAATTTTTTAAAGAACCAGACAAATAAGATCTAAAATTTTGAATATTTTTATTTTTTAAAGAACGCTCTCATGTTTCTTTTAAAAAGATATAAGATAATGTTTTCAAATCTTGCCTTTCTAGTAAAAGAAATTCAAAGTAATATTTTTGCATTTTTTTATTTAAAAAATTAAATGAAAAATCTAAGTGAAACTTTAAAAGTTCATTTTCAGTCTTAGGGACTTCACATAACATAAATTACTAATACCTCCAAGAAGTATTATGTATTTATTGTTTCAAAAAATAGAATTGTAAAAGTATTGTATTTGTATACTAAAAAATAACTAAAAAGAAATTAAAAAGTTCACTCTTGATTGATTCAACTATTTACTTGAGATTTCGTGCCTAAAACCCAATGATCTTTAGAATTATTTACTTTTATAAAATGAGGAACATTAGTTATACTTCATTCCTTATCATATGATAATTCATCACTAAATGATGAAAGGTCAACATGAACTCGTGATAATTTAGGAGTAGCTTTAATAAGTGATCTAGTATAAGGATGAATTGGGTTATTAAAAATTGAATCAACGCTACCTTTTTCTAAAATTCTACCTTGGTGCACAATAATTGCTCTATTACAAACATAATTAACCATTGATAAATCATGTGCAATAAACAAAACAGTAATTTTATTTTTTTCTGCTAGATTTTTTAAAATATTAATAACTTGAGCTTGAATAGATACGTCTAATGCTGAAATTGGTTCATCAGCAATTATTAATTGAGGTTCAGTTATCAATGCCCTTGCAATAACAATTCTTTGCCTTTGACCTCCTGAAAATTCATGGGGATACCTATAAGCATGTTCTCTTTTTAAGCCCACACTTTCTAAAGCTTTATAAACGCTATCACGTTTAAGCAAGTTTTTAAAAATAAAAAATAAAAATCAAGTAAAAATTGGTTTTCATGTATAAAGTTTACGATAAAAAAAGGTTTCACGCACTGAATTGTGATATTCAAAATTAATTGCTTTAATGGTTTTAGTTCTTAATTTAAACTCTCTAATAATACTAGAATCAAATTTTAAATTTTCATTATGACTTACTTGCTTTAAATGCTTCATTAATTTTAAGAATAGATTATTAAATCTAGTTAATTCTTTATTATATTTTTCTTCACATTCTTTTAAAATTTTACTGTTATTGTCATTCCTTTTAGAAATTTTAATTCAATCATTATCTAAAAAACTAGAAACTGCATTTGCATGATTTTTTTTAGCTAAAAATAAATCAGATTTACATATAGTAACAGTATCTATATATTCATTTTCTTTATTGTTTTTTAAATAATCATAATGGTCTTTAACAATTTCTTTGTATTCATTTTTTAAGTGTGATAAAACATTTTTTTGATTTTTTATTTTTTTATGGTGCTCACTTAAAGTTTTGGAACTATTAAATTTACTTTCGTCAATTATTAAGGTTAACTGATTTAAAATAGAAAGAAACTGATCAAAAACTTCAGCACTCAACAAATGATGAAAAAAATTATCATTAGCATTTATTTTAGATGTATATTTTTTAATTGTAGATTGAAAAAAGTCATAACTAATAATTTTTTTAGATTTGAAAGTTAAATAATAAAATTGAGCTATTTTAACAATACTTTTCAAGTTATTAATAATAACTAATTTTTCTTTAACACTTGTTGACGAATCAAATAAATTATTTTGTTCCATATAATATGTAAAAAAAATTGAATATAACTCTTTTAAAAGATTGTCAACTTTTGCAATTGTAGAACTAATGTAATTTTCATCCAAATATTTATGTTTTTTTAAAAATTTAACAAAACTAAAAGTATGCTTAGCAATAATCAAATTTAGATTATGATAAATCTTATCAACTAAATTAAGTGACAATTTAATATTTTGTTTTAAAGCTTTGATATTGCTTAAAACTGTTGATTCTCAACTTTTAATATATCCAAAATTTTTATGATTATAAATTTCTTTAAAATGAATATTAAAGTTATTAAGTTGGGTTTCAACATCACATATCTCTTTATGTTTTTGAATACCTTTGTTTGAATACTTCATTGCTTTTTTAGCAAGTGCTAATGACTTTTTAGCATTACTTAAATCATAGTCAACTTTTTCAAAATTACCAGTATCATAACTATTAATATTTTTATTAATAATAGCCTTATAATCATCAACATATTTATAAATTGATTCACTTAAATTTTGGATATTAAAACTTAAATCATCATAATGTGCTAAAAAAATATTATGCTGATCATTGTATGTTTTATGCTTGTTATTTTCAAGTAAAATATTTAAGTTATTATTAAAATCAGAGATAACATTATAAAAATTAGTTAAAAAATGTTTTTTAAATTCAAAAAATAATTGTGATTCACTACTAATAAAATTATAGTGAAAATATTGAGATACTTGATTTACTTTTAAAAAGTACTTAAAAGTGTTTTTAAATAATAGTTTATTAATTATCAATGGTTCTGATATAAGTTGTAATACATTTTTAGTTGGATTTAACGAAGCCATTGGGTCTTGAAAAATCATTTGAACATTTTTGCGTAATCATTGATTAGAACGACGACTCAACCTTTTATTAGATAAAAGGTTATTATCAATTTCAATTTTTCCACCTGTAGGTTTATTAAGTCTAATAATACACTTGCCTATTGTAGATTTTCCACTACCAGACTCACCAATAATGCCAAAAAAATCACCTTTATTAACTTGAAAACTAACATTATTTAAAGCCTGAAATAATGTTCCACGAATCTTAAAAAGCATATTTAAGTTTTCAACTTCTAAAAATGTTTCATGTTTAGAGAAAGAAAGTTCTTCATTATTCATCTTTGCTTACTCCTTATTTTTTAAATCATTTGTATTTGATGCTAATCCATCATCATTTACATAATTTTTAGTATTTATGTTAATAGATCTTTGAACTTCTTCTGTTCGTTTTTTTTCAATATATATTTGAAATGATGATCTTGACTCATCAATTTTTTTCTGAACTTCTTCTGGTATATTCACCTTTGGAGCATCTGGATGCAACAATCAAGTTGCTGCTTTGTGTGTTTCAGTAATATCAAATAAAGGTGGATGATATTCAAAATCAATTTGCATTGCATATTTATTTCTAGGCGCAAAAGCATCACCTCGTGGAGGAGAAACTAAATTTGGTGGTGTTCCTGGGATTGATGATAACTTTTCATCTTTAGCAGATTCATTAGGAATTGAGGCAATTAAAGCTCAAGTATATGGGTGCTTAGGATCTAAAAATAATTCTTCAGTTTTACCTTGCTCTAAAATGCGCCCAGCATACATGACATAAACATAATCACAAAAGTTAGCAACAAGAGCAATGTTATGAGAAATAAAAATGATTGTAATATTAAATTCATCACGCAATCTTTTAATTAATTCCAAAACTTTAGCTTGAATTGTAACATCTAGAGCTGTTGTTGGTTCGTCAGCAATAATTAAATCTGGTCGTGTTGCTACAGCAATTGCAATTACAATTCTTTGACGCATCCCTCCAGAAAACTCATGTGGATAAGAGTGCATTCTAGATTCTGCATTTTTAATGCCAATAAAATTTAAAATTTCAATTACTCTTTTTTTGACAGTATCACGTTTGGTTAATTGGTGATATTCATTCCTATAACTATTTAATTTAGATGCATAATCATTATCAAATTTAGATAAATTTTTTTTTCTTTGTAAATATTTACGACGTTCAGATGTTAAAACTGCTTCAGCAACTTGGGCTCCAATTTTTTTTGTAGGATTCAAGGATAATAAAGGATCTTGTGGGATATATGAAACATAACTACCACGAATATAACTTCATGAATGTTTTTTAATTTTAGTTAAATCAATATCAGATAAATTTAATAAATCGGCCTCAATAACTGCATTATCATTGAATCCAATTAATGATTTTACACAAACAGATTTTCCGCTACCAGATTCACCAACAATACCAACAATTTGTCCTTTACGAACTGTTAAGTCAACACCACGAACAGCTTGTAAAATTCCATCTTTAATCTTGAAATTAACCTTTAAATTTTCAATACGCAAAATTTCGTCGTTTTTTAATTTTTGATTAGAATTACTAATAAAAACATTTTGGTGCAATGCCATAATCTAATTTCTTCCTACAATTCTTGGATCAATTGCATCATTCAAGGCATTAGCAATAATTTGAGCTGATATTGTAATTGAAGCAAAAGTAACAATTGGAGCAACAATTAAAGCTGTATTAGTCACTTGCCATGCATCATTTAACATAATACCTAGTCCCAATTCTGTTGTAGATTTTAAACCAATAAATACCAATGAAGCTTCATAAAAAATTGCTAATGGAATTAAATTAACAAAAATAACAGCTAGTCTTCCCATAATAATAGGAATCATATGTAAAAATATTATTCTTGCTTGACTTCCGCCTAAACTTCTTGTAGCTTGAACATATTCAGCATCTTTATTTTTTAAAATATAAGTTCTTGTGGCATTTGCTGGAGACATTCAAGAGATAAAAATTAATGCAGGAATAATGGAAAGATTGGAAATTGTCCCTGAACTAGAACCTGTAATAACAGCACCTAAAATAATTAATCAAACTAAAGTAGGAACTCCACTAATAATATCAACAATTCTCATCATAACAATATCAATAGTACGGCCAGCAAAACTGCCCGCAATGGAACCATAAACAACACCAATTAATGTAGCAGAAATTGCTATTATCAAAGCAATACTTAAAGAAATACCAACAGAAATTCATAATTTAGTTCAAATATCAATTCCAGAACCATCTGTGCCAAGGATAGATAATTTATCTACTAAACTTGGATAATTATAAGGACGATAATAAATTTTAAATCAACCCTCTAATCCAGGAACTGGTTCATAATGATCCAGCATTCCAAAATTTTGATAGAGATCAATCATATTTTGCTTGCCTGCAACAATGGCAATTGGAGAATCCATTAAAGTTAATCTAGGAGGTAAATTAATACCAAATGAACCAGCATTGCTAATTGGCGAATAAGCACTATATTGAGATACTAATGGTGCAATAATTGCTGTAAAAAAAATTATTAATAAAATTACTAATAAACCAGTTGCTCATTTATTTTTAAAAAATCGCTTTAAAATTTCAATAAAATATTTACTTGGTCTACCAACCATTTGATCAACACGGTTTAAACTATAAATATCAACTGGTTTGAAACTATCCTTAGTTATTTTTACATCCAACTGGGATAAAGATTTATCTATTTTTTCATTTGTCATCACTAAACAACCTCCTTTCTAATCCGCAAAATATTTTTGTTAATTAATAGATAATTAGCATTTTTATTTAATTCAAATTTTTCATAACAAACTTCTTCAATAATAACCTGTTTCTTTTTGTAATTAATCAAATTATTTTTAATTAAGTAATTATGAAAATTTGAACCACTAACAATTACTTGATAAGCATTGTTATCAAGTTTTTTTAATTTTTGATGCCATCTAATACGAGTTTCTAATGAAATAAAAATATTAAATAATGAAGTACTATTTTGCTGTGATAATTTAATTCTTGGGTCAACTATTGTGTATATCAAATCCAATAAAATTGAAATAGAAAAATACAAGCTTGATAAGAAAAGAGCTTGGAACATAACAATATTTACTTGATTAGTTTGAATTGCATTAACTAAAACTCTAGCAATGCCTGATACACCAAACATTTGTTCTAAAACAATTGAACCACTAATAGTTATCAATAAACTTGGACCTAAAATGGACAAAACTGGTATTAATGCATTACGAAAAACATGTTTAAAAAGAATTTCAAAGGTCCCTAAACCTTTAGATTTAGCTGTTTTAATATAATCTTGATTCAAAACATCAATTACTTCATTTCTAACATAGTATGTAAGAGTGGATGCTAACCCAAATGTTAAAGATAATACTGGCATAATTGATGACTGAATAAAAGTGCTAAAATTTCAATCTACATCACCAAAATTAGAAAACCTCAATGGCAATCCAAGAACACCAGCAATTTTCAACAAAACAACTCCTATAACAAAAGATGGCACTGATATAAATACTACTGATAAAACATTTACCAATGTATCTTGTCATTTACCACGATAAGTGGCGGCAATAAAACCAAATGTAAAACCAAACAAAATAGCTAGAACATAAGCCAATATTGCAATATACATTGTATTTGGCAATTTAGGAAATACTTCTTGTTGAATGGAAGTAGAAGATTTTCCATAAATTGGACCTAAATTACCACTAAATAAATTACTCCAATAATCTAAATAACGTTGAAAAATTGGTTTAGTAAGTCCAGCTGCTTCAAGTGCTTTTTGGTATTCTTCTTGGGTTTCATGTGGATTCTTTTGCAATGGAGAAATTGGCAACAATGACATTAAAAAAAAGATTATTGTCAATAAAATGAACAAAGCAAGCAAGGCAAATAAAATACGTCTCAAAATATAACTTAACATCATTTATTACCCCTTTCTTTGACATATGTACTATATTTATTTTATTTTAAATATTGAAAATCACGTAAATTTAATGGAGCGACACCGCTAATTCTAACTTTGAAAGTATCTTTTTTTAATAAGTTTATTATCGCTTCATTTAATCCATTTTCACTTCTAGGAATAAAATTAAATGAACGATCCGATGTTGATGTTAATCAAAGTGCATTTTCATCAGATAATCCAGCAAAAATGCCCATTTCATTACCATATAAATCAGCATTTGTTAATGTTGAAGAATTATTTTTTTTCTTAAATACTTTTGCCCATGGAACCAATTGATCAACTTTGGTTGGTGCTACATATTTATTATCAACAGTTCTTTGTTCTAACTCTATCATTTGTTCAGGACTGTTCAACATACTATTGATAGCATCACCATCGAAAACATTTGCAGCTAACATATAATTTACAAATTCAACAGCCTTTTTAGAATAATTAAAATCGGTTCAAATTTTTGAATTTGCTCAAGGGTCATTTTGAAAAATAGAATTTTTTGTATTATCTGGTTCTACATATTCAAATTTATTTTGATCAGATTTATATGTCACGTTCAAATCTTTTAATGCAACTATAATAGTTTTTAATACCATGGGAAATGAAGAGTATGTATTAGTGCTTGGGGCTCCATCAGATGTTAAAATTGAATTTCCTTCCAATCACGAACCAACTCCATCATAATCTGGGGATCATGAACTATAACCCATTGAACTTGATTGCTTATTAAATCAATCACTAGATGATGGTGTTGTTCCAGCACGTGGAATTAAATTAAAAGTAATATACCCACCACCTAAAGCTTCAATAGCTCGTTTTAAACTATTCAAATAATTTTGATACTCACTAGAAATTGAAGCTTCTCCATATTTGTATTGAAAAATTAATGGATTTTCTAAAGTTGCTCCGGCAGCTTTTAATGAATTAATAAAATTAGTTTTATTAATAACTAAATTAGTTTTAACATAATTATTGTTTTGAAATTCATAATACGGAATTTCAAATTCTGCTAATGGTCCTTCAAATAAAAAATTCTCATCAATTGAATTATCATCTACATGATCTACATAATCATTATAAGATCTGGGTAGTCCACCTATAATTTCATTCTTACTAATCGCTGAATAATATTCTTTGGAATTATTTAACTTGCTAATAATTGATACATCATTAAAAGGAAAAACACCATATGGTAAAGCTGATAACTGAAAATCACCAGAAGATAAATTTAACTTGGATAAAGCAAAATGATTAATTAAACCTGAAATTCCAGCTTTAAAAATTCGACCTTCTTTAGAACTAAAATTGTAAATAATTTTAGCTGCGCCTTCGCTAACATTTGCATTATTAGTAATTGTATCAGAACTACTAATTACATATGGTTTAGGTGTATAAACAATATAATTAGATTGCACAATTCTAGAAATTCCTGTTTGATATACTTCTGATGAATGGTTTAAAATAGCATCAGTTCTTTTGCTCTCTGGAACTACATTTACTCATGATTCTTGATTTGCAATAAAACGATTGTAAAACACTTCAGCATTACCTGAACCATAATTTAAAACATAACGTTTAATTTTATTTCCATTGTTTGGATCCAATGAATCTTTCATTCTTTCAATATATTTTTCATTTAAAATGCCAAGAATTTGACTATTAGTAAATGCATTAAAATAATATGGACCAGCAAATCATGTATGATCTAAAAAAACACCTACAGGACCAGAACCATATAATTGATTAAAGTTCGTATTAGTTTGATCCATAACTACATTGCCAGGAGTACCAGTTCAAGCAATTGGAGTTTTTGAATTAGTCAACCTAATATTTTTTACGTACTCATTATTATGTGGTAATGGACTAAAATAACTTTTGCATAAAACTGATAATATATATATGTAGGGTTTATTTAAATAAACTGTAAATTTATTATCATCTATGCTTCGGTAATTATCAATGTCATAATTAGGATCATCAATTGTTGGTGCATTATCATAACCTACTGTTCGATTAACATCTAAACCAATTAGATTAACAAAATAATCATTACGTTGATAACCAAGTTTGCCACCTAAAATATATGATTCTAGTCCACGTTCAAAATCTTTACTTGATAAATAATCTCTAACTATACCATTAGAATCAATTCATGGTATTTTAGTATCAATTGTAAAGACATATTTAGTTGCATTAGCTACAACTTCTTTATATGTAGGATTAGCATTAGTTAAAATATCACCACGGTTTAACGTTCCCACCAATTCTTCAACCACTTGACCATTGTTTGAAACTTCTTTATAAGCATCAACTTTTAAAGCAGCTTCAAATTTAAGATTATCTTCAGTAACTTGATCATGAGTTCCATCAGGTTTAAAATGAAATTGACCAGTTGTCTCATATGTTAATAAAGTAATAATTGTACTTGCAGCATATGAATCAATTGGCATATTAGAAAAAGGGGCATTTAATGGACCATTTTGAGAATCCAAAAATTGAGCAGCATTAGAATAAACAAAAGTGTCTTGATTAGATGTAGAAGAACATGAAGTAACTGACACTGTAAGCGTTGCAGAAACTACCCCAATGCCAATAAGTGAAGAAACCATCGTTATTAATTTTTTTTTATGATTCATATATAACACTACCCAATTCAAATTTATTTACAATGATCTATATGAAATATCAACAAAATACTTTGTAAGCAAACACATTTGCATACCATAGAACAATATAATAAGACTTTTAGTATTTTAGTATACTATATTAAATAAATTATTTAGACTTGAAAAGTATTTTTGCAAACTATTTAAATTTAAAATCTATCAAATAAAATGTGTTTTATTTTTATGTACTTTAATGATTAAATACTTAAAAATTAAACATTAGAAACAATAGGTTTGGTTTCAACTTTCAATGCAGGTGAATCTTTTTTAGAAGCAACTTTAGTTTTCTTTTTAAATGCTGGTATTTTATCTACAAATTGCAAAATAGCTATTTCAGTAGCATCACCCTGTCTTTTACCTAATTTTAAAACCCTTGTATATCCACCAGCGCGATTTTTAAATACTGGCCCAATTGTTTCAAATAAATATTTAATTGCATCTTTGGCACATATTTTTTGATTATCTAGTAATAATTTAGTTGCTAAACGACGATTAGCAATCGTATCTTTTTTTGACAATGTAATCAATTTTTCAATATGCTTTTGAGTTTCTTTAGCTTTTGTTAAAGTTGTTTTAATTTCATGATAAGCAATCATGTCAGTAACTTGCTGACGAATAATCATTAATCGACTAGCTGTTGTTTTTCCTGGTTTATTTATGTATGACATTGAATTTTTATCCTTTTAATTTAAGACCATATTCCAATAGTTTTTTGTTAATTTCTCGCAATGATTTTTTACCTAAATTACGAATCTTTTCAATTTCAGTTCTTGGTTTTTCTGTTAATTCTTGTATGGTTTGAATTCCATGGCGTTTTAAACAATTATATGAACGAACTGTTAAATCTAAATTTTCAATTGGAATTGATAATGTTTGACTGCGAATTTCTTCATTCTTTTCTCTCATTACTTGTAACTCATGTAAAGATTGATTAATATCAATTAATGGATTTAAATGAGCTACTAAAATTTTAGCTGCTAAAGCAATTGCATCACCTGCGCTAATTGTACCATTAGTACCCACTTCTAAAATCAAACGATCATTTGTTGATTGTTTAGATAACTTAACCTCTTCTACTGAATAACTGACTTTTACAATGGGCGAAAAATTGGAATCAATTGGAATGACAGATATTGTATTAATAAGGTCTCGGTTTTCATTAAAAGTTTTAAATCCTCGTCCCCGAGTTACATAAATGTCCATATTAAATTTCTTGTCAGATGTTAAAGTACAAATATGTAAGTTTTTGTTAATAACTTCAAAACCAGCCGGACATTCAATATCAGCCCCTGTTACTGCTCCTGTACGATTTAAATTAATTTTTAAAACTGGTCATTTTTCTAATGTTGTTTCTGATAATTTATCGTCACTAATGATATTTTCATTAATTGACACAATTAAATTTTTTAAATTCAAAATAATTTGAGTCATATCCTCTACAACATTAGGCACAGCTTGAAATTCACGAGTTACATCATTAACCTTAACAGCAAACACACTAGCGCCAGGAATATTGGAAAGCATAATTCTTCTTAAAGCATTTCCAATAGTTATTCCAAATCCACTTTGCAGTGGTTGAATACTATAACGACCATAATTTTTTGTATCATCTTCTTTTACAACATTAATTTCATATTTTAAAAAGTGTTCCATTTACAATAATCTCCTGTGCTATCGTGGTTTTTTTGGCGGGCGACAACCATTATGGGGAATAGGTGTAACATCATTAATTTCAGTAATCATTAAACCAGCAGTTTGCAAACTTCTAATTGCTACTTCTTTCCCACGGCCAACACCATTAACACGAACTTTAATTGATGTTAATCCCATTTCTACAGCATCCTTAGCAGCTGCTTCTGCAGCAACACCTGCAGAATAAGGTGTTTTCTTTTTAGTTCCTTTTAAACCAATTGTTCCGCTTGATGCTCAAGTGATGACATTACCCTTTTCATCAGCAATTGAAATAATTGTATTATTAGAAGAAGCATGAATATGCGCAACACCATTTGTGAAAGATAATCGTTTCTTTTTTGCCATTTATCATTACTCCTATTACTTGGACTCAATTTTCTTATTCGCAACAGTCTTGCGTGGACCTTTACGAGTTCTTGCATTTGATTTAGTTCTTTGCCCGCGTACTGGCAAATTACGACGATGACGCAAACCTCTTCATGAACCAATTTCCATTAAACGTTTAATGTTAAATGCAACATCACGTCGCAAATCACCCTCTAAAGTATATTCACTAGCAATATTACGAATTGTAGCTAATTCTTCATCACTTAAATCTTTAACTCGTTTATTTTTATTAATGTTAGATTTTTTTAAAATTTCCTGAGAACGAGATAAACCTATACCATAAACATATGTTAATGCCACTTCAATTCGCTTATTGTTAGGAATATCTACACCTAAAATTCGAGCCATAAATATTTAATCCTTTCTCAATTATTAACCTTGACGTTGTTTGTGTTTAGGAATTTTGCAAATTACACGAATGCGTCCATGACGCTTAATAATTTTGCAATCTTTACAAATTGGTTTTACTGATGATCTAACTTTCATAATTTAATTAGTTCCCTTTCCTATCAATTTAAAGAAAATTAGTAAAACAACTTTAAACTATAATTATTCATCATTTTTAAAGCGATAAGTAATTCGGCCACATGTTAAGTCATACGGACTAAACTCAACTTCTACAGTATCGCCTGGTAAAATGCGGATTTTGTTCATTCGAATTTTACCCGACACGTGCGCCTCAACTTTCATACCATTTTCTAATAATACTTTAAACTTATCACCTTTTAAAGCTTCTTTTACTACACCTTTAATACTAATATTGTCTTTCAAAAATATATTTCTCCTATTGAGTTAAAATTTCACAACCATTTTCGGTTACAAGAACCATATGCTCTCAATGACATGTCATTTGAGGAATATTACTGATAACCGATCAATTATCTGAACCTAAATGAACATCTTTGTTTTTGGATAGAACCATTGGTTCAATACAAATAACCACACCTGGCTTTAACTTAAAACCAACTTTAGGTTGTCCATAATTCAAAATTAATGGATCTTCATGAATCTTTAAACCGCAACCATGGCCACCATAATTTTCTAAAATATGGTAACCATGCTTCTCAATATAGGTTTGAATTGTATGTGAAATATCACCTATATATGTTCCTGGTTTAATTATTTTAGCAGCCTCATAAATAGATTGTAATGTTACGTCTGATAATTTGATATATTCTTGATCAACTTGAGGTCCAAAAATGGTAAAAGCTGAATCACAAATATAATTCTCATATTTAACACCAAGATCTAAACTTAACTTATCTTTTGGTCCAAATTTTTGATCATGGGTACCAATACCATGGATAATCACATTATTTAATGACATGCAATTATACCCAGGGAAACCATTGTACCCATGAAAAACACATTCTGCTCCAAAAGATTCAATTGTTGTTTTTGTAAATTCATCTATTGATTTTAAATCTTTATTTACAAAATTTTCATTTAAACAAATGTCACGAACTTTTTTAAAAATAGCACAAGCTTTTTTGATCCCGTTAATTTCATCGTTATTTTTAATGTAAATCATACTAAACCTTTAACAGTTTTAAGACATTTTCAATAACGTCTTCTGCTAATAAGTTAGCATCTATTGTAAATAAAATATTTTTGTTTTTATAAAAGTCAATAACACTTTTAATTGATTTTTGATATTCGACAATTCGATGTTTAATGACATTAAGATCATCATCTTTTCTTGAAACTAACAAAGTTTTATCATAAGCACATAACTTTAAACTATTTGGGTCATCAAAATCTTTACTACCAAATACTTTTTGACATTTGGGACATACCAATCTACTAGCAAGTCTTCCAACAATCATATCCAAATTAGTAGGTTCTAACAAAATTGCAATATCAATATTTATTAATGTATCTAAATATTTTGCTTGATCTAAAGTTCTTGGATATCCATCAAAAATTAACAAAGGTTCATTTTTTTCTTTCAAAATAGATCCTAAAGCTTCTTTTACAACTTCATTAGTTATTTCATCAGGAACATACTTTCCCTCTTGAAGATATCCATTTAGTTTTTCGCCAAGCAAACTATTATTGTTAATCATTTGTCTAAACATATCACCAGTAGATAAATGTACAAAATTATAATGATCATGTAAAAACTGTGAGACTGTACCTTTTCCAGTTCCTGGAGCACCTAAAAAAACAACCTTTTTCTTACTTATCATAAGTCACTAACATTGTCCTTGTCATTATCATTAACTGATACATTTGAACTGCTTTCAGTTTTATTTTTACTATTAATTGGATTTAATTCACTTGCTTGTGCTAAAACAAAACTATTGACAGAAGCTGCAAGCTGTTGGCGCATTTGTTGATAATTAGTTGTTGTGGCTGCAGATTTTAATGAATTAAACAACTCCAAACTAGCAGCTACCATAATTACAATTCCAGTACCTCCTAAACTTAATGTATTTGGTATTCCTAGTGTAGCAGAAATAATATATGGAATAATTGCAATAACAGCTAAAAAAGGTGCGCCTAAAAAATTAGTTCTCATTAAAACTCTACTAATATGTCTTTCTGTTTCATATCCAGGTCTAACTCCAGGGATAAAGCGGTGGCTTTTTTCAAAATTTTTTGATAATTGCTCTGGACTAATTTGAATATAACTATAAAAGAAAGTAAACAAAATAATAAGAACACCATAAATAGTAATTCCAACAGGTGTTGATAATGATAAATAATCCTCAACAAACCAACGCGCTTCCCCTTGAGGTGTAAATTGAGCAATTGTAATAGGAATAGACATAATTGAGGATGCAAATATTACTGGAATTACTCCTGCTGAATTAATTTTGATAGGTAAATATGGTAAAGCATTTAAATCCTCAATCATTCCTTGACCAGTTTGCTGAATTGGAATTTTACGAACCGAAATATTAATAAATGTTGTTGCAAACAATAAAATAAAAAAACCTAAAACATAAACACTAAATGAAATAATTGATGTCAATAAAGGATTAACAGTAATTACTAAACCAGTAATTACATTAAATACTGTGACAAAACCAGCAGGTAATTGTGCCAAAATACCACTTAGAATTAATAAAGTAACACCGTTCCCAACGCCTTTCTTAGAAATCATATCGCCAATAAAAATTGAAATATATGTTCCTGATGTCATTGCAATAATGTAAAAAGCTTTATGAGCAGCATCATTTTGAGAAATAGTAAAGGCTCCGCCATTACCAGATAATTCAATAATTGCAAAAGCTTGAACAAGTGCAAAAGGCAAAGTCACAATCCGTGTAATAACTTCAATTCTTTTTCTACCTAGTTCACCACTTTTTGCTAATTGGGAAAGTGGTGGAATTAAATCAGTTGATAACAACTGCATAATAATTTGACTAGTAATGTATGGACTTACTCCAATTGCAAACAAAGACAATTGACTTAATCCGCCACCACCCAATAAATTAAATAATGAAAAAAAATCATTTGTTGAAGAAGAACCAGATGAAGTATTATTAATTGTTATTCCGGGCAAAGGAATTGTAGAAATAATACGGAAAATTAACAACAAAAATAGAGTTACCAAAACAGAAATCATAAAATTTTTGTTTTGTAGTAAAATAATTATTTTTTGACCAAATGATTTTTTCTTAATTGAATTAGTCATTTTTTACCTTATTTTGCAAGTGAATTTTTATATTCCTTTAAAGCAGTTGATAAATCAACAATAACAACCTTTCCTCCAGCTGCTTCAATCTTATTTTTAGCCCCAGCAGAAATTTTTTGAACTTCTACTACAATTGGTTTTGATACATCTACATTACCGATTATCTTAATTGGTTGTTTAGATTTGTTACTAATCAAGTTACAATTAACAAAATTAAGTCTTTTATATTGACTTTCGGTTTTGTCAATCAAATTTTCTAAATTAATTGTTACATATTTAGTTTTAAAATTATAAGTACTAAAACCAAATTTAGGTAATCTTCTATATAAAGGTGTTTGCCCCCCTTCAAAACCTGGTCTTGTATGCCCAGATTTACGTGCCTTTTGTCCTTTTTGGCCACGACCACTAGTTTTACCTAAACCAGAACCGTGACCACGACCAACTATTTTTGTTCGATGATTACGTGATTTAGGTGTACTTTTTAATTGATGCAATTCCATATTATATTCCTACCACTTAAGTAAACTAAAGATCCCGTAATTCCTTGCCTCGTAAACGAGCAACTTCTTTTGGTGTTAATTGATTAGTAATTCCATTTAAAGTAGCACTAATCATATTTACAGGAGTGTTTTTGCCAAGATTTTTAGTATAGATATCTGTATAACCAGCAAGTTCAATAATTGCCCGAATTGGTCCACCAGCAATAATACCTGTTCCAGATGGAGCTGGTTTTAATAGAACTTTAGCAGCACCAAAACGACCAACAACTTCATGAAAGATAGTTCCATGTTTATTTATAAATACATCATGAACATTTTTTTCGGCTGCACGCAAAGCTTTTTTAATAGCATTAGGAACTTCTAGTGCTTTTGCGAGTCCAAAACCAACCTTGCCACGGCGATTACCTATTACAACTAAAGCGCTAAAACGCATGTTACGTCCCCCTTTAGTTGTTTTAGAAATTCGACTAATTTTTACAATTCTTTCTTCATATTCAGATTTAGACTTACGTTCAACTTTACGTTTGTTACGTTCATCATTATTTTTTTTAGCAGCATTAGTTTTATTAGTTTTGCTTGGATTGGAAGCGATTGCAACAGCTTCTTCTTTATTAGTTTCTTTTTCAATGCTATTCATAATAAACAATTATTTCCTTTTAAAATTTCAAACCAGCAGCTCTTGCAGCATCAGCTAATGCTGCAATTCGACCATGGTATTTAGAACCACCAGAATCAAAACCAACTTCCTTGATGTCTTTAGCTAACAATTTTTTGGCAATTTCTTGACCAACTAAAGCTGCATTTTCTTTATTTCCATTTTTTAATTTCATAGATTTAGATGATGCAGATGCAACTACTTTATTTTCTTGATAATTTCAAGCTTGAACATTAATATGTAAATTTGATTTAATAACAACTAAAACAATTTTATCATTATCTATTTTGCGAATGCGTTTAGTAATGCGCTTGTGGCGCATTTGTCTACGTGCTGTACGGTTCATATTAATTTGTTTCATACTTTAATTATAACCTCTTGCAAGCATAAATTACTTTTTACCTTCAGCAGTTTTCCCTGCTTTACGAATAATATGTTCATCAACATATAGCACGCCTTTCCCTTTGTATGGTTCTGGCAAGCGTCACTTACGAATTTGGATTGCAAATTCACCAACTAATTGCTTATCAACTCCTGTGATACTAATCAAGGTGTTTTTATCAACAGTCACTTTAATACCTGTTGGAATTTTAATATCAATTGGATGTGAATATCCTAAAGCTAAATTTAATGTTGTTGGATCTTTTAGAGTAGCACGGTATCCAACTCCAACTAATTGTAATTGTTTAGTAAAACCCTGAGTTACACCAATAATTGCATTTTTTAAAAGTGCATTATATGTTCCATGTAACATTTTAGTTGTTTTTAAATCATTTGTACGTAAAATTTTTGCAGTATTATTTTCAATTTTAAAATTCAAAACATTAGATTCACGTGGTAACTTAATATCAACTTGACCTAATGGTCCTTTAACATTAATTAGATTAGTAGTTAAAGCAATATTAACTCCATTAGGTACTTCAATAACACGATTGCCAATTCTGGACATGATAAATACACCTCTTACTACCAAATATATGCGATAACTTCGCCACCAATTTTTTTAGTACGTGCTAACTTGTCGGTCATCAAACCTTCACTTGTAGAAATAATTGCAATCCCTAATCCATTTAAAACCTTTGGTAATTTTTCATAAGGTACATAAACTCTTAAACCAGGTTTAGAAATTTGTCTAATTCCATGAATAGTTGCAACTTTATTTTCATCAAACTTTAACTTCACTTTAATAAAAGCTTTTGTTTTATTTTTATTTTCAAATAATTCATAATGTTTTAAATAGCCTTCTTTAACCAAAATTTCAAGAATTGCAATTTTAAGTTTAGAAGCTTGCAATTTTACATCTTCGAGCTTAGCACGATTAGCATTATTAATTTTAACTAGCAAATCAGCCACTGGGTCTATATGTGACATAATCTAATACCTCCTCTCTCTCTACCATGAAGCCTTTTTAATTCCTGGTATCACACCAGCATAAGCTAAATCTCTGAAGCACAAACGGCAAACACCAAATTTTCGATAAACAGCTTTAGGACGTCCGCAGCGCTTGCAGCGTGTATAAGCTCTTACAGCAAATTTTGGTTGTTTTTGTTGTTTTTGTTTTAATGCTGTTTTTGCCATAGATTAATGATGTTCCTTTGTTTTTATTAATGGTAATCCTAATAATGTTAATAATTGTAGTGTTTGTGCTTTATTATTTGTAGAAGTAACAAGTGTAATATCAAAACCACGAACCTTCTTAATATCATCATATACAATTTCAGGAAAAACTATTTGTTCTTTAATACCAATTGTATAATTTCCACCGCTATCAATACTTTTTGGTGATAAACCCCTAAAGTCACGAACTCGAGGTAAGGCAATATTGATTAATCTTTCTAAAAAAGACCACATTCTAGCTCCACGTAAGGTTACCTTGCAACCAATTGGTTGACCCATTCTTAGTTTAAAAGTAGCAATTGAATTTTTAGCTTTAGTCACAACAGGTTTTTGGCCAGTAATCAATGTTAGTTCTCTAATACCTGATTCTAACAATTTAGCATCTTTAACTGCATCGCCAATACCCATATTAATAACAATTTTTTCAATTTTAGGTATTTGCATTACAGATGATAAATTAAATTGTTTTTGTAATTCGGGTCGAATTTCCTTTAAATATTTTTCTTGTAATTGACTTGCCATTATTTGCCACCCAATGCATTTTGTGTTTTTCTTGAAACACGAATTTTATTCTTTGTTTTAGAATCAATTGTATATTTAACTTTTGCAGGCATTTGTTTCTTATCTTTTGTATCAATTAATGCCAATTTGCACAATTTAATTGGAGCTTCTTGCTCTACAATTTCACTTTTCTTAGTATTACGTTCATCGCCTTTTTGATGCTTCTTGACTTTATTAAGACCTTCAACAATTGCTGCATTTTTTTTATTCAAAATTTTTAGTACAATTCCAGCAGCTCCTCGATTTTTGCCACTAATGACAATCACTTGATCGCCTTTTCTTATCCTTTGCATAATCATTTCCCTTTCTAAACTACTTCAGCTGCTAATGAAGTAATTTTGATAAAGCCTTTTTCACGTAGTTCACGAGCCACTGGACCAAAAATCCGAGTTCCTCTTGGGCTTAAATCTTCTTTAATAATTACACAAGCATTATCAGCAAAACTTACATGTGTGCCATCTGAACGCTGACTGCCCTTAACAGTACGAACAATAACTGCTTTAACTACTTGTCCTTTTCTTACCATTCCTGTTGGAATGGCATTTTTAACAGAGACAACCACAATGTCACCAACACCTGCATATCTTCTTCTTGAACCACCAAGAACTTTAATAATGCCAACCTCTTTTGCGCCACTATTATCAGCAACATTTAAACGAGTCATAAATTGAACCATAAAATTCTCCTTTATTTTGCGCGTTCAATAATGCTGCTAACGCGTCAACGCTTAGTAGCAGATAGTGGACGAGTTTCTGTAATTTCAACACGATCACCATTTCTTGCTGGTTCTTTCAAATCATTATGAGCATGATAACGCTTATGTTTGATAACTAATTTATGATACAAAGGATGTTTAGTCTTTAATTCAACTTCAACAGTTGCTGTTAATTTCATTTTGTCACTAACAACTTTTCCTACAAGAACTTTGCGACGATTTCTTTCCATTGCTAAACTCCTTTTCTACGTGTTCTAGATGACATTTTGTTTGTTGTTTTTTTAACTTTGGTTGTTTTTTTAGTTTTTGAAGATACTTTTTTCTTAGCAACCTTTTCTTTCTTTACAATTGGTTTTTGTTGTTGTTTTAATTCAGCAACTTTTTTCTTGTTTTCTTCTCGAGATTTTTTAGATTTAGCTAATTTTTCATTACGAATCTTTTGCATTTCTTCTCTAGCTTGTTTTGCTTTTTGTTGAACTGGGTTATTTTGCTGAACACTTATTTTATTAATTCTAGAACCAACTAATCTTGGATCAACTTTACGTTCAGTTAGAATAGTATAAATTCTTGCAAGTAATCTTTTGGTATCCTTAATTAAATGAGGTTTATCCAATTCACCATAAGATTTCTTAAAACGATATTGTAATAATTGACCTTTTAAACGAATAACTAAATCAATTAACTCATCTGTTGTTTTAGCACGTAATTCCTTATTCATTATTGTGCTCCTTTAGATTCGCGTGAAACAATTTTTCATGTTACAGGTAATTTATGTCCTGCTCTAGTTAAAGCCTCAATCATTTGATTTATTGGCAAACCAGCAATTTCAAACATAATTGTTCCTTTTTTAACAACTGCAACTCAAAATTCAGGATTACCTTTACCTGAACCCATACGTACTTCAAGTGGTTTTTTAGTTTTAGACATTTGTGGAAAAATGCGAATTCACATTTTACCTGTTTTACCAATATACTTGCTTATAGCAATCCGTGCTGATTCAATTGATCGTGTATCAACTCAAGATCCAGATGTTGCCATCAATCCATACTCACCAAAAGCAACATAGGCATTGCCCTTAGCTTTTCCTTCATAACTAACATTATGAGGTTTACGGTATTTTGTACGTTTTGGTTGTAACATTACTACTTACCATCCTTTTCAAGAATTGAGTCACCAAGTATATCAGATGATTCAATTATTTGACTACGTTCAGATTTATGACTTGCTTTTGTTTTCTTGTCATAACTCTTATTAGATCTTTGCAAGTGAACAGGTTTTTTATTTAGATCTTTACCAAAGATTTCGCCACGATTAATTCAAATTTTGACACCAATAACTCCATATGACATATGAGCTTCTTCCAAAGCATAATCAATGTCAGCTCTTAATGTTGATAACGGCATATTACCTTCAATATACATTTTGTCTCTGGCAATTTCTGCTCCATTTAAACGACCAGAAACTAAAACCTTAATTCCTTGTCCACCAGCAGTTAAAACTTTTTTTAAAGCCATTCTCATTGCTGAACGTAATGGCACACGATTTTGAATGTTATCTGCCATTTCACGAGCAATTAAACGAGCTGATAAGGCTGGGTTACCAATTTCATTTACAGTTAAATCAACCTTAACATTACGACCAACAATTTTATTAATTTCTTTAATAATAGCAGGGATAGCATTTCCTTTTTGACCAATAACTAAAATTACTTGGGAAGCGTAAACAAAAATTTCAATTCATTTTTTACCTTGTTTTTCACCACGTTCAATTTCAATATTACTTATGTTAGCATCATGGTATTTTTTGAAAAGAAATTTACGAATTTTTTCATCTTGAACTAATCAATCACCCATTTCTTTGTCAGTTCTAGCGATTCAACGTGATTGCCAGTTCTTGTTAATCCCATATCGTAATCCATTAGAATTTACTTTTTGACCCATAAACTATTTAGTTGCTCCTTTTGCTCTTTTTTGACCTTCAGTTCTTTTGATTACTTTTGCCTTTATTTTTTCAACAATTATTTTACGTTCATTACGATTATCTGAAAGTGTTAAAACAAAATTAGTAGAACGTTTACGAATAAGATCTGCACTACCCTTACTTCTAGGCAAAGTTCTTTTAATTACTGGTCCTTGATTAGCTAATGCCTCAAAAACATATAATTGATCTGCTTTCATTGCATGATTATTTGTTGCATTGCTAATAACACTATTTAAAAGTTTCAATAAAATACGTGCACCTTTTTTATCAGTGTTAGACAAAATTGTTTGTGCTTCACTAATGGATTTATTAGCTATTAATTGACAAACTAATCGTGCTTTTTGAGGTGATATACGAACGCGGTTTTGCTTTGCTTTTGCAATCATTTTATTTTACCTTTCAAATTAACGGTTAGATGTATGCTGTTTAAAAGAACGAGTTGGAGCAAATTCACCTAACTTATGACCTACCATATCTTCTGTGATATAAACATTTATAAAATTTTTACCATTATGAACACTAAAAGTATTACCAACAAATTCAGGAAAAATAGTACTCCTTCTTGATCAAGTTTTAATTGGTTTCTTTTTTTCAGTTGAATTCATAGCAATAACTTTTTTTAATAAACTTGCTTCAACATAAGCACCTTTTTTAGAACTACGGGACATATTGTTTTTCCTTATTTGTTACGAATGATTAAATTAGTTGATGGTTTTTTATTGTTGCGTGTTTTAACACCCATATGGCGTTTACCTCATGGTGTACGAGGAGCATCTCTACCTACTGGACTACGACCTTCTCCACCACCATGGGGGTGATCATTAGGATTCATTGCAGAACCACGAACAGTTGGTCTAATTCCCCGATGGCGATTGCGACCAGCTTTTCCGATTACAACCAAGTTATGATCTTGATTAGAAACAATTCCAATAGTTGCTCGGCACTCTTTTAAAAATTTACGAGTTTCCCCAGAGCTTAATTTTAGAATTACATATCTACCAGTTTCATCTGAACCAAGAATTTGTCCATATGTACCTGCGCTTCTTGCAACTTGACCACCTCGCTTAGGTGTAAATTCAATATTATGAACCATTGTACCTTCTGGGATAAATTCAAGTGGCATACAATTACCAAGAATAACATCTACAGCTTTTTCACTAGAAATAATTTTGTCTCCAACCTTAATACCATGAGGAGATATAATGTAAGTTTTAGCACCATTTTCATAACTAACTAAACTAATAAAAGCGCTACGGTTTGGATCATATTCAATTGTTTTAATTGTCCCAACTTTGTTATCATACAAATTACGTTTAAAATCAATTATTCTATACTTACGTTTGTGACCACCACCATGGTGACGAACAGTAATCTTACCTTGGTTATTACGACCACTATTCTTTTTATTTTTAACTAACAAAGATTTTTGAGGTTTGTTAGTTGTTAAGTCTTTTCGGTAATCAATAACAGTGGCATGATGAATTCCACTATTAGATCGATTAACAATTTTCTTTACTGGCATAAACTATTCCTTTTTTGCTTTAGAATCATTTGTATTTTCAGGTTTTTCACCAGTAACAAGAATTTCAACACCTGGTGGCAAAGTAATAACAGCAATTTTTTTCATCTTTGTATATCCAGGTTTTGCTGTTCCTGTTTTTGTTCTTGAAGGTTTACGAATTTTTACATTTACACTAATAGGGTTAACACCATATATTGCAGTAAATGCTTGACGAATTAAAGTTTTATTAGCTTTTAAATTGACTTGAAAAGAATATTTCTTTTTCTCACTCATAGTTTCAAAATAAGATTTTTCAGTCAAAACAGGTCTAATTAGAACGGTTGTTAAATCCATATTAATTCATCCTTTCCATTCACTGATTTAAAGCACTTGGTTGCACAATAACATTTTTTGCATTAAGCATATCTTCTGTTGATACTTGATTTCATTTTTTTAAAGTTATATTCTTTAAATTATTAGCTGATCTAGATAAAATTTCATTATCTTTACCAATAACAATTAAAACTTTAGATTTTTTATTACCAATAATTTTTTCAACAAGTTTATTTAATGCTTTAGAAGAATAAGAATCTGGTTTAATATCATCATTTAAACCCATAACAACCATTTTATTAACTTGATGAGTAAATGCTGAACAAAAGGCTAATTGACTAATTTTTTTATTAACTTTTAAAGCATAATTGCGATTTGGTTTAGGTCCAAAAGCAATTCCGCCCCCTACATAATGAGGATTTCTAATTGAACCTTGACGAGCTCGACCAGTGTGTTTTTGCTTGTAAGGTTTTTTTCCTCCACCACTAACTTCACCTTTTTGTAAAGTTGAATGAGTTCCTTGTCGTCTACTTGCTCTTTCAGATATAATTGAATCAAAAATAGCTTGTTCATGAATTTTATCAACAAGTAATTTTTTATCAATTTCAACCTCACTAGAGATTGAACCATCAATATCAAAAACCTTAATTTTACTCATTTCCTACATCCTTAGTATTTTCTGGAACTATTGAAGCATTATCTACCACACTTGTTTTTGCACTACCATTAATATCAACCAAATCATATGTATAAACTTTATTTGGTTGTTTTTTAGATGTTGTAATTCTTACAACTTGACCAGATGGACCTGGAACAGCGCCCTTAACTAAAACAATGTTCTCTTCTGGTTTAAAAGCAACAATTGATAAATTTTGGATAGTGCAAACTTCATGTCCATAATGACCAGACATTTTTTTACCTTTAAAAACACGTTGTGCTTGAGAACCACCACGTCCAGTTTGAACTGAACCTTGGAATCGATGAGGATAACCAGCACCATGTCCTAAAGGACCAATTTTAAAATTTCATCTTTTAATAGCACCAGTAAAACCATGACCTTTGGTAATACCTTGAATATCAATGCATTGCCCTTGTTGAAATAGATCAGTAATTTTTAAAATTTGACCAATAGAATAACCAGTCATTCCTCGAATTTCTCGTAATATTTTACGTGGTTCAACATTGTTTTTTTTAAACAAACCTTTTTGAGGTGAATTTATTTTCTTTTCACTAACTTTTTTAAACCCTATTAAAGTAGAGTCATAACCATCTTTTTCTTTAGTTTTCACAGACACAACTTGATTTTCTTCGACATGAAGAATGGTTACAGGAATTAAGCAACCATTTTTTTCAAAAACTTGTGTCATTCCAACTTTAGTTCCTAATATACCTTTCATAAATTATCTCCTAATTGATGCACAAAATTTAAATATAAATCTGTAAATCCACGCCAGCAGGAATTTTAATTCTTTTTAAATTTTCAATTGTTTTTTGATTTGCATCTTTTAAGATAATTAGACGCTTGTGTGTTCTTCGTTCAAATTGTTCACGAGAAGCTTTATCAACATGTGGTGAACGAATAATTGTAACAACTAACTTCTTAGTCGGCAGAGGAACAGGGCCGCTAAATTTGGAACCAGTTTCTTTAACTATTTCAATAATTTTTTTGGCAGAACGGTCCAAAAGACGACTATCATATGATTTTAATTTAATACGTAGTTCTTGCATTTCAAAATTGCCTTACTTTATTATTAATTTATACCGTCATTTAATTTGACAACTGCTATTGGTGTATTAATTTAACAAACAAAAGCTTTTACATTTTAACATAAATACTATCCATTTCAACACTTTTTTGGAACTTGTTTTAATCACATTTTTTGTGCTTTGAATGTACTTATGTTTTAATTAATGAAACTGTTTAAATGTAATGTAAACTTCAAAAACTAAAGTAAATCTTTTTAAGTAAAACAAGATTTTAATTAAATTAACTTAAATTGATAATTTAATTATGTTTAAAAACTAATTTTATTTATCAAAATAAATTTATTAAATATCTACAACAAGAACAAATTATAAAAATTAACATCTTTAACTCAACCGAAATGTAGTAATTGAGTTAAAAATGTACATTTCAAAATTTCTTCAAAATTGTATAGTTCTTTTTGTCAAATAAAACCATGTTGTTATTTAGAGTGGTAGTAAGTATATACTAAAGAATGCTATCACACCAAAATGCATATCATAGATTTTAAGTATTTAATCCGGTTTAAGTCTACTAAAGAACGCTATCACACCAAAATATATTT
>NZ_KL370824.1:46901-158240 GCF_000701785.1 Mycoplasmoides alvi ATCC 29626 | reverse complement strand
AAAAAAAAAAAAAAAGCATTTTATTTGACAAATTAGATTTATTGCTTATTTAATATTTAAAACTTTATCCTTTTGTTTTGGTCAAGATGTTTAATAAATATTTCATTAGAAAGTAAAAATATTTATGATTAAAAAATTCTTATAAAAATTTTAAACATTAAATAAATTAAAAACAAATTTAACTTTTTGCTTAAATCAACTAAAAATTAAAGCTAAATTAAAAGTAATTAAACATTTAACCATAACGTTAAAAGATTTTTTTTAAAATGTAAAAACCATTAGCAAACTTAATGTTTAAACAATGAATTAAATCTATAACAAATTTTCGAAAAACAATTTAAATTGACTTATTAATACATATAATCTTAATTTAATTATTTTAAAAGTAGTTTAAAAAATCAAAATTAAATAACTCTTTTTAAACTAAAAAAATAATTTAATTAAACAATATTATTTCTAGAATAAAATTTTGTGTTTGATTTTGCGAAGATGAAATATTATTAACTGCTTCAATTGCAAAAGCGCCACCAACAATTGCACCAATGGCAAAAATAATTAAAATACAACTAACTAATATTTTTACTCACAAAGGCAATCCATCAAGTTTAGATTTTGTTTGATAAGAATAGACATCCTTAATAACTTCATAGTCATTACCATCTTTTTTATTTTCATCAAAATCGAATTTTTTTGTAATAACTACTGGTTCTAATGGTGAATTATTATTATTATTATTATTGTTGTTATTGTTGTTATTCATCTTGGTTAACAGCTTGTCAATATAGAGTTCTTAGTAAGACTGCTTGACCTAAACCATTAATATCTGCAGTTCCAGCAATATCCATATGAACTAAATCAATTCCCTCAGTAAATTGAGTTAAAAACATTGCTGCACTACTTGAACCTGCTCCTGGTTTTGGAGCACAATTAACTAAATCAGCCAATGAAGAATCTAGCATTCTTAAATAATCCTCATGTAATGGCAAACGTCAAACTGGTTCACCAGCTATTTTGCTAGCACGATGAAGTGCTTTTCAATGAGCATCACTAGTTGCTCAAACACCACTATAAGTATTACCTAATGAATAAAGCATTGCTCCTGTTAATGTTGCAACATCAAAAATCCTTGTTGCTTTTAAATCTTTAGCAGCATATGAAATTGCATCTCCTAAAACTAAGCGACCTTCTGCATCTGTATTGTCAATTTCAACACTTTTACCATTGTAAGCAATTACAATATCATCTGGTCTTTGGGCAGTTGGGCTTGGTAGATTTTCAGTTAAAGGAGCAACAGCAATAACATTAGTTTTAATTTTATTCTTTGCAAGTGCTAAAACAGTTGCAACTACAATAGCAGCACCTGACATATCATACTTCATTGTTCTCATGTGTGCACCTGGTTTCAAATTCATGCCACCAGAATCATAGGTAATTCCCTTGCCAACATAAGCAAAACGATTTTTAGATTTTGGATTATTTAAATATTCAACCACTAACAAACGTGCTTCGCGAATTGAGCCCTTATTAACTCCTAACAACATACCCATTTTCTTAGCAGCAATTTGTTTTTTATCTAAAACACTAATTTTAACATTACTTATATTTTTAAATTCTTTTTTAAAGCGTTCAACAAATGTTTCAGGATATAAAACATCTGATGGTGTATCTTGCAATTCACGAACTAAAGTCATCGCTTTAGCAACATTTAAAGCAGGACCAATAATTTTTTCATATTTTTTATTAATTTTTAAGATAAAGTTTGGTTTGTCAACTTTTTTAGTTTTTTTAGAAAATGGGGTGCTTTCTACAAATTCAACAATAGCAACAATTAAATTAACAATTTGTTCAGCAGAATCATTGCCAATAACATTAATAAAACTATCTACATCAATAACATTTGTGTCATATTGTGATACTAAATAACTTTTAAATTTTGTATAAAAAACATCACTACAAAATGGTAGAACCACTTTAAATTCTACTTTTCCTGGTAAATCATTTTTTTTATCAACACCATAACCTTGTTTTGAATCAACTTTTTTAGCAACAATTGTTTTAATTGTTTTATTTGATGTTATGTTAATCTGCATATGCTAATTTTATCCTAATATAAACATGAAAATTTATTCACCGAAAACATTATTTTTTTCATTATTTTCTTTAATATCATTAATTGCTACTTCTGTAGTAATCATTAATCCTGCAACACTAGAAGCTTTTTCTAATGCAGTTTTAGTAACTTTAGTTGGATCAATTATTCCACTACGGATCATATCAACATACTCACCAGTTTCAGCATTAAAACCTATACCAACACCTTGATTTAAAATATAATTAATGGTTTTTGAACTATTAAATCCTGCATTTTCAATTATTTGTCTAGCAGGTGCTTTCAAAGCCTCACGAACAATGTCATAACCAATAGCAACTTCACGATCACTAGATGTTAAGTAAGCAATAGAAGAGATACTATTTATTAAAGCAATTCCACCACCAGAAACAATACCTTCTTCTACAGCAGCTTTGGTAGAATTCAAAGCATCTTCAATCCTTAATTTTAATTCTTTTTGAGCAATTTCAGTTGCCCCACCAACACGAATCACAGCAACACCTTGAGATAATGAAGCAATTCTTTCGCGCAATATTTCAGCACTATATTTGTCCTCATTGCCAATAGATCTTAATCTAGAATCTAATGTTTTAATATGGTTTTTAATAGCATCTTGGTTATCTTTACCACCATCAATAATTGTTGTTTTTTCTTTGCCAACAGTAACTTTACCAGCAGTACCAAGATGTTCCATTGTTACATTTTTCAAATCAACACCAATTGCAGAATCAATTAAAGTTGCACCAACAGTAATTGATAAATCTTCTAAAACAGCTTTTTGTCGTTCTCCATACTCATTACACTTAACAGTAATAACATTTAGTGTTCCTCGTAATTTGTTAACTGCCAAAGTGGTTACAACTTCATCACTAAAATCTGTTGAAACAATTACTAAAGAATCATTAGATTCCATGCAAGCTTCAAGAATAGGAACCAATTCTTTAACAGTATTAATTTTGTTAGCACTAACTAAAATTTTAGGTTGTTCTAAAACAGCAACCATTTTTTCATGATCTGTTACCATGTAAGGTGAACCATAACCGCCTTTAAATTCTAGACCTTCAGTTGTATCTAAGGTAGTTGTTAAGGTTTTTGCATCATCAATTGTAATCACACCTTGCTTACCAACAATTTGCATTGCTTTAGCAATTAGTTCACCAATTTGTTTAGAACCTGATGAAATAGCTCCAACTTGTGCTATTTCATCAGAAGTTGTAATTGATTTTGAAGCTTTTGTTAAAGCTTGAATTATTACTTGAGTTGCTTCTTCAATTCCACGACGAATATTTACCGGATTAGAACCACTATTTATTGCATCAACTGCCCGATTTACCATTTCTTGAGTCAAAATCGTTGCAGTTGTAGTTCCATCACCAGCAATATCATTTGTACTAATAGCTGCTTCAGCAATTAATTTAGCACCCATATTTTCAATTGGATCAGATAATTCAATTTCTTTAGCAATTGTTACTCCATCATTTGCAATTAAAGGAGCTCCATATTTTTTTTCTATTACAGCATTTCTACCTTTAGGACCTGCTGTAACTCTAACTGCATCAGCTAATTTATTTAAACCTACCATCAAACGGTTTCTTGCATTTTTTGCAAATGTTAGTTCTTTTGCCATAATATTAATATAAACCTACTCTTTGTTAAAAACTTCTATTTTAAAATAAACTAATTGCTTTCTTCAACTGCAACAATATCTTCATATGATAAAATTTTGTAACTTTTATTATCACTATCAATAATATTGGTTCCACTATATTCTTTAAAAAAAATAACATCACCAACTTTTACTTTAAAAACTACTTGAGTGTTTTTTGCATAAGCTAATCCATCACCAAGACTTACAACAACACCTTTTGTAGTATTTGAATTTTCATCATTATTTGTTGATAAAATTATGCCTTTTTTGGAAATTTTTTCTTCTTCAACTAATGGTTTTATTAAAATGTTATCATGTAATGGTCTAATCATATAAATTATTAACCTTTCACAGTTACTAGTTTGCTATTAACCAAGACAATACTTGGTAATCTCGACTTAATTATACCAAATTTTTTATATTTATTAATAGCCCTTAAACTAACCTCTTTTCATAATTTTTTTGCCATAGTTAAATCATCAACTTTGTAGGTAAAAATCCCATAATCAATACCATGACTAGTATAAACTTTATCATTGTCTGTAATTATGATAACACCTGCTGCTAAACGAATATTGGAAAGACTATAAATTTCATTTTCATCATTTGTAAAATGAACAATAAATTCATAACCAAATTCACCATTAACAACAATTCTTTTAGGACAAACTTTCTTAGCAATACTATTGACAATTTTACCAAATTTAGTTTTACTAATTTTTCCATTAGAATAATAATAAGTTGTTGCTCTTTCATAATCAAATAAAATTTCAGATTGCTTATTAATAAGTTGCATTACATTTACAGCTACCAATGGATATAAACCATTTGCTGTTTCTCCAGATAACATTGTTGCATCAGTACCACGATCAACAGCAAAATAAACATCAGTTACTTCGGCCCTAGTTGGTTGAATATTTTTTTCCAAAGAATCAAGCATTTGTGTTGCAACAATAACACGTTTATTTTTAAAGCGACATGCTTTAATAATATATCGTTCTCAATGTGGAACTTCATAAAAAGGTATTTCTAATGATAAATCACCCCGTGCAATCATGATTCCATCAGAAGCATCAATAATTGAATCAATATTTTTGATCGCATAACTAGATTCAATTTTTGAAATAATTTTAATATGTTCAGCATTATGCTTTTTTAAAATAGTTCGTACTTTTTTAACATCTAAAGCATTGTTAACAAAAGATAAAGCAAGATAATCAACTTTATTCTTAATTCCAAATAAGATATCAGCTTCATCTTTTTTTGACAAAAAAGGAATTGAATAATTAGCATTTGGTAAATTAATGCGTTTCCTACTTGTAATTGTGTGAGTATTTTGAGCAACACAAGTAATAATGTTATTTTTGTAATCAAATTTTTTTACTATTAAATGCAATTTTCCATCATCAACTAGAATGATAGAACCAACCTTTAAATCATTAATCATATTGTAAGTGCCAGTTGAATCACTTGCATAAAATGATTGTTTAGAACCAATTATGTTTTTAACAGTATAAATTTGGACTAAATCATTAGTTTTAATTTGACATCCTTCATCAACAACACTACCAACTCTAATTTCTGGTCCTTGAGTATCTAACATAATTGAAATTGGTATTTCTAATTTTTCTGCTACATCACGGCAAATTTTTATTCGAACTAACTGTTCTTCTTGATTTCCATGACTAAAATTTAATCTGATTGTTGTAACACCATTTTTTAAAATATTTTCAATATTTTCATATGCTTTTTTCTTTAAATCTTTGTTCTTTAAATTTTCTAAGTCACTAAGAGTTCATAATTTTTGAGTTAAAGATGGTCCGCAAGTTGCAATAATTTTTGTTCTTTTTAAATGGTTCATGATTTAAATTTTTTCCTGAATGCTGTTTAATTTTTGAATTTCTTTTAAATGTTTTGGTCTTTTTAAATTAAATCCAATCTTAAAATCTACATCAACAATTTTGTCATTTTTAATTGAAACAATTCGATTGTTTTTATTTTTGCTAATTAGATCAATTGCATACATACCCATTTTAATTGCTAAAATACGATCCATAAAATTGGGCATTCCGCCGCGCTGCAAATAACCTAAACGATTAATATTAGTTAAATGACCAGAAGTTTTTAAAATTGAAGATGCAATATCTTCTAAGGTAGGATTGTTATTAGCTCCATACATTCTTTCTGTAATAACAATAGTAAATGTTCTTCTTTTTTTGTTTTTTGTAAATGCATCTTTAACTTTTTTAGCAATTTCATTTGGCTGCATAAAATTTTCAGATGTAATGATTAAATCAGCACAACTAGAAATGGATGAATACATGGCTAAATCACCACAATAACGACCCATTACTTCAACTAATCCAACACGATTATGAGAAATAGAAGTATCTTTAATTTGACTAATTGCTAAATCAATTGATTCTAGTGCAGTATAAAAACCAATTGTTCAATCTGATGAGGCAATATCATTATCAATTGTTCCTGGCAAACATATACAATTAATTCCAAGTTCAGATAATAATTTAGCCCCCTGATAACTACCATCTCCACCAATAACAATTAAAGTATTTATAGATCTTTTTTTTAAATTTAGTGCAGCTTTTTGTCTAGTTAGCAATTCTTTAAACTCTAATAATCTTGCAGAGTATATGAATGAACCCCCTAAAAAAGCATTCTTTTTTACTTCCTCATAATTAGCAATAACAATATTATCTTCAACCAAACCTTTATAACCTTCAAATACTAAATAAGGTTCATAATCATAGTATAAACACTGTCTAACTAAAGAATAAATCGCAGTATTCATTCCGGGGCAATCTCCACCAGATGTTAAAATAGCAATTTTTTTCTTATTGTTTTTTTTGATTTTTTTATGAATAATTTGCTTCATTGTAAACAATCTAAATCCCAATTTTTTAAAAAACAAAAATGTTATTGTTTAAATTAAATACATAAACTTGATACATAATAAATATCTAATTAATTATAAATTCATTAAATATTAATCTAATATTAATTTTATTCACACTTAAAATCACTATCAAATATTAAGTAAAAATCTAATTTTTAAAACAAAAAAATAAAAAGGAATTAATTTATTATTTAATAAAACCTTTAATTTTGTTTGAAAACATTTGTATAGTTAGCATAAAATGGATATTCATTTTTTGAAATAATTTCTGTATCCTTATGCTTATTTGCAAATCCAATTAGCAAATTATTTTTATAAAAAATAATTTCAGCAATTCCTATTGTATCTTTGGTTATATTAACAATTAAAAAACCACGATTTTCTAATTCTTTGATGGTTCCAGAAGTACGTTGTGAAAAATTAAACAATTTTTTTAAATCATTTGGTTTTTTACTTAAAATTTCTTTAATAGATTGTTTTTTCTCAGTTGGTGTAAAATTTTCATCATTTTTTAAATTTGAATGACCGATTTCATATCAATCCAAAGTATCTATAATACTTGCTTTGTTATTTTTATCAATACTTGATTCAGAAATATAGTAATAAATTTTTTTGTTAAAAGTATCATAAACTTTATACCATGTAGCTTCAATTTTATTAATACCATCAAAACTACAAATTATTTGTTTATCTATCATTGAACCACTATCAATAAAAGTAAAACTATTTAATGACATTAAAAATTTTTTGGATATGTTTTTTGCCACTGGTAAATTATCATCTAAAATGATCGAATAAATATTTTCATTATCAAAATAACTTAAAATTTTACTTTGATTATCATAAGTGAAGTTAACTAATGTAGGTGTGAAATAAAAAGCACCTCCAGAAATAAATTTAATTCAATAAAATTTATCTCTAATAAAAACTCCTCATTTTTCATCATTGTAAGTTGCACCATTAAAAAAAACTAAAATTTTATTTTCTGAAAAAAAATTGCCAACAAAAGGTTTAGAAAAAATTGGAATATCAGCTTGTTCACCAGTTGTATAAGAGGAACTAATTAGATTTGTTTCAGATGAAATTATAGGTGTTGCATCATATAAACTAGTTGAATCATCATTTTGAAAATAATCAAATTTACAATATAAATATTCGCATACATTTTCGCATAAATAACCTGGGCCAGCAAAAAGTGAATAGTAATTTTTTGAATTTTCATCATATGATATTGCAACTGTATGAAATCAAATATTCAAAGGTTTTAAATCGCGTTTATGAACAAAATATGAATATTTAACGGATGAAGTTCTAGGTAAAAACAAAAATCATCCAGGTGTAAAAATATAAGTTGAACTATGAACTCAATCAAATTGATGATGCATTACATTAGGATAATAAATTTGAGATTTATCACCAAACGGTACTGGATTTTGAATAGCAAAATCCATCATAAATGCAATTGATATAGCTGCTTTTGTTGTTAATGAATCTTCATCAGATGCATTTCCAATATGACCATCTGGATATTGAATTGTATATGAGAATTTATTCTTAGATTTATATTGTTCATTTATTTCATATGCATGATGAAAATCTGATGGTGTGTGTCAAAAAACACTACTTAATTGATCATGCAAAAACATATCATTGTCTAATGCTGACATGCATGATTTATATTTTTTGTTGTAATATGCATACAAATTTCCCATTTCAATGTCAGGTCCTAGTTGCGAACTAATTAGTGCAAATTCATCTTCGTTTAAATTTTCATAATTATAAGCAAACAACTGACCATAAAACAAATATTGATAATATCCACCAGCTCCATAGTAAATATGATTGTTAATATCCTGTTGATTTTTAGTTGAGCAAAAAATACCTAAACGATCAAAAAAAAGTAATCCTGCATATTGTTTAATTGGTCCTGGAGAAAATTGATCAGAAAATTCTGGATAAACAAATTCATAGTAAGGATCATCTAAATCTGATGAAATAATATCATTATCAACATGAATTTTAAAAATTTTGATAGATGGAGCATGATCTAAATTAGTTTTAACAACATCATCAAAATAAATTTGAGATGAATTATAATAATCATAAACAATGTTTAAAGCCTTTGCTAAATTACTTATACCAGCTAAAACAAAAAAAGTATTTTGATTTTTTCCAGGAATAATATTTGTTGTGTAGTTCAAACTAGTATCAATGTTTTCTACATTTGATAGTAATCAGTTATTTATGATGTTAAGATGATCATCAACTAAACCAACTCCATAAAAATTTGTTTTACCAATTTTTTTTGTTGTTAAAACTAATTTTTTAGCTTTTTGATTATTATTTTTAGATACATCAAGACCACTAAAGTTATTAATAGGATTTCTTCTTATAACAACATTTGAAAAATCACTATCAATTGATTTTTTTGTTTTATTTAGTGATAAAGAAGATATTTTTTGGTGATTAATTTTTTTTCGATCTTGACTGATAGTAAAATAATTAAAATACAATAATGAAATTGTTGATAATGCTACAATAAATACTAAAAAAAATGAAATAAATAGTTTTAAACTAAACCTTAAATGCTTAAATTTTTTTAATTCATTTTTAGATTTATTAATATTCATACAAATTCAATCCATTCATAAAAATTTAAAGATAAAGATTTAATAACTAAATGTTTATGTATAAGACAATAACACAAAAAAGAATTATTAGTAACTTTATTTAAAAAATTTAAATAATTAAAATCTATTTAAAATAATTTAATTCTTAAATAATCTTTTTTAGGATTAGAATTAAAAAAGTATTCTTTAAATTTTTAAGTTAACAATTTTTAATTTTAAAAGAATACAAAGATTTAAAGCACTTGGTTTTTGCCTTTTAAATTTAAAAATAATTAGCAAATATAAATTACTTAAATCATATAAATTAATGTGTGAATCTCTTTAAATGAATAAACTTTTAGTAACCAAAATACCTTTTTTTAAAAAAACTTTATTTAGTTTTTTTATAGTTGCTTCTTCAATTAACATTGGAATATCTGCAAGCAATCAAAATTTGTTGCATAGTGAATTTTTAAAAAATGAAAAAATGAATTATTCTCAAAATAATTTTGATCTTTTGCAACAAAATAAATTAACTTCAATAAAAACAGAATACAAAAGAATTGAAACTAATATCCCAATAAATGAAGCATTAGTAATGACTGATTTAGAACCTTTTTGTACTTTTCAAGTTACAAATTACAAATATTTAAGTAATGTTAAAGCTAAAATTAATTCCTTAGATTTAGCTGAAATAAAAGATTATGGTAATGGAGAATTTGAAATAAAAGCACTAAGAACTGGTGTTGGTTTTTTAACTATTAATGCAGATGAAGTTAAGATTCCGTTTGTAACTAAAATTTCAATTGGTCCATTTAAAAAAGCTGATATCATATACTTTTCAGAACATTTTATTGCTTCAAAAAGAGGCTGTTTTTGATACTCATATTCATATCCAGATAAAAAAGTAATTATTAAACATCTTTTCAATGATATTTGATCAAAACCTCAAATTGATGATATTTTATTTCAAACTTCAATTATCCTTGTAACAAAATATGGTATTTTCAATACAGAAAAAGGTATCAAAATATTAAATAATGAATTTCCAAATAATATAAAAAAAGATGAAATTATACAAGTAACACCTTATATGATTGCAACCACTAAAGGTATTTTTAAAAATGATGGATCAAAGCTTCTTGTTTATGAATTTACTGGATTGGTTAGAAAAAGTGATGTTATTTTAATGGGTGGAAAAATTATAGTAACAAATAAAGGTGTTTTTAATAGTAATGGCACAGAAATTTTAATAGACAAATTTAGGGTTCCTGGAAAACTAAATTTACTTAATTTTTTTGACATTAGTTCATCTTACTCTCAAACCTTGGTTGCAACTTCTGATGGTGTATATAATTCAGATGGTATTCAAATATGCACACCAGATATTTTATCCAACTACAGAACAACTGTTTTGAATCAAAAAAGTTTTTACAAAATAACATATGCATATATTTTTACTTCATATGGAATATATTGATTTGCTGGAAAATTTCAATCAATGCCAAAAAATATTATAGATAAATTTGACTGCGGAATCGTTGCAACAGATGGAATTTATGGATTAAAAGGTAAAAAATTTGGTGAATCTTTGTATCCAGGTAATATATCAAGTGATGATATTCTTTTATCAAATGGCTCTATTGTTTTTACTAAAAAAGGTATTGTTGAAGTAGGTTTTTTATATGAATATAAAACTGCATTAACATATGATTCAATATATGCAGTCAATTCACTTGAAAATAATTATCCTGGAAAAACATATGTAACATACTCAGGTTTATATACTTCTACGAATAAAAAAATGAATCAAGTTTGTGATATAACTAGTAAACCTATTCAATTATTAAAAAATGAAATTGTAGAAATTAACGATAACAATATTATCACACCATATTCTTTAATATTTTTTGATACCTATGATCCAAGGAAATCTTATGAATTTGATATTTTAAAACCAAATGAATTGCATTTTCCAACAAAATCACCATCAAACTCTGAAACTATTGTACCAATTGATAAAACTTTTTTTATCATTTCGATTTGACTAATTATAGGCATGACAATAAGTTTATTAATACTAATACTTTATGGAGCAATAATCAAAATAAAAAAGATTATTAAAAAATAAATTTAATAAAACTAAAAAATTAATTTGTTTTCAACTAATATCTAGTTACTTATAAATTTCATATTTTTTTAATAAAGTGGTAAACGCCACTATTATTATTGTCCAAATCAGTAATGAATGTGGCAGCATCTTTAACAAATTGGGCTGCATTTGATAATGCAACACTATATTTTGCTATTTTGAACATTGGGATATCATTTCCACCATCTCCAAAAACCATAATTTGACTTGGATCAATATTTAATTTTTGCATTAATTTAACTAATCCGCTACCTTTATCAACCATAGGTTTACCAATATCAATTGAACTAGAAGTGCTTTTTGCCAAATATAACTTATCTCTAAATATTGATTTAATTTTATTAAATACCACATCTTGCTCCGAACTAGAAACCAAAAATTTAGTAACTGGATCATGAAAATTGTAAAAATTAATACCATCTATTTTTCATTGATAGTTTAATGGAAGTTTTTGAATAATTTCTTTTCATCTATTTACATGCGCAAAGTCATTAGGAAATGTATAAATTTGAGTAGAAGTATACAAATAAAAATTTAATTTTTCTTTTATTAAATAATGAATTAATTCATTAACAACATTTTGATCTATAAATGTTGAATACAAAATCTCATTACCATCAAAAATATGGGCACCATTACAAGCAATAATAGGAATTGTTGGTTTAATTTCATCAATTTCTTTCTGAAACATAAATGAAGGTCTACCAGTGATAATTGAATGTTTTAAATTTAAAGATGGCAATAAAGTTGATAATTTAGCATTTTCATCAGTCAAATAGCGTTCATTATTAACTAATGTCCCATCTAAATCAAATAAAAGATACTTAACATCATTTCGAATATTATCAAAATTCATAAATTTAATAAATAACCTTTAATAAATATAAACCTGATGAAGGTGCTTTAAAAATTGCACTTCCTTTCTTAGGATTTTTAAACAACTCAAGACAATCATCAAAAGTTATTTTACCACTAGCAAAACTTACCATACAACCAACAATCATTCTAACCATATGTCTTAGAAATCCAGAACCATTTATTTTTATTTGAATTAAATTTTTTTGTTTGGAAATTTTAATATCATTTATTTTTTTAATTGAATTTTTAGAATATTCAGTTGTAAATGACAAAAAATCATGTTCACCTTTAAACAATTTTGTAATATCTCTTAATTTTTTTAGTGATATATTTTCTAAAATTTGTCAAAAAAAATCATAACTTAAAGGGTCAACTACATTTACTAATTTTATTTTATAAAGATAAGTTTTGTTTTTAACATTAAATCGAGCATGAAATGGAGTATTTAAGATCTTACCCCCAAATACGTGTCACAAACCTTTATTGTAATTATTCAATTTAGAAAGAATTCCTTTAATTGATATATAACTTGGAGCATCAAAATGAAAGACCTGCTCAATGGCATGAACACCTGAATCAGTTCTACCAGAACCATACACTATTATTTTTTGTTTATACAAATCAAATAAAACATTTTGAAGGTCACCTTGAATTGTTTTATAATTTGTTTGAATTGCTCATCCATTAAATTTTGAACCATTGTAACTAATTTTAAAACAATACCTAGTTAAGTTATTTTTTGATTTAAGAATTGAAGACTTTGACATTGCTTCCTATTCCCTGAGTCATTCAAGCTGCTGAACCAAAAAATGCAAAAAAGACTAATTTAATTGTCACAAATATTCCAAAACCTAAAAAAATCATAATTAATAAATAAATTAATCAATCTTTAAAATGGATTTTAAAGATCCGGTAACGTGTTCTTGCATATCTAGAATTATAAGCACGAGCTTCCATTGCATTAGAAATTTCATTAGCATTTCTAAAAGCAATTGAAACCATTGGCACAATTAATGAAACTAAAGCATGCCCACGTTCAATAAAATTACCATTTTTAAAGTCAATTCCTCTAGATGCTTGTGCATTTAAAATTCTTTGTGATTCAAGCAATAAGGATGGTACAAACCTAATTGCAATACTAATTGTCATTGCTAAAGCACTAACAGGAAGTTTAAAAATTTTAAATGGTGATAACATTTGTTCAATCGCAAATGACAATTCAATTGATGTACTTGTTGAAGTTAAAATAATTGCCAAAATAATCATGATATGGATTTTCTGAGTAATAAATAAAGCCATAATTATCGCCCGAACAGAAAAAGAATATCCATTAAATTGCATTAACGGTTCAATGATATGCATATTATTATTTGTAACTAGATTTAAACCAACAATATTAGAACCAAAAAAATGACCAATTATTAATTTGTAATTATCACTAAGAGCTAATTGACCATTATGATCTATTACATTATCAAAACCTTTATTTTTTAGTAACAATAAAAAATCTTGATATGAATTAACTGGTTGATCAATACCATCTAATCGAACATGAAAATTAGGAAATTTTTGTGGATCGAAAAAAAAAGCAAAATTAGTTTGATCATAAATATTTGATAAAAATGTATCATTATAATAACCAATTTGTAGAAAATTATTTCTACTATATCCATTAAAAATTTCAATAAATCCTGGGTTACGGTAAGTAAATCAATTAATAAAAAGCAAAATAACAAACATAAAAATAACAGGCTTTAAGTTATTTAAATAAATTCGGTATGGTAATTTTGCAATAAAAAAAATAGCAGTTGCTAAAATAAAAATAAATGATTGAAAAATTAGTCCTAATGGTAATAAAATTAAAATAACAAAACAAATAAAAATTAAAATTTTTAAAACTGGGTTCATTTTATGAACAAATGAGTTTCTTAAAATATAACCATTAATAAAACTATTCATTATTTTCCTCATTAATTATTGAATTAATTGCAATAGCTAATTGTTTGACAGTCCTTGGTTCATATTTATAAAGTTTTAAAAATTTTGGATTTTTATTTACAAGATCCTTAATTACCTTAATAACTGGTGGAATAATAATTGTGGTGTTCTCTAGTAAATAATTATCAGTAAAAATTTCATATGGTGTTCCATGCTTAATAATTTGACCCTTTGACATAACAATAATTTCATCAGCAATTTCAAGAACTTTTTCCATTTGATGAGTAATAACAAAAACAGTTTTATTATTGGCTTTTTCTTCAAAAATAATTTTCATCATTTCATTCTCGCCTTGTGGATCTAATCCTGCTGTTGGTTCATCAAAAATAATTGCTTCAGATTCAATTGCCAAAATACCAGCAATTGCAACCCTTCTTTTTTGGCCGCCTGATAATTCAAATGGACTTTTTTCTAAATATGAATTGTCCAAACCCATTTTATTCAAATAAATTTCTGCTAACCTTTGACCTTCTTGTTTAGAAGCGCCTAAGGCAACTGGACCAAACATGATATCATGTTCAACTGTGTCTTTAAATAATTGATATTCAGGAAATTGAAAAACCATAGAAATAATTTTTCTTAATTTTTTAATGTTTTTAACTTTACGTTTATGGCCTCCTAAATAAAAATCACGAATTCAAATATCACCATACTTAGAAACTAATAAACCATTAAAATGTGAAACTAATGTAGACTTGCCGCTACCAGAATCTCCAATAATGCAATAAATTTTGTTTTCTTTAAAGGTATAACTAATATTACTTAAAGCAACAAAAGCATCTGATGTCTTTTCATTAAATATACAAGATAAATTATCAACTAATAAGAATTCATCACGCTGAAGCGGTGATGCTAGTTTTGTTTTTTTAAGCATGATGCAATCCCTTCAATTAGTTCATTATAATCTAATGTTGGTTCAATTTTATTATTAAATTCACTTAATTGCTGTGCCAATGACAATGTAAAAGGAATATCCAATTTAATTTTTCGTAAAAAAGACGTGTCAGCAAAAATTTCTTTTGGAGTTCCTTGTTTAATTAAATTGCCTTCATCCATAACAAAAACGCGATCACAATAAATAACTTCTTCCATATCATGAGTTATAGAAATAATTGATTTACCACGATTTTTTAAAGAAATCATAAATTGTTTTATGTCCATTTTACCCTTAGGATCAAGCATTGATGTAGATTCATCAAAAATAATAACATTAGGATTAATTGCTAAAATTCCAGCAATTGCTACACGTTGCTTCTGACCTCCAGATAATTTATGGGGTTCGTATTTAAGAATATTTTCAATTTGAACTTGCTTTGCGACATCATTTACAATCTTAATCATTTCTTCCCGAGGAATCTTACGATTTTCTAATCCAAATGCAATGTCATCCTCTGCAGTTATTCCAATAAATTGATTATCAGGATTTTGGAAAATAATACCAATGTTATCACGTAAAAATTTAACACTATTTTTATCAACTAAATGATCATACAAGTAAATATTACCTAATTGAGGTCTCAAAATCCCAGATAACAACTTAGAAATTGTTGATTTACCAGAACCATTATGTCCAATGATGCAAACATATTCATTTTGTTTAATTTCAAAAGTAACATTTTTAACAACAAAATCTTCACTATAAGCAAAACTTACATTTTGAAATCTAATTACTGCATTAGATGATGAATTTGTTTCCATTTTGTTTTACTCTATGTTATTTTGAAATATATGTTTAATATTTAATTATTACATTTAATGGCAATTTATTATTCAATAATTTTCGACCTTTTAAACTTTCTAGTTCAATTAAAAAACTATAACCAGCCAGCTTTCCACCAGATCTCTTAATTAAACGAGAAATAGCTTTAACAGTTCCTGCTGTAGCTAATAAATCATCAACAAGTAATAATTTTTGATTAGGTAATATAGCATCTTTGTGAATTTCTAGAGCAGCATTGTCATTATATTCTAATGAATAATTTTCACGTAGTGTTTTCCTTGGTAATTTATTTGGTTTACGAACAACAATAAATGGTAATTTAGTCGCATATGCTAAAGCAGAACCAAAAATAAAACCACGAGATTCAGGAGCTATAATTGCATCAACATCAAGTTGTTTTGCAAATCTTTTCATTTGATCAATAATTTTTGAAAATAATTCAGCATCATTAATTAATGGAGTAATATCATAAAACAACATATCTTTAATTGGAAAATTAGCAATTTTAAAGATTTTAGCATCAATTTTTTGTTTCATTTTTTCAGTCATAGAAATTAATATTGTCTTCCTATTCGATTGTCATTAATTCCAGGAATAATTTGTTCATCAAAACGGTCATAATCAGTTCTTTCATAACGAACTTCTAATTTTTTCTTTGTTTTATTCATAAGTGATTGGCGCGCAAGCATCATTAAACCTAAAAGTTGACTAAATAATATTTGGACTGCAATAGTCGAAAAGAAAATTGAAATAGCTAAAATTGCTAATAAAACAAACATAAAGCCATTCAAGGAGTCACTAGTAAGCATTCCATCACCACCTAAATTAAATAATGACAGAATTAACATCCCAATTAAAGGTAGTGCCATATAGCAAGTAAACATTTCTTTAGATGTAAAAATATTATTATTAGTTAACTTTATTAATGATTCTTTTTTGTAAATGACATAACTATATCAATAATTATAGTTTCAAGAAATCGAAAAAATAATTCCTACCTGACTAAATACTCAAGCAATTAACAAAACAAAAATACTTTCAAATTGCACATTTAAAGCAATTACGCTATTAAAAATTAATAATGTTGAAATTAAAATAAAGAAAATAACTATACTTGTTACCAAATATGGAAGAACAACAATTCAACGATACCTAACAATAAGATAAAGTGCAGTTATTCCCATTGCACCTAAAATTGAAATGAACATCAATAAACCAGAACGTTGAACACTAGCATCCAAAGGTAAAACAATACCAAGACCGAACAATATTAAGGTAATAACTCCCAAAACAACAACACTTGCTCAAATTAACAAGCATCATAAAGTTCTATTGTTGAAAAAAACATTTTTGAAACTTTGCTTAAATAAATTTTGCAATTCATCATCAACATTCATTAAAGATGAAGTTAAAATTTCTTTATTGCGAATTTCAGTTAAATTTAATTGTCCAGTAATTTGATTTAATCATTTTGCATCTTTTTTAAACACAAATAAATTTGGATTTGATCAATTATTCATTGACATAAATAATTTAATATAAATTGTTGAAGATCCATAAACAACAAAGAAAGATATAAATGTACCAACAACTAATAAAACACCAAAAGCACTTTCTTGGTATTTACCAACATACATTAAAAATAAACCTAAAATTAATAACACTAAATGAACATCAACAATTTTCATAAAAGTGTTTTTATAAGCTAACCTACTAGCCTCAATAATTGAGGTACTATTCCGGACATTTCGCCTAAATGTTTCAAAAATTAAAAGTAAACAGCCAATACCTATTGAAATGAGTCCTATCAAACCAATGAAGGTAAATAAATCTATAATTCCACCAAATTCATTGTAAAGTAATAAACTTAAAACTGCTCCAAGTAAAATTGGTAAAAAACTAAACAACCCTGGAATGCGATATAAAACACTAATAATAATTCCAATTAAAAGAACAAAAACTCCTAAAGCAATTATTGAAGCTGCAAATGCATCAATTTCAACAAAAGTTGATTGTAAAATTGGTAAATTATCGCTTGAATTAGCACTAATAATTTGAACATTATTGTTAAAATTACCTGAGTTGATTAAATTAGCAAAACGACTAGCAGTAGCAAAATCTAAATTTGCATAAGATCCAGTATCATTTAAAGTTTGGGTTAAAACAAACTTAGTATTTCCTCCATGACTAAAAGTTTGATTTTTAGGAAAAAGACTACTCAAAGTGGAATTTTGAGTGCTATCTTTAGCATTTGTTGTTCTAGCCTCATATAAAATGTATGGACTAAACAAAGAAGAATAATCATTTGGTGAACCACGACCAGTACGAGTTTCAAGTGGTGTAGAAATTTCTGAAGTTGATGAAGAATCGTCAGCAGCTGCTGATTTAAAAGCACTAGGGGCAGCATAAATATAGTAAAGGTTATCTAGTGTAATTTCGTTAGCACTTGAAAAAGAACGTTTTAATGATGTATTTTTAGTTGTATCAGTAGAACCATCATAAGGATCTCTGCGGTGTAAAAATTTTCAAAGATTTAGCTCTGGGGTACTAAAACTAATGAATTCTAAACTAGATTCAGTAACATTAAAAATATGACGAACATATGCCAAAGCAGCATCTTTGTCACTTCATAATATTAAATTACGATTACCTTCAACTGTTGTTCCATTGGCACCAGGATTAAAAAGACCTGTTGCAGTTCCTTCAACACTAGCTTGTCCATTCCCTACAAAATAATCACTAGAACCATGCCCATTATCATTAAGAAACTTGTTAATGTATGTCAAAGCACCATCATCAGTTACATTTAGATTACTTCCAGGAATGTTTAATTCTAATGTTAATGAACTATCAGTAGAACTTACAGAAGGTCTTGTTGCAGTTGCTGAACCCTGAATAAACTTAGCAGCTTGATTAACTGTTGATTCTGATTGACCAGTTAATGCAGAATCGAAAACAGAAATACCATCAGTTGTTTCAAATGATAACTTGAAACTTCTTGCAATATCAAAAGTTGTTTCTCTAATTACTTGTTGAGTATAATTTAATTCTTCACGCTTTTCAGGATTAAGTTTATTAACAGTAACTGTAATTGAAGGTAATGAATTATTAACCAATCATGAAGGATTCATTAAACTACTATCAATATTTTTCGCATTTGTATCAGCAACATTTGAACTAATAACAACTTGACTAAATCCTTGAGCATATAAACGATTTGCATAGACATCTGATATACCTTGAAGCATATTTGGGATATCTTGAATTAGTTGTGTATCTGCACTAACACGAGGTTTAGTAAAATCTAAAGTAGATTGTGATGAAGTGTTAGTAGATTCATAAGGAGAGAAGTAAACAGTTGTAGAAATCGTTCCTTCATAAGAAGGACCACGGTTAACTTTATCAGCAATCCTTAAAGACCCAAAAACAATACCAATGATACTTAAAATCATTAGTACAAAAATTATTGTACTTTTAAGTATCAAATCAAATGACAATCTTTTTTTTGACATTTTAAACTATTACCACATGTCAGTTATCATAAAATATCTTATATGAAAAATCACTACATATAAATATCAACCTATGATTATACCAAAATTAGCATATTTATGACTAAATCAATTAATACTATTTATATCTTTTAATGCTATCTGCATTTTAGAGTATTTATACCTTAACTTGATTTGTAAATGCAGATAAAAAAATACTTAATCATGATGTAATGAAATTAATAGACTAAATTTTAAATTTAATGAAGCTAACGTAAAACTGGTTTTAATAAAAGTTTAGTATCAAGGTAATTAAAAATTTTATTTTTTGTTATAATTATTATTCCAAGTTTAAAAAACTTGTGGTTGATGTTTAAATTGTTTTTATGTTAGATAAAAGAGGATGTAAAAATGAAAAATAAGAAGTTAAAGTTATCGTTCTTACTACCTGCTTTATCAATTGTCATTTGCTCAATTGGTGCTATTGCAGTTTCTTGTAATAATGTACAAAAAAATGATGAAAATAGTAGCAGTAATGATAATAGTTTAAATGATGCAAATGTAAATAATAACACAAACAATAATACTAACAACAACAACAACAACAACAACAATAATAATAATAATAATAGCAACAACAGTAATAGTAATGATAGTAGCTTAAATGATACAAATGTAAATAATAGTACAAACAATAGTAATAGCAGTAATAGTAGCAGTAATAATAATAGTGGTAGTAGTAGTAGTGGTAATAGTAGCAGTCTAGACAATGGAAACATTGATAGTAGCAATAATAGCAATAATTATTACCCAAATATTTCTATTAATGATAAAGTAAGAATTACATTAAATGATAATTCATATGTTTATGGTATTGTAGAAAACATCAATGGATCTATTTTGCAAGTAAACAATACAAATTACCCTAAAAATCGCATAAAAATAGTCGAACCAATTTCATTAAAAGAGGGTGATCAAGTTCGAATAACATATAAACATTATTTTAAAATAGGAATGATTAAATCAATTGATAGATTAGGAATATCCTTAACATTTAATAATCAAATAAGAACATATGAATGAAAAAAAATAGACAGTATTATTTACCAACCAATTAAATTTAATTTTAAAGAAAATGATATTGTTGAAATTCCCAATTTAGGAATATATGGACCAATATCATGCATTTCTCCTGATGGTTTTTTTATTAATAAAAATGCTCCTGCAGCAAAATATATTGTTCAATATAATTGAGATAATATGCCAACAAGTATAAAACAATTTTCATTCAAAATTGGTGATACTATATCAATTAACTTATATGATAAGAATTATATTGGTAAAATATCAGATATAAGTATTGATCAATTAGTAGTTGTAAAAGATCCTAGAGAAACAATGAGTATTAACAAAGAATGTCCTTGATACATTATAAAATCAATCACAAAAAAATCATAATATAAATTATGAAGTACTATTTTGCATTGTAATTTAATACAATACTTTGAATAGTTTTAAAATGATTTATTAATCTAATTGGATTTTTTAAAAGTTAATTAATCAAATAAATATTTGAATAAAAATATTGAGCAATTAGTGGTTTTTAATTCCTAATTAAAATCATAAAACTTGTTTACACTCAAATTTAAATTGAATAAACTAACATAAATTTTCTAAAAATAGTTAAAATTCATATTTCAGAACTAATAAATTGATTCAAATAATTTATTTACAATTGATCAATTTATTAACTAGATATCTACACTGATTTTGAGTTGATTATTATTTTTAAAATTGAAAATAATTTTTGAAAATTTGAATATAATATAAATTCAATAGTTCTATAGTATTCTAATTAAAGTTCTTAAAAAGTGTTATACCAAAAAAATTATTAGAACTAGTTAAATTTAGTTTAATTCAATTAAAAATTAAAATTTTATTGTTTTTAGTATTTTTGCAAAATAATACCCATCTTTGATAATTTTACCTATCATTAGTTTTGATGTAAATTGTTTTTTAATAAAATTTAAAAATATTAATTTTATTGATTTAACTAATTATAGATGCTTCATATTATTTAAAAAGTAAGTTTTTACTCTCTTGAAATTAATCCATTAGGAAAAAGTCTAGTTTTAAAATTAGAATCCTTACCATATAACTTTACTAAACCATCATAATATGAGCCTTTTTGTTTAGGATAGCCTCCACGAATTAAATCATATTGTGGTAAATTATAATTGCCATAATAACCTTTATAATCATAACCTTTGCAATAAAATGCTTGTGCACTACCTGTAGCGGCATTATTGTCACTACTAAAATGAATTCCTAAAGCATATCCATTTTCATCAACTACAAGAGCACCAGAAGAACCAGGTGCCATATTTCCATTATCAATTGCATAAATAAGTCCATAAGTTGAATAAGGAGTTTTTTTAATTGAACTTTCATTGGGCAAATATTCAATTGAATTATCAACCCATTCATATTGATATCCAAAAAATGGCATTGCTATATGCCCATCGTATGTGCCTTCACTATTTATTCAAGTATTGTAATTTATTGAACGACTAAAACCATTAGGTTCATCTTTAATGCCTGAATTATAACTTTGCTTGTTTAAATTAATAGAAACACTCCTAGTAGCAGTATATCCTCCTTGAACTTGAGGATATCCTAATTCATAAACTCTATTAGTTCTTAAAGATGGGTTATTTAATAAATCATCTCTATGGTATTTAAATTTTTTATTTTCGGGTCAATTATAATAATCATTTGTTGCAATTCTTGCTTGTTGTTCATTCTCAAATGTTAATTCAAAAACACCAAAATCAGCATATTCTTCTCTATCTGAATATGAATTAGTTGAATCATCTTTAGGAGATGTTGTTAAAAAATCATTTCCTGTAAAAATTGTTTTAAGAGGTGTTTTGTTTAAATAATAACCTTCTTCAATTCCATGTTCACCTCATTTATCATTATTACAAAAACTAATTTGAGTTTCTGCTCAATATTCAGAATTATTGCTACTACCACTATCAACAACTACTCCAACTTTAGGATTAATTAAACGTCATAATGAAATTGAACTAGTATTTAATGTTCTATAAGTATTAGAAACTGGGTTATACTGGCCAAATTTTTCTGGGTATAATCTATCATCTGCAACTTTTAAATCATCTAAAACGTGGGCATTTGTTCCAAAATATCATGTCAAAGGGTATGATTCATCGTCAGTGAGTTTATAATCTAAAATTCAACATGTTCCAATCATTTCTGAACCATTATGAAACCCAACACTAAATACTTGTTTAGCTAATTGAACATGTTTTTCAGTTGAAATAAATCCATCTTGTGAAAACTGATTTGGTCCACTTTGAACTCCTGGTGAAGGATAATTATGCACTGGTTCACCATCAGATTTTAAAGTAGCATATTTTCCTGTTGAGTCATAATGTGGATAATTAAAAAAAATTGGTTTATTACTTGGATTAGTACTTAAATTGTTAGAACTACCAATTATGTGACCAATAGGGTATTGATTTGCTTGTGCTGCTGTAGCATTATTTTTAACTCATCAACCTTTAGGAATATTACTTGAATCTATATTGGGTTGTTCAGGTTTTAAATTAGTATTATCATTTGAATTATTATCACCATCAACATCATTGTTGTTAGGTGGAACATCTACATTCTCATTACTACAAGAAACCAAAATAATTACAATAGAGAGAGAGAGAGAGAGGACCTATAAAAAGTAAAAATAATGATAGAACTAATTTTTTAATTCTTTTTTTATTAATTATGTTTTTGACATCTATCATAATATTTATAAGTTTTAAATTACTTTAATAACTAATATTAATTATTTTTATTACCTTTAATTTTAGCAAAATAAACATGACCTTAAAATTCTTAATTATTGTTTTAGTTATCGTTATAGGATCAAAAAATTTATTTGAATTCATTTAACCAAATGTCACATAAAAATAAAATTACTATGATTTTAAAAGAAAAGAACCATAAAACAATATCAAATTTATAACATTTCTTATTTTTTCAATTGACCAAAAAATAATTAATGTTTGTCAACTTATTGCTAATAATTAAATTTAGCAACAAATTATTAAAATTTAGAAAAAAATTTAATCAAAATTCTCATTTATAAATAGTAAAAATCTTATAGAAAATATTCAATTTTTATTGATTTAGTAAATTCATTTAAAATATTAAAATAAAAAATAATTTAGATTTTTTTACTTGCGAAAGATCATGAAGCATTATGACTAATAAAAACATGCAAATATTTTTTTAAAAATTATTGTTAAATAATAAAATTTTAATTAGATGTAAATAGTTTTATGAAAGTGGAATTAATAAAATCTAGTTTTAAGCCAAAAATATTTTAGTGAATTTAAATGTATTAAATTTTTTCTTAATAAATGATATTCTTAAAATTTAATTTAATATAGTGATTAAAATTAACCTTGATATTTATGGTAATAAAAGTTATAAAACAAAATTATATTTATTTACTGAAAGTAATTAAATAAAGTAAATTTTTATAACATTTTTAGAGTAATAAGAATAAGTTTTATTAAAAAGGTTATATTAATGAAAAAAAAGAAAATAATTGCTTGATCAAGTGTTTTAGCAACTTTGTTTGCCCCAGCTATTTTATTAGCATCTTGTAGTGAACAAAAAACTTCATCTTCATCAAATGATGGAAATTCTAATGATAAACCAAATACTCCTCCAACTGAAAACCAACCAGAGGATAATGGAAACATTCCAAACAATCCAAATGTACCACCGACAACTAATACACCAAATATTGAACCAGTTACCCCCAATTCAAAACATGATAATACTACAATTAATAATTTAGTTGATAGTAAACATTTGGGTTTAAATGATTTAACTATTTTTGATGCTTATTCGAACTTAAATTCAAAAAATCTTAACGAATATGTTTTTAATAATTTAAAGTTTTTTATTAGTGGTGATGTAAGTTTATTAAAAAGTGCTAATGATATTAGTGTAAAAATAGATGATAATTCCAATCAAATTGCTACTCCATATATTAATTTAGAAATAACAATTTTGCCTAATCGTTGATATAACAATAACCAAGTCCAAATAACTTCTTTAGTTAAGTTAGTTAAAATAGTTAATTTTAAAGAAACTCCTAAGTCATTGGAATCAAATGGTGGTCAATTAATAGGTAGTAATTTAAATGCAACAGCATATAAAAATATTATTGATTTATTTGGTTTAAATGATGATACAGCAATTAGTTCATTGACTGATCAATGATTTAATAATATCTTACAAAAGTTAAATGAATTTAGTGGATTAAAAATTAAAATCCTTGATGGTTCAAGCACATTAGATGGAAAATTAAAACTTCAATTAAATGGTACTTATAAAGATCAAGAAATTAATAATCAAGTTATTGAAATTACTGGGTTTAAAACATGTAAATCAAGGCAAAATTTTTATGTTTCTCAAATTGAATTAAATAAAAATGAATGATTTCAAAATAATTTACCAATTGACACATTTAATGTTAAGAGTGAAATTGATAAAATTACTTCTGAAGATTGGTTATCAAAATATTTATTAAACTTTTCAGTTTATGATGGTGATACAAATATTTTGATTGGAAAAATGCAAGATCTTATAAATTTTGGTCTTATTTTTAATGTATCTGGGAAAGTAAAAGATAATAAAATTGAATTTACTATAGGTGCAACTTACCAAAACAAGGTTTATGATTCTTCAACTAATTTATGAAAAAACATAGATGGAGTTATTGAATGGACTCAAACAACTCAGCATGGTAAATCTGCTAGTATTCCTAATGCAAATGATGCTAAAAAATACTTAATTGATCAAACTGCAATTAATAAAGAAGAGCTCGCAAAACACTATCCATCTTATTACTATGGTTTAGGATTATGGTGTAAAATTAATTCTTTTAAATATTTTTTTCAAAATAATTTAATTAAAAATGATAATGTCAATAATATTAAAAACAAATATTTTAATAATCAAGAAAACTTTACAATTAACATTGATCCTGAATCAATTTATGCTGATGATTTTAGAAATGATTTAAGTTTTGATGTTGTTTTATACATTGGTGATCAAAAGGATATTGTTAGTAAAAAATTTAGTTTTCTTAATGCTACAAAGAACATTAACACTTTAGATCTTTTAAATAAGACAAACAATATATCTATAAATGAACATGCTACTGGTGATACAATCTTTCCTAGAATAAAAAAAGAATTGACCAAAAATAAGGATAAATTAGATAAATTATTTAATGAAACTAGTGGCAATGCAGTTAAAATATCAGCAAAAAAGAATGATATTATTCCAAGTTCTATTAGTGATGGAATAAATTTTAATTTAAGTAATTCAATTGATTCAATTGATTCAATGGATCAATTAGTAAAAAATGTTTCAAATAAATTTGAACAAATAAAGAAATCTTTTGTTGATGTAAGAGTTTTTAATTTACCAATTAACTTATCAACTCAAAATGAATCATCATATACCAATGATAATACCTTAAATTTATACACTCAACTATTTTGGGTAGATAAAGATACTTCATTTATCATTGATTCAATAACATTTGATTTTGCAGATAATATTGAATTGACAATTAGTAATATTCATGATAATTTACTATCAATTCAATTTGCTGGAAAAACTAATATTGCATTTCATAATGCTAGTAATATTATTTCACTTGATACAAATTACTCATTTAATCTAAGGAAAGCATAGGTAAGTATATTCTTGAATAATTTTGTCTACTTAATTAAATTTATTTAGTTGTTTGTAATTTTTTCTTTAGTTTTAATTAGTATGTTATTGATGCATTTGATTGATAAGTAATTCTTAAAAACTATATTTAATTTACTTATTAGATTGTTTATAACTTCTCTAAAGAATAGTTTTTTATAAAATATATGTTATGTTCTAAATTAAAATTTATGAATACAAAAGTTTGTTATATTTTTTAGTTTTTTTATTTAAAGTTGCTAAATTCTAAAAAATAATTCTTTTATATTTATAATGAATAATCATTAGCTTGTTTTTATATTGGAGCTTTTAACATGACCAAAGTTTTAGTAATTAAATCATCAATGATTGCTGAAGAAAAATCATTTTCTATTCATTTATTAAATAAATTTTTAGAGTATTACAAATTAAAAAATCCTAATGATGAAATTATTGAATTAAATTTAAATCATTTGCCAATTTCCAGTAAAACATTAACAACAAATAATTTTGACTCTTTTTTTAATGAAGAGGATAGTGATAAATATATTTCTCAATTAAAAGAAGTTGACAAAGTTATTATTGCTTCACCAATGACAAATTTTAATTATCCTGCATCATTAAAAAACTATTTGGATCATATTTTAGTTGCTAATAAAACTTTTTCATATAAATATTCAAAAAAAGGCGAAGCAAAAGGTTTATTACCTCATTTAAAAGTTCAACTATTAACAACCCAGGGAGCGCCATTTGGTTGATATCCATGGGGCAATCATACAGAAATGTTACGTGGCACTTGAGAATTTGTTGGAGCTCATGTTGTTGAGCCTCTTTTGATTGCAGGCACAAAAGTTGATTATGCACAAAAATTACCAATAGATGCAATTAATGATTATGATGACAAAATCAAAAAAGCAGCTGAAATGTTTTAAATTATCATAATATTTACAACATATAACAAAAGTTATAACACTTTTATTAATTTATTTGTAGTTAAATTAAATTCTTAAAATTTTTTATTTTATTTGTTGTTAAATGTACAAACTAAACCTATAAATGATCTTTAAGTTTGCATATTGAATCAAACAAAGAATCAAAGATCAAAAGTACTTATTATATAAATAAAAATTCTGTTAATTATATCTATTATTTAAAAATTTCATAATAAAGATTAATATTTAATCTATTATCTTTTCTTACTTAACTATTCTTTTTATTTTTTCTTTTTTTGTTTAAATACAAACCAATTCCTAAACTAGAAATTACTACTATACTAGATATCACAGTAGCCAAAATAATCACAAGATTTTGGTTATTATTTGCATTTGTACTTGAATTAGATGAAGTTGGAGATTCTGGTTTGATTGAAATTATGTCATCACTTGGTTTATTTCCATTAACTTCAACATCTGGTAATGTTGGAATACTTGTTGATGAAATTACATATTTAAATGGTTTACTTTCTACTGGTAAATAATTACTTGTTCCATTAACATAAGCTTTAACCCAGTAAGTACCTTGAGTTGTAGGTTGTTTGTTTAATTGTTGAGTGCATTGTTCATTACTAAAATACTTATAGTAAACCTTACCATTGGTTGTAGTTACATTATATTTGTCTGTTGATTGATCAAATTCAACTTTAATTGAATTAGGTGCTTTTTTAATTTGAAAATTAACTACTTGTTCATTCACATAATTGCCAATTCCAGTTACAACAACTTCTGCAGTTCCAGCATTAATATTATTTCTATATGAAATTGTGTAGTCAACATCTTTGATAAGTGGTGTTCCACCATAATTTACCATAACAACTGGCACCTTTGCTTTACCATCATATGTAAAATCACTAGATGAATCAACAGTTACTTTTGCCATTTCTATATTTTTAATTGTTTCAGTGGAATTAGTTTTAGTTAAAATAACATCAAACATATCATTACGGTAACATTTTACATCACTGCCAACATACTTAATATAGTTCCCAGTATTTTCACCTAAAGAAATATTTTTATCAGGGAATGCTCATTCTCAATTTGAAGGTAGCGGAACACTTTTATATGTTGAATAAGTAGCATCAATAGTCATTAAAACTTTTGGATTAGCATTTCCATTTTCTTGAGTTTTAAAGTTTTTTAAATCTGGTCTCAAACCAATTTTAATTGGATAACCAATTTCTTGATGACCACTATATTTACCTAAACCTTCAACAGTAATTTTTCCATAACCTATAACTTCATCATTACTGTCATTATTAATTACATCATTAAAAGTTTGATCATATGAAACTGAATAATCAACATCTTTAACTAAAATTTCATCATTAAATTTAACTATAACTTCAGGTTTGTTTATTTGACCATATCGATAAATAGTATTACTATAATATTGATTAAGTTCTAATTCTAAATTTGAGTATTTTAAATTAGATTCAAGATTTTGATTATCAAGTTGTTGAGTCGTAGTAATAGCTCTAATTTTTGCTACATAATCATTAACGTTATCATTTGAATTTTTTCAACTACCATCATAATAGTAGGTCATATCATTATATGAATTATGTTCAATAGAAAAAAGCAAATTACTATCACCATCACTTTTAACTATTTCAACAACAACACTAAAATACTCACCATTCATAACTTCAGTTTGTTTATTCAAATCAATTGTATAAAACCCAGGTTGTTCAAATGTTTGAGTTTGAGTTTCAACTAATTCTCCACTAGTTGGATTATTTATCTTATCTCAAGGATTTGTTTGATTAGCAGAAACATTTCTATAAAGACTTACCTTAACTTCAATATTTTTACCACCTGAAAGTCCAAAACCAACAGCTTTAACAAATTCCTTTGTATTATTTGTTGCTTTTTTTACAGGGAAAATTGCTGCTGCTTTCTTTTGTTGAAATTTTGAATCAACTATTGAAGAACCATCTCAAAAATAAGAATTTTGATAATCTTTTGTTTGTCCATAAGAAAAGGCTGTTGTTTCACGAATTGGTGAATCATATGATAAATAAAAGAAACCTTCCATTGGTTCATAATTTCCCCTACTATCTTTACAAATCCAACCACCATTTTTTGATGGCATTTTATTTTCAAATTTATCCTTAGAAATTGTATCATCTCAACCAACAATAGAGACTGCATGTGGACCTGTTTGTGATCCATTTGCATTGTAGTATTGTCGTCATTGTTGACCACCTGAATAATATGAAACAGTAACTGCTCCATATTCAACTATAGCTTTTTTAATAGCATTAATATCAGTTGGATCAATAAAAATGGCATTTTTTAAAAAAGCAACAGGCTCATAATTACTACCAATAGTAGTACTTTCACTAACTGGACCCATTCTATTCATTAACATAGATGAAGCAATATTCATGTATTCACCTTGGTGTAGTTGATTCCTAAAGGTGTCATATAGTGTAAGACCTAATTGATCATCATCTTTTGTTCTAATGTGAGTAACATAATCAATCATATCTTCATTGATATCTAAATTATTTTTATTATATTGATTACCATAAATGCCACTTCGCAAAATAGATGTTTCTGAGGCACCAGCAATAGCAAATGTTCAACAAGTATTCCAATATTGTTTTTTTGCATTAGTTACTATATCATAAGTACGACTATCAAATTTAGATAATTTAGCAATTTTATTAGGATCAGCATTTCTTAATTCTTGTAAAGTTTTTGGTGCTTCTGTTAATGTTGTAGTAGATGCATCATTTAAAACTAATGAATTATTTTGAACTGTAGAAGAAATTCCAAAAGGAATAATAAACAATCCACTAGAAAGTATTAGTCCACTAATTAATAATTTATTCTTAATAATCATGATCAAACCTAAGTCCTTCTCACAAATTTAAGTAGTAATTTTTTTACTAATAAAAAGAAAAAATTATTCGTAAAAATAATATTTTACTAAAAAAAAGGAAAAAAGAAAGGGCAAAAAATAAATAGATAGTTCTTATTTACATAAAAAAATCTTTTTGATAAAATTAACTATCAAAAAAAATATTCAAAAAAAGTAATAACTGGTAAATGCTATTTTTGTATTACAGTTTCTAGTATTCTTACTTAACTATTCTTTTTATTTTTTCTTTTTTTGTTTAAATACAAACCAATTCCTAAACTAGAAATTACCACTATACTAGGTATTACAGTAGCCAAAATAATCACAAGGTTTTGGTTATTATTTTCATTTGTACTTGAATTAGATGAAGTTGGAGATTCTGGTTTGGTTGAAATTATGTCATCACTTGGTTTATTTCCATCAACTTCAACATCTGGTAATATTGGAATACTTGTTGATGAAATTACATATTTAAATGGTTGACTCTCTGCTGGTAAATAATTACTTGTTTCATCAACATAAGCCTTAACTCAATAAGTACCTTGAGTTGTTGGTTGTTGGTTTAATTGTTGAGTGCATTGTTCATTACTAAAATACTTATAGTAAACCTTACCATTGGTTGTAGTTACATTGTATGTATCTGTTGTTTGATCAAATTGAACATTAATTGAATTAGGTGCTTTTTTAATTTGAAAATTAACTACTTTTCAACCGCCATAATTGCCTTGTCCTCTAATAATAATTTCCCCAGTGCCAGCATTAATATTATTTCTATATGAAATTGTATAATCAGTACCTTCAATAAGTTGGCTTCCATTACAACTTAATATAATATTTGGAGTTTTTGCTTGACCATTATATGTGATTTCAGTAGTTGAATCAAGACTTGCATTTACTAAATTTATATTAGTTTTATCACTTGGAACTAAATCAGTTTTAGTTAAAATAACTGGCAACATACTTTTACGATAATATGTTGAATCACCATTGTATTGAATGTAATTACCAGTATTCTCTCCTGGTAAAATTTCTTTATCTGGTTGTACTCAAACTCAATTTGTTGGCAATTGGATATCTTTATAACTATTACAATCTAAACCTGCAGACATGATTACACTCATTACGCCATAAATGTCAGTTTTAATATCAAACATATATGCATCAGGAACTAATCCAATCTTAATTGGATAAGCTATTGTTTGTTGCCCACTATAATTTCCCTTGCCTTTTACAGTTATTTGACCATAACCAACTAGATTATTATCACTATTATTTTGAAATGAATCTAAAAATCTTTCTGGGCCATATGAAACAGTGTAATCTTTATTTTCTACTAATGGTGTAGATTCATCTCTATATTTAACAATAACTTTTGGTTTAACTAAATCATTATAACGATAAATACGATCAATAGTATATTGATTTTGGTCTAATGATAAATTTGCATAACTTAAATTATTTTCACTAGTTGCACCAGATATTTTTTCAGTTGTAGTTATAGCTCTAATTTCAGCTACAGCATGATTATCATTAATATTTGAGTTTCGTCATTTACCATTATCATCTTGATAAAATGTCATGTCATTATATGAATTTTTTTCTTTATTAAATGTTAACAAACTTTCAGTAGAATTAGGATTTGTTATTTCAACAACAACACTAAAATATTCACCATTTTGAATTTCAATTGGTTTAGGTAAATCAACTGTATAAAAACCGTGATTAGTAAAACTTTTTGAAACTGTTGAAACCAATGTGCCACTTGTTGGATCATTTGAATCATCTAAAGGGTTTAATTCATTAGCATGGACATTTTTATAAACATCAATTTTAACATCAATGTTTTTTCCTTTTGAAAGTCCAAAACCAATAGCTTTAATAAATTCTTTAGTGTCATTTGTTGCTTTTTTTACAGGAAAAATTGCTGCAGCCTTTTTTTTATCAAATCCCGAAAATGTTGGTCTATAACCATTTCAATAGTATGAATTTTGATAATTTTCTGTTGGACCATAATTTAAAGCCACTATATCAGAAAGTTTAGATTCATATGATAAATAAAAACAACCATCGCCTCTTCCAGAAGTTGGACCACGACTATTTTTAGCAATTCAAGCGCCACCATTTGTAGGAGTATTAAAAGTAAATTTATCTCTTGAAATTGTATCATCCCAACCAACAAGTGTTATAGCATGATCACCATAATTTCTTCCATTAGAATTCCAATAGACATCACTTGAAGATTGCCCCCCCATATAGTAAGCAGTAGAAACTGCTCCATATTTTGATATTGCTAATTTAATATCATTAATATTTTCAGGATCTACAGGAACAATATCCTTTAAAAAAGCAACTGGTTTTTTATTAAATAATTGGTCAGTACTTGATGGTCCACTAGCATTTGGTGTTTCAACACTCACTGGGCCTCCATTTCTCATAATCATTTGAGCAGCATAATAGATGCTCTTGCCTATGTTCCAATTTTCAGAAAATTTATCATATAGTGTCAATCCTAATTTATCTGCATTTTCTGTTCTATTAGAAGTTATATAAGCAATATTATTTTGATCAATATCAAAAGTATCTTTAGTATAACTTGGTGATAATTCACTTCTTAAAATAGAAACTTCTGAAGCATTAGCAAGTGCAAAAGATCAACAAGTTCTAAGAGATCCTTGATGTTTTGCTTTTGTTACAATGTTATATTTGCAACTATCATATGTTGGTAATTTAGCAACTTCATTAGGATCAGCTTCTTTTAATTCTTTTAAAGTGCTTGGGGCTTTTGTTAATGTTGTAGAAGATGCATTATTTAAAACCAATAAAGAATTATTAGTTAAAGAAAAAATTCCTAAAGAAGTAATTGACAATCCACCAGAAAGTATTATTCCAGTAATTAATAATTTACTCTTAATAGTCATAAATAAATCACTTTATAAATTAAAAAATAGGTATATATACACTTTAAAGAATGGGTATATGTACATTTATAATTTAAAAAAAAAAAAAAAAAATCAACCTTATTTTAGATACTAAAGATAAATATTGTGCATATCAATCATCTATTTATTTAGTTTATTTATGAATAAAACAAAATTATGATAACAATCATCTTTTAAAGTAGACAGAAATAAGTAATTTTGTAATTAAATTTTGCACTTACTTTTGAGAAAGGAAATATACAAAGTTAATATCATTTCTCAAAAACTGATATCAACTAGTAAATTAATTAAAAATAAATTTTTTCATAAAGTAATATTTTTATTTTCTAATTAATAATAATAATAATGTTGTTGTTGTTGTTGTTGTCTTTTTTATTTTTTTAATTCATTGAGTAATTTAATAAGTTTTTATCACATAAATATTTTTACTCTAAAAACTGCTTATTGAAAGTCTTAATCAATATTATTAAAAAAGACTTAAATATTAGACATAATAACAGTTCTAAACAAATGTAAAACTTGTATTTTACTTTTAGTAATGTTATAATTTAAGACCTATTTCAATCTTGCTATTTTAATCAGATAATAACAATAGGTGTGTTAGTTTTGAAAAGGAGATAAGGTAAGATGGGTAGAAAAGAGAAAAAAAGAATTTTTAAACCGATTTGATTGCTACCACTATTGTCAATTGGAATTATTTCTGTTAGTAGTGTTTCAGCAGTGGCTTGTAGTGAAAGTGTTCAAACAACTACAGATTCTAATACCAATACTGGAACTAAGTATTCTCCTAATCTAGGTGAATGTGTAGTAGTTACCCTAAACAACAATAGCACTGTTTATGGTATTGTTAGTCAACCATTAACAAATAACTTTATATCAATAAATGGTAAATCTTATTACTATGAAAATATTCAAATTCAACCATTTCCATTTAAAGTTGGGCAAAATGTAGTTGTTACTTGTAATCCTTATGGTGAATATTATGGTAGCATTTCTCAAACTAATAATTTTTCTAGTTTAGTTTTAAAAAATAACAAAACTATACCTTGAGTAAATATTGCTAAAATTTCATTGTCAACAGAACCAGTTCAAACACAATTTAACATTGGGGATTATGTAAGCATTCAAACTAAATCTGGTAGTACGTATTGTGGATTCATTAGTAAAGTTGATGTTACTAATAGTGAATTGACGTTAAGTTTAAATGGGTTTACATGTGTTGTTGCTTCATCTGATATTAGTAATATTAAACTAGCTGAACAATTGCCATTTAAAAATGGTAGTTTTGTTCAAGTTCAAACTACTCCAGATTTAATAATAAGAAATGGACGTATTTCTAGCAAAACTAATCCTGAGCAATTAGTACTAACTAATGTTTATGATAGTAATTGAACTAATTTAAATGGAGATTATGCAATCAATTGAGGTTCTATTGGAAAAATTTCTCCACTCTTGGATCAATTTAGCATTGGCACATATGTAATTGTTACAGATTATTCAGGTTCAATATATTATGGAAGGATTGATGCAAAAGATGCTAATACTATAACATTAGCTCAAAATAAAACTAAGACAATTAACATAAATGATATTAAAGATATTAGAGCAGCAAAAGAATTTCCATATACAATCAACAATTTTATTCAAGTTACACCAAAATCAGGTTCAATAAAATGAGGTAATATTTCTAACATTACTCCATCATATTTAGAAATAACAATTGATAGTAGTACGCTTAATGTACATAAATTTGCTTGAAGTGACATTAATGATATTATAAGCATACCTGATTTTAAACTTGGCACATGAATAAGTTTTGTAACAAATGATGGTAAAACATATTATGGAAGTTTGTTCCAATATAACACTACTAACATAACTTTAATTTTTAATGATTATAACCACTATAAAATTGTTCCTGTAAGTGAAATAGATCTAAATACAATTAAATTAGAACCTCAATCTCCATTTAAAATAGGTGATACTGTTGAAGTTAAAACTAAATCAGAAGTTTATAGAGGCGGTATTTCTGACATTGGTACTAGTCCTGAAAAACTTCAGTTATATACAGTATCTAGTTTTATTAATATTCCATGAGGCGATATTACTAGCATTGTCAAAATCTAATAAAATTACCTAAATTAATTTAATTAAGACAATTTTTGTTTTTTACAAGAATTGTCTTTTTTTATTCTATAACTAAAATAAAAACAAAAAATTAATCTAAATCCTTATATCCTTCTTGTTTAAATTTAATACTTGAATCTAAATTACGATTACGTGCGTTTTTAGACTTAAAATATAAAGTTATTGGTGTATTTTGAAACCCAAAACTTTCACGAATCCTTTTTTCTAAATATCTAGAATAAGAAAAATGTAAGAATTTAGGATTGTTACAAAATAAAACAAATGTTGGAACTTGACCATTTGCTTGTGTTGTATAAGTTATTTTTAATCGATCCCCATTAAATATTGGGGCCTGATTAGTCATTTGGGCATTAAGAATAACATCATTTAACAAAGATGTTGAGACTTTTTTTTGCATTTGTTTTTTTAACATTTCAATGGTTGAAAAGATTGTATTTATTCTTTGTTTTTCTTTTGCACTAATGAATATGATAGGAGCTCAATAAAGATATTTAAAACGTGCCTTAATTTTTTCTGTAAATTCATTCATAGAATGCTCATTTTTTTTTACATTATCTCACTTATTGATAACAATAATTGTTGGAATTAATGCATTATAAGCCAAACCGCCAATAACTTCATCTTGCTCACTAATTTCCTTAGTTGCATCAAGCATTAATAAAATAAATTGACTTCTAGAAATAGCTAATTCAGTTTTAATTAAAGAATATTTTTCAATTTTTGATTCAATTTTACCTTTGCGCCTAATTCCTGCTGTATCAATAACTTTATAAAATTTATTGTTATATTTAAAAGTCGCATCAATAGCATCTCTAGTTGTTCCAGCAATATCAGATACCAAAACTCTATCTGCATTTAGTAATGTATTTAATAATGAAGATTTGCCAACATTGGGCTTACCAATAATACAAAAAGTTGCCTCATATTCAATATCTTTTTGTTTACTTGTTTTACTATTACTAAAACTAATTATTTTATCTAATAAATCACCGATACCAATTCCATGCTCTGCAGAAATAGCCATTGGACTGCCAAAACCAATTGAATAAAATTGTGAATAGTTAAATTGATTAAGATCAACTGATTCAGTTTTATTTAAAACAAAAATAATTGGTTTATTTTTCAATTTTTTGATCATTTTAGATGCATAAAAATCATCATTATTTAAACCATCTTTATATGAACACATAAAAACTATAACATCAGCTTCATTTAAAGCGAAATTAATTTGCTCTTCAATATTTTTTTGCAATGTATTTTTATTATTAACCAAACCACCAGTGTCAATAATTTTAAATTTTCTAGTTAACCATTCAGCATTACCAAAAACTCGATCTCTAGTAACTCCTGGTGTATCATCAGTAATTGAAATTTTTTCTTTAATTATACGATTAAATAAAGTAGATTTACCTACATTGGGGCGCCCAACAATAGCAACTGTCAACATAATATTTTAAAAATTTATATCCTTTGTTTATAAAGAGTAATAATTTGCTCTTTCACTTCATCAAGTGTTAAATAAGATGAATCAATAATAATTGCATTTTTTGCTTTAACTAATGGATCAATTTCCCTATTTTTATCACGGAAATCACGTTCCTCAATTTCTTTTTTGATTTTTTCTATACTATCAAGATTTAATCCCAATTCTTTAATTCTTCTTTTAGCTCTAATTTCAGAATTTGCAATTAAAAAAATTTTTAATTGAGCATTAGGTAAAACAACTGTTCCTATATCTCTTCCATCCATAACAACATTAAAATTTTGAGCAATTTTTTTTTGTAATTTAATAGCATGATTACGAATATCTTTATTAGTAGCAATTTCACTTGCTATTTGACCAATTTTCTCAGAGTTAATTTCTACACTAATATCTTTATTATTTATAAAAACTTGATTTTGATCAACAACTATTTCATATGTATCAATTAATTTTAAAAATTCATTTAATGACAAATTATTGCTATCAATAATATATGCATATGCACGATAATATTTACCTGTTGATACATAAACAAAACCTAATTCCTTTGCAACAAGCTTAGCAATTGTTGATTTACCTGAACCAGCTGGACCGTCAATAGCTATTTGAAACATAGTTAATTTAACCAGATACCATTACTATAAGTGCTATTAAACAACTAATTAATGAAATAGCAAATAAACCGATTGAAGAACAAAATAATAAATGTTTAAGTTTATTATTTTTAAAAATAAAAATTTTGCCAATTTCTTTAGATTTTAAACTATCAATACTTTTTTGGGCAGTATGTATAGTATTTAAAAAATTATTGTAACTAGCAAGTGATTTATTATCAAATTTTAAATTTTCTTTTTGGACTTCATTGAATGTTTTGTTACATCAACTAATTTTTTCAATGCCTTGATCATTATTCAATCAACCTTCTTCAAATTCTAAATTAGATTTGTTATTCTTAATTGATAAAAACAATAAATTAGCTTGATCTTTCATAATCATTAATTCATTAAAATTTAAATCTGATAATAGATTTTGAATAAAAAAGGTATTATCTCGAACAGAAATATCAGAAGATAAAAATTCAAATAGATTAATGCTAACTGGTTTATATGATCACAAAATTTTTGAATTTATTTCATTTATTGTCTTTTTAAATTCTTTAACTTTTGGACTAGGATTATTTAAAACATTTGTAATGCTATTCTTGTCTCTAATTTTATCGCGGTAAGCACGATACTTTTCAATTCGCGACATTTTCTTCCTTTTTACAATATATAAAAATTAAATAAATTTAATTCACAATAACATCAAAAAATTACAATGATTATGGTTAAAATGCAAAGAAACAATCTAACATAATACATTATAATAAACAAAATTTAACAATTTAATAAAAAAATGTTGTAAAATTGTATAGGTCAATAGTGCCTAAAGTTATGATGGTGCCTTAGCCAAGCGGTAAGGCATGAAGCTGCAACCTTCAGACGCGTCAGTTCGATTCTGACAGGCACCTCCAGTTGTGCTGAGTAATGGTTTACTATCAAACGTATAATGGGTTCGATTCCTATGGCAGCGCTCCTTAACATTAGGACTCGGGAAGTAGCTTAGCTTGGTAGAGCACTTGGTTTGGGACCAAGGGGTCGCAGGTTCAAATCCTGTCTTCCCGACCATGATGGCTGGGTACCTCAGTTGGTTTAGAGGGCTCGGTTCATACCCGAGTTGTCGTGAGTTCGAATCTCACTCCAGCCACCATTTATTTTAGGATCTATAGCTCAATGGTTAGAGCCACCGACTCATAATCGGTTGGTTACAGGTTCGAATCCTGTTAGATCCACCAATTAAATTTATCAAGATTCAAAGATGTAAGCAGATTTAATTTTATTAAATCTGCAAGATGTGGAGATTTACCCAAGTGGCTGAAGGGTTCGGTCTTGAAAACCGAGAGGTGCTTAATAGCACGCGGGGGTTCGAATCCCTCAATCTCCGCCATTTATTTTTATTTAAATAGAGAAAGTTAAATTTCTCTTACATCGCGGGATAGAGCAGTCCGGTTAGCTCGTCAGGCTCATAATCTGAAGGTCGGTGGTTCAAATCCATCTCCCGCAACCATGGTTCTGTGGTGTAATGCTAACATATCTCCCTGTCACGGAGGGGTCGCGGGTTGGATTCCCGTCAGAACCGCCATTTGTGGTCTTGTAGCTCAGTCGGTAGAGCAACGGTCTGAAGAACCGTGTGTCGGCAGTTCGATTCTGCCCGAGACCACCATTTTTTATTATATAAACAAATAACAATAAAAGTATGTACACATATAGCAAGTGTGCATACTTTTTGTTTTATATTTTGTAAATATTTGTTTATATAACAAATTTTTTAGAAGGAAAAATGAAATTTTACTTAAGCATACTGATGCTTGTGAGTTAATACAAAGATTAGATAAAAACAATTTGAGTTAATGGCAATTACACTAATATAAAAATAATAAATAAAATAGATTTGCAATAAGCAGGTGTAATTTATAAAAAAAATAACTCATAAATAAAAATTTACTTAAATTTATATTCATGAAATTAATTATTAATTTTTAATAATTTTACTAACATTACTACTACTACTACTACTACTATCAATAGTTCCACAAGTCCCATCATAAGTTGATTTAACAAACAACTCTTGTTGATGATCACCAGAAGTAGAAGCAATACTTACTCTAATAGTATCATTATTTGTCAATCAATGTGGTTTATTTCCTGATCCTCATGAAAACTGCAATGATTTAACTTGAAATAAAAAGCATGCTGTTTGGTCATTGTTGATAGTATTAACTTGATTTGATTTTTTTACAATAGAAAAAAGAAGAATAACTTGACTAACTTTCTTTAAATCACTATTATCAATTGCTGGACTACTACTATTTGTTGTACGTAATAATTGTCTTTGTTTCGTTGAAGATGTAGTATTATTCCCAACAATGTTATCTCAATCACAACCAAATATATTTTTACACCTTGCATTAACATTTTTTGATACAGTAATACGATAAAGTCCATCACTACCTAAGGTTATTAATTGATTACCTGTTTTTGTGTTACTACCACTAGTAGTACTACCATTATATTTGTTTTCTAAATATTGAATAATAGCTTTTTTTTGTGATTCTTCTAATGATTGTTGTTGATTAGTTCCTAAACAGATAGGATTTAAATTATTATTTTTTATATCTTTAAAATGATTGAAACCAGAACGAATAACATCATTTTTAAATTTTTCTCTTTCACTTGGTGCATTATATGGATTGAAACCAGTTATAGATAACTCAAAAGAAGTGTTTTCTGCTGTAAGATTTCCATTTGAATCATAAATTTTGCCAGGCAAGATATCAAAGTCTACTTTTAATGTATCCCGGATATTTCTAGATTCATCAATAGATTTTTTTATATTAACAAAATCACTTTTATTTGTTATTTTATCCAAAGTTCCTTCTAATATTTTCCCTTTGTTTTGAAAAAGTCATTCATCATTAATATCATTTAATGCACTATAAGGATCTTTGTTTGTAAAGTTATTAAATTCTGCAGATGTGCAATTTTTAACTTTAACTGGCAAGGTAGAAACTAAGCCACTAATTTCCAAAGTAAAGTTAGTAGAATTATTGTTTACTGAACCAACTTTTGTATATAATTTTTTAGGTGCAACAGTAAAACTTAAACTAAATGATTTAGAATTTTCAGAACTTTGTTTTAATTCATAACTACTAAAATCATTTGGGGTGCTTATTAAATCTAATGAACCATTTAAAAGTTTATTTTTATTAAGAAAAAGCCTTTGTCAGTAACTTCCTCAGCACTAATCGCCCCAGTTTCTAAAGATGGTGAAGTTATCTTAAGATCACTAACTTGATTTAAAGGTTTTGGAGAAACAGAATTTTTAATTTGTCTTGTATCATCTTGTATTTGCTTTGACTTTATAGAGTTATGAACAGAAAAAGAATTACTAATTGATGATAATGGTTTAATTAAAGCAAATAAACTAGTTACAATAAAAATTATGGGAATAAGTACAAAAACATGTAAAAAATAAAATTTTCTATGTTTATTTTTTTGCATAAAATTATTTTTTTCTCTGAAAATTACTAAACAAATTACTCAAAAGCAATAAGAATAATATTTAATTTAGCAAAAAAAAAAAAAAAAAAAAAAGTTTTTCACTAAACTTGCTTATTACGCCATCTTTTTAGACTGATCCATTTCAATAATTTGTTATGTTAGAACTTATTAGATTTTAATGAACTATCGGTAAAATATTTTAATAAAACCGTTACATTCTGGCTGTTCTAAAGGAACTAATCTTTTGATATTTTCTTTTTTGTTTAAATTTTTAAAAGTTTTTATCTTTTTTGATCTTAGTTTATTAAATCTATCCTTAAAATACATTATGCCATCTTCAAAACTATTATGTTCATTTCAAAACTTTAAATTTTGAAATGGACACTATCCTCTTATCCTGTCTGCATGCACTCGCATATGCAAATAGTCAAATTTTTTTGGAAAGAGTAATATCAACCTTAATAATGATTCTAAAAAAGGTTTAACTGGATGTTAAAGTGAAATGTTACAATTGACTTAATATGTTGTCAACCCATCACTTTGTGTACTCTCTCATTTTTTAAAAGATTTTGGTGCAGGTGGTAGTTTGCGTTTATGATTAGAATTTTTTATTAATTCTTTTAAATGCTTTTCTTTTGATTTACTTAAAACTTTTTTATTTAATCAATAAAAATCAAGTTCATTATATTTTAATTTTAAATCATCTTCATCAGTTTGATTTGGAAATAATGATGCTGTTGGTTTTCTATTAATAATTATGTTAGGAACTAAGTAGTGTTTGGCTAAAGCATAAACATCATTTTTTAAACAATTGCGCAATAAAGATATATCACATGCTGAATCACCATATTTAGTGAAATAACCAGTCATTCATTCATCATAATTACTAGTTCCACAAACTATGTAATTATGTTGTTGAGCTAATGCATATAAACTAATCATTCTTAATCTTGATTTTAAATTACCAATAATTTTTAAATCAGAATTCAAATCAAGACGTAATGCATTAATATGATTAAAAAGAACTTCATTTAAATTTAGTTCTTTAACATTTAATTTAAATTTTTCAACAATTTCTTTTGTGCATTTTAAATCTAAGGTAGAATTATTAAGATGCATAGTAATAGCTATATGATTTTGTGGGAAAACTGATTTAGCTATACCAGCAACTACTGCTGAATCTACGCCCCCAGATAGTCCAAAAACAACTCCGTCACTATGACTTTTTTTAACTTGTTTTTCTAACCATTTTTCTAAATAATTAGCATACTTTTTAATATCATTTGTTTTATTATTCATCAATTAAAAATTCATAACCAGAAATGACAATTACATCATTAGGTTTTGCTCCCATTGCTTTTAAACTATCTTCAACTCCAATAGCTTTAATTATTTGACCTAAGCGAGAAATATTATCAATTGTTGTTTGAGGAATTTTTCTAAATCAATAATCTAATTTCTTGGAGTTAACCAATCACCGTCCAAGGTTATCTCGAGTTACATCCAAAATATCATCATTTTGATTATCATTACTATTGTTTTCATAAGAATATAGGCGATTAACATTAATTGGTTTGTTAAATGAACTTGCTTCAGATAATTGAAATGTTTGATTATATAAATTAAAAACTGTTTCTATTAAATTACTTAAATTACCATTAATTGCACTAATGCTAATTATATTAATATTTTTTAAATACTTTTGCAATTGATTTAATCTTTCATTAGCACCATCTACATCATTTTTGTTTGCAACGATGATCATTTTTTTATTAATTAGTAACTGTGAATACTTCTTTAATTCTGTCATAATTTGATCATGTGCTAAACAAATATCATCATGATCCATTGGATTTAATGAAATTAAATGAATTAAAATTTCACATCGTTCTACATGCCTTAAAAAATGATGCCCTAATCCATACCCTTCTGATGCTTTTTCAATTAAACCTGGAATATCAGCAAACACCAATTTTTGATTATTAAATTCTACAACACCTAAAACTGGGACCAAAGTAGTAAATTGGTAATTAGCAATTTTAGGTTTAGCATTTGAAAGTTTTGATATTAACGTAGATTTACCTGCATTAGGAAAACCTAAAATACCAACATTTGCTAAATATTTAAGTTCTAACTTAACACGCTTTTTTTCACCAAGATCACCATTCTCATACATTGTTGGTGCTCTTAAAGTTGGTGACTTAAAAGCTGCATTCCCGCGGCCACCTTTGCCACCATGGCAAATAATAAATTCTTGATTTTCATAAACTAAATCAATTAATAATTTACCAGTTTCAAAATCAACAACAGTAGTACCTACTGGAACATTAATATATTTATCTTCTCCATTCTTGCCAAAACCTAAATCTGGCTTGCCATTTTCTCCATCATCAGCTTTAATTTTTTTTGTATATTTTAAATTTAACAATGATGCTGTATTATGACTAGCAACAAGAATAATATTGCCTCCATTTCCACCATTGCCACCAGCAGGACCACCTTTATCATAGTGAGCTTCTCTACGCCAAGCTACAATGCCATTGCCCCCATTACCAGCACATAATTCAATTTCACAGTAATCAACAAATTGCATAGTTATTTACTTTTTTTCATAAAAATATTTTGAGGATCAATGTCTATAATAGAATTTTTAATTTGATTATTCCTTAATAAGGTTTTGAAATTTTTATTAAAATTTTTGTTTTTTAATTCTTCATCAGCAAATCCTATAAATTGATCAAAATTTTTATTTGAATTCAAAAAATAATGATTTAACAAAAAATTAGAACAAATAAACAAAATAAAAAAAGTTGCGCCAACAATTATAATTCTAACTGCAATCATTAGTATGGAATATGGCGATGGCAATGCAGCTGATAAGATAAATGCAACTCATGATAATCAAAAACTTAAAAAAAGTGGAATTGTATCTCAAGCCATTTGTTTAAATAATCTTAAAGACACAATAACTAAAAAATAAAAAATACCAGGAATAAATAAGAAATAATATATCCTAGAATCAATTTGTGCAAAAGAAGCTACTTCTTTTGAGTTATCAGGATTGACCATGCCAGGATAAACAATTAAATTAAGTTTTAATAAATTAAATTCACCAAATAAAATTCAAATAATAATATAGTAAACAAAAACAAAAACCAAAATTAAAATAGTTGTAATAATTGGTTTAGTTTTTATACTTTTTTTGTTAATGAGAAAATCAAAATTGTTTTTCATATCACTCAATTATATAGAAAAATATTACTATAGCAAGAACATTATTTTTTGAATTCTTTTAAAGCTTTTTCTAATTCTAATTCATAATTTTTTAATTTATCTTTTTCTGCATTTACCTTTTCTATTGGAGCATTTTTAACAAATTGCTTATTAGATAATATTTTTTTGCTTCTTTCAACCTCAAATTTAAGTTTTTCAATTTTTTTCATCAAAATTTCTTCAATTTTATTGTTAAAGAGTTTACTATCAATCAACAATTCAAAATCACTACCAACTAAACTTTTGCCAGAAAAGTTTATTGGTTTACTATCTAAAACATTTTTTAATTCACAACCAACTAAAGATAAATATAATGAAGAATTCTTAAATAAGTTTGTTAGTTTTTTGTTAGTTGAAACAATGTCGATTTTTAAAATGTCTTTATTAAGCATTTTTGTTTCATTTTTAAAATTACGAATTATGGTAATAATTTCTATTACTTTATCAAAATTAGAATTTAGTTTTATCCCAAGTGGTTTAGGTCATTCATTTGATAATAAATATTTTTTTGAATCATTAATTAGTGCTTGATATATTCTATCAGTAATAAAAGGTGCAAATGGATGAAGCAAATGAAGAATTTGCAAAAAAAGATACTTTAAAATTTTTAAAGTGTTTTTCTTATTATTCGTTTTTAAAATTGGTTTACAAAATTCTAAATAAGTATTACAAAAATCATTTCAAATAAAATTATAAAGATACAAATTAGCTAAACTAAACTCAAAATTATCTAATAATTTAGACACTTTAATTAAAGTTTTGTCAAATTTTATTAAAATTCATTTATCTAATTCATTTAAATCTTTTACATCAAATTTGTTAGTAAAAGTATTATTTATTTTATTGCTATTGAGAAATGACAAAATATAATTAGCAGCATTTCACAATTTGTTTAAAAAATTAGATGCTTCTTTTAATTTATTTTCTTGGTAATTGGTATCTTCACCTAATGAAGTATTTGATGTTAAATAAATTCTTAAAGCATCAGCGCCATATTTATTTATTATTTCAATTGGGTCAATAACATTACCCAATGATTTAGACATTTTTCTACCATCTTTATCACGAATTAAACCATGAATTAACAAAATATTAAAAGGCAGTTTATTTGTGTGAAACATTCCTTGAAACATCATTCTAATGCCTCAAAAAAATAAAATATCAAATCCCATAATCATTAATGAGTTGGGATAACCATTTTTAAATAATGAACTATCTGTTTTGGGTCAACCATAGCAAATCATTGGTCACAATGATGATGAAAATCATGTATCTAAAACATCATTATCTTGATAATAATTTTTAATATCTTTAGGTGGAATAACATCAACATATATTTTTTTAGTTTTTTTATGATATCAAACTGGAATTTGATGCCCTCATACTAATTGTCTTGATATACATCAATCTTCACATGTATTTAATCATTGATTTAAAAGATTTAAAAATTTCTTTGGAACAATTTTAAAATTTCGTGATGATTCAATGGATTTTTTTAATTTTGATGAAAAAGAGGATAATTTAATAAATCATTGTTTGGAAAGTAATGGTTCAACAATTGCATTAGATCGTTCTGAATAACCAACATTACTAATAATTTTTTCTGTTTTTAATAACTTGTTTTTAGTTTTTAATTCATTTGCAATTAATTCACGACTTTCGATTCTATCAATACCAGCAAATTTACCAGCACATTCATTTAATTTTCCATCAAAATCAATACAAGATTTTTGTCTTAATTTATATTTTTTTCCTAACTTGTAGTCATTAATATCATGTGCTGGCGTGCACTTCATTACTCCAGTTCCGAATTTAATATCAACATATGAATCAGATAAAATTTTTATAAACTCACCTGTTAATGGATTAATTGCTTCAGAATTAATATATTTCTTATAACGTTTATCATTTGGATTTACAAATAAAGCTGAATCTACAAAAATAGTTTCAGGTCTAGTTGTTGCAACAACTAATTTTTCTTTAGTATTTTTAACCTCATAAGACACATAATACATGTATTGTTCAGTTGGTTTATTCTGAACTTCAATATCAGAAATTGCAGTTTTTAAATTTATATCTCAATTAACAATTTTTTCTTCTTGATATATAAATTTTTTGTCATATAAAATTTTAAATGCTTTTTTTACTGCAATATCAGAATTCTTATCTAATGTAAAATGAAAATTATCTCAATCAGAACTAACACCAATTAATTTCATCTGTTCAATTATTTTAGAACTATTTTTAATAGATCATTTTTCAATTCATTTAATCTTTCCTTTTCTTGATAAGGAAAAATATTTCTTATGTTCATCTGAAGTTAGTGATTTTTCAAATTTAACTTGTGTAGATATTCCAGCATGATCATAACCTGGCGCTCAACTTACATTAAAACCATTCATTTTTTTCATTCTTAAATAAGCATCAGCTATGCTCAATTCTCAAGCATGACCTATGTGTAAAATTCCTGTTAAATTCGGAGGGGCCATAACACAACTATATAAAGGTTTTTCATAATTTGGAGTAAATAATTTTTTATTTGTCCACTCATCATAAATACCTTCAGAAATTATTTTGTGATTATATGGTTTACTAAAATTAATTTTTTGAAAATTACTTATTTCTTTTTTACTCATACTTTTAAAACTTATTAACAATTAGATTAATATTTTTATTTTTTATAGCACTAATCAGAATTAAATTTTCTGAACCAATTTTTAAGTAATTAGTTATCTTAAATGATAAATTAGACAATTGACTTTGATTTAATTTATCAATTTTATTTGCAACAACATAATATTTTAAATTTGTTGACCGACGAATAAATTGACTTACTCACTGATCATATTCAGTAATCACACAAGCATCTACAATGTGAAAGATTGTTGTTAAATTAGTACGTTTTTGAATATAATCACTAATTAAATCAGTTAACATAATTTTTTTAGAATGATCTAATTTAGCATACCCATATCCTGGTAGATCAACAAGTCTACTTCCACTAATAAAATAAAAATTTAAAGTTTTTGTCATTCCAGGCTTTTTTGAAGTTCTGGCAATTTTAGCTTTGGCAATTGCATTTATCAAACTAGATTTGCCAACATTGCTTCTACCTATAAAACAAATTTCTTTCAAAGAATCTTGTGGACATTGATCTAGTGATAAAGCACTTTTGATAAAAAAATTTTTCAATGTTATTATTTCATATCCTGCTTAAATGATCTCATAATTTCTCGAATTTGAGCTTCAGTGGGTTTGCGCCCCATTTTAGCATACATACTTCGAATTTGATTTTCAGTAATAGGAGGATTATTTTTTAATTGTTTTTTAAAAATTTTCATTGAAACAAAATAACCAATTACTAAACCTGCTATTAGACTCAAAGGGATACCCAATCCTAATGCCAAACCTAATTCCATAAACAACTCCTATAAAGATAATATTTCCTTACATATTTTTTGAAAACTATCTTCATTAAATTCTACTAAATATTTTTTATTCTTTATGTCCAACAAATTTTGATTAAATCAATGATTTTCATTAATATTGATTAACAATAAAGGTACATTTTTGTTAAAATTATTTTTTTTATTAAGTAACTTGTCATCTTCGATTAAATATAAATTAAATTTAATGTTTAATTTTTTTAAAAAATAATCAATGTTATTTAAATCATCAATTATTAACCCTTGAGCTAGAATATTTAAATCTAAATCATCTTCTTTTAAAAGAATTTTGTGTTCTCAAGTATTAACTCTTAATGAAGTTTCATTTAGAAAACAAATACTTGAAAACTTATTTTTACTTCAAGAATTTCAATAATTGTTTAATCCAAAAATGTCATATACAAAAAAATTACTAATAGTTGAATAGTAAAGAGTATTTCAAATACCATCATAAGAATAATTCTTATATTTATCATTAATTACAAATGTCATAAAAGGATTGGTTATAAAACTACTATTTAAAACATGATTAAAACTAGCCAATCAATTAAAATCTGTTATTAAAATTGGATTAAACAAATTAACTTCTTTTAGACCTTGAATAATGTTATTTATTACACCATATCGACTACCACAAGAAATAAGACGATTTGTTTTTAATAGTTTTGGATTAATTTTTAATAAATTTCCTAATAAAAAAACAATATTTAAACTATTTTCTTCAATTAATGTTTCTATCAAATCACAATTTTTATAAAAAATATTTTCTTTTGAAGGACTTTTCTCTAAAACAAAAAAATGCTTAATTAAATCATTAGATTTAATTAGATTGTCATAATATCATTGTCTTTTAAAGACTCTATAATTAAGTGCATTTTGTAAATCATTTTTAGTAATTTCTAAAATTTCATTACTTTGTTTGTTGTAATTAAAACGATTTTTAATTAAATTTAATTCTTCGAAACTAAGATTATAACCAATACCTTCTATTGAACCAGCATAAGATGATCCATGATAATAAATTGTATTAACAGCTATAAAAACAGGCTGGTTGTGTATTGAATGAGCTTTAGCAAAAACCTTATTTATCAATTTAATGTTTGAACCATCATTAATTAATAAATATTTTCATCCTAATGATTCTAATAATTCTTTATAATCAATACTAGTGTGATTGCTTATAAAACCACTATTATCAATTTGAGAAAAATCAACAATGCAAATTAAATTATTAAGTTCTTGATGTCCAGCAAAACTTAAAATTTCATAAAGAGCACCTTGAGATAATTCTTCTTGTCCAAAAATACAATAAGTTTTATTAATAAATAAATTCTTTGCAAATAATTTATTTATTAGTTTTTGGTTTAGTGAAAGTCCAACAGCAAAAGAAAAAGCTTTACATATTGAATCATCATTAAAATCATAAATATTATAACTAGATAATATGTCATTACCATTTTTTACTTTTACATTTATAGCTAGTAAAAAAGATTTTAAGAAATCAGAACCGTAATTTTTTCCAAGAACTAAATTATCATTAAAATAAGCTTGTTTATTATCGAAAGTACTAGTCAAATAATTTCTAAATAAAATGTAAAAAAAAGGTGTGCTTCGTAATATAACATTTGATTGGTTATTTTTATTACAAAAAACATTATCAATAGTATAAAATCTTAAATTGTTTATTATATCTTGACAATCAAGAGAACTAATTTTTTTATATTTACTTAATTTAAAATTAAATTTCATTATATATGACTAAACTTATGTAACTGCAATAAATTCTAAATTTAAACAAAACAATATGCTAAATACTTCTTCAATATTTTACTAAATTTTAAATTGATTATTACAACATATCATAAAAAATAATGCTTATATAAACTGCTAAAAATTTACATTATTAATTTTTATCAAAAAAAACTAAAAAAACTAATTTTAACTATTAAAAGATAAAATTTTTATAGCAAGAGAAACAAGCATTTTATTTTTATTTATTTTTTAAAATATATCATTTATATTACATCTATTTATGCTTACATACAATAAATCTATAGGTAATTAGGAAGAAATTTTACTAATAGCACCTCAATTAATTGCATATTTACCAAGACTAATTCCACTACTAGAAGTAGTTTCAGTCAATATTAACTGTTCAGGATTCGTTTCACTAGAAACATGCCCAGTTATTATTGATGCATCAATAATTGTTTGTATTTTAATACTACTGCCAATTTTTAACGAAAATTCTTCATTTTGCAACTTAATACTACTAATTTTTATATTACTTAAAGAAACTGTTTTAGAATTACTTCCCAAAGTTAAAGTTAAATCATAACTACTATATTGTTTTAAACAACCATAATAAGCTTTGCCTTCAATAGTTGTAAAACTTATTCATGAATTAAGTGTTAAATTGGGCATGCTTTTAATGTCAACAATATTGTTCCAACCAAAAACAAATTTATCAATAGTAGTAGTGTTGTTAACTACTACTTCTAAGTATAATGGTGTGACTTTAGAAATAGTACCTCAACTTATTTTATTTGAATTTAATTTTGATGTAATTTGAACACAATTTCCTATTGCAAATGGAAACTGATTTGTTTTTTCAATATTTTTAATATCACTCACATTTATTGTGGATAAATTATTATTGTATTGTGATAATACAACACTATCATTACTTTTTTTAGAAATTACTCCATAATAAAGTAAATTTGAATAGGTTGCAATGTTAACATAATCACCAACATTAAATGGATCTAGAATTGAAGGCAAAGATGTTGATGAAAATGGAGAAATATTGCTAATTAAACCTCAATTAATTGCATATTTACCAAGACTAATTCCATTACTAGCAACAGTTTCAGTTAATATCAGTTGTTTAGGATTAGTTTCACTAGAAATGTGCCCAATTCTTGTTGATGCATCTATAGTTGTCTGTATTTGAACTAAACTATCACTTTTGAATGGAAAAGCTTGTGTCAAACTTATGCTATCAATATCATTTGAACTAATATCATATGTGTTATTACTTAAACTTAATGTCAAACCACTACCATTTGAATCCATTTTACTAATAGACCCATAATAAGTAATATTAGATTTAGTTTTAACATTTACATAATCACCAATCTTAAATTGTGTTTGAGTTGGTTTTGTTGATAGTGAAATTTTAGTAATATCTTTTCATGGTATATTTTCGCCATTGTCTAAAAACAAATAAGAAGGATCATATATTTTAATTATGCTTCCATAATGTTTAGAATTGTTATAAGTAACAGACACATATTGAGATGGTTCAAATGGAAATGGCTCTACTTTAATGTTATCCTTGTAATAATATGATTTTCCATTAATCAACAAACCTGCATCACTATCTAACAATTTTTCAACATGACCATAAACAACATCATTATTATCTAAAGTAATTACTATACAATCCTTAACATCAGGCAAGTATTTCGTAGTGGTATCAGCATCTGTAGTTGTTTGAACACTTTCACTACAAGCTACTACTGAAATACTACCAACAGAAATAATACCTATTGATAGTAATGGCAACAATCAAACTGATTTAAAAACTCTTTTTTTTTCTTTCATAATATTTTTCACTTCATTTTCATTAAAACAAGCAACACTCATTACCTATTAGTTTAAGCAAGAATAGTAATGCAAAATAAAAGGTATTAAATTATAAATTATTAGAAATAAAATAAACATATTTATTTTATTTTTAGATGATTTTTTTAATTTTAGTTTGAGGTTAAGCATTTTAATGCTAGACTATTTTTAATAAAATCTAATTAACAAATTAAAACATTTTTTTATACATTTATTAATAAATAAAGTTTAATTATTAATGTTTGTCTAGATAATGAATTTATGACAAAAAATAGAAAAAACTTAATAATATAAGAATTAACTAACTCAAATTTACTTATATTATTTGTATGTAAATATTGTATTTTTGTGTGTTTTGAATTCTAATTAAAAATATTCACACTAAATTTATTTATCAGCATCATCTTGGAAATCATAAATTCAAGATTCTGCATTTGGTTCAGAATTAATACAAATAATTTGATTTGTTTTAACAAAATTTTTAGAAACATTATCTAAAGTTGAAAAAACTTTTACATCAATTTGAATTGCAACTTCAAATAAAAAATCTTTATTTGTGATGAGCAAAGTTTCTGAAGGCTGACATATTTGATTAGAAATAAAATTCAATATTTTATCTTTTGCTTCATCAATATCATTATTATTAATTTGAATAAAAAATTTATCAAAATTTTTATTTTCATAATTCTGAAATATATTATTTGAAATAGAAAAAATACTTATTAAACCAATTTTAATTTGATGGGATGTTAAATCATTAAAGGTATTTAATCAATTTAATGGTAATTTAAATTTATTTGTAGACAATAATTTATTGCCAATGTCTATAAAAATTTGTGCTAATTTTTCATCATCTATTTTTCATTCTTTACTTAGTTCTTTAATCAATGAATCATAAATATCTATATCTTGAATGAAAATATTATTTAATTTGTTCTGTAATTTTTCATTAATTTCAAAATTAAATTTTATAGCAATTTCTTTAATAATTTGATTAAATAAATTAGTTTTTTTAAAAATAAATTCATCTAAACTAATTAAAACTAAATTTAACATATTTTTACTTTAAAATTACTCATTTATTAATTAAAAAATTTTATACTTTTACAAACCATTAACAACTAATGTCATATCAATTACCTAAATATAATAAAGCAAAACTAAGGAAATTTTAAGCATTTATTAAATTAATAACATTAATAACTCCTAATATAATACATTTTTATTTAAAAACAAATAAACTATTTTTCTCTTGCAAAAAAAATCAAAAATTAAAATAAATTTTTGTTTTCAAAATTAATTAATCTATTTTTTATTTTTTTATTTTTAATTTTTTGAAATTCATATAAACGCTTTTTATGTTTTTTAAGTAATTGCAAATGTTTTTCATATTTTCTTAAACTACTTCTAGTTTGAGTAATACTTTCACAAACTGTAGCTCTTGAAACTTTAAAAAAAGCTGAAATTTCAGCATAGGACCAATTATTTTCATAATAGCATTTAAAGTATTTGATTTGTTTTTCTTTAAGTAATGGTGAATAAAATGCTAATAATTCAAGCAATTCAATTACATTTTTTATAATTTCAGGACTTTCTTTTTTAATTGGCATTAATTATTCCTAAATTTGAGGTTATACCCAAAATATATTTTTCCAAATCAAAATTAGCTAAATCATCAATTTTTTCACCAAGACCTATTAATTTTACTGGTACATTAAAAAGATCTTTAATTGCTAAAATTATACCACCTTTAGAAGAGCTATCTAGTTTGGTAAGTACAATACCACTTATAGGTATAAGTTCACTAAAAGTTTTGGCCTGATTTAAACCTGACTGTCCTGTTGTTGCATCTAAAACTAATAAAGTTTCGTGTGGAGCATCAGAAATAAATTTTTTAATGACATTTGAAATCTTTTTTAATTCATTCATTAAGTTAATTTTATTTTCCAATCTACCAGAAGTATCACAAATAATTAAATCGTAATTTTCATCTATTCCTTTTTTAACTCCACGATAAATAACTGTTGCAGGGTCTTGTTTATCATTCTCTGGCAATAAGATATCACAATTAGTTTTTTCAGCTCAAACTTTTAATTGTTCAACAGCGCCTGCTCTAAAAGTATCACCAGCAACTAATAAAATCTTATAATTCATCTTTTTATAGCGAGCAGCAATTTTTGCTATTGTTGTAGTTTTCCCAACACCATTAACTCCTATCATTAAAAAAATATTTGGCCGGTTAAGTTCAAAATTTAAAGCAGTGTCTAAAGAAGAATCTTGAATATAATAAACAAAGAGTTTATCTATAATTATTTCTTTAATTAGATTCGGATCACTTATTCTTTGATATTGAACTTCTTCTTTAATTGCTTTTACAATTTTTTCACTTGAACTATACCCAATATCCATTGAAATAAAAATATCAATTAAATTATCAAAATATTCATCATTAATTTTTACATAATTTTTTGATAATGAATTTATAGCATTTGCAAATGAAAAAGAAGATTTTTTTAGACCAGCATCATAATTAGTTTGGTCACTATTAAAAACTCTATTATTTTCATTTTGATTTTTGATTTGTTCAACAACACTGGAACGCTTTTTCAATTTATCAAATAACTTATCAAAAAAACCCATAATTAAACCTTAATAATAGTTAATCATTTGTAGTTTCAGAAACATAATTTTCTGCTTGCTCCAAAGTAACAGATAACATTTTTGTTACACCTTTTGTTTGCATTGTTGCCCCTAACAAACGATCACATTTTGTCATTGTTCCTTGACGGTGTGTAATAACTAAAAACTGCGTGTTATCACAAGACTGACGAATAATATTAGCAAATCGTTCAACATTTGCTGGATCAAGTGCACTTTCTGCTTCATCCAAAATAACTAATGGAAAAGCACTAATTTTCAAGATACTAAATAAAACTGACAAAGCAACTAAAGTTTTTTCACCACCAGATAATAACATTAAATTACCAACATTTTTGCCTGGAGGATTAGCATAAACTTCAATACCAGTTGTTAAAACATCTTCAGAATCAGTATATCTTATTTGGCATGAACCGCCACCAAATAAATAATAAAAAGTTTTAGGTAATTCTTCATTTAATTTATTAACTAAAGTTGAAAAATCAATTCGAGCCTTATCATCAAGTTCATTAATAGCAATTTGAACTTGTTCTTTTGCAGTTAATAATTCTTGCTGTTGACTGGATAATTCATCATAACGCTTTTGTTTTTCTTCCAGTTCTGAAATAGCATCAATATTTACTGGACCTAAATTATCAAGTTGGGATTGCAACTTAGCAATTTTTAAGCGAACTTGATTTTCTGGCATAGGCAATTCTTTTTGATAATTTTCAACCACAAACTCAATTGCTAATTTATAGTATTCATTAATTTTGTTTTTAATATTTTCCATTGCATTTTCATTACGAACAGAAGTTTCATTAAAATTAACTAATTTTGTTTTATCTTCATCTAAAATGCCACGAATTTCATTAAGCCGAGATGATAAATTTTCAATTTGGATTCGATACATACTTTTAGTTTCTTGATTTAGACGTAAATCTTCATTAAGATTTTCTTTTTTAATTAAAAGTTCATTTAAACTAATATTGATTTTATTTTCATCTCAAACAACATTTTTGCCATCATATGTTTTATTTGTAAGTTGTTCATATTCAATTTTATATTGATCAATTTGTTTTTGTAGACTAGATATCAAATCATTGTATCGTTGAAATGACATTTTTCGTTCATTAATTTTATTTTCTAAATCAGTAGATAATAAAATCAATTTATCAATTTCTGAATTAAGAGTTTTAATTTCAGTATTTAGCTGATCCACTTCTTGTTGCAAACTACTAATCTTTTTTTCTGTGTTCAGAAAAGTTGCTTGTACATTACGATATCCACCAGTTATGGCACCACCTGCTGAAACAACATCCCCATCTAATGTTATCACTCGATAAAGTTGATATGTAAAACGAGAAATTTTAAAAGCAGCATCTAAATCCTTTGCAATTAAAATTTGACCCATTAAATATTTAACAATAATAGTAAACTCATCATCAGTTGAAACTAAAGTATCAGCTGAACCTAAAAAACCATCAATTTGATTCAAAATTTCATAATGGTCATCTTTTACAAAACGAGCTTTAATGTTTTCTAATGGCAAAAAAGTTGCCATACCAGAGCGATTATTTTTCAAAAATTCTACTGCTTTTTTTGCATCATTGTTTGTATTAACAATAATGTTATTTGCTGCCCGACCCAACGCAATAGAAATTGCTTTTTCATATTCTTTTTCCACACTAATGCAATTTTGAACTAAATCAATAATTCCTGAAAGTGCAAGTTTGTTGTTTAAAATAGTTTTTACACCAACTTCACGTTCTAATTCAATTTCTTTTTGCTTGATTAAAAATTCTAGTTCAGCAGTTTTACGATAATAATCATTAGTTAATGACAAATTGTTTTCACGAAAGTTAACTATTTTTTGATTTAACTCTTGATAATTATTATTTAAATCTTGAAGATCATCATCAATTTTTTTTATTGCTTTTGCATATTGTGACAATTGTGTTTCTGAACTTTTAATTACTTGTTTTAATGCTTTTGATTTAGTTTCCTCATTTTTAGAAGATAAATCATTTTTTAATCGAACATCAACAATTACTTTACGTTGTTCTAATTGACTAATTTCTGAATATAAATTTTGAAGTTCATCTTGAATAATTGAAATATTTTTATCTGCAGTTTCAAATCGGTCCTTAGCAATTTCTAATTTTTCTTCACAATCTTTAGCTTCTGGTTCATACTTTTCAAAATTTGAAGTAATTTCATGAATATTTTTTTTTGCTTTATCAAACTCTTGTTTGTTGCGTAAATAATCACGAACTGAAATAATTAAATCTAATTCTTTTAATTCTTGGTATGCCTCTGCATAATTTTTTGCTTTTTCAGCTTGAACACCTAATTTTTTCAAATCCCTTGAAAGTTCATTAACAATTACTGTAACTTGACGCAAATTGTCACTTGTTCTTTCTAATTGTCTAATTGCATCTTCTTTTTTCTTGGAATAACGTCCAATGCCTGCTGCTTCTTCAAAAATTTTACGACGATCTTCAGGTTTTGCTTCAACAAATCATGAAACAGTTCCTTGTGATATTATTCCTAATGAACCACGTGCTAAACCAGTATCTAAAAAAATATCAGTAATTTCTTTAAGAGTTGATGGTTGATTATTGATAAAATACTCACTAATACCACTCCCACGATGTACTCTTCTAGTAATCGCTAATTCTTTTCTTTTATCATGTAATTTTTTTAACGAATTATCAAAAACTAAAGTCACTTCAGCGAATTTACTTGCTGGTCTATCTTTTGAACCGAAGAAAATAACATCATCTGCACTTTTACCACGTAATTGTTTGATTGAACGCTCACCAAGAACTCATTTCAATGCATCAACAACATTAGATTTTCCTGCACCATTAGGTCCAACAATCCCAGTTAATGGCTTGTCAAAAACTAATTCAACATTTTCAGCATAAGATTTAAAACCATTAGCACGAAAACTTTTTAAAAAAATCATAGATTAGTTGACCCTACCATTAAATAATAAACATCTTGAATATTATAAATTTGATTATTCACTATCTTTAAGAAAAGAATTATTACTAATTTTTTCACAAGCTTTTTTTGCTGCAGCAACTTCAGCATCATGTAATTTTAAACCAGTACCACGACCATAAATAATACCATTGTATATTAATTCAACCTCAAATAAATTAGAAGTAGTTTTTTTATTATTTTTATCAATTTGACGATAAATAATTTTTTTATGCTTTCCGTGTTCTTGAACTGCTTCTTGAAATTTAGTTTTATAATCAATTGTTTCTTTCAAATCATCATTTAAATAATATTTAAAAATAGTTCTAAATAAAATAGAATTTACTTTTTTTTCATCCTGATCTAAATAAACAGCTCCTATAAATGATTCAAATATATCCTCTAAAATTTTTTCACTTATAGGTCGCTTGTGCAAACCTCGACCTACACGAACATAATATCCTAAATTTAAATCTAATGAAGCTCGTACAAGCGTTTTTGCTTGAATAATAGAAATCCTATCTTTAGTCATTTTCCCTTCATCATCATCTGAAATACTAAACAAAAAAATTGCAACTAATTTATTTAAAACAGCATCACCTAAAAATTCTAATCGTTGGTAATTAGTTTTTAAATTATTTTCATTGCTATATGAACTATGAGTTAATGCATCTATATAAAAATTAATGTTATTAGGTTTAATTTTTAATTCTTTTAATAAATCACTAACATTTCTCTCAGAATCAGCATAAACTTCATTATTTTTATTACTAATATTTTTTCTTTTTTTTATATTTAAACTATTTACAATTGCTCAATCAGGTAAATTAGCTTTGAGTTCATGTGAAATTTTTTTAGAATTTTCATTTGTATACTTTTTTTTACAAAGATTATATACATTGAGAATATCTTTATTTGATAATTTAATCTCTGCAATATTTTTGAATTTACTTTTATTAGTTGTGAATTTATCTTTTTTATCATTAAAAGAATTCAAATGTTTTTTTAAATTATTATGCACTATATTAACTCTTTCATTTCTTCTAGTTTATTAATAAGGTTAGTATTTAACATATCTCTTGTCATTCTTAATGAACTAAAAAATTGTTTAAAATCTGCTGATCCATGGGTTTTCATTGCAATTTTATTTAAACCAAGAATCAAAGCCCCTGCATTATTTTTATAATCAAAAGTTTCTGTTATATTTTTTATAATACCTAGACTAAATAATGCTGCTAATAAATTGCGCTTATATGATTTTTTTAAAATTTTACCCATTGTTTTAAAAGAACCTTCAAGTGATTTAAGGACTAAATTACCGCTATACCCATCAGAAACAAGAATGTCACATATACCTTCAATTAAATAACGTGGTTCAATAAAACCAACATAGTTAACAGAATTATTTTCTTTAAATAATTTATTAGCTTCTTGATGATAAGCAAAACCTTTAAAATCTTCACTACCAATATTTAACAAACCTATTCTTGGATTAGTTTTATTAGTACATATTTTTACAAATGTATTTGCCATTAAACCTAAATTATATAATTCAGATCCACTAAATTCTTTATTAGCTCCAACATCTAAAAAATAAAACCCGTTTTTATCTATTGTTGGCACTCAAGACATAAAACCAGGTTTAACTTTAGAAGAAATTTTACCAATCATACTATAACACAATGTAGTATAAACGCCACTAGAACCAGCAGATAAAACTGCATCTGCTTCGCCATCAACAACACATTTAATAGCTCTGTACATAGAACTATTAGTTTTTTTTCTTGCAGATATTGGAGTATCATCCATTTCAATAATTTCTGTTGTGTCTACACAGCTAATATATTGATTGTTTTCAATATAGGGTTTAATAATTTTTTTAGAACCAAACAACATAAAACGAATATTAGGATTCAAAGCATTAAACTTAATGGCTGCAATGATTGCTTCTTTTGGATCAGACTCAAAACCCATGCAATCAAGAGCAATGGTAAAATTTTTCATATAATAATTTATTCAAACTTTATTCAAAAATTAAAAAATTTAAAACTTTTTTTAAAAATATATTTTGACTAAAAATAATACTATTTTTAAAAAAAACTAAAACTTTTCTTACATTGATTTTAACAATTAATTTTAATTTTAAACAAAATAAATTAAAAGACTATTGAATACCGATAAAATAAGAATAAATTTTTTGACCTCCACTAATAGACTCGCAATAAATTCCGTATTTTTTACTAATAATTTTTTCTACTTGACGCACTTCATTAATCTTAACATTAGAACCATAAATAATAATAACTAATTCTGGTTTCTTAATCCGTTTAATCAATTGATTAATAGTTTTATCAATTGAAAGTAAAATTTCACTTTCAGATGAAACAATCTTTCCATCTATAATTCCTATATAATCATCTTTTCTTACTGTAATGTGAGGATATTTAGCATTTTTAACTGATTGCGAAAATGTAGCTGAAACAGTATTACCCATCACATACATCATTGTTTTAACATTACTACGAATATTGTTATTTTCAGGAATAAATGCTGAAAGAGCTGCCATTAACTCCACAAAGTTACGACCAATAATCAATTCACATTTAATGTAATTTTTTAAACTAGAAATTGCCTCTTTAGCTGCTAAAGCAATATTACGATCATCAATAACAATTATTACATTTTTAGATTGACATTTTTTAATTGTCTTAACAAGATGACCAATAGATGGATTGCCATAAACACTTGTATCAATATATTCAGTTACATTATAATTCTCTTTGATCATCTCGCCCAAAGTATTTGAAGGTGCTGTTGCAATAATTTTAATTGATTCACTTAAAGAGTTGTTATCAGGGATTTCATGGGTATTAAAATTATCAAAATTTAAATCATCTTTACTTTGTTTATTTCGACTACGGACTTGGAGATTCATATTATCAATTTTAATTTTGATAAATTCACCATATCTTCTACCAATTGCAAGAACCTTCTCAGGTTCTAGAGTATGTGCATGCAATTTAACAATTTTTTCATCTAAATCTGTTACTAAAACAACTGAATTTGTAAAACGATCAATTTCTTTTCTCAAGCGACTTTCTGAAAATAAAAATTTTTTTTGAGATTCATCAGACTTTAATCCTAAAAAAAGTAAAAATTCAGTACAATAACCATGCCCATCTTCTTCATGCTCTATATCACTATCAGGATTATATTTTAATGAAATTGTGTTATTATTACCAACTCCATCAATAAGACGAATTGTATTTGATTGTAAGTTATTATTTATTAATTCATTATTTCCTGTTAAAGCTAATTGCATTCCCTCTAAAAATTGCATTAGTCCATATCCACCTGAATCAACAACACCTGCATGTTTCAATTCGGGCAAAATGTTAGGTGTATCTAGTAATGTTTTATTTCCTTCCTCAATAATGTCTTTAAACAAATCACCAATTTGTTTATAGGTATCTGATTTTTGTGTTATAAATTCACTAATTTTTCTTATTACTGTTAAAATTGTTCCTTCTACTGGTTGAACAACAGATTTGTAAGCAATTTCTTTTGCAGTATTAAAACACTCAATTAATGTAGGGATATTTAATTCCACTTCATTTTCAGGAAATGGTTTTGTAAATCCTTTAATTATTTGACTAAAAATTACGCCAGAATTACCACGTGCATTCATTAATGTAGCACGAGCATATGCTTTTCCTAAAGATGACAAATCTGACAATTCACTATTATTCTTAATAGATAAAAAAGCACTATTTATAGTTATTTTCATATTTGTTCCTGTATCCCCATCTGGCACAGGAAAAACATTTAATTGATTTATATATTCAAAATTATCACTTACTTTTTTAGCCCCAAATTCAAACATTTTCAAGAGCATTTTTATATTTAACGTTTCCATGTGAATAAAAAAAGCAATTCCTTATTTAAGTGTGATTAGGTTCTTCTATTGAAGAAATTAATATGTTTACAATAAACTTCTTACCATCGGTTTCTCTAAACAAACCATAATAAACAGTTCTTTGCGCCATTAAAGAAACTTCTCTATAGTGAACATTTGGTAAACACGCTATGTTTATAGAAACTACATTATTATTAATTTGTATTTGATCTTGTGAAACTGGGTTACTTATTCCAGGTACATATTTTAAAGCTTCTATCAAATACTCTTTAATAACTTTATCACTAAATTCAGTTTTCATAACTTTAATCCCTTAAATGTTTTTTAAACTAAAATAGCGATAGATTATAAAAAACATAGCAACATTAAATTTATTTAAAATTATTATAAAATAAAATGACATGAAATTTATGCTAGCATGCTATTTTTTGAATATCTAACAATAGTTTATTCTATAAATATATTTACTTAATTAAGTTTAAAAACTAGTATGTAATTTACTAAATACATAATATTTTTCAATCAATATTTTAAAAATAAATTATTGCTTAATTGAATTAATGTAGTTTATAAATCAAGGTTTTTCTTTTGAATGAAATTCCTTATTTGATAAGTAATTTAATGTTGGATAATTTAAATTATTTAAATCAGCAAACTTAATTTTATATGCATGCAATGCTTGATATTTAAAATTCTTATTTTCTTCATGAAAATTATTTAAACCATATTTATGATCACCAACTACTGGATGACCAAGATAACTAAAATGCGCGCGAATTTGATGTGTTCTACCAGTAATTAATTCAACATCCAATAAAGACATATTAACATTTTCAAATTTAAATTCATTTATTACGTGATATTTAGTAACAATTGACAAATAATTATTACTTAATTTATTTGAATTAATTTTTACTAATTTATGTTTTGAATCTTTTAATAAATAAGCAGTTTCAGTATTTATTTTTTTTTCAAAAATACCAAACACTAATGAATGGTAGTATTTGCTAATATGTCTTTTTTTAAAAATTGCATTTAATTCCTGCAAAGCTGAACCGTTTTTGGCTGCAACAACAAGACCAACTGTGTTTGTATCTAATCGATTACAAATACTTGGAGTAAATGCCTGATCTTTAAATCAATTATTTTTTAAAATCATATGTTTTAATAACAATTCTTGTATTGAAGCTTTACAACTAGATGGAATTGGTTGGCAAGGAATTCCTACTTTTTTGTCAATAATTATTAAATTCTTATCTTCATAAAGAATATTTAAATTACCTTTAATATTTAAAGAATTTTTAATTTTTTTGTCATTTAAATTTATTTCAAAATTTTTAGGGAATCAAACATTAATTACATCACCTGGTTGAATTTTAAATCCTTGATTAATTTTCATTCCATTTACTTTAATTTCTTTTAATCTCAATAATTTAAATACTTTAGATCGTGATAATGAATCAAATTTTTTTAACAAAAAATTCTCAATTCTTTGAATTCCTTCATTTTCAGAAACAATAATTGTTTGTAGCATTATTTACTTAGCTCGTGAAATAGTATAGCACTAGTTGCAGCAACATTTAATGAATCAACCTTTTCATTAATTGGAATTTTGCAAGATACATCTAAAGAATTTAATAAAAAATTACTTATACCATGACCTTCGTTTCCTAAAATAAACAAATTACCATTTTTTTTTCTAAAAATTACATCAACAAAATGTTCTGATTTAGAAGTATTTTCTAAGCCAACTAATTGAATATTTTTAGATTTTAATGCTTCAATTAATTCATCTATCTTATTAATAATAGAAATAAATACATTAAATACATTACCAGCACTAGATCTAATTACTTTTACACTATAAATTGAAGCGCAATTTCATAAAAAAATGCCTTTAATATTAAAAGCGGCAGCATTTCTAATAATAGAACCTAAATTGTCTGGATGTTGAATGTGGTCGCACAAAACATAATTAAAGTTGTTGTTTAAAATAAATGATTGCTTTGTAAATATTGTTTTTGGATAGTAAATAAAAATATCATTACCCATACCAAAATCATTTAATTTATCAACTAATTTAGAATGCAATTGAATTCATCGAATTTTTCAATTTTTAGTTAAAACTTTTAGTTGATTAAAATCTTTATTATTAATATCAGAAGAAAAAAATATTGTATGAGGTTGTATTTTATTTTGCAAAGCAACTAAATTGTTTTTAAAACCAGCTACACAAAAAAGTTCATTGTAATTTTTATTAACACCATTTTTAACAAACAATTTTAAATCCTTAAAGATTAAATTGGATGATGAATTTATTACATGAAACTTCAACATAATTAATTAGCACTATTTATAGATTTCAAATAATTGTCTAATAACTCAACAATTTTTTTAAAATCCTTTTTATTATCTAAACTAAATCCAGAGGCAAATTTATGTCCACCACCATTGAACATTGAAGCAAAATGATTAATCGGAATATCTCTGCTTCTGATAGATCCTTTTCATTTACCTGAATCATTATCATAATATAATGCAGTCCAAATTTTAACATCCTTGATGTTGTTTAAAGCATGAACCATAGTAACTGGGTAACTGATTCCAAAACGACGATGTGAATTTTTTGGCAACAAAACATATGCTAAACCATTTGGTGTAAGTTTTGCATGCTTTAAAGTGTAAAAATGATAATGATGTTCAAAAATAGGTTTGTTGTAAATTGCATCATGAATAACCATCCGATTAAATCCTGTTTGTATTAAATTAGATGTAATTCTAAAAGTATTTGGAGTTGAAGATAAATATAAAAAGCGGCCAGTATCAGTAAGAATGCCTGCATAAATGTATTTAGCAATTGTTGGTGTTAATTTGAAATTTAAAGCTTCTAAAAATGTACCAATCATTTCTGAAGTTGAAGAAAATGTTGGATCAACTCAATCAATATCACCAATTTCTTCAATCTTTGGATGATGATCAAAACGAATTAATTTTTTAGTTTCTTTGTGCTTTCCTGTCAAAATTCTTGCAGTGTTAGCTGTATCAAAAATAATGCCTAATGATGATTTTAAAAAATTTTCATCAATATCTTCTTTTTCAAATGGAAAAATGTCAGAACCAAAAGAATCATCCAACTTGTATGTCCCCATAACATAAGCTTTTTTGTCTGGAAAATATTCTTTTAAAAATTCTTTAAAAGCATATGCTGAACCTAATGCATCAAAATCAGGTCTTTCATGAACAAACAAAGTAATATTATTAAATCCCTTAACAAGACTTAGAATGTGATTTTGTATTTTAATTTCTTGTTCGATCAATTTCTTGCACCTTTATGATTTCTATATCATTATGATCTAACTTGCTTATAAGTATATCAATGTAATTAAATTCTTGATCAATTTTGTCTGCAATATTTTTTTTAGGCATTGTTATTGGATTTTTTGGCACAAATAAAGAACAAGTATCATCATAAGGCAAAATAGAAGTATCATATGTTTTAATTTTTTTTGCAATTTCAATAATTTTATTTTTGTCCATTCCAATTAAAGGTCTTAAAATTAATAAATTTGGCGTTGCACTAGAAATTGTTTTTAAACTAGCGATTGTTTGTGAAGCAACTTGACCTAGTGACTCGCCTGTGGAAATTGCATCAAAATTATCCCTATTTGTTAAAATCTCTGCAAATTTTAAAAAATAACGGCGTAACATTACAATTTTGTAACTTTCAGGATCAATATGATTTAATTCTCTAATAACCTTTGAAAAGTTTACAACATATAATTTTGAATCACAAAGTAACCCATTGTTAGTAATAATTTGTGTTAATTTTTTAACTTTATCTAAAATTAATTCAGTTGTATGAGGCGGAGTTATAAATGTTAAAAAGTCAACTTTCATACCACGATTCATCAATGTATAAGCAGCGACTGGACTATCAATACCACCGGATAAAAGAACAAGAACTTTGCCACTAGTTCCTACTGGTAAACCACATGCTCCAGAAATTTTCTGAACAAAAATCAAAAAATAATTTTTATAAACTTCAATAAATATTTTTTGCTGAGGATTATGTAGATCAACTTTTAAAAATTGTTTTTTCTTTAGAACAAATGCTACTATTTTTTTTATTATCTCAAGTGAAGTTAGGTGATAAGATTTATCTTTACGAGAGCACTCTAATTTAAATGAAAGATTCTCATTTAAATTAGATAAAACAATCTGACTTAATAAATCTAAATCAAGTGATAACTTATATCCAATATTGATAACACTAATACCTGGAATTTTTGTAAGAATATTGATAATTTCTCGAATTTCATTTTGATTAAAGTCATCAATTTCCATAGAATCATATTTAATTTTTAAATTAAAATTAAAATTACATAATGCTTTTCTAATATTTTTTGCAAGCAAATTAACAAAACTTGATCTATTTTTACCTTTTAATGTTAATTCACCATATCTAATCAAAATAATACATTTTAAAAATAATTTATTCATAATTTGGAAGGCACTCTCTTAATCATTCAATATCTTTACTAGTTAACTGGGGACTAAAACCTGTATAAATATAATCTTCATATCATTTAATACCATTTTCTATAAAAGGTTTTATTTTGTTTTCTGTTAAATGCATTTCAACAAAATAAATTTTGCGATTTGATATATCAAATTTTTCTGGTTCAACATAGTCACTAGTTTCTAAAAAACAAATTGCAAATAATCCTTTATTAATTTTTCTCAAATACAAATACAAACCTAATTGAAATTTATATTCAGTTTTTACAACAATTTTTCCATTTTCAAATCATTCTTCAAATTTACCAAAACGTTTTTTTACCAATGGATAACCATTTTTATCTAAAGTCATTTGTAATGAACCATCAATTTTTTCATATACTAAACGATCAATTGATGATGTTTTAATCTCCAGCATAGGATAATTGGGATAATATAAATTACCATTGTCATCCACTGGTTCTCCATCAGGAATCCCTCCATAAATAGGGTTATCAGGAAATTTATCTCATTTAATTTTTATTGGATCATAAGAAATGAAATTTACATTTAATTTTCTAGAAGCATAGTCACGAATTTTAGGTTCAATATAATTGCCAGTTTTTGCTAACATTGGGTCTATTTCATCTTTATAAATGTTTACCATACTAGCTCAAGTCTGAACAGGGGTATTGTATTTACTTAATCCTAAAATATTGCAAAATCTACTTCCAGTAATTTTTTTAAAATTATGACGGTTTTCATTTAAAAATTCATTGGACAAATATATTCTATTGTCTTTGATATAAAAATCTTTTAAAAATTTTTTAATAAATGGCATACATTAGGTATTTAAATTTTTGTCCTTATATTTTAGAGAGTAATTTTTACTATTTTAGTCAAAAATTTTATTTTGTGGACATTGATAATAACTTTGTATTGTTATGAGATTATAATGACTTTAAAGCAAATTTAATTTGAATGTTTTTAATGGATTAGAATATTAAATATAATTAAGTTTTGTGGCATTAAAAATCTATTTTTTACAAGTTTAATTTAATAAAAATTGCTAATTTTTATTGTATTCTATTGCAAAATAATTTTTTAACAATAAATTAATTGCAATTTTAATCTAAATGTTATTTAAAAATTCAATAAGTTGATACAAATCTTTTTTTAATGTTATTAAATTTGTATTTATATCTTTTTTTGTTTGATAATTTAAACCCTTACTCATTTTTTTAAGTGTAACTTTAATTGCTTGTGTATTTCTTTCCAAAATATATTTAATTGTCAGCAATTCTTCTCTTGTTTTAATTGATTCCATAGGTTTTTTCCTTTTAGTCATCATAATAATTATGAATTAACCCTTTCATTAGACCACAAAACCACCTCTTTAAAATTACTAAGCATTTAGAGAGGTTATAACAATTCCAAATAATGTTACTAATTGTAATGAAAAATTATATTTAATGATTATTTTTTTTATTTTATTACTTTTTTATAAATTCAAATTTTTATTATATTTCACATATAATTTAAAACAAGTTTTTTGATGTTTTAAAGTATTATTCTAAAATTTACAAACTAAATTCATAATTTTTATAAATGTCTAAATAACTACTTTTTTTATCTTGAAATTTTTGTTTGTAGATATTTAAATAAATTTATTTTCATAAATAAAATTAATTTCTGTAAAAATCATTGCATTATGAGCTTAAATTAATTTAATTTAAATTTTATTTTGCTTAAAAAATCAAATAACTTTTTATTATTTCTAATATAAATTTGTAAAATTTATCTTTGAAATACATTATGTTTCTTTCAAAAATATTATTTTCAAAGAAAGAAATTATAGTAATTGATGGTTTTTATTATTGCTCTATTAAAATCTTAATTTAAGTATTTTAGAAGTTACCTAAAAAGTTTGTGATTAAGAATTTTTTTATTATTAACATCTTAAATAAATATTTTTTTAAAATTCATTCGTTTAAGGATTTGAATCAAAATTGAAAAATCTTTTGATAAACAAATATAATAAGACAATTTTTAATACTTTTAAAGTAATAGGTTTGTATTATGTTTAAATCAAACTATCAAGTAAATCAGTTTATTTCATTAAGCAAAATTGATATTAGTTATACATCAGAAATAACTAAATTAAGAAAAATAAACAAGTTACATTTACCTTTTTTAACTTGAATAAATAATCAAGAATTTACTGATAATGAAACTTTATTATACATAAAGGAAAAATTATGAAAATGAAGTAAAAATGAAGAATGAACATTTGCTATTTTTTATAAAACAAAAATTATTGGTGATTTTCAAATTAGAAAAAGAATAAATCCTGTAGAAATTGAAATTGGATACTGATTAGATTATCATTATCGATTAAAAGGAATTATGACAAATATTATTAATTACATTTCACACATATCTAAAAGTTTAGGTTTTCAAAAAATTGTTATTATTACTGACAAAGCAAATGTTGCATCAATTAATTTAGCTTTAAAACTAAATTTTATAAAAGATAACCATACTAGTCATCAATATTCAGACAAATCATTGCTTGTTTTTACTAAAAATATTTAAAGTGAATTTTATAAAAATGTTTATTTAAAGTATAATTTTTATTAATCATGCGCCCATAGCTCAATGGATAGAGCGTCTGGCTTCGGACCAGAAGGTTATGAGTTCAAATCTTATTGGGCGCGCCATTTTTATAAAAACTATATTTTACTAAATGATCAAAAATACAACCACTAACTTTTTTAATTTTAGTGGTTGTATTTTTTAATGTAAAAATTAAATTTTAGTTAAATTAAATGATCATTTACTACCATTTAATAAATTTTCTGTTGCAACTTGGAAAGTTGAAGAACCTCCAAATGCTGAAATAATATCATACTTATTATTTGTTGTTCCTTCAGTTGGATCAATTTTAGGCATATAGTTATTTGCATCATTAAAAGTTAATGATAATTCATTCCCATTAATTGTTCAATTGTGAATTAATGAATCAGAATATTTGATTTCAACATTACCATTTAATAAAGTTGAATATTTTTGTTTAATTGAATTATCATCCTTTGCCTTAGGAATATCAGATAATTTAAATTTATTGTCTGTAGAAGCATCATAAGTTGTTTTTTTATCACTATTAATTGGTTTTGAGTCAAAAAAGAAAGGATCAATTAAATAACTTAAACCAGCGTCAGAAATTCCTACACCATCATTATTTAAATCGGCAATATTATTTCAACCAAAACCATGATAACCTGTTTGACTACCTGATGGTATATATTCTTTGTTGGTTTTAATAGCTTGTAAAACGGCATTAACACTAGTCTCAATATTTTTTAGAGATGAAAAGATTAGTATATTATCATCTTTACTTAATGGTTTTGGCATTGGTTTTTGTAATTCGGCAATATTTTCTTGTGCAGTATCAACACCAATAACAGCAACATTAGTTTGCTTTTGAGAAATTGTTCCAACAACTAAAGCAGTTTGAGGACCAGCAATAGGGAAAATTGCTTTTGCTCCTTTATCAATTAAATTTTGAGTTATAGTAATTGCTTTAGGTTGATTAGCATCAAATGATCCAGAAACAAATGAATCCATTGTATATGTGTCATATGGACTAATTCATTTAATGGGAATTGCATTGCCACCATCATCTAAAGTTATATGATTAACAATACTATTTCAATACATTAAACCAAGTCTGAATCCATTAAATAAAGATATAGTTGAATCTATTGCTAAACCAACAAATGAACTTGCACCTATTGATTCTGGCTTTTGCGAATAAAATAAATTTCAATTTTCATTTAAATAAACTGCTGTTGCTAATCCAACTAAAAAAGAACCTTCGTCGGCTCGATATGAAATACTAGCCACATTTCTAGGATTTGACTTATCATCTTTAGGCATTGCGCCATCAACAAATATGAATCCTGTATTTTCAAAAAGCTTTGAATTTTGATCATTTGTTTGCGTTATTTGTTGCAACGCTTTTTTATGACTATTACCAGCAGCAATAATAATATTGCTGCCATCATTTTTAACATTTTCATATGCACTAATTCTAGATTGATCTGTAGAACCAGGTTTTTTTCAAATACCATTCCCTTCTACAATATCAGAACTATTAGCATTAGGCACATTATTAATACCAAGTCCTTGATAAAAAGTTTTTAAACCATTATATGTCGATTCACTAAATGATTGATCAGCTAAAACAGCATCATTTTCAGAAACAACAATTTGTGCAGTACTTTGCCAAGAAGCACTAGAACAAGAAGTAGCAACTGCTGCTATTGAAACTACTAAAGCAGATAAACTACTAAAAAGTAAAATTTTAATAACATTTTTTTTGTAACCTTTTAATGAATCCACATTTTTATTTTTTGATACATAACTTTTAATCATATAAAACTGCTCTTTAATAATGTTCTAGGATAAATTTATGTTAGTTATTAAAAATTATTTAATAACTTACCCCCATTCAAATTATAAAGATATTCAACAAAAAATCAAAAATTAATTAAAAACTTAACAAAAAAAAGAAATTTTTAAAAGTTTTAACTACGAGTTATATCATAAGTTCATTTAGTGCCATCTAATAAAGTTCCTGCTGTTGCAACTTGGGTTGTTACAGTTCCACCAAAAGCACCATCAATTGTATATTCATTATTACCACTTGTTCCAGTTATAATTGGCATATATCTACTTATATCCCCAATACCTTGTGTAGAACTTGTATAATTAAGAGTTCATTTTAATTCTGAACCTTGAATTTGCCAATTTTTATCTTCTCCTAAACTAGAATATTTGACTTGAACATTGCCACCTAATAATTTAGAGTATTTTTGTTTAATTGAATTATCATCCTTTGCCCTAGCAATAGTTGATAATTGAACTTTATTTCCTTTTGAAGCATCATAAGTTGTTTTTGTATCATCATTAATTTGTTCTGAGTCAAAAAAGAAAGGATCAATTAAATAACTTAAACCAGCGTCAGAAATTCCCACACCATTGTTACTTAAATCAGCAATATTATTTCAACCAAAACCTTGGTAGCCTGTTTCACTACCACTTGGTTTAAATTCTTGACCACTTTTAATTGAATTTAATACAGCATTTACACTAATATCAAGATTTTTTAAAGATGAAAAAATTAAAATTTGATCATTTTTTCCATTTCGAGGTTTTGGCATTGGTTTTTGTAATTCAGTAATATTTTCTTGTGCAGTATCAACACCAATAACAGCTACATTAGTTTGTTTTTGAGAAATTGTTCCAACAACTGAAGCAGTTTGAGGACCAGCAATAGGGAAAATTACTTTTGCACCTTTGTTAATTAAACTTTCAGTTATTGTAACTGCTTTAGGCTGATTAGGATCAAATCCACCTGAAATATATGCGTCCATTGTAAATGCATTTTCTGGACTAATTCACTGAATAGGAATTGCATTGCCACCATCACTCAAAGTTATATGATCAGCAATACTATTTCAATACATCAAACCTAATCTAAATCCATTAAATAAAGATACTGTCGAATCTAAAGCTAAACCAACAAATGAACTCGCACCTATTGATTCTGGTTTTTGAGAATAAAATAAATCTCAATTTTCATTTAAATAAACTGCAGTTGCTAATCCAACTAAAAAAGAACCTTCATCAGCTCGATATGAAATACTAGCCACATTTCTAGGATTTGACTTATCATCTTTAGGCATTGCACCATCAACAAAAATAAAACCAGTATTTCCAAAAAGTGATTCATTAGAACTGCCTATTTGAGTCACTTGTTCTAAAGCTGATTTTTGATTAAAACCAGTTGCAATAACAATATTACTACCATCATTCTTAACATTTTCATATGCGCTAATTCTAGATTGATCTGTTGAACCCGGGCGCTTTCAGATTCCATTACCTTCAACAACATCTGAACTATTTGCATTAGGAATGTCACTAATTCCTAAATTACTATAAAATGATTTTAACCCATTATAAGCTGATTCACTAAATGCTTGATCAGCTAAAACTGAACTTGAATCAGACACAACAATTTGGGCCGTACTTTTTCAAGAAACACCTGCGCATGAACTTGCAATTGCAGCAATACCAATTGCTGAAGCAGTCAAACCACTAAATGTAGATATTTTTATTATTTTTTTGGTTTTTTTATTTATTTTATTTTTTTGGAATGAATCGATTTTTTTCATAAAATTACCTTATCAATCTAAATTAAAATCAAATCTAAGGAACCACATGATCAACAATTAAATAAATTCATTTTAATTATAATCAAGTTGTAAAAAAATGTTGTTTAAATGCTTAGTTATATTTTTTTAAAATTAAAAATTTTTTAAAAAATTTTTAATTTCATCAAAATTTAAAGCTGAACTAACCTTATCTGCTAATTGAAAGTAAACAATTTTATTGTTTTCATCTAAAATAAAAAGACTACGGTATAAAAGATTAGCATTATCAATAATTATGCCTAGTTCATGACCTAAATTCATTCCTAAATAATCAGAATACAAATTAATATTAGGAAGTTCATTAGAAATACATCAACGCCCAAGTGCAAAAGGTAAATCAACACTAACATTAATCAAAGAAATTTGTTTTTCTTTAATAAGTTCATATAAAGACTTAGTTTGAGTATCACAAATACCTGTGTCAATTGAAGGAAAACAAGAAATAATTTTTTTGCCTTTTAAACTATATAAATTTATAAAATTTAAATTTTTATCAATCAACTCAACATTTTGAACTAAATAACCAATTTTAACCTTTTCATTTTTTGGCTTTGTCAAACTAAACTCTCTAATATTTAAAATTTTCATAATAATAACCTTAAAATAAAATGCATCTTGACATTATTTTAAATGAAATAAGTAAAAAATGTTTATACTGAGTAAATGAATTTTAATAAATTAAGATTTATTGTTATGTAATTAAAATTTTGGTAATTTTAAAAAATTGATTGAGCAGCAGTAATTACAGCTACATTTATAATTTCTCGTACTGATGCTCCGCGTGACAAATCATTTATAGGTTTATCTAGTCCAACTAAAATTGGACCAGTAGCATTAAAATTGCCTAAACGTTGAGCAATTTTATATCCAATATTACCAGCATCAATATTTGGAAAAATATAAATATCTGGTCGCTTCTCTAAATTTAAATGGGGAGCTTTTTGTCTTCTTATATCATCAACATAAGCGGCATCAAATTGAATTTCACCACAAATTTGAATAGGCGTATTTTTAAAATGATTTTTAAGAATTTCACAAGCTTGCTTAACTTTATCAACTGATTCTCCAGATCCAGAATTTAATGTTGAATAACTTAACAAAGCAACTATTGGATTAACTATTTTCAAAACTTTAGTAGTAAAATCAATTGTGTTTTTTGTAATTTCAACAAGTTCTTCTGCTGTTGGATTTATATTAATAGCACAATCAGCAAAAATTAATTTTTCATTCATGCGTTCTAATAAAAATACACTAGAAACAAGTTTACTTAATATGCTAGTTTTAACAATTTGTAATGCAGGTTTTAATGTGTCTTTTGTTGAATATTCTTTTCCACAAACTTCACCATCAACTTCATTCATTTTAACCATTAATGAAGCCAAAACATTTGGTTTTTGAACTTCTATATAAGCTTGATCTAATGTCATGCCTTTTTCTTTACGTAAACTATACAAGAAATTAGCATATTTAGATAGATCTATTGAATCAATAATAATTTTTTGAATGTTTTTATGAATAAAAATTGGCACTTCTGTTTTTGTTTTAAAAAGTAAAACAGGAATAATAGGATAATTTCTAACTAAATCTTCAGCAGCTTGCTGAACATCCTTAGATCAACCTTCTACTAAAATAATTCTTGAAATCTTATTTGTATTAATAAGAAATTGACTTAAATCTTTAATAATTGAACTCATTTTAACTAATTACAACCTATAAATTTGTACAAATTTAAACATTTTTTTCTTCAATAATTCTAACAAATAAAGGCATTGCTGTGGAAACTAAAATGTTACTAATCAAACTAATATTTGATAAGCTTTCTATCGTTGTCATAGATTTATTAAAATTCATTTGCTTAAAAACTTCTTGTGATTTATTAATTAATACTGGTTCCAATAAAACAAAAATAGTTCTAATTGTAGCAGATGCTAAAAATAAAAGATTTGCTATTAATTGTTTGTTATCAGTTTTAAACAATTCTCATGGTTTTCTATTTTCAATTAATTTATTAACTGCATAAACAAGTTGTAAGCATTCATCAAATGCATTTTTGAACTTATTATTATCTATAAAACTATTTCATTTATCTGGTAAATTTTTAATTATTTCCATAAGTTCTAATTCATTTTCATCTAAATTATTAAAAGGAAGAATAATTCCTTTTTGGTATTTTCATAACATTCCAATTGTTCTATTAACCAAATTTCCCAAATTATTAGCTAAATCAGCGTTAAAAATATTTATCAATAATTTTTCACCACATCGATTATCTTGATCTAGTGACATTTCTTTTAATAAATAATACCTTACAGCATCATTTCCATATTTATCAATCCAAACATTAGGATCAATTACATTGTTTAATGATTTTGACATTTTATTTCCATTTTGATCAATAATTCATCCATGAGATATAAACTTTGTTGGCATTTTTAAATCTAATTTTTTTAAAAAAATAGGTCAATAAATACAATGAAAACGAGTAATTTCTCTTGATAACAAATGAATTTTTTCACATTCATCATTATTTCAAAATTTTTGAAACAAATAATCATCATTTGATAAATAGTTTAATCCAGTAATGTAACTAAATAATGCATCAAACCAAACATAAATTGTATGATCTAAGTTAATTGGAACTTGAATCCCTCAAGAGATAGATTTTCGACTAATAGATAAGTCCTTTAAACCAACATTTAAAAAATTATTAATCAATTCACTTATTCTAGTAGTTGGATAAATATTCATTTCATTTTGAATTAAAGTATTTTTAATTCATGATGAACAATCATCAATTTTTATAAAATAAGAATCTTCATTAATTGAAATCAATTTATGACCAATGGCACAATTATATGAATTATCTTCTTTCCTAGTAGCATTGGTTAGAGAATAATTTTCCTCACAATCGACACAATATCAACCTGATCATGAATCAAAAAAAATTGAACCACTATCATATAACTTGTTAAAAATTTTTTGTACTGCTAGTTTATGATGATCATCAGTTGTTCGAACAAATTTATCATAACTAATTTGCATGTGATTAAATAAATTTCTAAAATTTTCACTCTGTTGATCAACAAATACTTGTGGATTTAAATTTTCTTTGAGAGCTTTTTCAGCTATTTTTTTTCCATGCTCATCAGTGCCTGTTAAAAGAAAAACATCATAATTTCTTTGAAGTTTATATCGTTTTAAAAAATCACCCAAAATAATAGTAAAAGCATGTCCAATATGGGGTTTACCAGATGGATAAAAAATAGGAGTTGTAATAAAGCATTTTTTTTTAAAATTCATACCTAAATTATTTCTATTAAAATTTTATTTATCTTTTAATTTTTGAGCATTTTTGGTACTTGCACTATTTTCTTCATAATTTTTTAAATCTTTTTGATGTTTACTAATAAAATCACGAAGTTGAATCAAAATTAGATTTAAATTTTTTTTATCTTCTATAAGATTGTTAATTAATTTTATTCCATCTTCTTTAATTAAATTATCCAATAATTCAATGTAGTTTAATAATTTTATTAATGAATCTAAAGAGGGTGAGATTTTTTCAGATTTATATGACAAATCTTCAATTAAATAATCAATTTTTTTAACTGAAATGCTCATTCTTCTAAAAGCAATTATCATATAAATTACAAGAATAATTGCCAAAATAATTAAAATGATGACCGGAATTGTTCATCACTCAAAAGTCATTGAAATAACCTCACTTTGAAAAAATTTTTAACTATAAATTCCTTAAAAACATTAAGAACTAATTTTGAAACTCTTTTTCAACTGCTTTAATATAAGATTCAACATCATGGTTTTTTTGAACAAATTCAGATAATTTTTTTAAATCACTTTTAGAAAAATTAGCAGGTTTTGCATAATTGATAATAATAACTAAATCACCTGCACGATTGTTTTTGAATAGACTACGTTCATTGCTAGTTTTAATACCACCACCAGAAATTGTTATACATTCACCATTAGCAGTATATGGTTTCAAAGTAATTTCTTTATTACCATCTAATGTTGGAATCATAACGTTACCACCAACAATTGCTAAAATTGGATCCACCAAAGGACGAACAATGATGTCATTTTTATTTCGCTCAAAAATTTTGCTAGGTAAAACAGTTATACGTACATATAGATCACCTTTTTTGTCATTAAAAGAACTACCTTCATTTTTAATAACAATAACATCCTGATCATATGTCCCTGGCTCAATTTGAATTTTTCTATTAATTGTTTCGCCAATAACTTTATTTCCATTGCAATTGGAGCACTTCTTCGTAATAATTTTCCCTTGACCTTTACAATTATTACAAGTTCTTCTGGTTTGAAAAACCACAGCAAAAGGAGTTTTCTGACTTTGAACTACAAAACCCTTACCATCACATTTTGCACAAGAACTTATATTATTATATCCTGGTTCTGCTCCACTACCATCACAAGTTACACAAGTTTTATCACGAGAAAACTTAATATCTTTTATAGTACCTTTGGCAGCTTCAATGAAATTAATTTGAATATCAATTAATTTATTTAATTCAATTCCTTCTTGTTGTTGGTTTGAATGTCCTCCAAAGAATGATGAAAAAACACTTCCAAAATCATCATCCATATCCATATCAAAACTAAAACCTTCACCAAAAACACTATTAAAAATATCAAATGGATTAAATCCACCTTGGTGAAACCCTTGAGCATTAAGTCCTTCATGACCATGCATATCATAAAAACGACGTTTTTCAGGATCATCTAAAACTTCATATGCTTCATTAATTTCTTTAAATTTTTCTTCGGCATCTGGGGCTTTATTGCGATCTGGATGATATTGCATAGCAAGTTTTCTAAATGCTTTTTTTATTTCTTGTTGAGTTGCATTCCTGCCAACTCCTAAAACTTCATAATAATCGCGTTTTTGTGCTGCCATAAACAAACCAAAATAAATTGTTAAATTATAATAATTAGCACTCTAACATAAATAGTGATAATCTAAACTATTATAACAACAATTTATTTATTTTGTTTAATTGATAAATTAAAAATTATTAATACTTTATTTGTATTTAAAAAATAATTAAATTCAATGCATAAAAAAATAGGTAAAACCTATAAAAATAAGGTTTACCTAAATTTTATGAATAAAAATTATTATAAATAATTTACTTTTATAAAATCCAATTTAACAGTTGGAGTACCATCCATGCCTGTGTACTTATCAGCAATTGCCTTATTTACAGCATCAATTAATTCATCGAGAGTTTCATCATTGCTGAATTGCAAAGCACTTATATCAACAACCTTAATATTTGGGTATTTATTAATAAATCCTAAAATTTCTTGAACTGTATTATTAAAATTTAACTTAACATTGTCTTTTGCAGTAATTTTTACTTCAGTAATTGTAGATCAACCATTTTGATTTCAATCAAATCATTCATTAATTTGTGAATCATTAGAAGGTTTGCTGGAATTATCAGAGATAACTTCATTAGCAATTGGACCTTGGTTACCATCAGTTTCAACTGCTACATAAGCAATGTAAAAACGACCAGTACCATCAGTTAACATTGGAATAGTTACATTGTTAAATGAATAAATTCCAGTATTACGTAAGTTTCAAGAATAAATATATCCACCAGCAAAATCACCTTGGAAAGCACGTTCATGAATACGTTGTTGGTAAACAACATTTACTGCTTTTTGAAGATCTTCATTACTCATACCCTTATGAGTACTTAAGTCAATAGAAGTAAAGTATGAACTATAACCTTGTTCATAAATAATTGCAGCAGATTCTGGAATTTGCAATGGGTCAACTGCTTTATAATTTTGACTACTAAATTCAAGTTCTAAAACAGATGAAGGGAAAACAAAACCATTTAAATTAGAGTAATCACCACGAATTGATATTTTTTTAATGTTAGTATTGCTAGATAAATCTGGTAACTTATCTAAATTTGAATCACTAACACCTCAGAAATTAACTAAAGATGGGTTCACAGCATCAATTAGTTGGCTTAATACTTGCTTAGTTTGATCACCATAAGTACTAATTAAATTAGATAAACTAATGCTTAAACCAATAATCTTATCAGTTACACTTGGATATGCTGTTTTTAAAACTTCTGTAGGAGTGTATACTAAAATGTCAACTCCAATCATTTTATTTTGGTTGTGAGATGATAAATTAGATCTATTTAAATTTCATCCAGGATAAATAGAACGATTTACATCATCTCAAGTTCTACTTTCTGAATAACTATAGTAGGTGTCATTATTGTAAGTTAAAATTGGCATATATTTACGATTATTGTCAAAACATTTAGTTGTAACAATTTTTCTATGTGCACCATCCATGTCAATAACTTCACGAACTTCATTGTATTTTGGATCATAACTATTGTCCAATAAACCTTGACTCATTGCATCAACAAGTCCCATACTAGAATCAATGTCATTTAATCCATCTACAGTTATAGCTCTAGTTTGTAAAGATGATTTAACTTCCTTAGATCCTGAAGCAGAAAAAACTAAACTATTACTAGTCAAAGTTCCATCATAGTTATTAACAAAATTGTCATATGAATAATTAATTGGTGCCAATGAACTTCCTGATGGTTTTGATACATTAGGAATTGTTGAATTAGCATTATTAGTATGTGTGGATTGAATAATAAATGGAATTGAAATGCCAAGTCCAACTGCAGTAACCAAACCACTAAGTGTTAACAACATTACTTTCTTTGATACTTTAATTTTTCTACTAGACATACATTTTCTCCTCTCAAAAGTTTAGGTGTATGTAGTTTTAAGTATACTTGAAAAATCAAAAAAAACAATAATGCTATAAAAAAGACATCATTTAAAACTTAAATAAAAAAAAGCAAAAAATAACTACTAAACTAGTAGTTATTTTTACTTTAAAATTTGAATCAAAAAACTAAGCAAATAAAATTATTAGACAACAAAAAATTATTCCTAAAAAAATCCCAAAAATCATTAAAGAACAAAAACAAATAGCATGAAACCAATTAAACTTATCACTACTTCTTTCGTTTTCATATTTATTGCCATCATTATTATCAATTGAAACTTCTTTAAGTTTATTATTATCAATTGCAATAACGATAGTTGTATTGTTTTCTTTTTTGTTACTATTTATTTTCATTAAACTAACGTGCTTTAGTTATCCTTAAATCATTATACATGCCACAAGAACAAACACGATGAGCTTTTTTTATTTTTCCACACTTTTTACATGCGGTCACAGTAGACAAAGTAAGAGCATCATGTGAACGTCTTTTATCACGACGATGTTTACTGGAACGACGTTGCTGAACTGCCATTACTCAATACCTTCCTTAATGTTAATTTAAAATTATAAAATTACTTAATTTCAATAGTTGCACCAACAGCTTCAAATTTTTTCTTAAATTCAGCTGCTTCCTCAGGTTTAATTCCTTCTTTAATTGTTAATGGACATTTTTCAACTGCAGTTTTTGCATCCATTAAACCTAAACCTGAAATTTCACGGTAAAGTTTAATTACATCAATTTTCTTGTCTCCTGCATTAGTCATAATAACATTAACTTCAGAACTTGCTGCTGCAGTAGGAGCAGCAGCTGCAGCTACAGGGGCAGCAGCTGAAACGCCAAATTCTTCTTCAATTGCTTTAATGACATCATTAATTTCAACTAATGTCATTTCTTTTAAACTTTCAATAAATTGTTCTTTGGTCATTTTTGCCATATTAAAGTAAACTCCTTAAATAAAATTAGATGATATAAATAAATTTATTTCTTTTCGCCAATTGCTTTCATTGCATACATAAATTTTCGTAAAGGTGCTTGCATTACAGATAGTAACATGCTGTAAAGTTCATCACGAGTTGGCAACAAAGCAATTTGCGTTAGTTCATCAATAGATAAAACTTTATTTTCTAAAAAACCAACTTTATAATTAATTTTTTCCTTATCTTTAACCAATTTATAAATTGCTTTAATTGGTTGAAAAGCATCTTTAATGCCAAAAACAATTGCTACTTGACCTGTTAACTTGTCAGCTGGAATGCTAATGTTACTTTGTGCTAGAGCGCGAGTAAGAATATTGTTCTTTAGAACAAGCATCTTGTTACCAACCTTTGTTAAACTACTACGCAATTCACTAGCTTCCAAAGCAGTCATTGTTGTATACTCAAAAACAACAAATGATTTAGCACTAGACAAGAGATTAATTACTTCATTAATTTTTTCAATCTTTGCCTGAATGACTGCTTTCATTCTAACTCCTTAAGCAAATATATTTTTTAACAATAACAAAAAAATTGCTTTACTTACAATGTAAGACCAAAGCAATTAGATTATTCAAAATTAAACTTGAATTTCACCTCGGCAACAATTTAAAACATAAATACTGTTCGTTGCTTTCTTTGGTTATTGCATTCTCCATTGTATCATAAAAAATTAATTTATTACTTAAATTAAACCTGTTAATGATTCAGAAACATAATCTGCTATTTGTTTGGCAATTGCATTTTGAATTTTTATCAAGCGTGTTTTTTCATTATCAACAAAATCAATAAATTGCTTAAAAGTTAAATAAGAAACACAAAACTCATCAATAACATCTTGATTTGATTTAAACAAAACAAGCAAATCTTCAAAACTATCACATTTTGATATCAAATTTAAGTTATTATAAAAATATTCTTTAATAGTAGATGTTTCTAACAATGATGATGGCGCTATCAAAGACATAATTGAATTTAATTTATCTAAATCAAAATTCATATTAGCAGCACCATCAGTTTCAAAAATTTCTTTAATGAAAACTAATTTCATATTTTGATTTGTACAAATTTCATTTAATATCTTTACTGCTTTTTGCACATTGTTTTGATAGTTAATTATCGCCATTTTTATCCTAAATTCTACTTTAAAACTCACTTACAACTTATTTTAGACACAATAAATTTAATAGAAATTTATTACATCTATCTATAAATTTTCGGAAGTTATTATAAATCATTTTAGAAAATATTTAAAAAAATTAAAATCTTTATTTCAAAATTTTTATTTTTACAAACATTAACAAAAAAAATATGTTAATAATTCTGATAAACATTTCACTATATTTTTTTAAAATCAATCAATTATTTGAAATTTGTAAAAATAAACTTAAACTTCGTGTAAAATTTATGCAGTTTTTTAACTTAAATATATAATCTATATTGTCTTCCTTTCATTTGAGGAATATAAATTTTAAAGGAAACATTGTTAAATTTATGCTATCAAAATCAGAAATATTAAAAATTATTGCTGAAATTACAGGAACTAATCATAAGGTTGTTGGAAATATTTTTCAAGCTTATACTGATTTATTAAAAAATGAATTAAAAAAAGAAGGTGCAATTAGATTGCCAAACATCGGTAAATTTAAAGTATCACTTTCTCAAGAAAGGATAGCAAGAAATCCACAAACAGGAGAACAAACTAAAATTTTACCAAGAGCAAGATTAAAATTTGCTCCAATCAAAGATATAAAAGATACATTAGGAAAACTTAAATGGGAATATGAAAAAGAGGAAGAAAATTAAAATTTTGCTTTTTCCAAAGTAAGTTTGTCTAGAATTTCTTCAAGATCTAAAATTCCAGGATAAATCAATTCCAATAAAAATCCTTTGCTTTCAAAAAAATTTATTGGAATTGATTTTTGTTTACTTGAATTAATGAATTTTAAAAAATCATTAAATTTTAATAAATAAAATTTTTCATAATCTTGAAAATAAGTTATAAAAAATGTAATTGCACCAAATTTTACAACATTTTCCATGTGCTTAATTTGATGAGATTTAATGTTTACTAATGGTAAACTATTGCCTTTTGTTTGCTTAGCTTCAAAATCAAAATATCTTCCTTTAAAAACACCATAATAATCAGTTTCGGTCTTTGAATTAACTCATCCTTTAACATGATTTCCTGTAAAGGAATAAATTTTAATTGGTAAATTTCGCTTAAACAAACAAGCAATTCCTTTTGATGAATAGTATTCAATTGTTCTATTAATTATTGTTTCTAAAAACATTCCTCGATTAGCATTCATAATTTTACTTATCTATTTTTTTAAAAATTTCTTTATACTAGTTTCATCAATAAATTTATCAAATATATCTTTATCGTTTTTATAAGTTAAAAAATCTTTAACTTTTCCATAATCTACTCAAATAATCTGAGAAATTTCTTTAACCTGTGGAATCACTACTATATTTAATTCATTTTTTGGTTGAAACCAAAAATATGTAACAGTTTTTTGAACATTTGAAAATGGTTGATAATTACTTGTTCATTTTAAATTGTTGCTAGCTAAAACAACATCTAAACCCGTTTCTTCTTTAATTTCACGAATTGCTGTTTCAATTAAATTTTCATTTTTTTCTACATGTCCTTTAGGAAATCCTCAATAACCATTGTAACTTTTAGTATGCACTAATAAAATATCAATTGATTGGGTTTGATTATTAAAAATGGAAATAATTCCACCAGCAGCAATTTCTTTTTTTAAAGTATTTTTTTCACTATTTATTTTATTGGACATACTTTTGCAACATTTCGCGCATAATTTGACTAGCCAAACTAGGATTTGCTTGTCCATTAGTAGCTTTCATTAATAATCCTAAAATCATGCTTTCAACTCTTTCAGGACGATTTTTATAGTCTTTTTGAATTTTAATTTCATTATTTAGAATAATAGGTTCTAATAAAGAACGTAATTTATTTAAATCAGTGATTTGTTCCATTTTTAAATCAACAATCAGAAAACTTGGTTTTTTCTTAGTCTTATAGGTATGCTCTAAAATAACTTTTGCTTGTTTTCCATTGATTTTTTGATTTTCTAACAACATAATCATTTCAACTATATTATCTAAGTCATCAACTGTAACATTCTTTTCAAAAGTATAATTGTTTTCATTTAGTATACCTAATAACTCAACCAATAATCATTTAGATGTTTCTTTAAAATTTTTAGTTTTTTCAGCAACATAATTAAAAGCTTTAAGTAATGCAATATCATCTAACAAAAGATTAATTTTTTGTGTTTCAATTCCAACTGATTGCAACTGACTAGCAATTTCAATTGGATAAACAATTTTATTATCACTATATATGCTATCAACTCAAATTTTATCCAACTGAATCTGAATAATATTAGGTTCACGCATATATCTATAATCAATATCATTACTTTTATCACGCATATAAATAGTTTTATTTGTAACATCATCATAATGCATTGTGCTTTGAATAATTGGTTTACCTAATAGTAGTGACTCAATTTGGCGATTTGTTTCATACTTAATGGCTCTTTCAATGTTGTTTAAAGAATTAACATTTTTAATTTCAACACGAGTTCCAAACTTATCAGAACCAACTGGTCTAACAGAAAGATTAATATCAGCACGCATAGATCCAGCTTCCATTTTTGCATCTGAAATATCATTATGAATTAAAATGTGACGTAAAGTTGTTAAATATAGTTTAACTTCTTCAGCATTATGAAAAATAGGATCAGTAACAATTTCTATCAAAGGGGCGCCAGCGCGATTATAATCAAGAAATAAATGATTGTTAATGTTAAATTGCTTGGCAGTATCTTCTTCAAGGTGAAACCTTTGAATTTTAAATTGATATTTTTTCTTGTCACTAAAAACTTCAAGATATCCATTTTGAGCAAAAGGATGGTATTGCTGAGTAATTTGAAAACCTTTTGGTAAATCTTGATAAAAATAATTTTTACGGTCAAATCTTAATAAATAATCAACATTTTCCATGTTTAATGCTTTGGCTAAAATTAAAGCTTTTTTAACTGCAGCTTTGTTAGGTTGTGGCATTGTTCCGGGCAAACCTAAATCATTAATATGTAAATTTACATTTGGATTAGCATCATGATTGTTCAATGCTGATGAAAACATTTTAGTAAGGGTATTTAATGCAACATGAACTTCAATGCCAATTACAGTTTCAAAATTAAACATTAATTATCCCCTTAATATTAATTAAATTTTCAATTTCATATGCAACTTTTAAAAGTAAATCATCATTAAATTGTTTAGCAGTAAAATTAACACCTAAAAATAAATTTTTATAACTCTTTGCAAAAGGAATTGTAATTGATGGAGCACCTGCAAAGTTAGATATTTGTAAAAAATCATCAATAACATTTGATAAAGGTTTTTTGTTTTCCAAAACATCTTTAACCAAGGGGGCCAATGAAGAAGCTCCAATTGACATAATGACATCAACATCTTTTAGCAAATCATTAAAATGATTTATTAATTTAGTTCTAACTAACTTAGATTTTAAAAAATACTTATCAAAATTTTCTTTTTTTAATGCGAAAGAACCAATTGTAAAACGTCTTTTTAACTGTTCCCCAAATAATAGATCTCGCGCTTTCCCTGTAACTTCTTCATAGCTTTGACCTTCTAAATGTTTACCAAATGGAATTCCAGTAAAACTAGAATAGCAACTAACTGCTTCAGAATAAGAAATAATTTTATAAATAGGGTCAATTGCATTAATTAATTCCATGTCAAGTTGCAATGGAATTAATTCAATATTAACTGAACGTAATAAATATTTAAAACGATTTCAAGCACTTACAACTTGTTCATCCATTAAATTTTCTAAAGATTCAGGAAATCCTATTTTAAATTTAACATTTTCTTTTTCTAGATTTGTGAATAATTTTTTATTAAATTTTTGACTACTAAAATCATTTTCATCATATGCAATAATTTCATCACCAACAATAGCAATGTCAGCAACTGTACTAGCAAAAATCCCAACATGATCTAATGAAGGGGCATAAGGAAATACACCATAACGAGAGATCAATCCATATGTTGGTTTGTATCCAACAACACCACAAAAACTAGCTGGTCGGCGAATTGAATCACCTGTATCAGTACCAATTGCAAATGGAACCGTTCCTGAAGCAACTGCAACTGCACAACCAGATGAACTACCACCAGCAATATGTTTAGGTTCAAATGGATTGCTAACAATTCCATAAGCTGAAAAAGAACCAGTGCCTCCTAAACCAAATTCATCCAAATTTGATTTACCTATTAAAATGGAATTACTTTGTTTTAACAAACGGTAAACTGTTGCATCATATGGAGGTAAATAAGTTTCTAAAAATTTCGAACCACCTGTTGTAATAATGTCTTTTGTTGAAATGTTATCTTTTAATACATAAGGGATGCAAGTCAATAATGATTTAGAAAAATATTCCTCACTATGCAAATGTTTAGCTAATCTTAAACTTTCAACATGATTTATGTTTATCATAAAATTAGTTTTTTTAAATTTTTTGCATAAATTTAAAGACTTTTTAATTAATTTACTAGCAGATAAATTGTTGCTTTTCAATTTTTGATGTAAATCAATAATCTTTGATTGCATTCTTAATACACCTTAACAAGACCATTTTCTACCAATTCTGGACAACGCATAATATCAGCAATATTATCAGATCGTTGAATTACATCTTCACGTAGATTATGAGCAGAAATAGAAATTGGATAATTTGAAGGTTCTAATCCTGTAGTATCAATTTTTAACACTTTTTCAAATTGAGAAATAATATCATTAAACTCTAATTTAAGTTTTTTTAATTGATTCTCATTTAAAGAGAATAAAAGTGATTCACTACATTCAATAATTATTTTTTCCAAATTATGCATATTTACCTCTTTAAAACTTAAATTCTCATACTTTGTTGAAGCTCTTAAGTCCTCAATTAATTCACTTTCATAATTATATTTAACAATTGGTCCAATAATTAAAAGTACAGGATAAATAACTAAGATATCCAAAGCAATCAAAAAGAACATTACAAAAAATCTTAATATTACTCAAAAAGTATATGGTTGACTTGTAATTTGTGCATCAAAAATTGGCAAAAACAAGACATTAACAATTAAACCTGCGCTTGCAGCTAAAGTAATTGTACTAATTAATGGTGTATACCATTTGTTTCTTACAACTAACCAAATTCTATTACTATGATTACCATGTTTATATGATCTATATTTAAAATTTGTTAAAGCAAAACTATGATATCGATTCCTCATGTGTTGAACTATATAAACAATTCATATAATTATAATAAATAAAATTGTTGATGCAATTAAGGCACCCAAAAATTCTCATTGACTAAAATGCAAATCATTAATTAATCCCGGAAGTGATACAACAAATCCAAGTGTTTTTAAATTAGGAACATTAATAAAAACAGCAATAACAATTGAAGTTGATAAAATTAAAAATAATGTTGAAAAAATTGCTAATAACAAATCATGATATTTTGATAACTTAGATGTAGTAATAACAGAGCGAATAACACCAGCAATTAAACCAGTTAACATAGCAGCAAGAAAATAACCATAATGAAAAAAACCAGCTGAAAGAGCAACAGCTAGCAAATCAATACATGCTCCTGAAATTAAACCTACAATTGGACCAAACAATAATCCAGAAATTTTAACTAAAATAACTTCAATTGTAACTCTAGTTCCGGGATAAGAACGAAAAATTACACTAGCAACTCCCCCAGTAATTGCCATAATGATAATAATGATACTAACGGCCATGGCAATAGTCATTGCAATATTAGTCATTCCTTGAACACTAACCCTAGGAATAATGTAATAACGTTTTTTATGAATAAAATAAAAATATATTTTTTTAAAAAAAAGAAGTAAGAAAGTTGAACCAAAAAGTATAGCAAAAATAACAATTGCATAAACAGGACTAACCTGAACAGAATCAATTTCTCTTATCAATGAATTATTTAAAATAGAAATATTCATAAATACAATTTTACCAACTAATTTTTGTTTGATTTGTTTGATTCAAATACATATTAATTTTACTAAAAGGTTTAGTGTTAAAAAAATTCTTTGCACTAAATGGTGAAGGATGTGCTGAAACAATAAAATATTTAGGTCTTAAAGGTAAAATCATTTCTCTTGCATGTTTGCCTCAACACACAAAAATTACTTCTGGTTTGACCTGTAATAAATTAAATAAAACATGACGTACTAAATTTTCTCAACCAAAGTTATTATGACTTAATGGTTCATGCGCTTTAACTGTTAAATTTGTATTTAATAATAAAACACATTGCTTTGCTCAAGATATTAATGAGTAATCTACTAATTTGATGTTTAAATCATTTTTTAACTCAATTGCAATATTACGAAGACTAGGAGGCAATTTTGCATTATCATTAATTCCAAAAGATAAACCATTAGCTTGATTTATATCATGGTAAGGATCTTGCCCCAAAATAACAACCTTAGTTTCTTTCATGTTAAAAAAATTAAAAGCATTAAAAATTTTATTACTTGCGGGGAAAACTTCTTGTTTCTTATAAGCTATGTTAATATGCTTATTTAAATCAAAAAAATAAGGTAAATTTGTTTCTTTTAACAAACAACAAGTTCAATCTGTCTTAATAGATTTAATTAATTCTACAAGCATAAAAAATTTAAGTTTAATCTTTACTAATATCTTGAACAAAAGGAATTGAATTATTATCAACAATTAAAGCTTTAAAATATGATTTGTAATAATCTCCAATTGTAAAATTTAAAGGATTATTTTGATTGCCTAAAACAGTTGATGTTTGCGGAACAGTTAAAATTTTATTTTTAATATTTGTAAGTGATGGATTTGTATTGGTAATTTGATTAATAAATGCAGAGGATTGTGCATTTGCTCAATTACTATGACCAATAAAGGTTTTACGAATATCTTCTGGAGTTGCAGAAGATTCATTGGCTAGTTGAAATTGCTCTTTTGATAAAATTTTAGATTGATCAACAAGGGTGGTCAATAAATTTGAATCTAACTTTAAAATGTTAGGTTGACTTTTACCATTAACCAAAGTAAATGTATCGTTTGTTAATCATGAAAGTGGCAAAAATGATTGAACAATTGATGGTGCTAATGTATATGTTACTTTGGAAGATTGAGTTTTATCTGGATTATCTTTAATATCATTGGCTGAATAAAGAATTGTTGCAACCATATCTTGCATTGTTAACTTATATGCATATGAAGTTAAAGTTTCATTAAAAGTATTTTTAAATGCATTATCTAAAAGATTTTTATTATTTTTGCCAACAGAATCAACTGGATTTGCGACAACAATTTGATTTCTAGATGGTGATTCACTACCCATATCTACTCCAGCAACATAAAAACGGAAATAAATGTTAATATCAGTAACTGCAAAAATCTTACTTAAACGATTATTGACAGAGTTATCAGACATAGCTTTTGCATCAGTTGTAATGTCATTAGCTTCATTTTTAAACAAAGTGTTATTTTTGCGCACATCATAAATTGATTTAGTTGTATCAATAGTTCCAGTTGAAGTTAATTCTTTAAAATTAAATGATAAATCAGAAATACCAAATCCGATATTAGTATCATTATTAGCAATTAGCAAATTATTAGACATTGATTTATAAAATTGACTATTATCAAAACTAACTGGTTGATTTTTATCATCAACAAACAAATTAATTCGATCATCTAAATTAGGCAAAGTTTTGTTGTAATTACTAACAATTGTTGCAAAAATACTTGCAGGAGAAACTAAATTATAAGCAATAATATTTGCTAAATTACCATACAAAGCTGAAAATGATGAATCGACTTGGTTTGTTAAACCTTGTGGTTTTGCAGTGCTTCCTGCAGAACTTTTATAACTTCATTGACTAATACTACTAGTTTTATTCTTAGATAATAATGAATAATGAACATTAATTTTTTGATTAGCTTGTTGTTTTTGTTCATCAGTTGTTGGATTAGGAAAAAGTGATAAATCATTAAATTCAGCAACCATTGTTAAATATTTATTTGAAGTAGGTGCTCCACAAGATACCAAGACTAAAACAGGAATTAAAGAAAAAGATGAAAGAGTAATCATTCTTTTAAGGAATTTTTTAGATTTTTTTTGCATTTTGTTTACCATAAGATTAATTTAATTTGGAAATAAATTTACCAATTGTTTTTTGAAAAGTTAATTCTGCTTTTCCAGTAGCACCATTACGGTGTTTTGCAATAATAAATTCCATATCAACAATTTCATTATTTGCATATAAATCATCTTCATTGTTATCAACCATATGTAAAAAACAAACTAAATCTGCATCCTGTTCAATTGCTCCAGATTCCCTTAAATCTGATAAAATTGGTTGATTGTTAGCTCCTCGCCTTTCTTCAATCTTTCTTGATAATTGAGCAATTGCTAGTATTGGTAGTTTTAACTCTCTTGCTAATGATTTTAAACTATGAGAAATCATTGAAACTTCTTGTTGACGACTCATATTAGAATTACTTCGCATTACTTTAACTAATTGTAAATAATCAATAACAACTAATTTGATCTTTTTTGTGCTAGCAATTTGTTGTAATCGACTACGAATTTCTGTTAAAGAAATGTCACTTGAGTCATCAATTAAAATTGGTAAATCTTTGATTTTATTTAAAGTCATTACAATTTGATTGCTAGAATCAGCATCTAAATTTTTCACATTAGCTAAATTAAAACTTACCATTGATTCTGATGAAACAATTCGGTGAACAATTTGTTCACCTCCCATTTCTAAAGAAAACATTACAACAACTTCATCTTGTTCCAAATCTTTAGCAACATTAACAATTAAATTAACAGCAAAAGCTGTTTTGCCACGTCCTGGACGGGCAGCAAGAATAATTAAATCTCCTGGTTGAAAGCCATTAGTTAAATCATCAATTTTCTCATAGTTAGTTTTGGTTCCAGTTGTAATACTATCTAAATAAGAACGTTCAAATTTGTCTTTATAAGTATTAACATAACCTGAAATTGGAATTGTAGAATTTTTACTTGTACTCTTAATTATATTTAAAAAACGTTGTTCGAAATAAACTAGTTGATCATCAAAATCTAAAAAACTAACATGAGTTTCTCTAATCTCTTCACTTAAAATTTTTAAATTTCTCAAAATAGCTGCCATCTTAACAATTTGGATATAATTGTCTATGGCAGATGGATTTGGATTCTTGGTGGCTAAAATATTAATATGATGCTTTAAACTATTAGACAATTGATTTTCAAGATTTAGATTATCATTAACAATTGTAAAATCAAATGGTTCATTTGCTTCATATAAAGAAAGCATCGTATTAAAAATTAAACGATAATCAGCAATACTAAAATCATTTGAAGTTAATTTTGAAAACACATTTGACCCGTGTACAGAGTTTTTTAATAACAAACTTAATACATTTTCCTCAGATTCATTACCAAGTTCTGGTGTTATTTCTGGTGATGTTAACTTGCTATCATTAACTTCTTGGTTTTGCATTTCTAAATTACCTCAACATAAATTTTAAGTAATGCATAAATTTTTTCAAAAATTTTTATTTTGATTTGATGATTACCAACTGTTAATTTTAAATTTTCAGGCAAATAAATAGAACTACAATCAATATTATTAGTTATTAAAGCATCTATAATCTGTTTTTTAGATATTGAACCAAAAATTTTATCATTTTTATTTTTAGTCAAACTAAACTTTAATTCAACCTGTTCAATTTGTTTTTTTAAAAGATTAGCTTGAACTAAAGCAGTATCATGTTCTTGAGCAACTCTTTTTAAGTGGTTTTCTAATGTTTTTTGATTGCTTTCAGTTAGAGGAACAGCAAGTTTATTTTTAAACAAGTAATTTTTTGCATAACCATCTTTAGCATCAACAATTGAATTAGCTTTGCCTAACTTAGGAACGTCATGTAATAAAATTACTTTCATAAACATATTTCCTCTCTTTCTTTATATTTTAATCTTAATCACGAACAAAAGGTAATAATGCAATAATACGCGCTCGTTTAATTGCATTTGATAAATGTCGTTGATGCAATGCACAAGTACCAATTTGACGTCGAGAAAGAATTTTAGCATATGAATTGATATATTTTTCTAACAATTCTTTGTCTTTATAATCAATTTTTAAAACACCACTTGCGCAAAAATGACAAATCTTTCGACCTCTAGGGCGATAAAATTTTTTACGAAATCCTGCGTTTGCTTGAGTTCCTGTTGTATTAATGTCTTTAGGCCTAAAATTTCTTTTTGTATAACTACCTAATGAATTTTTATCTTTATTTTCATTGTTTAGTTGAACTTTTTCAGCATCTTGCTCAGAAATATTATTTGCTGGTTGCTTAATGTTTAAATTATCACTCATGTTTTTAACTCCTAATTTTCTAGATCATCTGATCACGGTATGTCTTTATCTGAATCATTCTTATCATCATTTAACTTATTATTTAAATCATTAATTTCATTTAAACTGAAGGCATCATCTAAGTTAATGTCAATATCGGCAGTATCAGGAAAAGCATTATCAATATTTGTAAGTTCCTTTGTGGAGAATTCTTGTGTTATTCCACTGCTATTTCTACGCGTTCCTGGTGAATTAATTGAATCAACAACAATTTGAATTTGGGAAATTTTTTTACCTTCTTTATTAATGAATTTACTTACTTGCACTCGACCATCAGCAACAACAAAATCACCACGTTTTAAATTTCTCTGCACATAACTAGCAACATTATTCCATGTAACACAATTAATGAAATGGGTATTATCATTAAAATCTTTAGAATCTTTAATCGCAATAACAATTCTTGCCCCAATAAAATTACTATTTGAAGAATTTAAAATTTTTGGATCATCTGCTAAATAACCAGCTAGAACTACTCGATTCATTAATTATTTATTACCTTTTTTATTAATAGTTTTTTTTGAATTACTAACTGTTTTTGTAGATTTTGATTTCGAAGATACTGGTTTTAAATTAACCTTTTTAACATTTGTACCATCATTTTCAATAATTTGTTTGCTAGTTACTTCTTTTTTGGGTTTAGTAGGATTAATTGTTTTTTTAATAGAAGTTTTAGGTTTTGTTGTAGTTTTTTTATTCTTTTTTAATTCCAACAATTCTTTATCCTTAAAATGTTCAATAATATGACGGTGTGGTTTGTGGTTGTGTGCCTGATTGTTTTTCTTATCAATATCACTATCAATAACATTTTTAATTTTTGATTTTCTTAAAGAAGACTTTTCAGTCATTTTTTGACTATTTTCATCATTTTCAAAATAATCATCAAAATCTTCTTTAACATCAGAAGAAACTATTTTTTCTTTGCGTCTCACATTATTGTGTTTAATTTTACTCTTTTTATCATTTTCATCTTTATGATAATCATCATTAAATAAATTTTTAGTTGTTCTTTCTTCAACAATTATTTCAACAGGATTGTTTTTAGTTTCAGTAATCTCAGAAACTAAAGTATTTTCATCTTCATAAGTATCTTGTGGAAATAAACCATTAGAAGCATTTGTAGTTTCCTTAACTAAAGTACCTTCTTGTTCCTTTGCAATAATTGTTGTTTTTTCATCACCAATAGAATTAATAAGTTGGTTATTTTCTTCAACTAAAACTTTGGTTTTCTCAAAAGATTTTTCTTGAATTTTAGTTATTTTTAAATCATTTTCTAAAATAACTTTATTATTATCAATAACTTCAATATTTTCGTTACTAGAAACATTTTTTTCATTTAAAGAATTTAAATTTTCTTCATTTTTAATTTGTTTTTTTGAATTTATTCTATATTCAGGTAATTCAGAATATTTATTTTTTCTATGTTTAGGATTCTTAATGGTTATATCTTCCAATCCATTAGCACCAACTCTGCGAATTAAAGTTCATTCATCACGCTTTTTCTTTTTAAAAACAACTTGATGATTTTGCTTAGGATGAATGTAATCTGGATTATTAATAATTTCATCATATTTAGCTTTTTGAATAGCTGAAATCTTTAGTTTCTTTTCATTATTGGAAGCGCGTCAACCATAATCTTTAGATAAATTGATTATTAAATGTCTAAGAACAAATTTATTAATAAGAACCAAACGTCTTCAATCAACAAAAGAATTACCCTCACCATCAAAATTAATTTGATAATAATGTCCTAAAGTTTCATTATTAATAGGATAAGCTAATTCCTTTGTTCCTAAAAATTTAACATTAAGATTTTGACTTTCAATATTTTTGTTTAAATCTTCAACTATTTTGTCTGACTTAGCAGTATCCAATTTACCACTAACTATGACCATAATTTCATATTTAGATATCATTTTATAAGTTCCTTATGGGTGTGCAAATAATATTTGCAAGTTAACTTTTAAATTAAGCAAAAAATGCTTAAAAGATTATAACATTTTGTTAATTTTTTTTGACATGTTTATTGCACTTAAAATAGATGTATCCATATCTAGATATTTATATTCAGCTAAACGACCTAATAAATATAAATTTTTAATTTTTTTTAATTCATTATAATATTTATTATAAAGTTCATTATTTTTTTTATTGTTTATAGGGTAATATGGCAAATTTCATTTTTTACCATTAATATCAAAGGCTCCAGGATATTCTGTTGAAATAATAGTTTTTTCACATTTTTGTTTAGTCATTTGTTTATATTCAACTGTTCTTGTTTTTGCTTTATCTTTGGGCAAATTTATAATTGGAAATTTTTGCTTTCTTTTTGTATTAAAAGTTTGGAATTTAAATTCCAAACTACGATAAGGTAAAACGCCATATTTATAATCTAATAATGCTTCAATGGGACCACAATAAACAATTAAATCATTGCAAATTGATTTATTCCAATAAATTTGATTTTTAGCAATTTTTAAATAATCAAATGCATTAACATTTAAATGCAAATTAATATTTGGATGATCAATCATTTTATACATCATTTTTGTGTAACCACCAATTGGTAAGCCTTGAATTTTAGCTGTAGGAAAATAACTTTCATTTTCGCTCAAAGTAATTCCGACACGTGCAATTACACTTTCATCAATATCTTTAATATCAATGCCTCACATTTTTGCTGTGTATGGTGCATAAACATTGTCATAAACTCAATCAACAATTTTATTAAGTGGTTTATAATCTCTAAACTTTCGTAATTCTAAAATTGATATTTTAGGTTTATTTGGAAATTTTTCTTTTAAATATGCAACAATTTCATTACCATTTTTTAAATCCATTTTTTTAATTTCACTAAAATTAAATGGCAATCTTGTGGTAATTTTGTTGGGTAATTTAACTTGAACTTTATTAATATATCCATTAAATTTAGCAAACTGAGTAATAAATTTAATTACCTCATCATGCTCAGTATGAAAGATGTGGGGTCCATATTTATGATACATAATTTTATCTTTTGATAAAAGGTCATAACAATGTCCACCTAAATGATTTTGTTTTTCATAAATATCAACTTGATAAGAATTATTTGCTAACAAATTAGCCAAAGAGCAACCAGAAATTCCAGCACCAATAATAATAACTTTTTTCATTTTATAGTATATCCTTTTTATGTTTTAAAGTTTTTTCATAAAAATCATCTCCATATGGACCAGCAAAAATTTCTGAAGCATGTTCTTTATCTAAAAGTCAAACTAAAATATTAGCTAAATTAATATGAACAACATATGATCATTCAACATTTTTTCAAACTTTAAACAACTGTTCATCATACAATGAATTTTGTATCATTTCTGTTTCAATTAAATCTTCATTTGTAGGATGTAATGCAATATGAAAAAAATTTAATGGCAAATTTTTATTACTTAAAAACTGAAAAAATACTGCATTAACTTGATTATGTAAAAAATTATTGTTTGCAAACGATAAAAAGTTTTGAAATTTTGTATTTTTTATAAAATCTAAAATTAATATAGGATTATTGGATGCATTCTTAATAAGAATTTCTTTCAAATTTATTTTTTTAGATCCTTTAAAAATATCTATTGCCTTGAAACATTTAAAATTTAAAAGACGGTGTTTTATTGAAAGATTATTAAAAAGAAGTTTAGATATAACACAATTAATAATATTTTTAATCTTTACAGCTTCATTTAAAATTAATTCTTCACAATAGTTAACTTTTGATATTGCAACTGAAAAACTAATATATGGTGTACTAATTAAATCTATACCATTGCTAATATCTGCATCCCGATTAATTTGATTATTTAGTGAAATAATACCTGAATTTAATTTAATATTCGATTGTCTTAAATAAAGATATAATCATTTATCAACAAAATCAATTGCTTTAAAAATATCACCAGAATTTAAGTTATCAAAATCAATTGTTCTAAAATTATCATTAACTATTAAATTATGTTTACTATTAGTAAAAATTGGAGCAATGGCTGGTAACAAATTGTATTGTAAAATTAATTCATTGAAAAGAAGATTAATAAAAGTTCCTGTAAAATAGTTAGTTTGTTCTCGATTATATTTTGGAAAATATTCATTATTAAAAATAGGCATGATTTTTATTTAGAATCACGCATGTGTGGAAATAATAAAACATCACGAATTGATGAACTTTCAGTTAACAACATTACTAAGCGATCAATCCCAATGCCTAAACCTCCAGTTGGAGGTAATGCATATTCTAAAGCTTCTAAAAATTCATAATCAACATCAATAGCCTCATGATTTCCTTTATCACGTTCTATAATTTGATTTTCAAATCTTTGTTTTTGATCAATTGGATCATTCAATTCACTGTATGCATTTGCAAATTCTTTGCCAAAAATAAACAATTCAAATCGCTCTGTAAAACGTTTGTCTGAATAATCCAATTTAGCTAATGGTGACACATCAACAGGATGACCAATAACAAATGTTGGCTCAATCAATTTGTCTTCACAAAATTTTTCAAAAAATAAACTAACAATATGACCATAAGTTGCTTGATGCTTTTCAAAATTGATAGAATATTTATTTGCAATGGCAATTGCTTCTTCATCACTATGTATTTTACTGAAATCAATTCCTGTGTACTCTTTAATCAAATCAACCATTTTTACTCTTTTAAATGGTTTAGATAAATCAATAGTTTGATCATTAATTTTTATATGAAGGCGATTTAATTTATTAGCAATAAAACGAATAACATTTTCTGTAATGTTTAACACAGAAATCATGTCACCATAAGCTAAATACAATTCCATTGAAGTAAACTCAGGATTATGAGTTGAATCCATGCCTTCATTTCGAAAAATTCTTCCTATTTCATAAATTTTTTCAAATCCACCCACAATTAATTTTTTTAAAGGAATTTCAGTTGCAATGCGCAAATAAAAATCTTTTTTTAATGTATTATGATGTGTTACAAATGGTCGAGCATTAGCACCACCTAATGTAGCTTGTAAAACTGGTGTTTCAACTTCAAAAAAACCAATACTATCTAAATATTCTCGCATTAAACGAATAATTTTTGATCGAGTTAAAAAAGTTTCCATTGATTTAGAATTATAAAGTAAATCAAGATATCTTTTACGTGCCCGATCTTCTTCATTGGTTAAACCATGAAATTTTTCAGGTGGAGTCTTTAATGATTTACTAATAATTTTTAACTCTATTAAATTCAGTGTTAATTCATTAGTATTCGTTTTCATAGGATGACCAATTGCATAAACAATATCACCTAAATCCAAGTATTTATCAAAATACTCAAATAAATTAAAATGATCTTTTTTATTAATATAAAGTTGAATTTTTCCAAAAAAATCTTGAATTAGAATAAAAGTATGTCGAATACCTACAACGCGCCCGGCCAAAACAATGGTGTCCTTGCTTGATTCTAAATCAACTTTCGAAAATTGAGAATATTGCTCCTTAAAAGTCTTAGAATCATGAGTTCTTTCAACTTTTGTAATTTCATAAGGGTTACAATTATTTTTTTGCAATTCATTTAACTTTGATAAACGAATTTTTTCTTGATCTGATAATTTTTCTTTCATATTTTTAGATATTTAGTAAGTTAATTCAATATTAAAACAACAAATTTAAAACAATTAAATAAAATTGTCAATTTGAGTAATTTTAATATGTTTAAAATCAGAATTACAAATTGTTTTTAATTTTTCTACATCTATATCCTCAAGATTATTTAATTTAAGCAAAATTCCAGAATCTGGAAATAAGTTGTACATAATATTAGATATTTGAAAAACTAATCAACGATCTGTCAAGGATAATGATTCAACATTGTCAATTAAATAAAAAATATCTGGTTTTATTTTTAAACCATTTTTAGAAATTTTTTTATTAATTTTTTTTATTTTTTTGTTAGCTTTTTTTAAATTATCACTAATTCTTAACATGTTTTCAAAGCGATTAACAAAACTTAATTTTTGAATTACAAAATCTTTAAGTGTTAGTTTCTTATTTACAGCAACAATCTTTCTCATAACGTAAATATAACTCATGGAAATAATAAAAGCAACTGCTGACACAATGAATAAAGTAATTGTTATTGGATTCCCAAAAGCAGCTTTAAATGAATTAATAAATCCATCAAAATTACCCTTAATTGCACCAGTAATACCTTCTATAATTGGTTGTGCAATTCCTGTAATTAAAGTAAAAATAAAAATAGCTAAACATAATCAACAAAAAACATCGATTAATGTAACTCATTTAGGTTTTCCCTTAACAATTGATGTTGAATGCTTAAAATTATATGAACGAAATAAAAAAATAGTCATTATATACAAAATTGTTGAATACTTAATTAAACCTTCATCAATTTGACAATTAGTCAAAGTATAAAAACGATCATCGCTAAAAAAATCCCCAATTTTTTTAGAATTGTTAAAAATTTCTAAAGATTCTTTTTGGGCATTTTTGCATGATATTAAAATTTGTTTCATAAGTAATAATTTATCTTTAAATTTATATTGTATAAAGTTTAGTTATTATATAAGAAAGTTAATAAAATATAAAAAATCTAATATAAATTTTAATAGAAACGTATGATCTTAATATATTCAAAATAAAATCAAATTAAAGTCATTACACAAAAATTTATATAACAAAAGTGCATTTTAATAGAAATTTATAAATAATAACATCAAGAAAGTAATAGAATAATACTTGATTTGAAACAAACCCTAATTGAAATATAAATTTAAATACAATAGCTAGAGAATTCTGAATATGAACTCAAATTCATTTGGCTATTAGAAATAAAGGTTTTAGAAATTTAATTAAAAAAAGCAAAAAAAATTATATTAACTATGCAACACTAAAAGAAATTAAAACTTTTTTAAGAAAATATAAACCACTTAACGGAATTAAATGAATATGTATGAAATTTATGGTTTCTATTAGTATTTGTGATAAATTGTTTCCTTTATTTTACAAGAGATTTATTTAAATAAATGAAGTTAAATCAAGTTAAAAATAATAAATTTATTTTACTTCTAGTGATTTTATTTTTTGAAATAAGGAATAACTATAAAAAAAAGATAATAATTTAAGTATAAATCTATTTTTTCAAAACAAATAACCATATAAACCAACTAAAAAGGATTTATGTTTGTGCTTATAATAATTTTTAAATGCTTTTAATCATGTTTTTTCATTCTTTTTTTTATTTTTTTTTCAACTTCCTTGAAAAGAATAATAAAAAACATTTTCTAAATTATTTTTGTCAATAAATGTTAATGGCAAAAATTGAAATAATTCATTTTCACAAAAATCATAATTAAAAATAAATAAATCTAAATTTTTAAAACTTTGTGTAAATTGTAATGGACCAACTTCTATGTTATTGATATTTTTAATATCTTTATACTTTATATATCGATTTCATAAATCCTCAGTAATTTTTTGTGATTTTTCATCAGCTATATAAAAAACACAAGGATTAACATAATACTTATCTTCTCTAAGAATAAAAGATTTTTTTTTTGATTCAATTGCATTTAAATATTGCTTAATTTTTGCTTTATTAACACCAATTAAAGCATCCATATACATACCAGTGTTTTTTAACAATTTTCAAATTCGATAAACATCAGCCATACGAACATATTTTTTTTCAACCAAACATTTTTTATAATATTCAACATTTTTAAGTAAATAATTATGCTCTTCACTAGAAGGGCCTAAGATAAATTTATGATTTGGGGCAACAATTTGATTTAATTCATCAAATTTTTGCATTAATTCATTTTTTTTAATTTCATCACCAAACCAAAATGTATAAATATTCATATTTAAACTTTATTATTTCAATTTTTCATTACAGATTAATGATATATTTTTTTGTAGTTGAATCAAAACATTTTTTGGCGATACAATTCATTCAGAAGTTCATATTCTAAAATGATTTCAGCCTCGTTTTTTCATAAACACATTTTTGTATACAAAATTTTCATAAAAAGAATTTAATGAATTAAATTCAGGAATATCAATATCAATTGCTAAAATTGGACTTCCGTTCCTAAATAAAACAAAATCAAAAACATATTTACCTTCAACAACATTCATGTTAATATCAAAAAATTTATCAAAAATTTTAAAAATATTTTTCTTAACAGAATTAAAAATATATTCATTAGTTTTCTTTACTAAATCTATATTTGAGTGATTTGATGTAACAACATAATTTTGATTATGATTTTGCCTTTCAATTAGGTCTTGCTTTTCACAATAATCTAAATATTCAACTAATAATCTTGTTCCTGGAATTTTACTTGATCATCCATTATACTCATTAGCCATATTTGTTTTGAATAATTCAATACGGTGCTTAGAACGAGTTATTGCAACATTTAAACGATTTTCACCTTCATTTTTACTTATTGGTCCATAATTATTTACTGATTTGTCATAACCTAATGAAAACAGTATAATGTCTCTTTCATCACCTTGAACATTTTCAACATTTTTAACAAATAATCCAATATATTCATTATTATCATTATAACGATCACGCCATTCATTAATTAGTGGATCATTTAATTTATCTAAAAGATTTTCAATTAAATCACATTGTGTTTTATTAAAAGTGATTACTCCAATAGTTTTTTTATAATCTAGTGTTTTACTTAATTCTTGTAAACGATTTACTAATGCTTGTGCTTCTTCATAATTACGGTTATTCTGTCATTTACCACTTTTAACATTATGAACAATAAAGGTTCGTTCAGATTTAATTGCTTTATCCATAAAAATTAATTCATTTTCATATATATGGTCATTTGTAAAAGCAATTAAATTGCTAAAATCAGATCGATAATGATATCGAAGCATTGTTGTGATTCTTGCACGTTCTTTTAAAAAGTGAATTAAACTTATAGCATTAACTGCTTCATTGGTTTCAATAACACTATTGCTATCTAATTCTTCAAATGAATCATCATCATAATTAGCCCGAGATTGAAAAAAATTAGAAGGATGTAATTGTTTAGTATCACCAGCAACAATATACTTACTGGATCTATATAAAGCAGGTAAAGCTCGTTCTAAAAAAACCTGACTAGCTTCATCAATAATGACATAATCATAAAGATTTTTTTTATTTTCCAACAAAATAGAAGCACTTTCAAACGACATGATATGTATAGGGTATAATTCTTTAAGAATTGATCTGTACATATTAAATCACCAAGAAATATCTTTAAAATTAGAGTTACGACCATGACGGCACATTTCTAAAAGTGTTGTCTTGTCTTGTTGATAAAGATTGTAAAACTTTTTAATAATAAAAGCGTGTAAAGCATCTTTACAATTAGAAATAAAATTACAAATTTCTTTCTCAAATTGATGTGAAAATTGATCAATATCAACTTGCAAATGCAACAATTTTTTTAAATAATTTGGACTTTTATTTTCCATGTATCATGAATAAAAATATAATTTATGATTTTTTAAAATGTTATTAGAAATAACTCACTGAATTGTAATTGCTTTTTCTTTTGAAGAATAATCTTTTAATTCAAAATATTGCTTAATTTTTTTTTCTAATTCAAAATAAAACTTCTCATCAGTTTTATTGAATTTAAAAAAATTAACAGTCATCTTGTTGGGTATTTCAATAACTTGATTTTTTAAAAAATTGTGAATAATTCAACAAATTATTTTTTTATTTTTGTCTGTTTTATCTGCAAAAGTAGAACTATAAATGTTTACAAATTTTAAAAAATCAGAAATTTTTCAATTTTTAGTTAATTCTTTTTCAAAACTTAAATATTCATTATGTTTTTCCAATCATTTTTCATTGGAATTTTCTAAAACTCAATTATCGAATAATTTAGGATCACTTAGATTTATTGGAGTAGTATCAATAATTTGAAAATTAAATAACATATCTTCAAAATTATATTCATTCTTACCTGAAGATATTTTCATTCCATAAATACTTCAAATTACTTTAGATTTTTCAAATGAATTACTAATTAAATCAAAATTAAATGTTGGTTTTTTTAATGAAAGCAATTCACTTTTATATTCTTTTTCAAAATAAGATTCATACTCAACAAATTGTTGATAAAATTTTTGCTTGTCATCAATTAAATTAGGAACATACAAAGCAATATGCTTCAATTTGCCTAAACGATTATAAACAACATCCATAGCTGTTGTTTTTTCACTAACAAACAATGCAGTTTTATTATTTAGTGCAATATTAGCTAAAATGTTTAAAATTGTTTCTGATTTTCCTGTTCCGGGAGGACCTTCAATAACAACATCTCCTTCTAAAGCATGTTTGATGGCTAATTGTTGATAAATATCAATATTACTTATTAATGATATTTCACCAACTTTAAAATTATTTTGAAATTCTTTATGATTAAATAATAAATCTTTTTTATTTTCAAATACTTCATCAATTGCATTTGGATCTTTACTCATTATTGTAGTAAAATCTTGAAACAATTTATCTCCTTTTACATCAAAAATACCTAATAAAACATTATTAATAACAGTATTTTTACTAGCTGTTTTTGAGTCATCAGAAAAATCTAAACGGTTTTTCTTTTGGAATGGAATGACTTCGTTAGTTAAAGGCATTTTAAAGTGAATATCTAAATCTTTAAAAACATTAAATGCACTTTGAATATTCAAAATAGAGTTATCATAATTATTTTGGAACAAGATATTTCTCTTGTTTACTTCAACACCAAGAATAGTCGGATTAATAATGAATTCATCACGGTTAATAATTAAATTTATTTTTTGAAAACGATTAATGGGTTCTAATTCAACTTGAACATATAATAATGGAGCTCGATAATAATCGCCAAATTCATTAATTCCTTCAACCAAAGGAAGACCAATAAATAAACTACTATCTCCAAACTCTCTAACTTGTTTTTTTAATAATTTGTGTAAGCGAACAAAATCATTTTGAAAAGTTTTAAATAAATTATCTACACTCCCAAAACGTCGAATACTTTCTGAATCAGGAATATCATTTAAACGTTTTAAGTCAATTTCAATAATATCATTTGTATTTATAAAATTAACAATACCATTAATTGAATGATCATAGATATTTGAAGCACATTTTAATAATTCACCAATATCCATAACAGTTTGTGACAAAGCAGGCAACCAAAAACTATTTGATTTTGTTTTTGCTGAAACTAAACGGTTTTTTAGTCATGATCAATCAGCTGACATACATTAAATTCCTATTCCACTAATAACTATTAAATGAATACAACATAAAAACATTATAAAAAAATCAAATTAATGGAATTTATGTTTTTTTAAATATTTTTTCTTTCAACAAATCAAAAGAACTTGTTAATTTAGTGATAACAACTTTTCTAAATGACGGATTTATTACCACTAAAACAAAAGTAACAATTGCAACAACAGTTGAACTAATTACAAAAACTAAAAATAGCATTAAAATTGTTTGAGAATTTAATGATAAATGTGTTGGTTTATTAGTAAAAATAAATGATGCAATTAATGTAAATGTAATACCAATAACTAAAACAAAAATAAGTTCAATAAATATAAATTTTAACAATGCAAATCTATACTCTTGTTTATTAATAAAAAATGTTTTAATAGTAGATAATTTAATGGCTATGTACCTAAAACCAACTGCTAGCAAATTAGATAATATTAAACCAAATATTAAATATAAACCATTCATTAAATTTGGAAAATAAAAAGCAATAATTGTATTAATTATTGATAAAGCTACATTAATAATAGCTTCAACTATTGCAAATTTAAACTTTCATTTATATTCACCACTAATACTCTTTGTATTTTCAGGTGATGATCTAGCTAGATCAATAAAACAAGATAAACCAACCAATAAACTAATTCATAAGTTAAATGAGTTATTTAATAATTGATCAGGTGTAGGTCAATTATTTATTAAATCTGTTTGATTTAAGTTGCTTAAATTTGTTGAAGGATTGTTCACTATAAAAGATGTTAAGAAAGGCGAACAAAGCATCACATATATCATTGAAACTATTGCAAATATAAAACACGAATAATCATAAATATTATATGCAAATTTTACATATTCTTTATTAGTGCTATGATAAATTCGAGCATATGAAGTGGCTGGCGTTGAAACAACTATTGACAAAATAGATGAAACAGAATTTTTTACAACAAAATATGTCCCAAAAATACCTGCTAAAGTTGATGCAATTTGAGGCGTTGTAAATTGCCCAAAAATACCAAAAATAAAAAAAGAAGTATTAACAACAAATTGAGCAATAAAAGCATCAGCTAAAATTTGCCTTCGAATCACTTTATCACCAACTTCTTTTTTTAGAATTTTAGGAACAAATCATGGAGCAATTTTTTTTCTTAAGCAAAACGCAATTATAATCCCAAAAGATCCTAGTAAATTTCCTGAAAAAGCAGAAATAATTAATAATCATTTGTTGTTGCCTATAAATTGATAAGTGTTATTGGCAAGGACAATAGCTATAAAAATGCTATTAAAAAAAATTTTTCCAAATAAATCAAAAGTTTGTAATAAATATCCTCTTCTTTCAACATAAAGAATTTGTTGATAAATTGGTGATAATAAAAACGAAAATAAACTTGATAACCCAGCTGCTAAAATGATTAAAGAACTAATTAAACTATCAGTTGGATTATTTAAACCAATAATATATGGATATACAACAGCAAGCAATAATAAGAGTAAAAAAGAAATTACTCCCCTAGTTCGATATTCATATAATGATCTCTGCATTAATTCATTTGCAAGCAAATAATTTTTTTTTGATAATGGTTCATATAAACGATAAACAGTTAATGAACCTACTCCAGATAATAATAAAGAAATATATGGTAATAATGCAGTTGCAATACCCATAAAACCATAATTAGTTGTACCCAAAAATTGATTAGTAATATATGATGTTGCAAATGAAATTGCAAGTGATATTACATTTACTATAAAACTAATGTAAATATTTTTTATTACAACCCGATATTCTGACATATTGCTAACAAACCAATTTTATTTAAAAACATTCTAAATAAATAAAACAAAAAACATAACTAAATTAATATTTACATTTATTCATTAATAACATGATTTAGTTTTTTTAAATAAATTTTTTTAACAATTGGGAACAAACAAAAGCAATAAAAAAGCAAATAAATTAATTTATAAAAAAATTTAATTTCTTTCAATTTTATAAAATGCTTTCTTAAATATCAAAGAACAAATAATCTCGAAATAACAACTTTTAAATGAGGATTTGTTTTTAAAACAAAGTGTGATTCCCATATATAATATTCATAATTTGTTAACTTATCATTTAAATTATTAAATGAAGTACCATCTTTATTGTAAAAATGCTTAATAACTGGATTGATCTTAATTGCTGGCAAATCATAATAATAGAATAGCAAAACTACTTCATAAATTTTTGTTTTGAAATTTAAAAATGAATTAAATCATTCTTTATTTTTCAAAATGTGATTACTATGAATTAAAATGAATTTATCTCCAACTCTTCCTTGTTTAAAATAAAAATCTTTTAAAGTATTAGCATTATCAAATTTGTCACCAATAATTTTGTTATTTTTGGATAAATTATCAGCAACATAAACAAAATTTAAATTTTTATTAGTCTTAAATTCATTTAAAAAAGAATCAAAATCTATAATTTCATCTTTGTCATCACACATAAATATTCAGTCATTTACATTATTTTTAATAATGTAATTTAAAAAAGACTTTACTTTACCTACATTGGAATTATTATTAATAAAAGTTAAATTCAAATTATTTGAAGTAATAAATGAATTATCTTCAGAATCATTAATAAAAATAAAATCTATATCTGGGTATTTTTTTGCAAAACTAGTTCATTTATTTTCATACAATTTAAAATTTTTGGAACAAATTAAAAATTTCATTAAATTAATGGACCGCCATTTTATAAAAAACGCAATACATTTTTTGCAATCATTAATTCTTCATTTGTTCTAACTTGATATAAATTGTATTTTGAATTATTATTACTAATTTTTTTAATATTAGTATATGAAAGATCATTTAATGCATCTTGATCATAAGCTAAGTTAAGTAATGGTAAAAATTCAATAATTTTTTCGATAATTGGTGTGCAATTTTCTCCAATTCCGGCCGTAAAAACAATTCCATCTATTTTACCGCACAACTGATTAGCATAAGAAATAACATAGTTAGCTACACGTTGCGCATACATTTCAATTGCAACTTTATTTTTAACTTTATCTCTAAAAATATCACGCATATCTGAACTGCCTGTTAAAGCTAGCATTCCAGACTTTTTATTTAAAAAATTAGTTATATCTTTAGAAGATTTATTTAATTCTTCAGATAAATAATCAATAACTGAAGGGTCAATATCTCCTGATCTTGTGCCCATAATTAAACCTTCTAATGGAGTAAATCCCATTGATGTATTATAAGATTTACCATTTTTAACTGCACAAATAGAAGCGCCGTTACCTAAATGGCAAATTATCATATTTAAATCTTTTTTATTCAAATAATTTTGCATGTTTTCAGTTACAAAATGAAATGAAGTTCCATGAGCACCATAACGACGAACTAAATATTTGGATTCTCATTCTAAGGGAATTGCATAACGATAATTAATTTCAGGCATAGTAGAATGAAAAGTTGTATCAAAAACAGCAACATTTTTACAATTTGGTATTAAATCTAATAAATCAATAATAACATCAGCTTCATGTTTATTATGTAAAGGTGCAAGTTTTGAATATTCAATAATTTTATTTAAAACATTATTATCTACAAAAACTGAATCATTAAAATAATTTCCACCTTGAACAACTCTATGCCCTGCACCTATAATTTCTTCAAAGTTTTCAATAATTTTTAATGAAATTAAATGATTTAAAATGCATTTTAAAGCATCTTTATGATTTGATAAGGGGGTACTTTTTTGAATTTTTTCATTTGTAAGAACATTTGTTATTTCAAAAGCACCATCAATAAAAATTCTCTCGCATAAACCTTTTGATATTAAATTCAAATTTAAATCAAATAATTGAAATTTAATTGAACTTGAACCAGCATTTAAAACTAAAATTTTATTCATCTTTTTTAATTTCCTTAATTTACCTTAAACCTTTATCAAAATGTAATCCTGCAGATTTTGGACCTTTAATAAATTTACCAAATAACAACATAACCACAAGTGTGACAATAAAGGGAATCATTCTAAGCATATAACCAATAGATACATTCCCTAAAGTTTGTTGAGTATATGCTAACAATAATGCAAATGCTAAACCAATAATAGTTCCAGGAATAATTTTTCAAGAACTAACAATTAATAAGGCAATAGCAATAAATCCTAATCCATTAACATCACCTGTAAATTTTGCATTAGTATAAGCAAAAGCAAATAAACTACCAGATAAACCAGCAATGGCTCCCACAACCATTAATCCAATTCATTGATATTTAATTACATTTACCCCTTGAGCATCCACAGCATTTGGGTTTTCTCCACAAGCTCTATAACGTAAGCCTAAACGTGTAAAATTCATAATTAAATAAACTAAAACAATAATTAACATAGCAATTAAAAAACAAATAAGAGATTCTAGACGGATTCCACCATTTTCGCCTGAAAAAATTATTGTTTTTGGCACATATCTATTAGATAAAACTGATGTGCCAAAAAGAGTACTAGAACGATCTGCAATTATTAAACCAATTCCAGTTGATAATAAATTAATTCCTGTTCCAGCAATAACATGATCAGCTTTTAATTTTACTGTTGCTAAAGCAAATAAAATGCCAACAACAGTAGATAATAATGATGATATTAAAAAACTAAGTAAAAATGTTCATTCATAGGCATTATTATTTGGAATTAATTTAAAAAAAACATTAGAAAAAATCATAAAAAACAATGAACCAAAAGTCATCATTCCATTGATTGCAATATTAACAATGCCAACTCTTTCTGAAAGATAACCACTAAGAATTGCTAAAACTAATGAAGGGCCTAAAACAAGTCATGTGTTAATTAATGTTATTTCCATTTAAGCATCCTCCTTTTTAATTTTTATTTTTACAAAGTAGTTATCAATAATTTCCACTTTATTTATAAACTCAGATTTAATATGTTTATCTGTTATTTTATTCATTAAATCATTTAGTATTCTTAAATTTGCATCTCAATCTTTTAATACAATTTTTTCATCTGATTTAATTTTATCTAACCAAGTATTAATTATAATCTCAACTCTTTTGATAATTATTTTTTCATTAATAATAAGTTTATGTTTATTTATTTGTTCTAATATTTCTTTGTTTAAAATGTTAGTAGTTCATTTATCAATTTTAGTTTTATCATGATCTCATTTTGATAACATTAACTCACTTTTGTAATCAAAATTATTTAATTTATTTTCCCAATGAATAATTAAATTATAAGCACATGAATATTTAAATTCATTTATAATTTCATTTCTTTTATTTAGATATTCATCATTAATTTTTTGCTTTGATAATTTTATGGATGAAATTTTTTTCCCATTTGGATAAATTGAGTTTGATTTGATGAAATAAACACCAATACTCTTATAATAAAGTTTTATAAAAAAAAGTTTAAATTTATTTTTATTATTCCAATTAGAATTAATAACATTATTTATTATGTCATTTTTATTTTTTTTAATTAAAAATGTTCGACCTTCAACGTTAGAACCCATAAAATTTTCAAAATTTAAATAACTATCACTATTAAATTTTCCATATTTTAATAAATAAATCCAACGCCAAGGTCGAACATAAATTGACAATTGATAAATTGCAATCATATACATCATTATTCCTGTAATTAAAGAAATGGTAGATCCTGGTAACCCCGCTGGTTGGGAACCAACATTAACAAAAGAAAACAATATAGAAATAACAATAATTCCAAAAGGGTTATTTAGTGCAATTAATCCTATTGCAATTCCATTAAAACCTTCAGCTGGAACCATGTTTAATGATGTTCCGCCTGAACTATTAAAATTTAAAAAATCTGATTGACCAGTATAAACAATTACACCTAATATCCCAGCTAATACACCTGAAATAACAAATGATGCTAATTGCAATGAATTTTGATTGTAACCAAAATACTTTGCAGAAGTTGTTGATAATCCTGTTGTTTTTAATTTATGCCCAAAAACTGTAAATTTCATTAAGACTCAAACAATAATGACAGAAATAATTGCAAAAATGATTGATCATAATCAACCGCTTTTATTGATAAAAGGGGTAGAATTTTGTGTAGAAATATAAAAAGCAAAACTTTCTGGCAATGGGTTTGTTGCTAACTTACCAAGTTGTTGAGCATTTGGATCTCAATCATAATTGTAAACAAGATATCCAACAATAAATAAAACAATTCAATTAAGCAAAATAGCACTTACAACTTCATTAACTTTTAAATATATTTTTAACAATCCTGTTACTAATGCAACTGTAACTGCCCCAATAACTGAAAGAACAATTGTTAAAAACTGTCCTCCATACAAAGCATTAGCAGTAAATTCTTTTGGCAAAGCATTTATAATTAAAATAGCAGTTGAAGCACCAGCAAGCATTTGACCAGAAATACCTATGTTAAAAATACCAACATTCATTGCAAATGAAAAAGCCAAAGCGGCAACAACATAAATTGCAATTTGATATATAAAATTTTTTGTATTATCTGAAGACAAAAATAAACGACTAAAAATATTGAAAAATCCTTGTGATGGAATTCCAATTAATGAACCAATGATTAAAGATAATAAAAAAGAAATAATAACAAAAAATACTACAGAAAAAACTTTTCTTCTTGTTGAAATATTCGATGTTCTAAATAAAAATTTATCTGAATTAATTTTAAAAATATTTAAAAAATTACTGTACATACTATTAATTCCTTATTTACCAATTAATTCACCAATTTTTTGTCTTGTCATTTCAGATATTGGACCAATACCCACAATTGAATTGCGGTTCATTACAGCAACTGTATCAGAAATTGAAAGAATTTCATCAATTTCATAAGAAATTAAAATGACAGCATTACCCTTATCTTTTTCTTTTAAAGCACACTGATGAATATATTCAACAGCGCCCACATCCAATCCTCTAGAAGGTTGTACCATCAATAATAATTTATGATTTTTTGTTATTTCTCTTCCTAAAACTAACTTTTGTTGATTACCACCAGATAAAGAACGAACATTTGCTGTTCCATTAACTGAACCCCTTACATCAAAATTTCTAATAACTTCATTAGAATATTGAGCAATTTCATATTCAATAATAAAACCATATTGACTAAATGGTTTTTTAGAAATTAAGTTATTGACAATATTTTTTCTAGAAGATTGATCTAAAACAAGTCCATATTTATGACGATCTTCTGGAACATGACTTATCCCTAATTCATTTCTTTTCTTAATTGACATTTTAGAAATATCCTTTCCTAAAAAAAGAATTGAATTAGGTTTTGACAATTTTAATCCAGATATAATTTTTGCAACTTCACTTTGTCCATTTCCTTCAACTCCTGCAATTGCAAAAATTTCACCTGCATGCACTGAAAATGTATTATTTAAAGATTTGTTATTTGTTTTATTATTTTCAAAATTATTTTTAAAAAAATTTTTGTTTTCCTTTACTTTATTTTTTGATCAAACATTTTTAATTTTTTTTAAATAATTTTTAATATTTCGTTCAATATTTTTGAAAAAAACTTCAAAAGGAGGCATTCAAAATAAGTCTAAATCTTTTACTTCTAATAAAACATCATTAGATTTAACAATTCCATCATTTTTTACTGGCACAATTTTTCTGCCAATCATCAATTCTGCCATTTTTTCAATAGAAGTGTTCGCAACATCAATTGTGTCAATGTATTCACCTTTTCTAATGATAGTTGCAGTGTCTGCTATTTTTTTAATTTCATTTAATTTATGAGTAATTAAAACAATTGTTTTACCATTTTCTTTAAATGTTCTTAACATTTTTAAAAATGATTCAATTTCATTATCAGATAAAACAGATGTCGGCTCATCAAAAATTAAAATATTAGAATCACGATATAAAACTTTTAAAATTTCAACTTTTTGTTGTTGGCCAACAGTTAAATTAAAAATTTTGTCATTTAAATTTATATTGAAGCCATATTGATTAATTAAATCATTAAGTTTTTGCTTACTTTTATTTCTTGTTAAAAATCCAAACTTAGTGTTTTCAGAACCTAAAATTATATTGTCAATAACAGTGTAATTATCAATAAGTTTAAAATGTTGGTGAACCATTCCAATATTGTATTTAGCAGCATCCTTTGAAGAATTAAATTTAACTTTTGATCCTTCAATATATATTTCACCTTCATCTTGTTCATATAATCCGAACAAAATTGACATTAAAGTTGATTTTCCAGCACCATTTTCGCCAATTATTGCATGAATTGAGTTTTTAACAACAGATAAGTTTATCCCAACATTAGCTTTAATCTGTCCATTATTAAAAGATTTATGAATGTTAATCATTTCAAAAGCATACTTACTTTTATCAGAATGTAACGAATCATTATTCATGATTAATTTACCACTAAATGAGTTTAACAAAAAAATAAATATACTTACAATATACAATAAAAAAAATTAATACATGTAAAAAAGCAAGAGAAATTAAGTTTATGATAATAGATTAAAAAATTAAATCACTATTATTTAATTAACAAAAAGTTAATCTTTTTTAGAATCCTGATTGCCAAAAATGTTATCAGCATCTTCACCAGAAAATTGATCTAATCAAGCATCAACATCAAAATTATTATCATCTTTAGCATCAGCAACTTCATCATCTGATTTGCTAATGTTTGATTTGTTTTGATTTTCCTCAGTTAAAAGAACTCAATTCCCATTTTTGTCAAAATCACCAGCATACCAATCTCAATTACCATCTTCATCATAATACCCAAAATTAGGATTTCCTGCATACTTATTGAAATCAATATCACCATTTTCATCTGCATAGATGATATCACAATTAGGTTTTACATAATCTGGATCATGAATTCATTCATTGTTATCACCAAAATAACCTGATCAAACTCAAGAACCATTTTCTGGGTCATAATGACCATAATTTGAATCACCTACAAATTGTTTTCAATACTCATCATTTTCTTCATCTTTGCTTGTTTCTTCTGCCACAACTTCTTCTTGAATTGATTCAGCTTGTTGTTCTTTTTGTGGAGCATCATCAAAACTAACTTCTTCTTCAATTGGTTGTTCCACTACTTCTTCAGCAATTGGTTCATTTGATGTTACAACTTCTTCTTGAATTGATTCAACTTGTTGTTCT
>NZ_KL370824.1:0-46811 GCF_000701785.1 Mycoplasmoides alvi ATCC 29626 | reverse complement strand
TGGAACATCATCAAAACTTACTTCTTCTTCAATTGGTTGTTCGACTACTTCTTCAGCAACTGGTTCATTTGATGTTACAACTTCTTCTTGAATTGGTTGTTCAACTACTTCTTCAACAACTGGTTCTTCTTTAGCCACATCGTTATGGTTAAGATCACTAACCAAATCATTTGAAACATTACTTGAAATAGTTTCTTCTAAAGATATGTTTTCTTTGATTTCATTATTTATCAAATGTTCATTATTAGCATTTAAAATGATTTTATCAGCTGGTAATGATTCTACAACTTCATTAATTTTGCTTTCTTTTACAACTTCTTGTTTTGATAAATCATTAACTATGCTTTCATTATTTACAAAAGTATTTTTATCAATACTATCAGGTTTTAATTCTGAAGCATTTAAAGTTGAGTTAGGTAAAACTTTATTATCCAATTTGGATTCATCATAATTTAAATTAACTCTAGTTGGTTCAAATTTTTCTAATTCAACTTTTGGTATATCTAAGACAAAATCTTCTTTTTGAGGTGGAACATTATCAATTTTTTCTTTTTTAGTAATTTTGTCATTTTCAACCAATTTAACTTCTACTGAAGGTTGGTAGTCATCTTTTGAAGCATTTTCTTTTGGTAAAAATGCAAATGAATTCGCATCATTAACTGAAACATTTTCATTTAAAGATTCATGTTGATGGTGGTGATGGTGATGATGTTCACTAAAATCATTTTTTAAGTGAGGGGTCTCATTTATTTCTCTTAAATCATGTTTTCTGGTAACAAAAAACTCTTCTTCAGTTTTTTGACTATCAAGACTTTTATTAAGTTTAGCATAATGATCTAATACATATTTATCAGCAGTTGGATCAGGAATTCAATTTAATTTTTGGTCAAAAACGCCATCTCAAATTCAAACTCCATCTTCTCTATGACCATAATTTGGATTATCAACTAAACGTTTTCAAAACAAAGTGTCATTTTTTGTATCTTGATTTATCAAACCATTATGCAATGTAGGTAATGTTGGCATTTCACCAGCATTTTTGTAAGGATGTCAATTAGCAAATCGATCAAAATAGCCTAGTCAATGTCAAACTCGATTGTTATAAAAACCATACTTTGTTTGACCAACTAATGGTTCTCAAAATCTTTGAGAGGGATTAGATTTAGATTCTTCTAATAGTTTCTTAAATTTTTTTTCCTCTAACAGTTGATTTAATTCTTTATTATCAAAACCTAAAAAATTATCTGTTGGCTGAACAAATTCTTCTAAATTATTTTCTTTTTTAAAATTATTTGCTAAGACAGATTCTTCTAAATTTGTTTTATTTTTTTCAATTTGTTTTTGATCAGTGATTTCAATTTCTGATGTTAAACTTGAATATTCATTAGCATTGTCTAAAGAAAATTCTGATAAATTATTTGTTACATTATGATTTAATTTAGACTTTTCATTAAAAAGTGTTTGTTTGTTTAAAAACTTTTTTTTAGCAAGATAATCTTCGCTATGAAATTTATCTTCCAAAACATCAATTGTTTCAGATGGTTCTAGATATTCTTCTTCAATTTCATCTTCAGCTTCTTTTGTGTTAGAAGTAATTTGCTTTAGATCACCTTTAAATAATTTATCATGTAACTTATTAATAATTTCTTGCTGTTGAAGAACTTGTTTTTGTTGACTAACCAAAATATTATTTTGCATAACCATTTGGTTTTGAAAAGTATTCATCATCTTGCCAACTTGTGAAACAATGTTTGCTAATTCAGTCAACTCACTTTTTGGTTGTTGAACAACTAAACCATTTGGATTAACCTGATTATTCGCCATCATTTGTTGTTGCATCAAAAATGAATTAGGTTGATGATACATATTAAAAGCAAATGGATTCATTGCATTATTCATCATCAATTGCTGTTGTAAAAAATTATTTTGTTGGGCCATTAAAAATGCACGATATTGCATCATTTGTAATTGATTAGCCAATTGCAATTGTTGATTGAGTTGTTGGGGAGTGTGTGAATTATTGCTATTATTGTTAACATTGTTATTGCTAGAATTTTGAGCAAAATTATCACTAGGTTTTTTTGTATTAAAGTTTTGATTCATGTCATCAATCTCACTGTTAAAAAAAGGTACAAATTCAAACGAAACTGGGATGTTTATCGGAAAACTTGGAACATTATTTAATTTTTTAAAATGTTTTTCATAATCATTTTCAAAAATTTCACGTGTATAGTCAATCAAACTATTCTCATTAGAAGTTGAATTATTATTTAGTTTCAACTTATTTGAAGAACCAGATTCATATTCAACATTTGAAACAGATTTCTGATTGTTTTTTTTGGACTTATTACTAATAAACATAAAAATAAGTTTTGTAACATCATTCCTGTTAAGTTTTTAATAAGCAAATATACTGTTTATAAACAAAACTATGATAGTATTACCTCAATTTAATCAACTAAATCATACTTTTGATATCTAAACAACACACTTTTTATTAATTATAATATGAATAACTAAAGTTTTATAAAATTGTTTATATTTCAATTAGTGCATGTCTAATATTTAAAATTTACTTTTAACTACAAATTAAAACAATATAAAAATGTTCTTTTATAAACAACAAATTGTTACAAAAGAACATTCTATGAAATTATAATTGGAAATTATTAGAGTTAAAACTAATTAACCTAGAACCTCAACAACAGTTCCAGCACCTACAGTGCGACCACCTTCACGAATACTAAACTTACTACCTTTTTCACAAGCAATTGGTGAAATTAATTCAACAGTAATTTCAGTATTATCACCAGGCATTACCATTTCAGTTCCTTCCTTCAATTTAATTGAACCAGTAACATCAGTTGTACGGAAATAAAATTGAGGACGGTAACCATTTAAAAATGCAGTGTGACGTCCGCCTTCTTCTTTTTTCAATGCATAAATTTCAGCACGGAATTTAGTATGAGGCGTAATTGAACCAGGTTTTGCTAGAACTTGACCACGTTGTACTTGAGAACGATCAACTCCGCGAAGTAAAATACCAGCATTATCTCCAGCTCGAGCTTCATCTAATTCTTTTCTAAACATTTCAATTCCTGTAACAACAGATTTAAATGTATCTCCTAATCCAATAATTTCAACTTCATCATTAAGATGTAAAGTACCACGTTCTACACGTCCAGTAACAACAGTTCCACGACCAGTGATGGTCATAACATCTTCAATCGGTAATAAGAATGGTTTATCAGTGTCACGAACAGGATCAGGAATTGTTTCGTCAACAGCTTTCATTAATTCTTTAATTTTTTCTTCTCATTGAGCTTCACCATTTAAAGCTCCAAGAGCAGAACCATGAATAATTGGGGTATTGTCACCATCAAATCCATAAGATTTTAATAGATCTTTAACTTCTTCTGCAACTAATTCTTGCATTTCAGGATCAGAAGCAACATCACATTTATTTAAAAACACAACCATTTTTGGAACACCAACTTGACGAGCTAACAAAATGTGTTCGCGAGTTTGTGGCATTGGACCATCAGTTGCAGAAACAACTAAAATAGCACCATCCATTTGAGCTGCTCCAGTGATCATATTCTTAACATAGTCAGCATGACCAGGACAATCAACATGAGCATAATGTCTAATTGCAGTTTCATATTCAACATGAGCTGTGTTAATGGTAATTCCACGAGCTTTTTCTTCGGGAGCTTTATCAATTTCATCATAACGCATCGCCTTAGAATTACCTTCTTTAGCTAAAACTGTACAAATCGCAGCAGTTAAAGTTGTTTTACCATGGTCAATATGACCAATTGTACCAATGTTAACATGGGGTTTAGATCGGTCAAATTTTTCTTTTGCCATAATCTTTAAAATCTCCTCAAAACAAACTTACATGAATAACTATAGTTTGTTAATCAAATGCAAGTCTTTTAAAATGTTAAAAATTTATTAATTGTAAAGTAATTATATTATATAAATGTTTAATTTTTATCAAAAATTAATATAAAGTTATTTTCATTGTGATTTAGGCAAAATAAAAGAAAATTCTGTTTTAAAATTTTGGTCTAAATTACTAGAAAAACCTATGTTTGTTGATCCATTAAAACTTATTTTTATAGCATTTTCATGAACATTTTCAATTTTAAATTTTATTTGATCAGCAAAAGTATACTGAATTGAATCAATTGCTACACTTGTAGTATCATCAAATCAAAATAATTGAGTGTAATAATTTAATGTATTTTCTTTTTCAAATTGAATTTGATTTGTAAACGATATGTTAATGGGCAAGTTAAAAATTCTAGGTTCAATAATTTTATTAATAGAATTTCAATTTTTATATACATTATCACTTGTGTTATAGAAATTAATTATATTAGTTTGCAAAATTTGTGGAATTATCATTCATCGATTTGCATTTCCTATTTCAATGCAATATCCCGAATTAGATTGATATACCTTATCTATTTCATTTTTAAAATTTTTTAGTAAATATTGTTTTACTTTGTTGTAAATAGAACCATCTTGTTTAATAAAAATGGTATTTGTTCTGTTGATATCCAAATTAGGATTATCATTGATATTTTTAGATAAATTAATGCAATTGAAACTTTTTGATTTCAGTTGTCATTGAGGTAAATCATTGAAAAGCAATAAAATTTTAAAATTTAATACATTTTTAAAATCATTGGCAAAAATACCATCATTACTTATTGCAATTAATAACTTATCATTATTATTAATTTGAAAATATTTTTCTCCAATTTTTGTTAAATAATCATTTTTAACCAATAAATTATCAACAAAGTAAGAACGATCATTTTTATTTCAATAATTTGCAACACCAATATAATAAGATGGATAATGTAATTTTAATTCTGCTTCATTTACGTATGACTTATCTAGCAAAAAGTTTTTTGCATCTTCTAATGTTGGAATTAAAACACTTTGCGTTTTTGGGTATGCTTGAGCAAAAGTTAAAAGATTGTCATTTATTCACATCTTTTGTTGACTATCATACTTTTTATTTTGATAAGTAGCATTAGAAATAGTAAATTCAATAGAATCATTAGACAAATTTGTAGTAAGTGAAAAATTCATTCCTTCTTTAACAAGATCTTGTAATTCACCTATTAGTAAATAATTTTGATCAAAAACTAAAGCAGATGATAAGTATTTATTGATTCAATCATCTGAAGAAATTGCCTTAATTACTACATCCTTATCTTGTGATGAATTGATAGGCATAAGATTTTCAAATCAATTATTCAAATTAAGAACAATTTTTGATAGTTTTATAGATTTATTATTTTGATCAATTTTATTAAAACCACCAACTGTGATCTTTTCATTTAATATTTGTTGTTTTTTATAAGTTCCTGATAAATTTAATACTAATTCACCTGTGCTTGTTTTAGAGTCATTTTGAATTTCAACTGATAGATTTTTAAAATCTGGTACTTTTTTTAAAATGTTATTTAAACTTTCATTAGTCAATGATGGTAAATATGTTGTAGATTTAAAATTAAATAAATCAACAATTTCTTTATAGCTAGAAGAATCTAACTGAGAATTAACTAATTGTCCACCAGTAGAGTCAATAGTTTCTGGTAATTCCTTAATATTAAAAATTTTAATATTTTGTGACAATGGTATAACTTGAACCTTATTATCTTTGTATCATCTATTTGCCAAAACAGTTAGTTCTATAGTCAAAAAATTATTTCCGCTTTTTGCACTATTAAAACTAACCTTAATATCGTTTGCATTAGATATTAATTCTGTTTCTCCATTAATGAATTTAGAAAGATGATTAAGAATAAACTGAATTAAATTATCTGAAGAATATTTTGCATAAATTTCTAATTCATTCATTTCGTTTCAATTCAAATCAATAGCATTAATTTCATTTTTTATGGAAGTATCAGAATGAATTGTTGTGTTAACTACTGGAATATCATTGACTGAATTTTTGTTAGGGTTATCTTCTGAACACGACACTAAACAAAAAGTAGGAATTAATAAAACAACTAAACTTAAACTGCTAAATAAAAAAATCTTTTTTTTCATACTATTTATACCAATTAATTATTTTATTTTTTTTCATTATAAGAAATATCAAAAATGGAAATTAATTCCTCAAAAGAAATATTATTTAAAATGTTTTCTTCATCATCATTGATTAAGTTTTTAATTAAATCTTTTTTCTTTTCTTGAATTTCAACAATTCTTTGTTCAATAGAATCGTCAACAATAATACGATAAACATTAACATGTTTTTTTTGACCAATTCTATGAACCCTATCAGTCGCTTGATTTTGCATAGCAGTATTTCATCATAAATCATAATGAATAACAACTTCTGCACTAGTTAAATTTATGCCAACCCCTCCAGTTTTTAATGTTGATAAAAAAACAGGTGTTTTATCAACATTGAATTTTTCAACCATTGATATACGGTCTTTTTTGTTTGTTTTTCCAGATAAAACATAACACTTTATATTATTTTTGGATAATTCATCTTTTAAAATATCAATCATTCCCAAATATTGAGTAAAAATTAATACCTTTTTTTCACTAGCAACTGCATGGTTGATTAGATCTAAACAAGCATCTAATTTTGCATTTTTACCATCAAAATTCTTATTCTTAAGCGTTGGGCTGCAACAAATTTGTCGTAAATCATTTATCATTGTGAAAATATGAAATTTAATGGAATTTAAATTTTGTTTACTTTTGCTATTCTCAATTAAATTTATAATTTTGTTTTTAAAATTTAAATACCAATCATTATAGAAATTACGATGTTCAGGTTGTAAGTCAACAATAATATCTGTTTGGGTTTTTGGTGGCAATTCAGTTAAAACTTTATCTTTTGTTCGTCTTAAGCAAAAAATATTAACTTTTTGTTTAAGACGCTCCAATAAAACAGAATTATTTTCTCGAATAATTTTCTTTTCATAGTCATTACTAAAATCTGTTGCACTGCCAAGTAAACCAGGTAACACAAAATCAAAGATTGACCACAATTCCAAGATGTTATTAACTATTGGAGTTCCTGTTAAAGCTAAATTATGCTTAGAATTGATTTGTTTCACACAAGATTTTAAATCAGTATTATTGTTTTTGATATTTTGTGCCTCATCCAAAATAAAAAAACAATAAGATTTTGAATTATGAAATTTTATATCTTTTCTAAATGTTGCAAATGAAGTAATTTCAATTGCATTTTTGTTATTAATAATTAAATTTTCACGTTCTTTGGAAGAACCCTCAATTAATTGAACTTTTAAATCATTGGCAAATTTAATAAACTCTGATTTTCAATTATGAACTAATGAAGTTGGAACAACAATTAAGGATGGTTCATTAATTTTTTTAGATTTATACTCATCATAAAGCAAAGCAATTGTTTGAATCGTTTTGCCAAGACCCATGTCATCTGCTAAAACACCACCTAAGTTATAATGAAACAACAATTTCATTCACTTAAAACCATCAACTTGATATGGGCGTAAAATTTTTTTAAAAATATCAGGAACTTTAAAATCTTTAACTTTCTTACTAGTAAAATCAGAAATTAAATTGACTATCGATTTGTCTCCATATTTTTTAATCAATCCCTGATTTTGACTAAATGCAAAATATAAATCAAAAACTCTATACTTAGGAAAAACAAAAATTCCTGATTTTGGTGATGAGGCATTGTAATAATCAAATTTTGACCAAAATTCTAAAAACTTTTTATTGTCTTTAGAAGTTAAATCAATATAAAAATCATCATCAATATATATTTCGCAACCTTTATTGTAGTAAGATGAAATTTTTTTAATTTGATCAATTGAAAATTTTGAATAATCACATTCAATAATTAATTTATCATCTTTAATTGAGATCTTTTTAAAATTGAATTGAAACTTGTATTCATTTGTTAAATTATTTTCAATTTTATATTGAACAATTGGCGTTTGAACAAAAGAATCATAATTAGAAATAATTTGTTTAAATTCTTTCATTTTTAATGAAAAAATTTTTTTAAATTTAATATGTCAACTTTTAGATTCAAAATGAAAATGACACAATGAATTTATAATTGCTTTTTCATAAATTCATAAACGTTTTTTGTTTGTTTTGACATTATCATCTGTTGATAAAACATTAAAAGGTGGTTTTCCAGGGTAAAAATACCTAATTTGATGTTTAATTATATTATCATGCTTATCAAAATTTAAACTAATAACTGTTTTAGGAATGAATTCAAAAATATCTCTTATTTTATTGCTATCATCAATATATTTAAAATCCCTTATTCCTTGAACATAATAATGAAAATAAGATTCAGCTAAAGAATTTTCAACAAAACTAACAACCTCAAGATTTTGCTTATTTTTTCAAAAAATAATTGATGGATCAGATCAAATTAATTTTCCATCACTAGAAACACTTATTTCATTAACACTAGTTCATTTATTGGTTGATTGTTTCATCATCAAATTTACTTTATATTTATTGCGATCAATTTTGTTGTATAAAATGTATTTCTTTGATGAATCAACAATCATTCTAAAAAAATTAGATTCTTTTTCTAAAAAATTAGCTAAAGTTACATTTGAATTAATGTCAAATGACTGTTTTAACATCTTGATTAAACTTAAAATAACTTTTCGGTTGATTCAAAAAGTATCTAATGGTTTATTTCTTAATTCATAGTTACGATGATGTTTAAAATCTAATTGATTTTCAATTAAAAATTTAAAAATAAATAAATCTATTTTTTTGAAAAGATTAGCATCAATTTGATAAAAGGATGAATCAATTAACGAAAGTAATAAAACAGGGTTTTCGCTTTCTAAATTTTTAAAAATATCTTTATCACAAATTGGACTTAAAATTTTATTTTTATAACTTAATCTAATTCCAAACTGGTTAATTTTTTCGCCATTATTGTAGTTCGTATGTAAGTGTACAAAAGAAATAGTGCAAGAAGGCCAAGATAATTTTTCATAAATTTTATCAATATCACTAGGAGCGATACTTGTTGTATCATCTTCTTTAATTATTTTTTTATTTTTTCTTGAACGTATTTTTTTCTTTTTATTAAGATCATCAATAATAATTTCATGCGCACTTTGTTTTACAACTTTTGGTTGAATAAAAATTTTAATCAAAACTCCAACAACATGATAACAAGGTTTTTCTAGTGAACATGAACATTTATAAGAGGCAACTGTATTGCCCTTAACAGTTAAATCTATAAGATAATAAGAATTTTCAGTATCAAATACTTTACCTGTAAAATGGTTTGGATCATTAGGGTTAACTTTAACAGCTACACGATTACGATTAACAAGATTTTGACCTTTAATAAAAACTATTTCGTTTTTAGAAAATTCTTCAATACCACTTTTATTCATTACTATAAATTAAGTTAATTACCTTGAATACATTTAATCCCTCAATTATAACATATTAAAAGCTGTTTTAATTGTTATCTTTTAAAGATATTTAAATGAAAAATTAAAAATTTTTTATGAAAAATAATGCAAAGTTTTATGTTTTAAAATCAATGAATAACTAATTTCAATTAAATAAATTTATTTCTTTTTTATATAACGAACTATCCCAAATATTATTAATGATGTAATAATAATTGCAATTGGAACACTAATAGAAATAATTATTATTTGATCATTAGACATGGCAGATGCATTATTCACTTCGGGTGAATCAAAATTATTAGAACCATTATTATTATTATTGTTTTGATTAGAATTTGGAGAATCAGGAGCACTTGGAACATCAGGCTTTGGTGTTGATGGATTACTTGAATCAGGAATTGATGGGTCAACTGTAACATCATCTTTGACTTCATCAGCAAGTTTATAAACTAAACTGTTTTTATCACTTGACAATTGACATGAACCATTTTGAATACACTTATCATCAATTTTAAGTTTTGCTATTAAATTTGTTGGCAGATTTAAATTATTGTCAAATGATAAATTAGTTACTACTATTTGTTTATTTTCAGTAGTAGCTACAATCTTGCTATCATTTACAAAAGTATAATTAGTTCCATCTCAAATCTTTAATTTTTTAACTTCACCATTAGAACCTACTTTATAATCAACATATATGTCATTTGATAAACTATTTTTAATTCATTCCAACAAAATCATTCAATTTTGTGGAACTATTTGTAAATCATCTAAATAAACACATTCACCTAAAGCTGGAATATAATCATAATCTAAATTAAGACCAAAATCTTGTTTAGATTCTAAATACCAATTAGCACTTCATGACTCATTTGTTGAAGTCATGTCACTATATGCAGTTTTATAATCAATAGCTGCATGATTTATTTTTCTATAAAGGTCGCTATTATCATTCTTATTAAGAAATAACTCCATTCCCTTCATAGTTAAGTTATATAAATTTAAAATCATATTTACAAAATTTTCATTAAATTGAAAAGTTAATACACAAGAATTAGTGCCATTATCATAATAAGTTTTTGGAACAATATAATTTTTAATGTCTACACTACCAGATGTTTGTGCAAAATTAAGAATTTGTGTCTTTAATGCATAATTTTTTCATTCATCGCCCTGATCTATATATGGAATAATTGTATTTGCTGAAGTTATTTTCAAAATATTTTGTTTTACTGGTTCACTATTTTTAAAAAAATTTAAATTTTTAGTTTTAAGAGATAAATTATTGTAAGTTTGTATTTTTCCTGAGTCATCTACATGTATTTTGTTAAAAATTTGAAAAAGCTGATCTAAATAAATAATGTTATCATTTTCTAGTATATAAGGAGCTCAAGTTGCTATTTTTATAAAAAAAGCAATTCCATCTTTAAAATTATAATCATTTATATTTGGTGCTTTGTTAGAATCATAATTTGATTTAGAGTTTAGTGGTTCAGGCGAATAATAAGGAGTATACTCAACCGTAATTTTATTATTCGAATTTTGACTAAAGGTACGATTAATATATGTTGAATATCGATTGATTCCATGAGTATTTATGGAGTAATCTTCTTGAGTTATGTCCAAAAATTGAATTTTGCTATCTGGTGAAACAATATATTTTTTATCTCATGAATTAATTCATTGATTAAATGCTTTATCTAAATCATCCCTATATATACTATCAAAATTAGGCCCTAAATTTTTTGATGAGTTATCTTCATAATTTCTATTTTTATTAGTTTGATAACTTGATGCATTTTTAGATTCATAAACAACCTTTGTTCCTGTTTGAACAAATCAAAGATAAAGGTCCTGAGTTGGATTAATTTGTTTTTTTCTTTTAAATAATTCTAGAAAAATGTTAAAAATATTTGAATCAGATCAAATTCATTTTTTGCTATTTATTTCTTGCGAATCTTTTGATCAAAGTTTAAAAAGAATGGGATATCTTGGTAATAAATCAATTATTTCATCATCCGCTGTATTTGATTGGTCAGAATTATTTGCATTACTTGAATCAACAGGTTCATTATTTTCACTCATTATAATTGGAACTTGTTCGCCTAAACTAAAATAACCATCATTAGTTTTTGCTTCACTATTATTCATTTCATTGTATACTTCATTGGGTCAATATTCTTGTTCTTGTCAATCAATAAACATACCTGAATATTTTGCAATAGTTTGCTCAATAATTCATCTATTTACAAATTTCTCTGGATAATATTTATTGTTTTTATATGTTTGAAACATAGGGTAACAATAACCAAAAGTATCTACTGGTAATTCATTTGATATTCTTAATTTGGACAATTTATTAATAAGAGTATCTTTATATACATCTAACTCTTCACTAATTTTTGTTTCAGGATCTGTATCATAATCAAATAACAAATGATTGTTTACATCACCACAATCTATATAAACTTGATTTAAATTGCTATTATCAATATTTTTAAATATATCAGAAACGTTTTCAATTGGTTGTTGTACATCTTTACTTAAACTTTTGTTAAGTAAATTAGATTGTTTTGTAGATATACTTAAATCTGATAAACAAAATGATAAACCACTACCAATAAGAAGAATAGAACTTAAAAAAATAGGTAATGCAGATAATTTTACATTCAGTTTAATTTTAAATTTTTGTTTATTTACTTCTTTGGTTAACATAAAATTTTTCCTAAATATATTTAAGACTTAACGAAATTGAAAAGAATTATTTAAGTATTTAAAAAATAGAGTTTTAGATTAATGATAAAAGTAGACTAGGACATATACCATCCTAGTCTACCCTGTTATGTTTTTATTTCTTTTTCTTAAACATTTTTCTTAAGAGATAAGTTAATATGCTTATAAATGTGTAAATTATGATTCCAAAGACTGCTCCAAATCCTACTGGAATAAGATATCTAAACACATCTTGAATTGCAGTGGAGTAATTTGATAATGTTGTGTCATATCATGTACCTACACTTGGAAACATTGCTGTCAAAGCACCAGATGGATCAGGAGTTCCTAAAAGTTGTGAACCAGAATGTGCAAATCACTCATGAAAGTTATAATTGTTATTGCACCAGAATGAACCAAGAAAAATTATACACAAACCACCAGCAATAATAATAAACAATGCTAGCTTAAGAAGTTTTTTAAATAATCTAAGTAACCACATAATCTATCAAACCTCTCAAAACCTAAATATCTAAAGATGTTACCCAAAATATAAAGTCAAAATCAATGAGTTAAAACAAATTTGAGTATTCTAATATTCTAACATAGAAAAAAGTGATATCAATTATTAAAAATAAAAAAGGAAATTAACTTATAAGTTAAAAGTTGCTTAAATTTAATTTTCTCTATTAAAACATTATTTTTAAAAGCATTAAAAAATAAACAATAAAAGCAAAAATTAAAAATTATTTATGTCAAATAATTCATCCAAATAAGAAAACTAAAAAATAACCTATCAATCCAAATACAATTCCAAAACCAATTGGTATGATGTAAGATAAAAAATTTTGTAATGAATCGCTATCGCCAAAATTAGAATACATGTTGAGTGTATTAAAATACCAATTGCCAACATTATTGAACATTAAAGTTAAAACACCACTAGGTTGTGCTTTAGAAGCAAATCAATTTGATCAAGAATTTAAATCATAAATGTTTGGTAACCAAAAAGAACCAATGAATATAATACACAAGCAAGTTACAATTACCAAGAAAACAAGAAATTTAAAAAATTTAACCATACTTTTTTTCTCCTTGTCTCTAACATTACTAATTAAAAAAGTAAAATGATTTTTTTGTACAAACAAAAATTGCAATAATATTGCAAAATTTGTGTAAATGTAATTTTAATATAAAAAAATACATAAATAAATACTTTTCAGAGCAAAAATATTTATGACAAGAAGTTTGTGAAAAAAACAATAATTTAAACCAATGCATATATAAATAATATTTAATTCCAGAGTCAATTAAAAAATAAATATTAAATCTTTGTCCTTATTGACCAAAAAATCTGTTAACAGTGTCAAAGGTATATTGATAATTATAAAAGCAAAGAATTTTGCTGATCTTCTTTTTTTAAACTTTTATCTGTCATACTAATATTTAAATTCAAAAATAACTAAAATAACTTTCAACGGTTAATATTAAAAATTCATTTAAATTTAATCTTATTTTAAAAAAGGTATTAAGTGAAAATAACCATAACAAAAATTAAAATTTAAAATTAGTGAAAATTATAATAAAACAAATAAATTTTAAACAAGAAAATAATCCAAAACTTTATTAAAGATTTAACCAATCTTGATATCTTCTGGTGGGAGTGAATATAAATTTCCATTAGGACTTTTCTTTACCCAAGTTAATAATGTATTGGAAACTCCTAATTGACCAATAATCATTAATAAAATTGCAAAAATAAATGGAAATATTGTAATGTTATTTAATAATGATGTTACTCCTGTAGTTAAACCGACAGTACCAAATGCTGAAGCAAATTCATATATAATATCAATTAAATGTAAATATGTATCTGGAAAAACTGAATCTAAAATAATTTTTGTAATAATACAAAATAACAATAAAACAATCAATATCAAAACAAAAGATACAAATGAATCACTTACGGTTTGATTTGTTATTGATCTCTTAAATAATCTTACTTCTTTTCTGCCCCGTAATTTTGTTCAAATTGCAGTACAAATAATTGCAAAAGTTGTGGTTCTAATACCACCAGCAGTTGAACTAGGAGCTGCTCCGATAAACATTAATATTATTAATACACCTTTGGTTGCATCAGTGTACAAAAAATTACTAATAGTAGAAAAACCAGCACTTCTAGTTGACATTGTTTCAAACAATAATCCCCATGTCGCATTAAATGTTTGATTTTTACCATAAATAAGTTGATTGATGGTATTGTAAGAATTTAAATTATTTATTAATTGAATATTATTGTTATTTTTTTCATCTAACAAAAAGTTTGCAATGTTAAATGTTCCATTTTTACTAGTCATTTCAACACTAGTTACAAGAATACACCCAATAATTGAAATAATCAATGTAGTTATTAGTGAAACCTTTGTAAATAAACTAAATCTAAATTTCTGCTTAATTCCCATTATTTTTTTTCATCTAAATTTTTCATAAATATCAAAAACAACTGGATAACCAATTCCTCCAATAATAAATTCAGACATTGTTACAAATAATAAAACTGCATGGGTATCATTTCGATATAAACCAAGACTTGCAGAACCAAAAATATCAAAACCAGCATTATTCATTGCTGAAATTGAATGAAAAATACCAGCCCAGATAGAATTTGGACTATGATATAAGTATGATGGATAAATACTATTTACTGTTATAGAACTAGCAATAACACCCGGCAATGTTTGTGTACTATTATCCATAACATTACCAATAATTTGTTGTTCATATGCTTCTGAAAAATTAAAATATAATGAGTAAAAAATTGCATAAATTAATTCTGCAGAAAAAATAAATATAGTCGCAACAATAATAGTTTTACTTGTCCCTCCTAATTTGGAATTGCCTCTTTCAGCACGAAGAATAATTGATAAGGAAAAAGAATCTTGGGTTTCTTTTTTTGATTTAAAAAGTTTTCATATTAAGAAAAATAAAACAATAAATCCAATGCCACCAATTTGGATTAATAAGACTATAATTACTTCGCCAAAAACACTATAAGTACTTCTAATAACAGAAGTTGAAAGTCCAGTGTCACAAAAAGCAGAAACTGCAGTAAATAGTGAATCTAAAAATGTATAAGGTGCTGTTTCAACAACTTTATATGTTTTTAAAACCGGATCAAAAACTAAATAAAAATTGTCTCTTAGTAAGACTGAATTATTAACTAATTTATCTAAAAAAGATTTATCAATTATTCCATTATACAACGCACTATATTCACCAATAGTAAAATAGTCTTCATTAACAATTTTCATATAAGAATTGGGATAAGATGTTAATGAAATTGGTAAATAAAGTAAAATTGCTCCAAGAAAAATTAAATAAACATAAAAATGAACAATTTTTTGAGGAACAGTATCACCAATAAAAATTATTCGTAGAACTTTGAATAATTTTTCATGTCGTTTCTTGTATGCAGAAAAAGAAGATAACTTTAAGTAATCCATATTTATAGTACTTTGACTTGTTGTCTAATTGTAATATAATGATATATAAATTTAAATTATATTTAATTTAAGGTTTCACATGGCAAAAAGTGAATTTTGTGTTATTGGTTTAGGTAGATTTGGCATGCAAGTTGCAAAATCACTAGTAGCTAGTAATCATAATGTAATTTTGATAGATAATGATGAAGAAAAAGTTAACTTAGCTTCCAAAGAATTTGAATATGTATTTAAAGCTGATGCCACTGATTTAAATACTCTTGAAGAAATTAATTTAGCAGAAGTAAATACAATTATTGTTAGTGTCAGCAACATCGAATCATCAATTATGATTTCAGCTAATTTAAAAGAATTAAAAATTAAAAATATTGTAGCAAGAGCAAAAAATTTAATTCATAAAAGAGTTTTAAACACAATTGGTGTCAGAGAAGCAATCATCCCTGAAGAAGTTGTTGCAAATAATATCGCCTTAAAAGTAATTCATAAAACACAAGCAGACATTTTTTCACTAAACAAGTCAATTAGTATTGTAAAAACAAATGTATCAAATCCAAATTTATTTGAAAAAAAATTATCTGATATAAATATCAGGCTTTATGCTGGAGCAAATGTAATTTCTATCCAACGCCAAGATCAATTAATTTTTCCCGTAGATGCTGATACAATTTTAATGCAAGCAGATTCAATTTCAGTTGTGTGCAAATCTAATGAAATTGATGATTTTTTAAACTTTATCAACCCTTCAAAATAATTTTATAGATTAGTAATAACAAATTTATCTTTTATTAAGATAATTTTTTTATCAACATTAAAATACTTTTTAATGTTTTCGGATGTAATAATGTCAATTGGTTTTCCTATTAATGGAACACTTCCATTATAAAAAACAACAATTTGATCAGCTAAATTAGCAGCTATTTCAATATCATGTAAAACAATAATTATCGTTTTATTAAAATCATTTTTTAATTTCTTAATTAAAATTAACATATCTTCTTGAGATTGCAAATCAAGGTGATTTAATGGTTCATCTAAGACAATAATTGGTGTTTCTTGAACTAATGCATTTGCAATAATAACTTTTTGTAATTGCCCACCTGACAATTGATTTATTTTAAGTTCAAATAAAGCATCAATTTTTAATAGTTTAGATATTGTTTTAATAATTTCTTTATCATTCTTTGTTAAAAAACCCAAAAAATTTGTATGCGGTAATCTACCTATAGCAATAAAATCTCATACTGATAGTTCATGATATATGTTGTTAATTTGAGGTACATATGAAATCAATTTAGATAATTCTTTATATGAAATTTTATTTAAATCTTTATTTTTTATAAAAATATTTTCATTTTGCAAATGACAATTTTTAACTAATAAATTAATTAATGAACTTTTTCCAGCTCCATTATTACCAATAAAAGCACAAATGTTGTTTTGCAAAATACTAAATTTAATGTTTTGTAAATTAAAATGGGGATATATTCGCAAATTATTTATACTAAAAACTAAATCATTCATATTTGCAACTACCGATTAAGTCATAAGAAAAACATAAAAATTAAACAACTAATAAAACCAACTATTGTTGTTAATGAAAAAGATGAAACTAAATTAGCAATAATGATTTGAGCATATTGCGAAATAAACATAAGAATAATTGATATTAAAATTGAGCCTAAAACATTATATTTAAAATGAAAAAATAACTTATTAGAAATAAAAGATACACTAACACCAATAAATGCAATAATACCAAAAAATCCAAAAGCTATTGAAGATAAAATACTAACTAATAAAATTAAATTTAAATTAATTCATTTATTATTAATACCTAGGGTATTAGTTTTTTGAATCATAAATGTTTTGGCCATGAATTTAAGACGCAAGCAAAAAGTTCAAATAAAACAAAAAACTAATAAAATACTAGAAACATATAGATTACTAAAATCATCACTAACAACTAAATTTCCAAAAACTTTATTTTGATAATAAATAACACGATCCTTATAAGTATCTTGATCAACTACATTAGATGACAAGATAAAATAAGATAATGCTGTTACTAAAATGTTAAGTAAAATACCATAAATAAAAATATTTTTTGAACTTAAATCATTGCGTCATGAAATAAAATAAAAAATAACTCCTGATAAAATACTGATTGAAAGATAAATAAAACTAAAAATAAATGATTGCTCATAAATAAGAAAAAAATTGGTTGCAAATAAAATAAACAAAGCAACTACAATTTGTTGAAATGTATTGATACCCATAATTGAAATATCTGCTAATTTATTCTTAGTAAATAATTGAAACAAATAGTTGCTTAAACCAATTGCTGATGAACCAATTGTTAGTTTTAAAGCTAATTGAATTCTTGAATTTCAAATAAAATTGGCATTAGGTCCATATGGAATATCTAATGATAATGTAGAAGGATTAAAAAATAAAAAAATAGTGAATAATAATAAAAAAATAAATAAAAAGCATATTGATAAAAAACATTGTTTTTTATTTATTGATTTAAATTTTAAATAATTATTAATGTGCATTAATTCTTTTCTCCAAAAACATCAAAATAGTAAATGGCAACATAAAAATAATCATTACTACATCAATGTTTGCATGTAAAAAACAATTAGTTATATATGAAATTACAGTAATGATAATGCTTAATAATGTACTTGGTAATAATGAGAAACGAAAATCATAATTTTTAATTAAATATTTTTTAGTTAAAAATGGAATAGCAAATCCAAGTAAAGTAAAAGGGGCATATGCAATAAAACCACCAATACACATTAAACTAATAGACACTAAGCTTAACATGTTTAATAAAGATAAATTTATAGATAAAGATGTTGCTTTAAAATATGCATTCTCATACATATAAATTTTTTTAGAAATAGAAACTAAAATAAATAAACCTACAATAAAAAAAGTTGCACCATAAAAAAGTTTTTCATTCGTTAATGTAACAGTTGAAATAATCATTCATCCAAAAATATTTGTTTGCTGAATTTGGGTTAAAAAATTTAAAATTGCTATTATTGATGTAATTAAAATAGAAATAGATAAACCATAAAAAATAATTGCATTTTGATTTAATTTATACTTACTTTTTGAAATAAAATAAATTGGCAAAATATTTATAAAAAAAATAATAGCAAAAGCCAATAAACCAACTTCTCATATTTTTAAATTTGAAATTAAATTGCTTATTAAATAACTCAAAGTCATAACTGGAACAAGACCTAATGTAAATGGCGATGCTAAAATATTTCTCGTGCTTGATTGAGCTAATTCACCAGAGGAATTAAATGCAATTGCTGCAATTATCGAAGCAATAACTCCAATTCCTATTGTTAAATATGACATCTTGTTGGTTGTAATACTTGCTAAAAAAACAATAGAACCATTACTTGAAATTGAAAATGCTAACAATACAACCGCAATTGTAATAAAAAATAAAATGATACAAATTGATATATATTTAAGATTTCTTTTTTTTAAAAACATTTTAACATTAGCCTAAAATTATTTAAAGATTAAAGTTTTTAAATTTGTTCTTTCAAAAATTATTTGGTCATTAATTGATTTAGAAACATCAAAACCTAATATTTTTTCAGACAAAATATTTATTGCATTTTCAATTCCCAATAAGTTATAAGGGGCTAAACTAAAATTTTGATCAACTATAATAATTTTAGATGAATTAAGATTTGATGATTGCTTCAAAATTGGTTTAAATGTATTTATAATAGTGTCTTTCATTAATTCTAAATTAACACTAGAATCTAAGACAACAACAACATAATCACTTGAATTTTTAAAAGCCTCTTGAACACCTAAGGCATTATAACTACCAACATTCGGCATTCATCCAATTGCATTATAACCTCCATCATTAAAAATCTTTAGTTTGTAGTCAGTTACTGATGGTAATGCTGGCAAGAAACCTAAGTCATCAAATAATCATCCAGGATAATCTGTACTAGGTCCGTACTCAGAAAAATTATTTACATCAGCCACAAAATTAGGACCATAATTTTTTCCTCAAAAACTAATAGTTGGATGTTTTTTTAAAAAGGAAAATTTATTTTTAAAAATATTTATTTTGTTTTCGTATTGTTTAAAAACTAAATTAATTTTTGAATCAATTAAAGCAGAAGTTTGAATATCATTAAAAATTGAACTTAGTTTATAACCTAGATAATTTAATTTATCTTTAAAATTTCAAGTTTTTGCAATAGATTCTGCATTTTTATCCACTTTGTTATCAAATAAAGTGCTTGAATAAGGATTATAAAAATTTTTATCTTCAATAAAATATTTGAATCCATAATTAGATAAATTTTCTGGTTTTTGATATTTAAAACCATAAAGTAAATCAGGCTGTCGATTTAATCAAAATTCAGCATTAGATTGTGATGGTTGTTTTCCAAATTCAGTATTAATATTTAATGAACTAATGTATGATGGAATATTTGTTTGTGAATTGTACAAAGATTGACATGTTGGCTTAAAACCTAAAGCAACTAAATTGCCTGTTAATGTACTGTCTAGCGTTATCGAAGCATACTGATCTACAATATTAATTTGATTACATGAAACTAAAAAAGCACTTAATGGTAACAACATTGTAAAAAAACATAAAGTTATTAAAATAATTTTTTGTTTGATCTTCATAATTTAAACTCATTAATTTAATTAAAAATCAATTGAAGGAATAAAAAAACCCTTAAATAAATTTTTTTAAGGGTCAAAACAATTAATCATAAAAATCTAAAATAAATGCTTTAGATGTGACCCAGCATCATAAGGTATTCGGACTTATTGCTTAATTGCAAAACACCGTAGCTGGCACTGTCCCGGATTTACACCGGAGTTCCCCTAAATTGATTCTTTTGGAATTATAACAAATTTAATTTGCATTATTTGCAACAATTCATTGAATATCCTCATCATTTTCACAAGATTCAACAAAACGATCAAATCGTTCCTTTTCATCCTTGTTTAATTCAACTTCAACTAATGGTTCTAATTTAAGTTCACTATAAATAATCTCAAATCTTAAAGAAATTAATTTATTTTTAGCACTAAAATAAGAACCTGGTGTTACAACAATTTCAAATCCATCTGCATCACTTTCTAAATCGATAACATTTTCATCTAATAACACCTCAAATAATTGTTCATCAGAATAATCATTTTTGTTTACTAAAATAATTCCCCTATGTTCAAAATTAATTTTTACACTATTAGGTTTAGCTAAATTACCATGCAACTTACTAATATAACCATTAAGATTACTAATAACTCGATTTGTATTATCAGTTAATGCATGAACAATAATCCCTAAACCAGAAGGTCCATAAATTTCATATTCAACTTCAATTAGCTGAGTATTGTCTTTGTTTGCTCCATTAATATTTTTATTAATTGAATCACGAGATAAATTAGCTTGTAATGCTCGATCAATTGCAGCTTTTAATCTTGGATTAGCTTCAGGATTTGGTCCTCCAACTTTTGCTGCTGCTTTAATTTCTTTTGCTAGTTTTTGTCATAAGCGAGCATTATCTTGTTGTTTTTTGTTAGTTTGACTAGCAATTAAATGTTTACGTGGCATTTATATAACTTCATCCTTTGCGATACTAAACAGTTGTAAAAACTTTTGTTAAAACATTTTCAATCTTTTTAAAATCATGACGAACTAAATTAGTTGTAGACGAATCATCGATTAAATCTACCAACCATAATTTCCCTCTAAAATAAGGATTGTTTTCATCTAAATAAACTGGAAAAGAATTTTCTTTTTCATAATAACCTAAAATTTTAGAATTAATTTGACGATTATTAGCAATGATAACTTGAATTTGAATTTTATTATTTAATGTATTTTCATTCATATTCAAATGTTTTTCAATGGCAATAACATGTTCATATAGAGACATATTTTGGGTTTCGCCATATTGTGTCATTACATTACCAATATAAATTAATTTCACTTTTTTATTATCTAAAATTGCTTCACGAACTCCTGGGGCAATTAAATTAGGAATAATTGATGTATACAATGAACCTGTAGAAATAACAATGTAATCAGCTTTTTTAATTTGTTTTAAAACATCAGGATTAGTTTTAATTTTTTTAGTATTTAAATACCTTATGGAATCAATAATTTTATTACCATTAGGAATTTTGTGCTCTCCAATAATTTTAGTTCCATCTGTATAAACAGCTTGTAAGCGAACTTTTGGATAATCAGTAAGTGGATAAATTGATCCTTTGATTTTCAAAACTTTACTTAAAGTTTCAATTCCTTTATAAAAATCATTATTAATATTAATTAATGATGAAATAATAATGTTACCTAATGATTGATTATGAAATACTGATTTTTTAATATTTTTATTATGAAATCGATATTCCATTAAGTCTTTTAAAATATCTTCAGTTGAAGATAATGCAATTAAAATTTGACGCAAATCACCAACAGCTGGAATATTAAATTCCCTTCGCATTAATGCTGTTGATCCCCCATCATCAGCAACAGTAACAATTGCTGAAATATTAATGTTAGGAATGTTTTTCATACCTCTCAAAATACTACTCATTCCTGAGCCACCACCAAGAACAACAACCTCTTTCATCAAAAATTCCTTTAAATCAAATTTTCTATAAGCACTTTTAAACAATCATTTGATAATTTTATTAAAATTTTTTTATAAATTAAAAAATAAAAAAGTATGTTTTATGTCTAATTACAACAAAGTAGAAATCTTAAAAATAACAACAGTTTGAATGTTTTTTATTGGTTTATTAAGTTTTATAATCACTTCAATTTTAGCAATAGGTCATGCGCCATATAGTGCAATTCTTGCATTATTTATTGTTGGTTGAATTTTTTTAATTCCATCTAGTGTTATTTGAATTAGTTTTTGATTTAAAAAAATTAATAAAAAGATTATTAATAAATAATTAAATAAAAATTAATCTAACTCAAATTCACCACCAGAACCTTTTTTAAATTGAGAATGGTATAAATTAGAATAAAATCCATTTAGTTTTAACAACTCATCATGAGATCCTTGTTCAATAATTTCACCATTATTAACTACCAAGATTTTATTAGCATTTTTAATTGTTGATAATCGATGTGCAATTACAAAAGAAGTTTTTCCTAACATTAAGTTATTTAATGCTTTTTGTATTTGAACTTCAGTTCTAGTATCAACTGATGAAGTCGCTTCATCTAACAACAAAATTGGTGTTTTTCTAATTACTGCACGAGCAATTGCTAATAATTGTTTTTGACCTTGAGAAAAATTTCGACCATTTGATTCAACTACACTATCATAACCATCTTTTAATTGCATAATAAAATCATGGGCATTTGCAACTTTAGCTGCCTCAATAATTTCATCATCAGAAGCTTTTAAATTACCATAACGAATATTTTCTTTTATTGTGCTAGTAAAAAGATAAGTATCTTGTAACACAATTGATATTTGGTCGCGCCAACTAGTTTCTTTAACATCTGAAATTTCTTTTTCATCAATTGTAATAAAACCATCATTGTATCTATAAAACTTAGTTAACAAATTAATAATAGTCGTTTTTCCAGCACCTGTTGGTCCAACAATTGCAATAACTTCACCAGATTTAGCTTTAATATTCGCATTTTTTAAATTTAAAGCTTTAGATGTATAACCAAAATTAACATTCTTAAATTCTACATTTCCTTTAATATCGCTCAATTCAATTGCATTGTCTTTATCTTGAGGTGGAACTAAATCTAAAATAGTAAAAGCCCGTTGTGCTCCTGCAATTCCTGCTTGTACTAAATTTAAAACAGATAGCAATTGCATAATTGGACTAGTAAATGATCTAAGTAAAGAAATAAATGACATTACAAAAGCAATTGATCCATGTCCAAGAGTTCCAAAACCATATGATGGAATATTATTGTTCATAAACACAGCTGCAATAATTACAAATAATAAAAAGATTAAATTACTTGCAAATCCAAATCATGGAAAAATAAATACAGCTAATGTTTGTGCTTTTACTGCACTTGGAACAATTGCTTCATTATATACATCAAATTTTTGGTTTACTTCATTTTGACGGTTTAATAAAGCAACAACTTTGTGTCCAGACAACATTTCTTCCATATAACCATTTAAATCACCAATGCGATCTTGTTGTTTAATAAAGTATGGTTGTGCTTTAGATGTAAATCAAATTCCAATAACTAACATTATAACTAGCATTGTTACTGAAATCAAAGTTAATGTTGGGCTCATTGCCATCAAAATCACAAAAATAAAAAAAACTGTAAACACACCTTGAATAATTTGTGATGCTGATTGAATTAGTGCCTGACTAACATTATCAATATCATTAGTTAAACGACTCATAAGATCACCACTAGGGTGAGTGTCAAAATATGAAATTGGCATTTTTTGTAATCGACAATATGTCTCTCAACGTAATCGAGAACATGCATTTTGACTAATTTTAACCATAATAATATTTTGCAAATAAGTCAATACTGATATTGCTAAATACATTAAAAATAAAATAAGAATCAGAAGAAGGGGACTTAAATTTTTAAGTGCAACCATAAAACTATCATCATTTGGGGTTGATGTGGTTATAAATATTGCTTGTACAATATACCCTAATGCAAATGATGAAAAGGCTAAAATTGCAGATGAAAAAATAGCAAAAAGCAAACTTATAGTTCAAACAGATGCCTTAGCATCCATTTCCTTTAAAAGACGCAAAATAGTTTTAAAAGATGACATTTTAGTCGGAGTTGTTAATTTACGAACACTTCTTTTATGCATTTTCTAACTCCTCAGGACTTAATTGTGATTCTGCAATTTGTTTGTAAACTTCACAATTACTCAACAAATCTTTGTGTTTTCCTTGACCTACAATTTTACCTTTATCTAAAACAAGAATCTTATCACAATCTTTAATTGATAAAACTTTTTGAGCTATTATTAATGTTGTAGTTCCTTTTAGCTTAGTACGAATATTGTTACGTAAAGTTTGATCTGTAATTGTATCTAAAGCACTTGTAGAATCATCTAAAATAATAATTTTTGGTTTTCTTAGAATAGTTCTAGCAATAGAAAGTCGTTGTTTTTGACCACCAGAAAGATTTTTTCCACGTTGTTCAACCCGATGATTAACATTATCATCAAAATTGTTAATAAATGTTTTTGCACAAGCAATATCTATTGCCTCATCAATTTCTTGATCAGTTGCATTTTCATTACCAAATAGTAAATTTGTTTTAATAGTTCCTGCAAACAAAATATTTTCTTGCAAAACATATCCTACTGAATTACGTAATTTAACAGTATCTAATTCTTTAACATTTTTTTTACCAACAATTACATTACCTGTTGATGGTTCATAAATCCGAGTTATTAGATTTACTAAACTAGTCTTTCCAGATCCAGTAGAACCAATAATTCCAATGGTTTCTCCAGAATTAATTTGAAAGCTAATATTGTTTAAAATATTTTCTGAAGCAGAATGATATTTAAAATTTACATCATCAAAAACAATCGAACCATCTTGAATATCAACTCCATTAGAAACAAATTGAATATCAGGTTTTTCATTCAAAATTTCATTAATTCTAAATGTTGAAGCTCTTGATCTAATATAATTAACCAAAACCATCATTGAAATAGTGATACCCATTACAATATATCCTTGATATTGTAAGAATGCTTGCAACGATGTAATACTGTTGTAGTCATTTGTATTAATAACATTAGGCATATATTTACCAATTAATAAAACAATTAATGTTGCTAAATTAGCAATAAAAATTACAATTGGTTGAATTCCTGAAATTATTTTAAAAGCTTTGATACTATAAAAATTTCAACGTTTATTAACTTCATCATATTTTACACGTTGATTACTTTCTAAGTTATAAGATTTAATAACTCTAATACCAAGAATGCTTTCACGTGATTGGGTGTTTAAATCATCTACAATTTTTTGATTAATTTTAAATAATGGTCCAGCTTTTGCACTAGCAAAACCAATAGCTAAAAAAAGCAAAGGTAATCAAATAACTAAAGAAATAGATAAACTAGTGCTTGTAAGTAATGAAAAAATTAATCCCCCAACAAACAAAAATGGACCTCTAAACATAACTCTAATAGTCATAAAAGCCATTGTTTGAACTAAATTTATATCATTTGTTAATCTAGTAAGTAAACTAGATGTTCCAAATTTATCTAAATTTGATGATGATAAATGTTGAATTTTACGAAATAAATTTGAACGAATAATAGTTGCAATATTAACAGCAGATTTAGATGCCAAATATGTTCCCAATAAACCGACAAATAAACCTATGAAAGAAACTACACCCATCGAAACTCCCAAAACAATTACAGCATTATTTCAATCAGTAAAGTTTAGTGTTCAATATAAAAATGGTACATTCTTTCATGGTGGGTTTGACATTGGGTCTCCGCCATAAGCTATAAGAGGAACCATTGCTGCTAATAAAGCAGGAACAAACAAGTCAGCAATTACACCAATAAATGTAGAAAAACTGGCTGCAATAGTTATAAATCAATATTTACGATCTTGAAATTTTAGTAACCGTCACATAATCTATCAAACTCATTCTACCTAATTTATTTACTAGCACTTAAAATTAAGAAATAACCTAACTAAGCATTATAAACTTTTTTTAAACTAATTTAAAAAATATTAACATATTTTTGAAATAATAAAAATAAATTTATTTAATTTAAATTTTGAAAAAAATTAAAACTTTGATTTAAGTCATTTTGAATTGCTTTTTTTAGTAAATCTAATGATGAAAATTTCACATTAGTTCTTAAAAACTTATAAAAAATAATTTTAATTATTTGTCCATATAAATTACCATGGAAATTGATAATATGTGTTTCGATAAAGCTATTTTGTTTTAAAAGTGTTTTACTTTTACCCACAAATGTAACACCCAAATATGTTTTATTACCAATAACAATCTTAGTAGCATATGAACCTTCAGAAAGTGAAATTAAATTAGGTTCTATAGGAATATTAGCTGTTGGGAAACCTAATTTTTTACCATGACCATATCCGCTAACTACCTTACCAGTGCGATAATATGGTTCAAGCAACAGTTTATTTAATTCACTAAAATTATTTTCACCTACTAATTTTTTAATTTTACTAGTTGAAATACTTGATCGATCAACAATAGTAATATCATTAATAAAAGATTTTAAAAAAATAACATTTTTTTGATCAGATCCAAATAGATAATCACTACCAACAATAATTTTTTTAAATGGAATAAAATTAGATAACAATTTTTTACAAAACTCTTCTGCGGTCATGTTATTTTTTGCAATATCCATGCAAAAAATTTGTTTTGCACCTTGAATTCTTAATTGATTTTTACGCTCTTCAAATGAATATAAAAAATTATTTTTTTTGTTAGGAATGTTTTGAAAAGTTAAGACATTAAATGGATTATTAAAAGTTTGATCAATTAATAACTTATGTCCAATATGCAAACCATCAAAAAAACCTAAAATTAAATCAAGTGGATTTTTCATATTTTTTTAACTTTTTAAAAAATAACAAATTTTGAATTTTTTAATTGATAGTTGCCACATTTAGTTCTAACAATTTTTTTTACAGTTGCCAAAGTATTTAATGACGAAGCTAAATCATTTGCGAATTGACGAACATAAAATCCTTTTGAAACATCAATTAAAAAAGAAAGAATTGGAAGTTCAAATTTAATAATTTTGAAACTAAATAATTTGACCAAACGGGGGTTTAAATTAAAATCAATATTTTTTCTAGCAAGTTTGTATGCCCGTATTCCATTAACTTTAATAGCTGAAAATTTTGGTGGAGTTTGTAAATATTCTAGATTAACAAAAGACTCAAGCTTGCTTTTAATAATGCTTAAAGATTTTGGAAAGTTTAATGATTCAGAAATAATTTCACCAGTAATATCATCAGTTTTAGTTTTTATACCAAAAATAATTTCTACATAGTATTGCTTGTTTAAGTTAGATAAACTATGCAAAGATTTTGTTGAATCATTAACACCTACCAATAAAACGCCACTAGCTAAAGGGTCTAATGTACCTGCAAATCCTGCTTTTTTATAATTAAATTTAGCTTTTAAAATATTAAGAAATTCAGCAGAACTTAATCCTGATGGTTTATAAAAATTTAAAATTTCACTACTAAAATCATCTATTTTGTTATTAATGGGCATTGGCAAAACTTATGGCAAGATTTTAAAAATTAAAAAACTGGTGAATCAATGCCTGCATATGCAGCAATTAAAATACAAGAAGAAACAATCAACAAGGCTAATCCAATGATCATGCTAAACCAAATCATCAAATGCGTTCATTTGGATTTATGAATTTGAGTAATCCCGAAAAAAAAGGCAACTAACATGTAAACATATGGCACACCAATTAAAGCAATAGTAAAAATAGAAATAATTCGCATTGCATTATTTAATGAACTATTAAGAACAACTGCGGGATTTTTAGCAGGATCATTAAGAGTTGTAAAAAATTCCATAAAACCTAAAAGAAGGGCAAAAAAAATTAAAAGTAGGCCACTAACTAGACCAATAATCATTCATTCTTTTTTTAATCTTTTTTTATCATTTAAATTTATTGATATAAATCTATTAAATTGACTTAATTTTAATGATTTTTTTGATTTATTTTTTTTGCTTTTTGATTCCAATTTAAAATTGTTATTATCATTTTCATTAATATCGATAATTTTAATTCCTAACTTTTGTTCAACCTTATTATCTTTCTCATTAATATTGTTTTCCATTTATTTGTCATCCTTATTTTTTATTTCAGATAATATCCGATCAATTTTTATAGCCTCATCAATTGATTTATCAACTTCAAAAACTAAATGAGGAACTTTACGAATTTGTAAATTTTGACTTAAAGCAGTTTTAAATACTCCTGATGCCCTTACAAAAGCTGATTTTATTATATTAATTTTAGTGCGATCTAAGCAATCTAAAAAAATTTTTGCAACTCCTAAATCAGGGCTTAGCTTTACATAGGTAACTACTCCTTGTTTAACATTTTCATTTTCAATTGTTGTTAAAATGGTTTTACTGATAATTGCAGCAATTTGATTTTCAAGCCGTTCTTTTTTGTGATGTGACATAAATTATTTATTCATCCATTTTTTGGATTGTTTCATAAATTTGAATAATATCATCCTTTTTTATATCATTAAAATTTTCAACTGTTAAACCACATTCATGACCCATTTGAACCTCATTAACCGTATCATTAAAACTTTTTAATGAATTAATTTTAGATCGATAAATTATAGAACCATCACGAACAATTCTACAGTTAGCATTTCTTTTAATTTTACCACTAACAACATAACAACCAGCAATTGTACCTATTTTACTATGTTTTCAAATTTCACGAACTTCTGCTTCACCAATTTCATTGTCTTCATAAATTGGATCTAACTGGCCTTTTAATAATGACTTGATGTCATTAATCATGTTGTATATCACATTGTAATTTCTAAATGTAAGTCCTGCATTATCAATCATTTCTTTAATTGATTTTGTACATGAAACATTAAAACCAAAAATTAATGCCCCATTCGATGCTTGAGCAAGTTTAACATCATTTTCACTTATAGAACCAGTTCCAGCACGAATAATATTTATAGTAACTCCATCTATATCAATTGAACCAATTGTATGCTTTAATGCTTCAAGTGAACCTTGAGCATCAGCTTTTAAAATTAACTCTAAAGTTTTAGTTTCATTATTAATAATCCTATCACGTAAAGATAATGATGTAGATAATGCTTGATGTTTTTGACGTTGTATTTTTTGCTTATATGAATCAGATACTGATTTAACTTCTTGTTCTGTTGATAAAACAATAAATTTTTCACCAACTTCAGGTACAATATCAAAACCTGAAATTTTAACTGGTTTAGAAGGAGTTGCTTCTATTACATCAACTCCATTTTCATTTTGCATTGTTCTAACTTTACCATATGCAGCACCTAAAGTAATGTAATCACCAACTTTTAAAGTACCTCGTTTAATAATTACTGAAGCTAATGGACCAAGTCCAGGTGATAAATGTGCTTCAATTACAACTCCATAAGCTTGTGCATTATAATTGGCCTTGTATTCATTAATATCAGATAGTAACAAAATACTTTGCAATAATTCATTAATACCTTGATTACTATAAGCAGAACCTTGGATAACAATTGTATTACCACCTCATGTTTCAGGTACTAATGAATATTTAGTCAATTGTTGCATAACCTTATCGGGGTTAGCTTCTGGTTTATCCATTTTGTTAATAAAAACAATTATTGGAACTTTTGCATTTGTAGCATGGTCAATTGCTTCTTCAGTTTGCGGCTTAATACCATCATCTGCAGCAACAACTAAGATTACAATATCTGTAATATCTGCTCCACGAGCACGCATGTTTGTAAAAGCTTCATGACCTGGAGTATCAATAAATGTAATAAAGCGATCATTTAAATTAACTTGGTAAGCACCAATATGTTGGGTAATTCCCCCATGTTCACCAGCTACAACATTAGTTTTTCTAATAACATCAAGTAAACTAGTTTTACCATGGTCAACATGTCCCATGATAGTAACAATAGGTGGACGAGATTGCATTTTAGAAACATCGTCATCAAATTTAATTTGATCGAGAATATTTTCTTTTGTAACTTCAGTTTCAATCTTGAAATCTAAATTAAATTCTAAACACAATTCACCAATTTGTTCAATTGATAACATAGTGTTAAAATTAACAATTTTACCTTTAATAAAAAAATGTTTAATAACTGTTGAAACATTTTGATTGATTTGCGTGGCAAATTCCCCTAGAGTTAATGGTGACTTATAAATGAAAACCCCATTATTTATTCCAACATCAACACTTTTTAATTGATCCTTAATTGATGTCCGGTCACGTGAATCAATTTTATGACTATTATGTTTTGATTTTTTTTGATATTGATTTTTTTTCATAACCGGAGTTCCTTTCTTACAACTTAGTTTTCCAAGTTATTTTTAGTAATTAATTGTTTTTTTAAATCAAGATATCAACTGTTATCTAAATCAAGTTTAAAAATTTTGTTAACAATTCTTTTATTAATTAATTCATTCACAATTTCAATTTTATTTTGAAAATATAAACCACGACCTAATAAATTTTGATCCAAATCAAGTTGAGCGTTTTTTTTATTAGGTAATAAAGCAATTCGAATTAGTTCTTTTTTTTCGAAATGCTTTTTAGTAACAACACAAGTTCTTATAACACCATGATTATTAATCATCTTCATCTATAAGTATAATATCCTTTTCATCTATTTCCTTATAATCTGGATCTAATAAAGAAAAATCATCAATAATTGTTCGTTTGTTTTTACGTTTGGATGATTGATTATTTTTTTCTTTTGAACTGTTATTAAGAGGTAATTTGATCTCTTTTATCTGTCGTTTAGATTCTTTTGAAAGATCCATGCTATTAATTAAATTATTTATTTCATTTTGATTAGATGAAGTAACATCACTAGTTAATGTTTCTTCATTAGAAGTTATTTTTTTGTTGTCGGATTCAAGAGAAACATCTTTTGGTTTGTTTAAACTTGGTTTTTCTTCAATTTTTGAATTGGTTTTAACTAGATTTTTAACAACATTTGAATTTACTTTGTTTCTTTTGTTTTTAACATCACTAATTATTTCTTCATCAAGAATAATTTCATCAGATTCATTAACTTTTGTTGAATATGACATTAAATCTTTAAAAGTTGCATTATGACTATTTTCATAATTATTTTTTCTATTATTTTTAAATCCAAATCGATTATTTAAATCAATGCGTTTATTGCTTTTATCATTAAGTCTATTGCTTAGATTGTAATTTAAAACTGCTGAATTGCCTTCAGGTACATATTTTGTTGGAATAATGTTGATATTTTCTTCTTTAGCTTGTGTAAGTGATTTAACATCAATATTTCATCCAGTTAATTTAGCTAATAATTTAATATTAACACCATTTCGACCAATAACATTTGGTAAATATTCATCTTCAACAAATATTTCCATACTTTTTTCGCGTTCACTATCTTCAATGATATTAATTCCCAAAATCTTTACAGGGGCAATTGCATTTACGATTAATTGTTGATAATCATCACTTCAAATAAAAACATCAATTAATTCATTATGAATTTGTGATGATATAAGTTTTATTTTATCTCCTTTTGTACCAAGAATAGCTCCTATAGGATCAAAATTACTTTTATTAGAAACTACTCCAACTTTAGATTTTTGACCAGCTAAACGGACAATTTTTTTAATTTGAATTGTTTTATCTTGTAATTCAGGAATATTAGACTCCAACAAGTACTCAAGTAATTTTTCATCTGATCTAGACAAAAGAATTGGTCAACCACGAGATTGTTCTTTAACCGCTTTAATAACAAATCAATATTTGTGGCCTAAATGTAAATTTTCACCCTTAATTGTTTCTGAACGTTGTAAATAACCACTAGTTTTTTCTAAATTAATAATGTATGAACCATTTTTATCATCTTTTTTTTCAACTTCAGCATAAATTAAAGTACCAACACGATCAATTCATTCACTTGCAATTGATTTATTTGTTAATTCAGCAATTCTTTGTTTAAAGAGTTGTAATATGTATCGAACCATTTGATTTGAAATATCATTTTTATCCATTAATGAAATTTCTTTGTAAAAAAAATCTCCAACCTTTATGTCACGGTTAAATTTTTTTGCTTCATCAATAAGAATTTCATTTATATCATCAAATTCATCAGTTTCTGAGTCAATAACTTTTAAAACTTTATTAATTTTTAAAATTCCTGAATTTAAATCAACATTAACATCTAAATTGATTTCAGGATCATCTCGTTTAAAAGCTTTTATTATTGAATCACTTAAAATAGAAACAATTTCACTAGTAGATAATTTCTTTGTATTTCCAAGTTCAGTTATTGCTTCTAAAAATTGTGATTGGAATGCAGATTGATTCATTTTGTTTTATATGTCCTTATTATAATTTTATTAAGAAACAACAAAAAAAGGGCAAGTGTTATTAAACACTCTCCCTTTTCGAGAAATTGCTACCTAATATTATAGCTTGTAAAAATAAAAATACACAAATTTTGTTTGTTAAATGTTTAGTATTTATTTAATATTTAAAAGTTTATTCAATTTAGAGTATCTAATTTAGACTTAGGTGTTAAATATAGTTTAATTGGTATTGCAATGATAATTAATAACTACCAACTATAGTTTATTAAAGTTCTAAAAAAAATAAATTTGTTTAAAATTTACTTCTTTAAGTCAACTTAAATGCATTAAATCTTTTTAAAAATAAAATTTAATAATTATGTTGCATCTATATTAATTTATTTTTTTATATCTAAATTTGATAAAAAAATAAAAAATATGTAAATAGTTTTTTATAAAACTAATTTACATATTAATTTGTTATAAAAATTTAATTTATGACTTTTTTTCTGGACTACTTGGAGCCGCAGGTTTTGGAGTAGGTGCACCAGCTGGTTTATTAGGAGCACTAGAAGTTGGTTTTGCAGCAGGAGTTGATGTTGGTTTAGCAGGAGTTGCTGGTTTTGCAGCAGGAGTTGATGTTGGTTTTGCAGGAGTTGCTGGTTTTGCAGCAGATGGAGGTGGAGTAGATCCTGGTTTGCTAGCAGGTGAAGCAGCCTTACTAGAAGAACCTGATTTTAACATTTGTGGCTTAGACTTCATGTTAGTACCATCTGTACTTTCAATAATCTTTTTAAATACACCACCAACAGCTGTTGTTAAAGCATTAACTTTTTCATTTTGTAACTTAAAGCCAACTTTCATTGATCTACGGTGTTTCGCCATTGGTATACCAATTGCACAACCTAAACCAGCAATCAATCCAACAACAGCAATTGGTACTATAATTGCTACTGGTAAAACTCATTCAGCTAATGCACTAAATCCAGAAAACAATGAGTTACTAATTGATGAAAAACTTGTTGATGCAGATGATGGCATAATGTCATAGCAGTTAAGAACTTTATTTCACGAATATGCTGTAAATGTAGTGCTTTGTTGTAATAAGTTAACATTAGTAGCAACAATTAAAACTGATCCATATGGTGGTTCATTATTTTTATCAACTTCTGGTTGTTTAGTAGTTTTAAAAATTTCTGAAACATAATTATTTTTAACAACACTAATATTTTCTCTATCATTAGGATTTTTAGTCAAAGTAGAAACTGGTATTGTTTCTAATATTGAAGTTAAACTATTACTTAATAATGAATTAGATACATTAGTAATAAAATTTCCCTGACCTAAAATGGCATTGCGATCAAAACTAGGATCAATTTTATATGTCATATAATTATCATCTACTGAACAATATGAAATACCATTTTCAAGAGCTTTAGATGTAGATGTGCTTTGACCAAAGAAATAATGAACATTTGAAACATCATTAGATGCTTTTAAAACATATGATAACTGACTTTGTCCTGTTGTATTAGAACCATTTGAATTAAGGTTAGCATAGAAACCACCATTGGGATTTTGTAACCTTGAATTGTTACGAATTGGACCTTTAAATCGGAGAACATGGACATAATAATTGGTGTGATTATTCTGAGGATTTTGTTCATTTTCCTCCTGACCTGGTTCTTTTGCAATATCTTGTCCAGGATATTCAAAATCAACAGTTGTATTTTCAAACCATGCTTGATTTCCAACAGATGCAGATGTGTCATTACTTCGAGTAAAAAAATGTTCAGTCCAAAGTCATGATTTTGGATATTCAGTTAATTGAGGATTAATAGTTAAGAATAATTTATTTTTAGTTTGATCATTTTGATCTGCTCATGAACTAGCAACTCATTGTCCATCATTTGCAAATGATAAACCCATAAAATCATTTCATGGTAATTGAGCATCTAATAATTCACTATTTGTTGCATCTTTGATTGATTCAGTAGCATATGGATCTCTGCCAATAACAAATTTTTTAGCAATTTCAGGAACAGTATCATTAAAGTCTTTTACACCTGCAACATATTCAGTAACACCCAATGATAAAATGTCATTATCAACCAAAGAGTAACCACAAGAACTAAATGCTAATCCTTGATAACTATTATTATTACCTCAACCACGATAACGATAAATATAATTTTCATCACGATATTTAGGTGTACCAATTACATTATTATTACCAATTGAAACTGTTGATGGCATTCGATAAACAATAGATGTTGGATCAAATTTTGGCTCATTAATGAATAAAATTGATTTACCAACTTGCATTGCATAACCATAAAAAGTTTTACCTTTATTTTCGGTTAACTGACCTTTCATTTTAACTTTAACTAGAGAACCTAAACTTTTCAATGAATAACCAAATGATAATGTTGGATAATAATAATTACGTGCATTATCAACTAATAATGCTAAGTTATATGAATAACTTACTTTAGATTTACCACTTGTAGGTATATTTCTACTACTATTACTATTAGATGTAGATGTATTAAATTCTAAAATATTATGAACTGTGCCAAAAGGAAAACTTTGTGCAGTTCTACCACTACCACTAGTGGTAGTATCACTTATAGTTGGTTGAAAATCGAATGGAAAAGTGTGTCGAGCTGCATTTCCTCGTTCAATTGTTTGAATATTTGTATTACCTGATGCAACTTCATTAGCTATTACTGAATTTAATCCTTGAGCAGTTGAAGTTGTTTCCAACTTCTTTTTATCATCAAAAAAGTAATAAGTTCCAATAGATGCGTTATATGACATATCAGTACCAATATCAAAATATTGGTTATCAAACAAGATATTACTAAATTCATAATAATTTTCAATAGATGCATTATTTGGCATATTAATTAAAGAATCAATATTAAAAGCAGTTCCAAATAATAAGCAAGGATCAATTGAATTTCTATCAGGATTTTTAGGATTAGAAATTACATTTTGACCTGATAATTGCAAAGAACGTTTCTTTTGCAAACTTATTTGTTGATTTGTGCTATCACTATCTTGTTGACTAGCAGTCTGATCAGAAATACTAGGATCTCACTCTCTTGTTTGAGAATTTTTAATTTGACCAACAGTAATTGCTCCAGCTAAATATAAAAATGTATCTTTAGTAGAAGAAACATTAGTTTCAACACCGCCAATTGCTAATCTTGGAACATAATTCATGTCTTTTGTTTGGGCAATTGGAGCATAACATTGATCTCATCGTTTTGATACTTGACTAGTTCCATCACCAGCATAACTAGGACTATATGAAATTCCACTTAAAAGGTATGCATATGGAATACCAACAGATATATCAGAGTTAAAATTTAATTTTCAAACACCAATACTTAAAGCTTCTGGATCGTTATAAATTGAACCATTACCACCAAATACGAAAACATTACCACCAACTGCATACATATTTCCCAAATTAGTAATGTATTGCTTTCATGGTAAAACCATTGATTCCCCAGTTACACTACTTGATTGGTTACTACCACTACTATCAGTACTTGCTGGATTTACCTTATCTAATGTTGTTGTTACATATCAAGATGGATGATCTTCTTTGCTAAAAAAAGTAGGACTACTACTACTACTACTAGTTCAATTAGAAGGGTAATTTTTAACCATATTTTGAGGATCAATAGATAAACACTTATTTATCACAAAAGATGGTTCTCAATTACTACCAACATATGAATATGTTCTTTCAGTTATTTGAACAACAACAGCTTGATTTTTTTTATTTCCTGTTCCTTTTAAATTATCATATGATAATGGATCAACTCCATCAATGCCTTGATTAGAATCTGGTGCTTGGTTTGGTATCAATAACAAATATAAAACATTACTATTTTGTTTATCTTCAGTAATTTCAACAACTTTTTTATTTGCAAATTCACTATAATTTGCAACTAAATCAGATGGATTAAATTCCCAAAGAATATTTCCAAAAGCATCAATTCTTGTTGCAGAACCACCTTCAGTTAAAACAACAAAACCACCATTAGTAACTTCAATACCAGTAAAATTATTATTTTGTCAATGACGTAATTTTCCAACTTTTTGACCAATTTTTTTAGAAATAATTGGTTGTGAACTATCTTTAATTTTTAATAAATTAGTATTTTGATTTTGACTACTAAAAGTTGTAACTATTGCTAGTGAAGTAGCAGATAAAATAGCAGCTGAACTAAATGATAGTAATAAGTATTTGTAATTAAATTTGAATTTCATTTCCTAAAACCTTGTTATTAACTATTAAGATGATTTTTTTGGTCCTTGAGGCGCACTTGAAGGACTAGGTGATGCTTTTGGAGCCGGAGCTTTCTTTAAATTTACTGCAGATGGTTTAGCAACTTTTGATTTTGCAGATGAGGATTTCAACATTTGTGGTTGTTTGTTGTTCTTAGTTTGGGCAATAACTTTCTTATATACACTACCAACAGCTGTTGTCAATGTATCAATTTTTTTATTAGTTGAACTGAAACCTTTGCTTAAAATTTGCTTATCACGTCTAATTGATAATGGTATTCCTATTCCAATTGCTAATATTATGCCAAATAAAAGAACTGAAACAGTAACAACAACTGGTAAAACTCATGGTTCTAATGGAGCAAAACCACCATAATTAAAAGTTGGAGTTGCTAATGATGTATCCTGAACAACATTTGGATATACAGAAGGATCAAAACTAGATGATGTATAATACACACCATTTAAATACATCAATGCAATATCAAAAACAACTTCAGAGTTTTCAATTCTTGGATTAAGAATTAATGGTTTTTGAGTTGGCAACTTAGTTATTGGATCAACACTCCAACCACCAGTATAAGTTATTAATTGTGACAATAGAAGGGGATCACTAATAATTTGTTTAGGTGTCTTAGAAATTAAATCTGAGTCAACTAAATAATTATTATCAACACTACTAACAACTCCTCAAACAGCTGAATTTTCAGCAATTGTACCACCATTTAATAATGTGTCTACATCAGTAGAATTATTACTTGCACTTGTAATAAAGTTAACTTCTTGTTTTTTATTTTTAGTATCTATAACAAAGAAACTATTATTTTTATTCGAAATTACCTTATTTACATCTTGATTATTAATATTTTTTACATCTAATGCAGTATTTTTTGAGTATGATCAAAAATTACTATTTGGATCATAATTTAATGAATAAAATAAATGTTTTCTATCTTTTTGATATGCTAGCAATCAACTATTATCTGCATATGTTATTGATGATAAATTTACAAAATCACTAACATGTTGAGTATCACTAGAAATTGAAATTACAGAACCATTATTAAAATTACTGCTAGGTATTGGAATATTATTTAATCCAATTATTTCTTGAAAGTCATAAGTAAATGAATAGATATAACCACGAGTAACTAACATACCAACAATTGGGTCATATTGTTCATTAGTTGATGGAATTGTTTGTACAGAAAAACCAATTAATTTTTGACTTGCTGAATTGCTTCAACCATCATTTAAACTTGTAAAAGTTTGTTCTTCTTTTGGATTGATATTAGACAATGCTCTTGAAAACCCATATCCATCTGGACCTTGAATTATATTTCCAGCATTTAAAGTACCAGTATTTGTACCACCTGCATAAACAGGACCTTCTGGTATCATAGTTCAAGAAGGTTTGGTCCCGATAAATTTTTTTGAAAAATCAAATTTAAAAAATGAACCATTAATGTTTAAACAATTAAATAATGAAAAACGATACATACGTTGTAATTCATTATTTCCATTAAAAAAACTACTTAAATAAATTTTACTTTCAGTTGGATTACTAGGGTCTACAGCAATTAAACTAGCAATGTTACTTGACATTACTGGCAAAATAGTTAGGGATTCAATAGCAGAAAATGGATACCAAAAATTACCTACATTTCCTGTATTACCACCAAAACCACTAGGAGATAAAACTTGAAATGAAGCATTAATAGATGAAGAACCAACAAGAATTTCCTTGTTATCGTATTTAGTACAACTACCTTTTTGTAAATTATCATTCTGAGATGTACTATCACCAGATGCACTTCCACTAGAACAAGTTTCTTTGTTAAATGCACTTACTTTATCTGGAGTACCATATGTTCCCTTTTCAACACTATGATTTGTTTCTGAACTACTAGCAGTTGAAGAAGAAGTTTGACTTGTATATAATGATGTATTAAAGTCAGAAATATTTGGTTGCATCATTGCTAAAAAAACATAAGGAGTAGAAGAACCAGTTTGTTTATTTTTAATGCTTATTGTTTTTGCTCCACCAACATATCAAGCCAAATTAGATACCTTATTTGTTTTCATAAATGGTAAGTAAAAAAATGACTTATTAACTGATCCATACATTCTTTCAGTTGAATTTGAACGTGCATTAAATGGGTCAAAGTCATAATTGGCATACAATAACGGCAAAACACCAAAACTACCACTACCATTAGTATTTACTTTAAAATCATAAAACCAAAAATTTTGATAAGCATTGCCACCAAATAACAAAATCATTTTTTGATTAGTTGCTGGATCTTTAATGTAAACCATATTATTAGCAGTATTTAGGTATAACTTCTTTAAGATATAATAATCACCTAAATCATTTGCACTAAAACTAGCAGAATCAGTTGATCCATTTTTTGTAGGTGAATATCTATCTAGCAATTTATAAATTGTTGACTTAGTTGAATCATTAACATATACAAAATTTGAATCAGTAGCAGCAGGTGTTGTTGTTGAAGGTGCAGCGCCAACTTTTGATGAAGCTTTTTCTTCTTTTGTTGTACGAATAAAAGAAAGGTTTTTATTTGTATCTTCTGGCTTTATAGCATCTTCTACATATATATGTTTTCAAATATTATCAGCTAAATTATCATTACTTGTATCAGTTGGAGCTTGTTCGCTATTAGGTGCAAGATGACTACTTATTGTATCTTTATTATTTATAGAAAAATCTGGTAATTGAAGTTGATATATATTTTTTTGTTCAAAATTTACTCCATTATCGAACAATTGAACAACTAAAGCAGGGTTAGTAAGACTAAAATTTAATGAATTAGCAGTGTCTGTTGTATCAGTACCAGCTATTGTTACATTTTCATTTACTAATAATGCATAGTAATAACTAGGATCATCCATATCAGCAACAATTTGGCGTGTTGTATATCCAGATACATTATAACTTCAATCATATAAATATTGCATTTGGAAACTTAATTTTACAACTTTAGCACTATTATTTGATCTATTTGAACCAGGTAAAATGTAATTACCATCACCATCAACTATTGGATCAGTGTCAACTGCACCATTAGACAATAATTGAGATGTAATTACAACATCAACATCTGATAAAGGACGTGGTGTTACTCTTGCATTTGATTTAGTTTGAGCTGAACTTAAACTACTAGAAATATGATTATCAACCAATGGACTAGTGGATGAAATAACTAAACCTAATAATGACAAACCTACTGCTGAAGCAACTATAGAAGAAATGAAAACACAAAATTTTGTGCACTTAACTTTTCTCATAAATTATTTTTTTCCCTACCAAATTATTATTTTAAGCATAAGATTTCAATAAAAATTTACTTAAAACTTAATAATCTTAAGCATGAATTATACAATAAAGTTGTAAAAAAAAAAAAAAAAAACGCTAATTATTCCAAAAATAGTTTAAATGTTTTTAATATTTAAGGCTTCAAATAAGTAGTTTCTTAGGGCAAAAATATTTATGTAATAAAACTTATGAAGAATAATAATTAATAATAATTAATATAACTTAATATGAGCGTAAAACATGTTAAATTATAAAGTCAATTAAAAAACTAATTAGGAAAAAGAAATTAAATACCAAGTTTTTATGATTGTTAACTAGGAAATCTGTTAAACAACATCAAAGGTATATTGATAGTTATAAAAAACAAAATTTTAAATTGAAACATAAAAGTAAAAATAAGATAAATTGAAAACTTTGAACTAAAGGTTTTGATCAAAAAATAATAAATATTTATTTAAAAAAATGAAGAAGATAGTTAATGTTAAAAAATTTATATTGGGTAAATTATAAGAAATTTTATTTCTATGTATTTTAAAACGAAATAAAAAGTTAGTAATTCTTGATATTAAATAAGATCATAAATAATAAATTTTTAATCACTAGAATGCTAAATAGAAAAACTAAACATAGATTAAGACAAAAACTTAAATTAGTAAATACAAATGTATTAAACATTTTAAATAATGCTAATTCAAGTCTTAAATATTTATCATAATTTGATAGATAAAAGAATGAACATTATAATAATGATTACAATATTAGATAATAATTATTATCATTGTCATCAAACAATAAGTTATTCAATTAATCTTGCTAAAGATCTAAAAATATTTTTACTCAAAATCATAAGTTTTAATTCATTTTGCTTTTGTTAATAATTTAGTGGTATCCGCTTTTATTAATAGGTTATACATGTTTTCATATATACTTTTAGAAATGTAAATTCAAACTTTTTTATAGTTTTTAGAAGGATATAACTTACTAATTTTATTTAAAGCTTGATTTGCTCATTTTAAAGTTCTAGGTTTAGTGACTTCTAAAGCTAAAACATCTTTTAATAAAAATAAATCTTCAAACTTCTCAATACTACGAGGTTTATGATAATAATCAATTCTTTTATCTAATCGATTTATGTCTTGCTTTAATTCTCGCTTCATATCAACGATTAAATGAATAACATTCTCCATTGTTTTAGATAAATTTTCAACTATTTTAGATAAATCTTCAACTCTTGTAGATAAATTTTCAACTGTTTTAGATAAATCCTCAACTCTTGTAGATAAATTTTCAACTATTGCAGATACATCTTCAACTCTTGTAGATAAATTTTTAACTGTTTTAGATAGATTTTTAATTGTAGGTTTTTTATTTTGTAATTTTGGCATCAATAATTACCTTTAATGTTTAGTTATTATAAATCACTCAAAAAATAATGTTAAGTGATTCTAAATTGAACAATTAAATTTCTAGTATCTTAAAAGTTAACTTCTATTGCTATTGAAAAATAAAGTTATTTAAAATTTTAATTTTTATAGCAAACTAAATTAAGAAGTTTATATTTGTGCAAATTTAAAATATTGATAAACCTAATAAAGTTATTCCATTATGAAATGCTTGTTAAAAAGAATTTTTAAATTAATTTTTTATAAATAAAACAATAATAGTATTTAAGTTAAGATATTTGTATGAAAATTATTTAACATTGAATAAAAAATCAACACTTTAATTTTAAATAAAGTGTTGAACATATTTATAAATGGCAGGGGTGAAAGGAATCGAACCCTCATTAGTAGTTTTGGAGACTATTGTTCTGCCATTGAACTACACCCCTATGGCTTCCCTTATAGGAATCGAACCTATATTTGTTGTTTAGGAAACAACCGTGTTATCCATTACACTAAAGGGAACTATCACTAATTTAAATTATATTAAATTCCATAATTGAAATCATAGATATCTTTATCAAATTTAATAAAGCAATAATTAACTCATTGACCATTAAACTTATTATAAATAGGATATGGAAATAAAATTTTATCTATTACTTGACGATGCTCATAATTAAAATTTAAATTAATAGGAATTTTAATTTCTTTTAAAAACATTAAATCAACATATGCTTTTTCTAAAATTTTAAAATTTAAACTTAATTTATTTGTACTAAAAATAGATATTGAATTTGTTAGATACTTATTTTGTTCTTGATTAAACTTATCATTAATTTTAAAAAGATTATGCAACAAATTATATGCAACTTCAGTTAATTCTAGTTTATGGTTATTGCATTTTCAATTATCAATGCAAATTAAAGATTTAATTTTAGCTAATTTTTCTTGATCAACTGATTCATCTAAATCTACATTATATCCATCCGCATAAACATTTGGATTAATATTTCACAAATTTATTTTTGAATTTAAGTTAAATTTTTCTTTATTAATTGTAGGCCTTAAAATCAAATTTGTTTGAAATGAATGTTCACATTGAAATACATTAATCAATTCATTCTGAAGATTTAACATAAATTGTTCATGTAATTGTTCACTCAAATTATAGCTTGATATTAAACTTTTATTAGAACTACATTTTTTGTTATATCATTTTGTTCATTTATTCAAATCATTCGCATCAATTGTTAAACCAATATTAATAATTTGATAATTCATTTTTAAGTTATTAAAATAATCAAGTTCATAAATGGGCAAAATATACATTTTGTTGCCAAAATAAATGATGTTAATTTTTCCGTTAATATCTAATCAATTTCCATTTAAATCAAATTCCAAAGATCCAAAAATAATTTCTTTTATTAAATTTTGAATTGTTGTTTGACTATTGCATTCAGACTTAATTGTTTCAATAATTTTATCAATAATTCCATCATTTCCTTTAGAACCATAAGCAATATTTTTTGATAATTTATTGGTATCAATAAACCATTTAATTAAATTTTGGTCCAAATATTTTTTTGTATTCAAATATGTTTCATTACGAATTTTTTCTAAAATAACAGGTGTTAGATAATTACTTAAGAGATCATAAAACAAATAATTTGGCAATAAATTAATAATTGCATTTATTAATGAATTTTTAATAATAAAATGATCAAAATTTATTTGACAATTTATTTTGAAGTTTTTTAAAACTAAATCATTTTTATCATCTGTATATTCAATTGATCATTTTTTGTTTGGTAAATTTAAGTTTAAATTAATTTTATCTAAATTTGAAGCATCTAAAAAAATAGAAATTTCTTTAAATAAATTTATGACGTTATTTATTGATTCTTTAGTGGGAGTTAATGAGTTATTTGAAAAAAATAAGACATCAAGAAGTTGTTCAATAAATGACCCATGAAGAATATTTTGACTTATTGTAAGTTCTAAAAGATCATGTAGAAAAATTTTATTATTTGCAAATAAGCTTTTTAAAAAATCATTGATTGGTTCAGAAGAATTTATCATTAAATTTGTGATAATTTCTTTGTATTTTTTAACAAAATTAACAATTTCAGAATTTTTATCACCTAAATGAAATGAATTATTAATAAAAAAATTAAATATAGTAGCAAAATTATCTTTGTCACTAAGAATATTTCATAAATAAGTATTTTGATCTTCACTTATTTTTTGGAATAAATTAAAGAAATCTATATATGTTTGATTTTTAAACAAAGTATTTAAATTTTTAGTCAAACTAAAAATTATATGAAATAGTTCATTACTTGATGATAATTTATGTACTATTTCCTTTAATTCTTCAAAATTAATATAAAAAAATTGTTCATAATTTTTAAAAAGAATTTGCGCAATTATGATCCTATACTTATATAAAAAATCATAAAATGTTAACTTAGATGTTTTTGAATAATTATTAAATAAATCAAATAATAAGTTACCAATAGAAGTTTCATCCTCATTTTTGTAACCTATTTCTGGATAAATTGCAATTAATGTGTTTACAATGCTTTCTGAATTTATTGTTAAAACATCAGCAATTCTATAACTTTTTTTACTTTGATTAAAATCAACAAATGTTTTTAAAATTTTTCCTGTTGATAATGCAATATCTTTTTTTGCTTTTAAATTATTTTGGAATAATGAATTGATATCTTTTTCAAATTGTAATTTAGTAATTAAATTTTTATCAAATAACTTATTTTCACCAACAATTTCCTTTTTTATAGAATAAGGATTTTTAGCATCAGTTACTGATTTTAGTTCTAAATTTAAATGAGATTTTGATTTATTAAAAAGAAAATTATCATACTGATAACTATTTATTTTGCCAAAAGTATCAAAAATTTTAATTTGAAAATTATTTAAATATCAATTTAGGTAAAATTGATTATTTAATTTAGTTACACAAGAAGCAATGGAATCAATATTTTTAAGATTATTATTTGTTAATTCAAAAGTAATTTTTTGATTAGGTTTTATTTTGTCTAAATTATTAAATTTTTTACCCATATCATCTAATAAATCACAATCATAGTTGGTTTTATTAATTAAATCAAATTTATAGTTAATTTCAATATCTAGTGGATTATTATATAAATGGTTAATTTTCGGTGAAGTCTTAGCTTCTATTAAAAATTGACCATTATTAGACAAAAAGATATTGTATAAATATTGCTTAATATCATTATTTAAATAAGTAAACCCATTTTTTTCAATTTCTTTAGTTAAAAAATAATTAGTATTTTTTTGAATTAAATTTAAATCTATTTTAATACTGTCTTTAAGATTCGAATTTTCAAAATCATTAAATCAAGTATGTGCATCAACAAATGAGTATGGAGCTGAGTCAATTTTGATTAAAAAATTAGGATAATTACTAATATTATTATTTTTACTAATTTTAGATGGTTCATGAGATTTTATTTTATTTTCATTGCTGAATGAAAATTCAAATATTTTTATGATTGTGATTGGAATAATTGTTGTGAGCAAAACTATACAAAAAAATTGAAGCAAAAAGCAAACTATTTTTTTCATGTATATATACCTAAAGCATGTTCCTATTGATAATAGAAAATCTTAATTAAATAATTATTAACTAAATTTTTAATTTATAAAATAACAATTAAAATATAGAATTTCAAAAAGCTTACAAATAAATCTAATACATACTTTCCAATTAGACATAACAAAGCAAAAATTTCAACATTTTAATTTACACATGACAACTAATGCAAAAATAAATCATTGCACCTATATTTAGATTTTAAATTTATTTTAAAAATTTTTAATTAAAAATAGTTGCTACATTATCTTTTAATACTATGATATCTGAATAATCACATATATTTAGAACTTGTATTTTAGTGTTTAACTAAAATTAAAGTTTTTTTGTCATGTATACAAAACAAGAATGTTCGAGATAAACTGATAAAAATTTGTAATAAATATTTGTGATTAATTGTTTGAAATGTAGTTTAGTTTAAACTTTTACAAACTTTGCAAATATTAACTTTAATAATAAAATGATTTTTGTTTTGAATTCCAAAAAATTTATTAAAATTTAACTTTATTGTTTGTTCGTCACAAAGGTAATAAAGTGGATCATAGTAATGAGTTCAAAAAGTTAACTTTTATTAAGGTTATACTTTTATTTATAAGTTCTATTTTGTTTATTATTGGTGGAGTAGTAATTTCTAATATTTTTTATTTAGATAGTTTTGCACAAAATAAAATTTCTATTCAAAATAATTCATCAAGTTCAATAAATAAAAAAATGTTAAACATCAATTCTTACATTGGTGATGTAACTATGATTGCTAATAATCCAAGCATTCAAGTTTACTTTGATTTAGTGTTTCCATGAAAAAGTGAAAAGGTTCATATTAATTTAGATAAGTCAATGATTGATAAGTTTAGAAATAATTCTAATTCTAAAGTTTATCAACGATCATTGGGTGGTTTTGAATATTTTAATATTGGTATAAGTAATTCTCAAACAAATTGAGATGTAATAAACTCAACTGCAGGGAAATGATTCCAATTTGTTAACTTAATTGCTCACAATAAATATATTTGGGAAGAAGGTTTTAGTTCCAAATTCAATTTGATGCAAAAGATTATAGTTGAAGCAATTTCAGATCCTAATTTTGATATTGAAAAACCTTTTACTTTACATTTTAGACAAAATGGAAATGGTGAGTTTTATAAAAACTTAGTTTGCAATAAAAAAGGAAGTAATGTTTTTTATCCAATTAAAGAAACCATAATTTTGCCAAAAGATAATTCAGTTAATTATGAATACATGTCATTGAATGATAATCCTTCAAATGATGATAAAAATATATCCATTATTGAAGAAATTGTAACAACTAGTCAAGACAATAAAAGTAAAAAACAATCTTTCAAATCTAACAATGGAATTATTTTTTCACTACG
>NZ_JNJU01000002.1 GCF_000701785.1 Mycoplasmoides alvi ATCC 29626 | reverse complement strand
CTTATTTAAGTATTTACAATACTCACATAATATTACTACAATATTGTTTTAATATTTTTATTAGAAACTTTCAGTTATTCTTAAAATTAAAAAATGATTTTATTACAGATACTATTTGTTTATCTAATGTAACTATAATACTTACACAATATCACTATAATATTGTTTTAATATTATCATTATATTTATTCTTGAAATTAAGAACGGTTTTATGCAGATAGTATTTGTTTATATAATTTCAATTAAAATACTTACATAATATGATTACAATATTGTTTTAATATTACTTTAATGTAATCAATTTAATTGAACTTTTTTATAAAAAGACATAGTATAATATCAAAACAATATTACAAGTTTATATTTTAACTTGGAAACAAAATTTCTATTATTTAACACAAAGGTAAATGTTTTATGATTATATCTTTTGTAAACAATAAAGGTGGCGTTCTCAAAACCACATTGTCTACAAATATTGCTGGAGCTTTTTTAAAAATAAAAGCCAATTCACGAGTAATTATTGTTGATTTAGATGGACAAGGAAATGTTTCAGCTACTTTCGGGCAACACCCAGAGCGATTAACTAATACTATAATAAACGTTTTAAAAAAAGAAATCTCAGTTGATGATTCTATCATCAATACTCAATGTATAGGTTTGGATATTTTGCCTTGCAACCATGAGTTAAGTTTTGTAGATTTGGATGTTGCAAATGGAGATTATAAAGCATCAGATATAAAAGAAGTATTAATGGAATTAGAAAAAAAATATGATTATGTTTTAGTTGATACGCCCCCAGCAATGTCAACTATAGTTTCTGTTGCTATGAGTGTCTCAAAATTAATTGTTATACCATTTGAACCAGACCAATATTCTATGCTAGGATTAATGAGAATTGTTGAAACAATGGAGAAATTTAGAAAAAAAAATCCTAAGTTATCTGCAATTGTTGTTCCTACAAAATTTTCTACAAGAACTAGACTTCATAATGATGTTTTATCACTTGTGCAAAATAAACTTAAAAATAAGGATGTAAATGTTACAAAGCAATACATTTCTTATACAACCAAATCTGCATCAGCTGTTGGTTATGAAAGATTACCTATAATATTGCTTAGTCAAAAAAATAAATATCAAGATGAATATCTAGCAGTTGCAAAAGAAATATTAAATAAACTTAATAACTAAAATATATCTAAATGAGGTTGCTTGTGGATAATAAATCTAAGAAAAAAAGAAACTTTGTAGACCTATCAGATGATTCTTCAGAAAATACTAATTTTATAAAAAAAGAAAATAAACCTTTAAATGTTAATAATTTAAAAAAAGGTTACATTGATTCTTCTTTACCCCCAAAACCTACAAACAATGATTTGGAAAAAAACATTGGAAACAAAACACATTATGTAAAAAATAATCCAGAATCGGATAACAAAAATAATGACAACTTAAATCTAAGTCTTGAAGTTAAAAAAAAGGATGATTCATTTTTGCAAGAAAGTGGAATATCAAAAGAAACTTCGTTAAAAACTAATTTTGAAATTCCGGTAGTAGAACCTTTAAACAAAGGTTTTCATTTTTATTCAAATGATAGAGTTATGAATAAAGTAAAAAAATTTGCAAAAAAGAAAAATATAAAATTATCTAGACTTATTACTATTATTTTAGATAAATCTATTCAAGAGATGTAATGTATTAAAATTATGCCTTCAAATGATTATTTAAATGAAGAATGAATAAAAGTACTTAAAAAAATTGAACCATTAATTGAAAATTCAAACTTTTTTGAATTACATATAAAAAAGCTAAGTGTTAGTTTTTTTGATGGAGAAAATTTATTTGTAACTGTAAATTCAGATTTTGTTAGAAACACTTTGTTTGAAAATTATCTAGATAAATTTAATGAAATTGCAAGTAGTGTTTTTGGGAAAAACATAAATGTAAAATTTTTAGAAGAAAAAGAAATAAATTTGTTTATAGAAAAAAATCAATTAAAAAATTTTTTTGATAAAAACAATTATTTTTTAGATTTTAAAAAAAATATGACATTTTATAATTTTGTAGTTGATGATTCTAATAGTTCAGCATACAATGCTGTAAAAATGTTATCAATTAATGCTCCTTATAAATGTAGTCCATTATTTATATATGGAGAAACAGGTTTAGGGAAAACTCATCTTGCAAATGCACTATGTAATGATTACCTTAATAATTTTCCTAATTCCAAAATTATTTATTTATCTAGTGATGATTTTACTAGAAAGGTTATTGAGTTTTTGAATAGCAAAAAAATAGAAGATCTTAAACAACATTTTAAAGAAGCAGATCTTTTGGTTATGGAAGATATTCAATTTTTAACAAAAAGAGATAAAACAAATGAAATATTTTTTAACATATTTAATTATTTGGTTAACAAAGAAAAAATAATTCTTATTACATCAGATAAAACTCCTGATCAACTTTATGATTTTGAACCAAGAATGATTTCTAGATTTGCTTCAGGTTTAACAATATGCATTAAAAAACCAGAAATAAAAACGATTATTGAAATATTACATTTAAAACTTAAAGAACTAAATGTTTCATTTAGATTAACAGATCAAGCAGTAACTAAAATAGTTAATTTATTTAACTATGATATTAGAAGACTTGAAGGAATAATAAATAGAATTATTTTTTTTGTGGTGACAAAATATAAAAACATATCAGTTATTGATAACAAACAAATAGATGAAATATTAGAGTCTGAATACAATATCATTAACAAAGAATTAAATAAAGATCCACAAATTTTATTAGAAAAAATTTGTAGGAACTACAACATAAAAAAAGACGATGTTTTATCAATTTCTAGAAAAGCAGATCATACAAATGTTAGAAAAATTTGTATGTATGTTTTTTATAAAAATTTACATATGTCTTTAAGTGAAATAGGACGTTTTTTTAATAGAGATCATTCAACAGTAAAAACATCTATTGAAAGCATCGAAAAAATAATAAAAAATGATTTAACCTTAAAATCTTTTCTTGAGAATATAGCTGTAAAATAATTATAGTTAGTGCTACACTTATATTACTTAATTTGGTATATTATTTTGATATAGGTTATAATATAATATTGTAAACTTATAAACCATTGCTAGTGTGCACAAATTTGAGATTTTATGAAAAGAACATATCAACCCAATAAACGCAAAAGGGCAAAAGTGCATGGATTTCGAGAAAGAATGTCCACTTCTTCAGGCCGCAAAATTTTATCTAACAGACGAAAAAAAGGAAGATATAAATTAACAGTTTCAGATGAAAACTAGTTACTAATATAAGTTAGTTGTGAACAAAAAACATCGTCTTTCCGATAGGAAAGTTTTTGAGTCAATAATCAAAAGCAATAAGGTGTACTCAAAAAAATATTTGATTTATTTTCAAAAAAATTCTTTTAATTTTTTTCGTGTGTCAATAAATGCTTCAAAAAATAAATTTAAATTAGCAGTTGATAGAAACAAGATAAAAAGACAATTAAGATCTTTTTGTGACCAAATAAAACCTAATGTATCTTTAGATATTTTGATTATTGTAAATAAAACATATTTGAATGATAGTTATCAAAAAAATTATTCTGATTTTTTGTATTTGATTAAAAAACTAGAGTTTTTCACAAAGAATAAGATCTTAAATTAACTTAAGGAAAAAATATAAATGCCAGCAGATACTTTAACATTCAATCCATTTTGATCTGCAAGTGTAGTAAATGAAAATAAAACTAAAAAAAATTTAAAAAAAGTATGGGATATATTTTTTAAATTTTTAAAAATATGTATTTTTTTATTTTTAACTGTAATTGGTTTATGAGGATGTACTCAAGGTTTTGCTGAACCATGAGTTGGTACTAATACCCAATTAGGAATGGGTTTAGAAATTGGATATAATTATGGCACAACTGGAGATTTTAGATATGATCTTCAAGCTAGCAATAATTCACCTTATTTCACTTTCTCAAATTTTACTATGGCATATGGTCCTTTCTATGCTTGGTTTGTTTGACCTGCAGCCCAGATTGTTTTACCATTAATGTATGCAACTAGAACTCCTTTGGGTTTTGGAGTTGAGTTGGGTTTTAATACCATATTATCAATAGTTATATTGCTTTTAATTATTCGTATTATAACTATGTCAATAACATTAAATTCAACTTTTGCAACTGAAAGAATGACAGAGATTCAAGGCAAAGTTGCAGAAATTAATGCTAAATATAAGAATAATAAAGATCCGCAATCTAGAAGAAATAAGCAACTGGAAATAATGCAGTTGTACAAGAAAAATAAAATTAAATCTTCAGCAATGTTTGTTCAACTATTTGTAACTTTACCAATTTTTTTAATAGTCTTTAGAATAGTATCCTCTGTTAGACCAATAAAAGCAACGATTTTATTTACAATTTGGGATTTATCTAAAACTCCAATATCAGAGATTTTTAGTAATTTTAACAACGGTGGGTGAACTTATATTTTCTTTTTGTTAATTGTTATTCCTATGCAATTTGTTTCACAAAAATTACCACAATATTGAGCAAGTAGAAGAAATAGAAATTCAAAAGCTCAAAGTCAAAAAGGCAATGAGCAATTAAATAGAAATAAAAAAATGCAATTAATATTTTCTGTATTTTTAGCATTTATTACTGCAATTTCAGCCGCCGGTGTTGGGTTATATTGGTTCTTTAATTCTATCTTTACAATATTGCAATCTTATTTAACTCATATAATTATTTTAAATCGTCGTAAAAAGATACATAACTCTTCTAAATTGGACAAAATATTGAACAGTGACTAGTAAAAAAGAAATTTTAAATTTTTTTCAAAAGAATGAATTTATTGCTTCTAAAAAAATGGGGCAAAATTTTTTAATTGACCAAAATATTATTATCAAAATTAAAAAATTAATTGCAAGTTTTGGACCAGACAGTATATTAGAAATAGGGCCAGGATTAGGTGCAATGACTGAAACTATGAAAAAAATTGTAAAAAAAGAATACAAAGCAATAGAAATAGACAAAAGGTTGGTTGATTATTTAATTACTAAAAATATTTTAAGTAATTCTCAACTTATTTGTAGTGATGCTTTAAAAATAAATTGAAATGAAATAATTTTACCTGGAAATGTTTGCTTGATTGGTAATCTTCCTTATTCTATTTCTACACCATTAATTTCTAAATTTATTGAAACTGATAAATTTAAATATGCAATTTTTATGTTGCAACTAGAAATGGGGCAAAGAATAAGTGCTAAAATAAATTCTAAGAATTATAATGCATTCAGTGTTTATGCCCAGTACTATTTAGATGTAAAAAACTTCTTTATTGTAGAACCAGTTGCTTTTTTTCCACAACCTAAAGTAAAATCTTGTATTTTAGTTTTAAAAAAAAATGAAAATTTAAAAAACCAATTTGAGAAAATTGAATTTAAAAATTTTTTATTCAAATGTTTTAATCAAAGAAGAAAAACTTTATTTAATAATTTAAAAAATTATTTCCCAATTAGTTTAATTCAATTATCATTTAAAGAACTTAATTTAAGTTTAAATGTTAGACCTCAAGAGTTAGATATTCAACAATTTGCATTTTTAACTCAATGTATGTTATGCAAGAAATAATAAATTCCTATTGTAAATTTAATTTAATCTTAAAAATTTTAGATTATTCTGAATGCTATAAAAAACATAAGCTTTTTAGTATTTTTGTTTTGTCTAAAAAATTTTTTGATCAAATAAATGTTTATAAAATTAAAAATAAAAATATTGAAATTATTTACCAAGACTCTGACAATAAAAAAATTAAAATTGAAAATAGTATTATTAATAAAGCAATATTTTTATTTGAAAAATTTTACAACTTAAAAGTTACTAATTTTAAGTTTGTGGTTATAAAAAATATACCAATAGGTTCAGGTCTTGGAGGTGGATCTAGTAATGCTGCATGCATTTTAAATTTTTTGTATAAAAAATATAATATTCCAAAAAATAAACAAATACCTTTTTTAAAAATTGCAATTGAATTAGGATCAGATATTCCATTCTTTTTGTCCAATTATTCATCAGCATTAGTTACTAATTTTGGTGATTCTATTTATCCAATTAATTTACCTAATATTGACCATAGTATTATAATTAATAAGTTAATATGCAAAACTGATCTTGTTTTCCAAAAATATAAAGATTTAGAAAAATTTAATAATTTTGGTTATCAAAATGATTTAATGCCTGCAGCATTTCTTTTGTATCCTGATTTAGTGAGGATATATAAAAATTTGTTGAAAAAACACAACAATGTAATTATGTCAGGTTCAGGCAGTTCATTTGTTGTTCTGCATAACAATAAGAGGAGCAAATATGAGTAAAGTTAGAACTAGATATGCGCCATCGCCAACAGGAAAATTTCATATTGGTGGCGCAAGAACTGCTTTGTTTAACTATTTGTATGCAAAACATAATAGTGGAGAATTTATTGTTCGTATAGAAGATACTGATGTTGAAAGAAATGTTGAAGGCGGAATTGAATCACAATTTTCATGTTTAAAGTGATTAAACATTTTTGCAGATGAATCAATTGAATCGCCCACAAAACATGGTCCTTATATTCAAAGCATGAAATTTGATGTTTATAAAAAATATGCTTATGAATTATTGAACAAAAAATTAGCATATCGTTGTTTTTGTACTGCAGATGAATTGACAAAAGCAAGAGAAATGGCAACATTATCTAGAGAAACTCCCAAGTATTCAAGGAAATGTTACAAATTATCAGAAAGTGAAATTCAAAGTAAATTGAACCAAAACATTCCATATGCAATCCGTTTGCATATAAATCAAGAAAATGAATATAGGTGAATTGATTTAATTAGAGGTGAAATGGTTGTTCCTGCATCTTCAATGACCGATCCTGTTATTTTAAAATCTAATCAAATAGCTACATACAATTTTGCAGTTGTCATTGATGACCATGATATGAATATAACTCACATTTTACGAGGAGAAGAACACATTTCTAATACTCCATACCAGATTGCAATTAAAGAAGCACTTGGTTTTGATGATGCATTTAATTATGGTCATTTATCAATAATTATTGATGAATCTGGTAAAAAATTATCTAAGCGAAATTTAGATATAGAACAATTTATTGAAGGTTTTATGCATAAAGGATATTTATCAAATGCTTTGGTAAATTTTATTGCACTTTTGGGGTGATCTGATCCAGACAATAATGAAATTCTTTCTATGAATGATTTAATTAAAAAATTTTCAATTGATAGAATTAGTTTAGCACCAGCTTTTTTTGATATCAAAAAACTTAATTGAATTTCTAATGAATATTTTAAAAAAATGGACAATGAAATTTATTCAAAATTTATTTTACCATTCATAAAAATTGATAATCCTCTCCTTTTTAATAAAGAAGATAAATTGGCATTATTTTTTAAAAAAAATTTGCATTTTGCTTCAGAAATAAATGAATTAATTAAAATGAATTTTTTAAGTGATTTTTCATGGCAAGGTCTTAATGAAAATGCAAAAAATTTAATTATTAATTCTGAAAAAAATAAAAGTTTATTTATTACTTTGCTTGATAAATTTTCAAATATTTTAGAATGGAATGAAATAAATATCAAGCAAGCTATCAAAGAAACAGGTATTGAACAAAATATTAGTGGGAAAGATTTGTTCATGCCAATTAGATTGTTGATGACAGGTAATGAACATGGACCTGAACTAGCTATCATAATTAGCATTTATGATAAGAGTAATGTGTTAAAAATTATTCAAGAATGTATTTCTAACTTAAATTAATTTATGAAAAAATTTAATGATGCTAAGATTTTTAGTTTTAAACCTTTTTCCAAATTACAGTTTTTAAAAGACCCTATTCATAATGAAATTAATTTTGATGAAGATACAGCTTGGATGTATAACCTTTTAAGCACACAAGAATTTAAAAGATTGCAAGATATAAAGCAATTAGGCTTATCTGTTAATATTTTTCCTGGCGCAACTCATACTAGAGCCGCTCATTGTTTAGGAGCATATGAGGTTATGCGACGTATTTTATCTAATGCTAGTTTTAAAAATATTAGTAAATGTGAAAAATTAACATTATTATGTGCGTCTTTATTACATGACATTGGTCATGCGCCACACTCACATGCATTTGAAGATTATTTTGTTACTTCATTAGATAAAAGTGGCAAATTTTTATTTGAACATGAAGATTTATCTACAAAATTAATAACAAATCCAAAAGGGAATATTTATCATATTTTAAAGAAAAATAAAATTGACCCTGAGATGGTTGCATCATTAATTTCGCCAAAACATGCTAACAAACAATTTCCTTTATGAATGTCACAACTTATTTCTTCGGAATTAGATGTTGATCGTTTAGACTATTTACTTAGAGACTCATATTACACAGGGGCAAATTACGGATATGTTGATGTAAATGCATTGACACACTGAATTCATTTTGATCAAAAAAATAAACAGATAACTTTTATGAAAAAAGCTATTCCAGTTATTGAAAACTTTTTAATTGGAAGATATCATATGTATCAAACAGTTTATTTAAATGAAAAAACATCACTATCAGTTGCTGCGCTTTGATTTGCTTTTAAAAGAATTAAGCACTTAGATTTAAAAAATAAGTTTGACTGACAAGGGAATAATTATATTAAAAACTTGATTAAAGTTTTTTTTAATGAATTACCTACATCTGAAATAAATTTAAGTGAATATATTTGAATAAGTGATAGTACTTTTAATAATTTTTTACTAAATACATATTTAAATAATAACGATGCAATTTTGCACAAAATTTTAGAATCATATTTTAATAAAAATCAGTACATAATGCTATTATTTGATGATCAAAACAAATGCAATTTTTATTATAAAAAATTTCAAAAACAAAAAGAACATGAATATTTTGTTACAAAATATGAACCACCTAAAAAAAATTTTTATTCAAAAAATAAAAAATTGTCTGAAATTTTAATTTATGATGAAATTACTAAAAAAACAAATCCTATTTCTAAAGAAAGCCAAATTATTAAAAATGGCAATGAATTGTTTTTGCAAAGCAATAAATACATTTATGGCATTTTAATTCATGAGGATTTTTTTAAAAAGTAAACTATAATACAAGTAATATGATACGTTTCTATTTCAAAATCTAGGTGTTACTAATGACTAGCTTAATTGATAAAGCTTATGCAATTGCACAATCTCAGTTTAAAAATAAATCATTTGACTTTAATGCCTTATGAAAAGAAATTATTAAAAATGCCAAAATTTCAAAAGATGAAGAATCTAAAATTGTAGGTAATTTTTATATAGAATTGCTACAAGATGCTAGATTTATTCATGTTGGTGATCGTAAATGACGTTTAAGAGAAACCATTAAATATGGTGAATTAGATAAAATATCTCAATCAATGTTTGGTGGCAAGGAATATTATGAAGAAGGTTATGAAAATTTTATTCCTGAAAAAAATGAAAATGAAGATTAACCAACTGTAAATATGAGCAATGAAGATAATGTTTCAGATACTTCTTATGTTCAAAACTTACTAGATAGTGAGACAGAAATTATTGATGATAATGAAAATGATGATTTATAGTTTTTGCTAAATTTTATAAAAACACGTGGGAGTCAATGGTATGAGTTTAAATTCACAAAATAAGTTTCAAAATGCTAATGGAATTATAAGAGACGCCCATAAGAATAGTTATGCAATTGCACATATAAATATTAATAATTTAGAATGAACTAAAGCAGTTCTAGAAGCTGCACAAGAAACAAGAACACCTGTTATTTTAGGTGTTTCAGAAGGTGCTGCTAAGTACATGGGTGGTTATTGCACTGTAAGTTCAATGCTTAATAATTTAATGAAATTTATGAAGATTGATATTCCAGTTGTTCTGCATTTAGATCATGGTACATATGAAGGTGCTTTTAAAGCATTAGATGCTGGTTTTAGTTCTGTAATGTTTGATGGTTCACATTTGCCATTTATTGATAATTTAGAAAAATCTAAAAAGATTTTAGAATATGCTAAATCATTTTCAGCATCAGTTGAATTGGAAACAGGAACTATTGGTGGCGAAGAGGATGGAGTTATTGGTCGAGGAGAATTAGCTGACCCAAGTGAATGCAAACAATTGGTAGATTTGGGCAATGTGACTATGCTTGCTGCTGGTTTTGGCAATATTCATGGACTTTATCCAAAAAATTGAGAAGGATTAAATTTTAATTGTTTAGAAACAATTCATACTATAACTAATACTCCTTTAGTTCTTCATGGTGGTTCAGGAATTCCAGAAGATCAAATAAAACAAGCTATTTCTTTGGGTATTAGTAAAATTAATGTTAACACAGAGTGTCAATTAGCATTTGCTGAAGCAACTAGGAAATATATTTTAGATAACAAAGACTTAAATTATGATAAAAAGGGTTATGACCCAAGAAAGCTTTTAAAACCAGGATTTGATGCAATTAAAGAAATGTGTATTTCTAAGTTTAAACTTTTTGGTTCTATAGGGAAAGCATAATTTTTATGTTATCTGCTGGAATTGTTGGATTGCCTAATGTGGGGAAATCTACATTGTTTAATGCTATAACTAATTTAAAAGTGGTAGCCAATAACTATCCCTTTGCTACCATTGAACCAAATGTAGGTATTGTTGAAGTTAAAGATGAAAGATTAATTCAATTAGCTAACTTAATACAATCAGAAAAGACAGTTTTTGCTACTTTTAAGTTTGTTGATATTGCTGGCCTTGTTAAGGGAGCATCTAAAGGTGAAGGTCTTGGAAATAAATTTTTATCTAATATTAGAGATGTCGATTGCATTTGTCATGTAATTCGTTGTTTTGATAATTCTAATATAACTCATGTTAGTAATGAAATTAATCCAATTAATGATTTAAATGCTATAAACACAGAATTAATTATTTCCGACTTAGAATTGATTGAAAATAGAATTGCAAGAATATCCAAAAAAGCACAATCAGGAGACAAGAGTGCAATTAATGAATTAGAATTTTGTAAATTAATTCAAGACACTTTAAGCAAAAATACTTTTGCTAGTGAAGCAATTCAAAATAATAAAGAAATTTCTGAGTATGCAAAATCTTATAATTTATTAACTACTAAACCAATTATTTATGTAGCAAATATTTCAGAAGAATATATTAAAAACCCAGATAATTGCACTTATTTTTCTAATTTAAAAAAATATTTATTAGAACATAATTCTAATAATATTATTATTCCTATTAGTGCAAAAATAGAATCAGAGTTATCAGAATTAAATGAAATAGATAAAAAAGAAATGTTAGACGCATTGGGTTTTAAGCACGGATCAGGATTAGATAAAATTATTCAAGAATCATACAAAATTTTAAATCAATGCACATATTTTACATTTGGAAAAAAAGAGACAAGAGCATGAACATTTTTAAAAGGATATAAAGCTCCACAGTGTGCTGGATTAATTCATTCTGACTTTGAAAAAGGATTTATTAAAGCTGAAATTATTTCTGTGGCTGATTTACTTAAATATAAGTCTGAAGTTAAAGCAAAAGAAGCCGGGAAAGTTCATTTAGAAGGAAAAGATTATGTTATGAACGATGGGGATGTTTGTAACTTTAGATTTAATGTTTAAATTAATGAGGGCAAGATGGCTAAAAAAAATGCATTTATAAATCAATCTGGTTGAATTGAAGTTATTTGTGGGCCAATGTTTGCTGGCAAATCTGAAGAATTGATAAGAAGGGTAAACCGATGATCATTTGCAAATATTAAATGCCTTGTGTTTAAACCAGATGTTGACTCAAGAAATAAAGATGTTAGATCTAGAGATGGCAGGCATATTGCAGCAATTACTATTCATGATCCTTATGATATGTATAAACATGTAGATACACAAAGACCAGATTTGGTGGCAATTGATGAAGTTCAATTTTTTGGTGATGAAATTATTGAAATAGTTCAAACTTTTGCTGATAATGGTATCAATGTTTTAGTTGCTGGATTAGATCGAGATTTTAGAGGAGAACCATTCGGATCTATTCCTGCATTATTAACAATTGCTGAAAAAGTAACTAAATTAACAGCTATATGTACTGAATGTGGTGCAGAAGCTTCTAGAACACAAAGATTAATTAATGGAAATCCAGCACCATATGAATCTCCATTAATTTTGATAGGAAATCAAGAATCTTATACAGCAAGATGTAGACATCATCATAGTGTACCAAATAGACCTGTAAAACCTGAGACAACTGATTTTAAACAAAAAATTAAAACTAAAAATCTGGATGATTGTTCAAAATCTTAATTAGATAAACAATTTAATTCAAAAAAAACACTTAAATGACAAAGTTATTTTTTAACATTTATTAAAATTTTATAATGTCATTTCAAAATCTTTTATCATTTCAAGATTTACATTTTTTTAAATTTTTTAATATGGAAGCCACAAATATTTTTGGAACATTTATTTTAGGTTTAAGGTGGTATATCATTCTAGAACCAACTACATCTTCAATTTCATTTAAAATTAATTTTTTTTTGTCATTAATAAAAAAATCTAAACCATAGAAACCCAATGGCAATTTATTTATTATTTTTTTAACATATTTTTTTTGTAAGAAATTGAGTCTAAATTTACTAGCATTTTTGTTTATAGAAAAATTACTTCTAAACTCATTTAAATTTGTTGCCATTCTTTTTGCAACAAATAAAATTTTCTTAAACATTACATAGACTCGAATATCAACATTTCCTTGTTTAAAAAAATCTTGAATGATAAATTCTTTATTTATTAAATTTATTTTATTTAAATCATTAATATCATTTATTTTATAAACTTCTTTGCCTCCATGGCCTTTTATTTCTTTAATTACAAAAGGGTAAGTTAAATTATTTTTTTTATTAAAAAGTTTGGTATCTAAAACATTTATTTTATTTAATTTACATCATAAATATGTTTTAAATTTATTATTAGCCATATCTGTAAATGTAGGATTATTCAAAACAATTGAATCTTTTTTTTTATTAATTAAAAAATCAATTGATCTAGAACGATTAATTATTACTTCATATTTAGTTAAATCAATCTTATTATTGTTATCAATTAATATTAGATCACATAAAACATTTCATTTAGTTAATTCATAAATGATTTGATCTGCAAAAAAATTATTATTATCATAATCATTTTTTGTATACACAAGTGCTATTTTTAAATTATGTTTGTTTCTTTTACATTCCATATTTTTTATCATTTATTATTTCATTCAATAAAGTTTTTCCAAAATTTATATTGTAAATTTTAGAAATATTACTTAATTGAGCATTAGTATTTGCTTCACAAAAAATTCAATTTTTATTTTTATCATATAAAAAATCAATTCCAGCATAAAACAAATTTAATTTGTTAATTATCAAATTAAGCATTTTTTTATGATCATTTGATATATTAGTAATTATTGTTCCTGTTGCATTTTGAGATAAATTAGAGCGAAAATCTAAAGTGTTAGTTTGTTTTAAAATACCGACAATTTTTTTGTTTATTATTAAAACTCTAATACTTGTGCCAGGATTATAATTTATAAATTCTTGAATTATTATTTGCTTATTCATTAATTTATTAAATTTTGTATCAAATTCTTCAATATTATTAATCAAATAAACTTGCTTACCAAAAGACCCATACACTTCTTTTACAATAAGAGGAAATTTAAATGATTTTTTAATTATTTTTAAAAATGATAAATAATTTTGCTTTGATGTGTTTAAATTAAAAGTTAGAGGTCCAATTAATGTTTTTGGTTGAGCAATACCTTCATTCATTAAATGCACATGTGTTAAAGCTTTATTGTCACATACATTTATTGCATCTGAATTATTGTAAAGAAGATAACCATAATTTTCTAATAATTTAGCTAAAGCAATATTTTTATCTAAAAATAATATTTTTTTTGTTGGTAATTTTATGTTTTTAGAACTAATTAAACTAAAAATATTATTACTTGGAATGTTAAAAAGTTTAATATTTAAAAGCTTTGCAGCTTTATTAATTAATATAAATTGTTCATTATTTTTTAATTTATTTACATAAGGGTTATAAACAATTGTTAATTTTTTGTTCATCTTGAATATTTGATAAAAGTATTAAATTTTTAATAAGCATAATAATCGTTAAAGGTCCTATTCCTCCAGGCACAGGGGTACCTCATTTAGCATTTAGTTGTGCTTCTTCATAATTGATATCACCAGATATTTTTTTAGACAAGTTATTGTTTGATCTATTAATTCCTATATCAAAAAAAGCCGCTCCTTCTTTTATTAAACTAGAATCTATTACATTTGTTTTTCCTATTGCAGATATCAATATATCTGCCTTTGCAACATATTTATTAATATTTTTATTGTTTTTATCCAAAGCTATAATTTTATATTTATTTTTATATCAATTGATTATTGGTGACCCACCTGTTTTACCTTTTCCTAAAACAACAATTGTTTTATTTCTAAAAGGTATTTTATATTTTTTTCTAAAAGCATCAATCGCTCCCACAAGACAAGGCAAAGGACTTTTTCTATTAGAATTTTTTAAAGTCAAAGTTTTTTTATTAAAAACATCAACATCTTTTAAAGGATTAATTTTTTTTAAAATTAAATCTACATTAAGATTTTTAGGTATGGGCAATTGCAATAAAATACCATTTACTTTATTATTTTTATTTAATTTTTCAATGATAGATATCAAATCATTACTTGTTATAGATTCAGGTAATTTTCAAAATTTTGTTTTAATATTTAATTCTTTACATATTTTTATTTTTTTTTGCACATATATAGAACTAGCATAATCATTACCTATTTGAATAATGTCTAAACGTATTTTTTTATTTTGCAAAAAAGGAATAAGTTCTTTTTGGAATTGTTTAGCTAATTTTATGCCATCTAATTTAATCATATAAAACCCTATATAATGTTTATTAATTAAGTATGTTTAAATTATTTTTATAGCAAATTATATTGTTTTATTATTTATAAAAACAAGTAAAATAACTTTGATATTTTAAATAATTAATTATGCTTTGTAATGACTTTTTGTAGTTTCTTTTAAATAAAGAAACAACATTTCAATAAGTCAAAAAATAAAACCATTTGTTAATAAAAGTTTATTTTTAATATGATAATTATCAATATATTTTTTCTTGAATTTACTAAATTTATTATAGAAGTTATTGAGCTAATAGTAAAAACAAATTAATTTTAAATGAATGTTTATTGTGATTATTTTATTAATTTCATAATTTCAATTATTATGTAAATTAATACTATACCCATAATTAGCAAAGAAAAATTTTGCCATTATAATCATAAATAGTTTGATTATAAAAATAATGAACATCAATGCGATTGTAAAGGTATTTTGTTAAATATTGATTTATTCAATTTACTCTTATAGCATGTATTAAATTACAAGAAATTGTAACTTTAAAAATTCTTAAATTATTTACTTATAAATTTGTTGATTCAAATTGGTAATCAAAATCTACTAATTTTAAATTAACATTAAAATCAATAATACTGTAATCTTTGCAAATTTTAGATATGATGAAACTTTATATTTAAGGGTTAATGTTGTATTAAAAGATTTCATTAAACAATTAACTAAATTTTATGATGTATTTAGCAAATTAAAAGCATAAATTAAATAAATAATGGTTGTATTAATTATTAATATAACTTTAAATAATGTCACTATAAAATCAAAATATTTACCTTATAAAAAAGGTTTTTTGCTTTTTAAAATCTGATAATTTTTAATCTAATGCTATATAAAATTGGAGCAATTTAAAAAGATACTTTATGACCAAATTGATAAAATTTGTTTTTTTTTTTTTTTGGTAGAGTATTACCTCCAACAACTTTATGATAAGTTTAAAATAAACTATTTGCTTAGTTTATTTTTTATCTACTTTTAGTAAATTTAGTTGTTGTTAATTTTTTAGTTTAAGAGAGGAAATTATGCAAAAAAGATATAAAAAAACATTAATTGCATTAGCAATTGCTACCCCGTTAGTAGTTACTTCAATAGTTGCTCCTACTGTGTTATTAACTAACAAAAATATTAGTAACAACATTAATGTTCTTCAAGATAGTGTAAGCAATAATGTTTCAAGTACTTCAAATGATTCTTTAATATCAACAACAGATGATTATAAGCACGATCATCACAATGATCATGGTAATTGTGACAAAGATCATTCAAATGAACAAAAACCTGTATTAACTAGAGTTGAACTTGTTGTTAATGGTAATAGCACATCTCTAGGATTATTTGGTAAAAATTTAAAAAATGTTAAAGATACAGATGTTAAAGTTACTAAGAAAGATGAAAACAAAACATTTAGTTTTGAGAGCAAAATAGGTGATACTGCATTACCCTCTGATGAAAATGGTAAATGAAAAAATTTAATTGATACTAATGAAGCATTAAAAATGGGAACATATGAAGTTTCAATTGGTGATAGCAAAGTTAGTTTTGATTTACATCCTTCATTCCCAACTAAACAAAACACAGTTGAATGAGGAAAAGAAATTTCAGTACAAGTTTATGGTATTGGTTTAGTTAAACTTAGTGATATTAAAGTAAAAACTAAAGAAGGAAATGATATTTCTGAAAAATTTGATATTAGTATTAAATCTACATACATAAACTTAAAAATTAAAGACCAAGCATTCTTAGAATCTATAAAAACAAATGGAACTGAAATTAGTCTAAGCATTAATGGTATAGAAGACAAAGCAACTATTAAGATCCAATCTGGTCTTAAAGCTAAAATTGAAAAAACTGAAACTAAAGTAAATGTTGACACAATTACTATTATAGTAACTGGCGAAAATCTAAGTAGTACAAACATTGATGACTTGTACATTTTACGTAAAGAAAGTGATTCAAGTTATTTTGATTCTGGTTTTACAAAAGATAGTTCTAGCACTAGCACAAAACTAGTTTTAACTAAAAAATCTAAAAATAACAATTCTAACTTAAACTTTGAAGTTAGATTAAAAAGCGATTGAAAATAATTTTTAATTAAAAATTTTATTCTTTAAAGAAAATTCAAAGTGCATCACCTATATTCAAAGTATTAGGTAGTGCACTTTTTTTATTCCAAGAGTGGAATAATTCCACAATATGTCAATAAATGACACTATAATTAATTTAGCATAAAAGATGTTTTGATAAGATAATTTTAATTGCAAGTGTAGGAGAAACATTATGCAAGATACAACCTTATATATTTTAATTGCATTAGTAGTATTAGTAGTTATTATTGGTATTTCAATTATTGTAGTGTGAATATTTCAATATCGTAAAAAGAAAAGTATTAATTTAAATTCTTACAATAACCAATGTAATAAATGTAATGAATTAAAAATTCAGTGTGATAAGTTTCAAGAAGAAAATAAAACTTTACACTTAGATAACGCTATATCAAAAGAAACTATTGCAGGAAAAACAGAATATATTTCTAAATTAGAAGATGAGAAAGCAAAGTTAAATACTGACAAAGATGAATTAATGAAACAAGTCTATTCAGATAAACATATTATAGAAGAATTAAAATCCACTAACCAAGATTTGCAGAATAAAATAAAATCACTAGACTTACAATTAGAAGATGCTAAAGAAAAAGCTCATACTCGTGATTTGCTTAATGTAAAACAATTAGGTGAAGACTTAGAAAAATGAAGTGAGAATGAATATAGAAAATATTTCCAATGATCAGAAGATACAATTTATGATAAAACAACAAAAGGTAGTTCATATCCAGATTTTTCTTTTAGAGTTTTTAATTGTAAAACCTCAGATTTAAAAAACTTATCAGAAGAAGATATGAATAGAATGACATTAGGTCATTGCATTTTAGAAATGAAAACTGAAGCAAATACAAGTATTAATAAGAAAAAAAATAAGGATCATTTAAAAGACGTAGAAAATGATCGAAAAAAATTGAATGCTGATACAGCTGTGCTAGTTACTGAATTAGAACGAGAAAAAACAATTCATATTGATAAAGCAGATTACTATGAAAATATTTATATTATTCGTCCTCAAATGTTAATTGCATTTTTAGGTTTATACCGTTTGGCTGTTTTATCAAATCGTGATATTAGAGAAAAACTTAATAATTACCAGTTGCAAAATAAATCAAGACATGAAATTGATAACATTTTTGAAACACTTAAATCAAATTTGATTGAAAAAAATGAATATATTAATGCCAGATGTGATGAGATTACTGGTGCTATTGATACAATTAAAAAAAATTTAGATACAATAGAAAATAAAAGCAATGTAATAAAAGGACATTCAAAATATTTGAAAAGAAAAATTGAAGATTTTGACATTAAAAAACCACTTAATGAACTAGAAAGTCTAGAGCAAAAAGATGTTTCAAACTATTCTTATTCATTAAATAACATAGAAGTGAATAACATTGAATCTACTATTGCAAATAACTTGTAGCAAAACTTTTAAAAAATAGTTGAAATTAAGAATAACATTTTACTAATTGACAAATTATATAAAGTAGTTTATTTTTAATTTGTAGTTTAAACTACTTAAAATAGATATTTTGAAAATAACATAATAAAGAGACAATTTTGTTGTTATTTCTAAATTTTATTAACTTTTAAATATTTTTTAAATAAAAATAAAAAATATCTATTATTATGTATACTTAATTACCACATAATACTTACTAAATTAAATGCCTTAGTTATTCAACCAGAAGGAATATAAACATGGATCACGTATATTCTTTAGATCAAATAAACAGTTTAAATGAAGATATAAAGAAATTTGACCATGTTTTTCCTATAAAGTTGGATTATGAAAAAACACTAGATGGAATTTCTCGCTTAGTGATGTTAGATAGATACTCACAAAAAGATGATTTATTAGTTACTTTAAAACCTAATGATATTGTTATTGCAGTAATAAAAGAAGACCCTATTTTTTCTGCTAGAGGTATTGGTAGGGTTTTAGAAATTAATGGGGATTTAATTAAACTTCAACTAGAAGAACAAGAAGTTGGCAAAATACCAGATTTTGAAAAAAATGAAAAAACCATAAAAGGAATAATTATTCGTAGAAAAAATCAAATTTCTAAGCCTTTAGAATTATTTTATGAACAAATTGCCAGAAGAGTTGCTAAAAATTTAGCAAGTGTTGAAAATAAACGTTCCAAACGTGAAGAATATGAAGAAAAATTTTATAAACAAATTTCATCAATGAATTTTGTTCCAGCAGGTAGAGTTTTATTTGGCGCTGGCAATCCATCAAAGGTAACTTATTTCAATTGTTTTGTTATGCCTAATCCTCAAGATTCTAGATCAGGGATAGCCAAACATCGTGAAAAAGTTATGGAAATAATGAGTCGTGGCGGAGGAGTTGGGACTAATGGTTCTTCTTTAAGACCAAAAAACACTCCTGCATTAAGTGTAGGAGGCCAATCATCAGGTGCAGTATCCTGATTAAATGATCTTAGTCAATTAACTCATTTAGTTGAACAAGGCGGTTCACGTCGTGGTGCACAAATGATTATGTTGAATGATTGACATCCAGATATTGTTGAATTCATAATATCTAAAATGCAAAATGCAAATATTTTAAAATGGATTTTAGAAAATATGAAAGATCCATTAATTGCTGATGTTGCAAAACAAAAGTTAAAATTTATACCTTTAACTGATTTTGAAAAAGAAGCACAACAAATAATTATTGATAATAGAAGTTCTGTTTCGATTCAAACCTATGAAAATGCATTAAAACTATTTAATGAGGGTGGTAGATGAGAAATAGTAAATAGTCAGTTTTTAACAGGGGCTAATATTTCTGTTGCTATTTCTGATGAATTTATGCTAGCAGTAAAAAACAAACAAAAATGGTTATTACGTTACCCTGATATTGCTGCTATGACAAAAAAAGAAAAAGAATACTATGATGAGCATTGACATGAAATAACAGATGTTCAAAAATGGCAAGACTTAGGTTTCCCAGTAAAAGTTTATTATGAAATTGAAGCAATAGATCTTTGGGATTTAATTAATTTTTGTGCTACATATTCAGCTGAACCAGGTGTCTTTTTTATGGGCACTGCCCAAAAAATGACAAATGCTCAATCATATGGACAAAGAATTGTTTGTACTAATCCTTGTGGAGAACAACCATTAGCTGCTTATTCAGTTTGTAATTTATCAGCCATTAATTTAGCTAATTTCATTGATAAAAAAACTAAAGAATTGAAACGTCAAGAATTAATAGAATCAGTTAGAATTGCTGTAAGAATGCAAGATAACATTATTGATGCAACACCATATTTCTTAGAAGAAAATGAGAAACAGGCATTAGGCGAGAGACGTGTAGGTTTAGGAATTATGGGTCTCCACGATATGTTGATTTGAGCAAATAAGCGTTATGGTTCTGAAGATGGCAATACTTTTATTGATCATGTTATGTATATTATTGCTGAAACAGCATATCGAGCATCTGTTGATTTAGCATATGAAAAGAAACCATTTCCATTTTTAAAACCTAAACTATTTAAAACATTTGCTAATCTACCTTTTGTAAAACAATTGCCAAGTGATATTGCTCAAAAAATTGAAAATTATGGAATTAGAAATTCTCATTTACTTACTATTGCTCCGACCGGTTCTACAGGAACAATGGTTGGTGTATCAACAGGATTAGAACCTTACTTTGCTTTTGAATATTATCGATCTGGCAGATTAGGTCAATTTACAAAAGTAAAACAAAAAATTGTGACTGAATGATTGAAATACAACAACAAAAAAGATGTAAATGGCGAAAATGTGTGAAATGAAAATAATTTACCTGACATTTTTGTTTCTGCAATGCAACTTACTCCAGAAGAACATGCAAATACTCAAATTGTTATTCAAAAATGAATTGATTCATCTATTTCCAAAACTGTAAATGCCCCAAAGGGATACAGTGTCCGTGAAGTAGAAAAAATTTATGAAATGTTATATGATGGCAAAGCTAAAGGTGGAACAGTTTATGTAGATGGAAGTAGAGACACTCAAGTTTTATCTTTAACTAATAATGATGAAAATAAACTAGAACAATTACAACTAAAAATTGATACAGATTTAATTGTTGACTCAAAAGAAGCACAAAACATTGTTTCTAAAGATCCAACCATTGTGGATTCTTTACCTAAAAGTAGTCTTAGTAACATTCCCAATGACAGACAAGATCGCAATATAGGCATTGAGCTTGGCAACAATTGCCCCGAGTGCAAAGAAGGAATTATAACTGACATGGGTGGATGTAACACATGTACAAATTGTGGAATTCAATGAAAGTGTGGATTATAAGCAACTTAAATCATATTAATTTTGTTTTGTGTTACAATAAGATTGGGTGGTATCAAAGTGTATATGGTACCACCTGGGAATGAGTCTTCTTTTCGAATTTCATGTTGCTCAACTTGTCCATAAAATTCTTGAAGTTAAATTTCTCTAAATTAAAAAAAGAATCATTGTTTTGCTTAAATGTGGATTCAATTTGAAAACCATTCTCCTAGATAATTAACTTTATCTTCCTCTTTTTTTCTCTCTACTAAATACATTACTTACCTTAACAGCACCCTAAATTTTATTTTTTAAGTTTTTCTCTTACTTAAACTATACGTAAATTTGTGCTTCTGTATCACCAAAGTATTAATAAAGTTTATCTTTTACTTTTAAGAAATGGTGTATAGTTATCTGAAGATCTAATAAGATCTAAAGATGTTAATATAAATAGTCCTTCTATTCTTATAAGGATAGAAGGACCTTTTATTTTTATCTAATTTTTTTTAGTTTTATTTTCCTTTTTTTATACAACCAAAAGGATAATGGAATTAAAATTAGGCAAGCTAAAATAATTGGAATTGTAATTCCTAATATTATAGGAACTGAATCATTTAAATTTGAAGAAGATGTTTTACTTTTTGCTTTAACTTCCATTTCATTGCTTAGATCTAAAAAGTTAATTTTTAAATTAGTAATTTCCAAATTTTTAGACACTAAAATTTCATTTTTATTAATGCTATTGATTAAAAAATTTATTATTTCATTCTCGAAAGGCATGATGTAAATTTTATATGCAGATTCAGTAATGTGTGTACTTGTATTTAAAGACAATAATAAACTATTATTATTTTCAATAATTTGATAACTTATAGAATATTTATTTTCATAATTATCATTAGTAGAATAATTTAATTCAATTTTATTTAAGTTAGTTTCAATAATATCTATTTTTAAATCTGTATAAGAAGATATTTGAAAGTTTATTTCATTTGTGTAAAAATTAATATTTATGTTTTGTTTAAATACAACAAAATTTAAATTAGTTAGCGCATTTTCTAAGCGTTCAATTAAATTATTGTATTTTTGTGAATCATTAATATCATTGATAGCAATTGATGGAGATAAAGAAAAAAATATCACTTGGTTTAATAAAAGATTATTTAAATCATCTTTTTGGAAATTTAAATTAATTGTTTCTTGTATTTGATCATTTTTAATTCTCATACACAATTTTTTATTTTCTATTTTGAAATCTATATCATCTAATGATATTAATTTTTTAGCAGCTTCTAATTTAAATAAATATGTCCTAATAGAAGGATCAATTATACTTTGATTAATAAATCACATATTATTTGGAATGATTTCTGGAAAATTTTCATTTCCAAAATTAATTAAATCATTTGAATTATTAATGCTCACTAAAACATAAAATGTACCTGTAAAATCATTAGGTTTTAAATCAATTCCATAAGTATTAATTATTTTGTTTAAATCACTTATTTCTGTTGATGTACCACTCAATATTTGAATATTATTTTTTTGAAAATTAACTGTGCTAGTTGCGCCACATAGGTTATCTTTTATAGTCCTTTCAATATAAAAGAATTTATCATCTAAGTTAGCACTATTGTCTATATAATCTGAAGCTAAAAAACCTTGTTTGTCTATATTTAAATTAATTTTAAATTTAGTGTTAATATCATTTATAGGGTTAATTTGTTGAAAATTTTTACGATATTTGATGTTATATTCAATAAAATTGGATCCTACATTTATGCTATTGCATATTGGGTATTTTCTAGATATTTTACTAAGTTCAATAGACTCAGTGTTTTCAGATGTGAATATTTTGTTTTTTAACATTAAGTCACTTATTTTTAGTTTGGCAATGTTTTGACTAGTTAAATTTTTATTTTGTAACAATATTTCATTATTAAAATTAATTGAATTAAAAGATTTATTTTCAAAAATAGAAATTTTTGTTGGTTCTTGATCTGCTTGTGAAACAAGTGCTTCAATTTTTAATTGCTCATAAATTTCTTTAAATAGTTCAGGTAAATCATGAAAAAAATAAAGGTTATCATCATTAATAATGTAATTTTCTTGAAAAATTTCCTTCATTTTTGGAATAATAGTATTATCAACTTTTCATGAATTATTTTGTAATTCATTAATTAATTTATCAAGATTTTCAAATGATTTAATATCATATTCAAAATTTCATAATGGATATAAAAATAACTTGATTTCATTGTCAGTTAAATTATTTAATTTCTTCTTAACTGTGAGTAATAAATTGTTATATTCATCAATTAAATTTAGTAGATTTAAAAAGTCATCATCAAATTTAAAACGAAGAGCTAAATTTTCATAATCTGTTTCATTGTAAACTGAAATATTATTTTTATTTCTATTTTTAACACCAGATTCGGGGTCTAAAATAATTTGATCTGCGATAAAATTATTTATATTGGAATAATATCTAATATTTTTAATACTATTATTAGTTACATTATAATTTACATAGGTATTTTGAATTTGATCTGGAACTAAATATTTGTATTGTTTAATTTTATAAACATTACTAACTAAATTAGATTGTTCCATTATTTGATTACTTGCTAAATTGCTTTGACTATTAATGCATTGATTAATATATGGAAAGTATTTAGGGTCATTTATTAGATTTTTAATTTCATTAATTTTGTTTTCTCTATAAGACAAAAAGTCAGCATAATCTTTTAATGTATTTCAACTATTTTTATTTTTAACAGATAAATAACTATATCTAATATCATAAGGTTTAGAAACACTAATATTGTAGATTTCATTATTTAATTTAAAAGTTTGTGGATCAATTGATATTTTAGGTAAATATTTAGCATGAACTATAAAACCTGCTCGGAAACCTTGACTCTCTTTTGGGCCTAATATAATTGTATTGGAATTACTATCTCAATTGCTACCAGCACTTCCAACTTTAAAAGTAAATTCACCTTTTTCATTTGGGTCTGTAGCATCATATGGAATAAACATTTCTGATTGTTTGTAACCTGCAGGGAATTCTACAGTAATAGGAATATCAGAACATTTATAGGTCATTGCATGTATACAAAATTTATCATATGAATAACCCATTTGATTTTGATAAATATCATTAACACTTTCTTTTATTTGTTCAGATTCTCCAGAAGTTCCATACATAGAATTTGCTGTGTATGAATAGATAAAACAATGTACATCACCAAAGTGGCGGTGTTTATCAGAAAATTCTAAATTAGAACTAGCTTCTAAAAATGGAGTAAAACCTTCAATAACAGCATAGCTATTAATATCATCTAATATTAAATTACATTTATTTCAAAAATCATTTATAACATCTATATTAACTTTGGACGCCACTGCATTTGTTTGTTTTTTTAAAGATAATAATCGAAATGGATCATAGATTATGTTATTGTTTTCTATAGAAACATTTTGAGATGCTAAAACTGGATCACTATTTAATGTATAACCTATGTACTCTTTATTATTTAGTTTTTTAACTGATTCAGTTTCAATTTTTTGAAGAAAATTTGGAGAATCAATATTTTTTTTGTTAATTTGATTGTTTAAAAATAAATTTGTTTGGTTTATAACACAAAATGAAAGTATTGTAACTATACTTGCAATTAGGATTCCAATAATTAACAAGAATTTTAATTTTATTTTTTTCATTAGTTCCCTCCACATATATAAGTTCAAAGAAAATTTAAATTTGGATAAAATATTTTTAAAATGAATAAAATAACCAAAAAAAATATATTCATTTATAATTATTTTTGAACTTATCCTCATGTGTATCGATATGAAAGGGATTTATATAAAATTACTTTTTAATTCTTACTTTATTAATTTATTGTTAGGAAGCCCAATTAAATTTGTTTTAAAAACATATCGTTTATAATTTGATAAGATGTTTGACTCTAATAATCAAAAATTAAATTTAAATCGTGAAGACATAGAGCCTTCAAAGATTATTTCTACTCAAAATATTTCAGATGTAAAATTGCAAGAAGAAGAATCAAGCAAACCCTTTGTTGTTGTAAAATTGACAAAAGAGCAAAAGCAAATAAATAAGAAAAAACTTTTGGCACAACGTAAAGAGTACAAATTAAATATTATTGAATTAAAAAATAAACTAGCTAAGATGATAAAGCAAAAAGATTATCTTTATAAGACTTTACCATCTATTCATCTTGGTTTACTAAAAACTCAAATAATAAATTTAGAAAAACAACTTAACATAGTTTCTGACGAGGAAAAAGTCAATATTCAACAAAAAATTGATGAGACAAAAAATAACATTTTAAACATTAAATCTTATATAAAGACAATTCCAAATGTTTTGGAGTTACGTAGTCAAATTAAATCTATAAAAAAAGATATTTCACAGTTAAAAATATTAGCAAAAGACAAAAAATTAAATTTAGAAGTTTTTTTAAAAGACTTTAAAAATACAAACGTTTTTGAAGTGAAAAATTTTTGCCTTTGATATAAAAATGGTGAAAAAAATGCATTGTCTGATATAAATATTGAAATTCAAAAAAATAAGGTAACAGCTTTAATTGGGCCATCAGGCTGTGGAAAATCTACTTTTTTAAGATCTTTAAATCGAATGAATGATTTAATAGATGGTGTAAAAATTACTGGTGACATTTGATTTTTAGGAAAAAATATTTCTTCTAAAATTTTGACAGATCTAGAATTAAGAACTAGAGTGGGTATGGTTTTTCAAAAACCAACACCTTTTAATTTGTCAATATATGAAAATATTGCTTATGCATTAAAATCACATGGAATCAAAGATAAAGAAGCAATAAAAGAAATAGTTATAAATTCTTTAAAAGATGCAGCTTTATGAGATGAAGTTAAAAATATTCTTCATGAAAGTGCTTTAGGTTTATCTGGGGGCCAACAACAAAGATTATGCATAGCAAGAGCAATTGCATTACAACCAGACGTTTTATTAATGGATGAACCAACTTCTGCATTAGATCCAATTGCAACAAGCAAAATTGAACAATTAATATTTAAGTTAAAGGAAAAATTTACTATTATAATCGTTACTCATTCCATGGCTCAAGCGCAAAGAGTTAGTGACCAAACTATTTTCTTTTATCAAGGTAAAATTATTGAATTTGGTCAAACTAAGCAAATATTTACAAAACCCCAGCAAGCACGAACAAAGGATTACATAAGTGGTCGTATTGGTTAATAGTAAAATGCAAAAACAAAGAAAAAAATTTTTGTTTAATTTAACTTGTGTATTTGGGATTGGTTTAATTTGCTTGCCTTTTTTAAGTTCTTGCGGCAATTTCATTGTTATTGACTCAAAAGGTTCTAGTTCTGTTCAGCCACTTTTGTCTAATTTGGGGAATGAATATAGCAAAAATAACGGAGTAGAAATTAGTGTACAAGCAGGAGGATCTTCTGTTGGAATTTCTTCAATTGCAAATTTACAAACTTTAATGGGAAATGCATCAAAAAGTCCTAGAAGTTCTGTCGAGAATGATTCAGAACTTACGAATAAATGAAAGGTTAATAATTTAAAAACTATTACTCTAGCTATTGATGCAATTGGCATCTTGTTATTGCCACCTAAAAATGTAGATAATAATTGAGATATTAATCAAAATAATATTGCTGATTTATACAATGCATTTGCTGGTTATAATTCTATTCCTCTTAATAGATTTTATTCAGGAAATTCATCGATAAGTAATGAAATTCTAATTACACCATACGCTAGAAGTGGCGGTTCACTTTCTTCTGGAACAGCTGAAGCTTTTTTTAAAGATTCCAAACTAATTGATACCACCACATTAAGTGCACAAACTCAAAATGCTTTAAATGGTGGTAGTTATGGACCAATTACAAGAATAACAAATGAATCTAATAGTGAAGCTTATACTAATTTTAAAACTAATGCAAAGACTGCTGGTTCTATGATTTATCTTAGTTTAGGTTTTATTCAAAATAATATAAATACTATTTTAAATGATGGGTTTGTTGTGATGAAATGTAATGGAGTCGAAGCTAATATAGATAATGTTTCTGCTAAAAAATATAATTGAACTAGGCCATTTAATACAATTATCTCTTTAAATAATACTAATAAACTCATTAATGTTCAAAAATTTGTAAGTTGAATTTTATTTTCTAAATATTTATTTCCAAGTGAATTTGAAATTGTTCAAAAAATTTTTTTAGATCAAGGATTAATATTTTTAAATGATGATCAATTAAAAGTTATGTTTTTAACTGATGTAGTTACAAAAGATCTAACATTAGAACAATTAGTTTTAACAAAAATGGATTTATTTTGAAAAAATGACTTCCAATTTAATCCTGTTAGATTTGGAGTTGAGTAATGATTTTTAAAATAAAAAATAAAAATTCTATTGAACAAGTGTGAAATAAAATTTTAAAAAATCATTTTTTTAAAAATCTTACATTTATATTTGCTTGATTTGTTGCTATTCTTTTTATAGGCATTATCATTTTCATTATTATTCAATCAGTGCCAGGCTTTGAACAATATGGATGATCTATATTCACTAGTGAATATAATTTAAGTAATGGGCAAGCTGGTATATGATTGCCATTATTTATTACTTTACTTATTACTATGGGTTCTTTATTAGTTGCAGGTCCTATTGGGATTAAAACGGCTGTTTTTTTAAAATATCGAACACCTCAAAAGTATGTTAAATTTTTAAGAATTGTAATTAATTTGCTAGCAGGAATACCATCAGTTGTATTTGGATTATTTGCAGCAACATCACTAGGTCAATTAATTCAATCAATTTTTAATTTGTCAACATCTTGAAACTTAATAACAGCATTTGTGATGCTTGCTTTTATGGTTTTACCTACAATTGTTGCTTTGTCATACAATGCACTAGATGCAGTATCTAATGAATTTATTTTATCACCTATTGCTTTGGGAACATCTAAAACTAAAGCAATTTATAAGGTTGCTAAAAAACAAGCTAAAGTTGGCATTGTAGTAGCGATTATTGTTGCTATGGGAAGAGCAATTGGAGAAACCATGGCATTAAATTTTATTTTAACATCTCAAAATTTTAATCAAGTTTTTGATAGTGGTCTTGGTAATGTTTTTTTATCTGGGTTAAAAACTTTAGGTTCAATTATTTCATATAATTTTTATAGTGAAAATAGTTCAAGTTCAATGCGTGGCGTCCTTTATGTATTTGCATTATTTCTTTTTTTTATAATTATTATTTTAAATGGGTTTATTTTGTGAATGACAAAAGAGAGCACACAAAAAAAATATCCTTGATTATTTAAAATACAACAAATATTCTACAATGTAGTGACATTTATTCCTAGGTATATTGCTTTAACATTTGAAAATTTAACAGCTAATACTATGTTTAAAATAACTACTCATAATATTCATGAAACATCTACTTATATAAAAAAAAGATTAAGAAATAATCATTTTTTACATATATATGATATTTGAAAAATATTTTGAGAATGATGCGCGGTAATTATTTGTTTTGTATTCATTACTTATTTATTGCTTTATGTTTTAATTAATGGTGGGTCTGCTGCTTTTTTACCTAGTGCTACAATTAATTCTATTGGAAATGATAGTACAGGAAGGGCAATTGTTAATACGATAATAATAATTATTATTTCCCTTACAATTTCATTCCCAATTTCTTTATTAACTAGTTTATATTTAAATGAATATGCCAAAAGTAATAAATGAAAAAAAGTAATTTTATTTTTTGTAGATTGTTTAGGTTCAACACCATCTATTGTATTTGGTATTTTTGGTTTAACTTTCTTTTTGCAATTTTTAGGTTTTGCTTCAGGCGGACAATCAAGCAATTCTCTAATTGCAGGAATATTAACTATATCTATTGTTGTACTGCCTACATTTATTCGAACAATACAACAATCACTTAATAGCATTCCAGTTGAGATTAAAATGAATTCTTATGCACTAGGTGTTAGTAAATTTGAAACTATTTATAAAATTATTATTCCAATGGCTATAGAAGGAATTTTAACAGCAATTATTTTGTCAATTGGTAGAATTATGGCCGAAACAGCTCCTCTTTATTTAACTGCTGGTTTAACATCTTCTAATCATATTGATTTGGGCCTTTGAGGTCAAACTTTAACCACAAGAATTTATGCACAATTATTTTCTACTTCAGCAAATGCAACATCTATTATGTTTGAATCTGCTTTTATGGCAACTATATTAATTTTAATTCTTGTTATAATTAGTAATCTTATTGTTCCATGAATTTTTAATAATTCTAGAAAAATAAAAATGTATTGAATGAATATTAAAATTTTTAAAAGAAGGAAAAAATTAAATGGCCATTAATTACGGAACTTTAAAACAATCTGAAAAAGAATTAATTTCTAAATTTTATGATTATTTAGAACATACATATCAAATGCATTTAAAAGTTTTAGAAGCATTAGATTCTTATGAAGATTTAATAAATAAAAATAAACTTTTACAAGAAATTTATGAGATGGAAAAAATGTCAAATATTATTCATTCAGATTTATTAGATGAGTCTGTATGGATAATATCTAAAGAGCAACCTCAAGCAAGTCATTTGCGGTTTGTAATTGCAATTATCAATTCTATTAATGATTTAGAAAGAATATGTGATTATGCAAATAATTTATCAAAATTTTTAGATCGAAATTTAACTATTTATACACCTGCTTTAAAAGTTTTAAAAAATTTAGAAAACAAAGCAATAATTAATTATCAGAAAGTTTTTGATTTTTTTAAACAAAATGATGCTTCTGAAGCACATAAATATGTTTTAGAATTGCAAAAAAAATTTTGAAATGAATACTCAATGTCTTTAAAAACTTTAAAAAATATTTATGTAAATGAAAATGAAGTCTTTAATAATAATAACAACAACACAACTGAATATTTTATTGAATTAATTTTGGCTATTAAGAATATAGAAAGAATTATGGATCATGTAATGAATGTTGTTAATCATTTTGTTTTTATTAAAGAATCTAATTTCTTTTTTAGAAAAAAAGATTAATTTTTATATACAAAATGAATATGGATAAAAATTACAAAATTGGCAAAAATATTTCATGGTGAATTACATTTTTATATGTATTTTGACTTTGCTTGCTAATTGGAATTTGCATAAATACAAGAAGTGAAATTTTTATCGCTTTAATTGTGTTTTTTTTAGTTACAACAGTTGCAACATTTATACTAATTTTGATTTCATGCAAAAAACTTAATGAAAAAAATTTTTTTATTAAAAAAAATTGAAAAATAATTATTATGTTGTTATTATGTCCATTTTCTTTTCAATGAACAATGAAAAATAAAATTTAATTATTATGAGGCAATAAATGAATAACAAAGAGTCAAAAGACCTTTTAAAATTAAAAAAATATTTTTTGTTTATGTTTTCATGATTTATTATTTTTATTACATTTTTTTTAATTGGATTCTTTGCAATCATTGTGATTGCTTTTATTCATAAAAATGAGACCAATAAGGATGTCCTCTTATATTCATTTATATTTTATTTAATTGTTACATTTTTAATGATTGCTATTTATTTTGCTATTGGTTCTAAAGTAGCTAAATTCTTAAATAAAAATCCTGTAGCAGTAGTGATTTATGAAAAAAATGAATTATTAAAAAATCCATTTAATTTAATAAAAGAAATTAAAAAAATTAATTGTAGTTATCATGATTTAAAAAATGGAGCTAGCGTTCAGGATATAAAGATTAAATATTTTTCTTCTAGTTCTAAAGATTTAAAGTAAAATGTTAACGATATATTTGTCTAAATGCAGGAGAGGATTTAAATCCTTGCATAACTGCAAAAAGAACATGAGGTGTTGCTTTTACATATGGCAAAAAAAGAAGTTACAAGAGTAGCTAAGATTGAATTAATTGGTGGTCAGGCAAAACCAGGACCTGCTTTGGCTTCAATTGGTATCAATATGGCTGAATTTACAAAACAATTTAATGATAAAACCAAAGATAGAATGGGCAAAGTAGTTCCATGTGTGATTACTGCTTTTAATGACAAATCATTTACTTTTGTTTTAAAAACTACTCCAACAACTATGTTGTTAAAAGAAGCTGCTAAAATTGAAAAAGGTGCAAAAAATGCTAAAACAGATAAGGTTGGCAAAATAAGCAAAGAAGCAGCAATTAAAATTGCTGAATACAAAATGCCTGATTTAAATGCTAATGATATTGATGCTGCACTTAGATTAATTGCTGGCACTGCTAAACAAATGGGCTTAGAAATTGAAGGAGTTAGTCCAATCAAACCTAAAAAAGAGGTTAAAAATTAATTATGGCTGGTAAGAAATTAAAAGCTGTTTTATCTAAGTTTGATTTTAAGAAAATATACGAACTTACTGAAGCAATTGATATAGTTAAAGGTTCATCAATAACTAAGTTTGACTCTTCTATTGATATTGCAATTAAATTAAATTTGGATACTACTAAAGCTGAGCAACAATTGCGTGGAGCAATTACATTACCACATAATGTAGGTAAGTCTATAAGAATATTGGCAATTACTGACAACCCTAAAGAAGCTTTGGAAGCAGGTGCTGATTTTGCTGGTGACACAGATAAAATTAATGATATTAAATCTGGTTGATTAGATTTTGATTTAATAATTACCATGCCTAAGTTTATGATCGAATTAGGAAAACTGGGTAAAATCTTAGGACCGAGAGGACTAATGCCGAACCCCAAAACTGGAACAGTTACTACAGATGTTGTTGCTACTGTTAAAGAATTTAAAAAAGGTAAAAAAGAATATCGTACTGATACTTTTGGCAATATTCATTTGATGGTTGGTAAAGTATCTACTCCAACTGCACAAGTTGTTGAAAATTGTAATGTTTTATTGGATTTAATTAAATCTAAACGTCCTTCTACAGTAAAAGGTACATACATTCAAAATATTGCTTTATCATCAACTATGGGGCCTAGTGTTAAAGTTAAAATTAATTTGTAAAAAACTTTTAATTAAAAATTAAAGTTATAAGTAGTCATATCTTTTTGATATAGTTTATTTATTGTTTTATTATGAATTTTAAATTTAGTTAAATGATTACAATTGATAACTAAATATGATTTTAAACTTATGAAAACGAACTAGTTATTTATATTGTTAAAACAAAAAACTAGATAAATTAATTGTTTAATTTTTAAAACAATTTAAAAAATTTTATAAACATTAAATCTTATCTACTAATAAACAATAATGTTTTGTTATTTTTGTCTAATGATAATAATTCATGAAATAAAGATTAATCTTAACAATGAATAAAATAAATTATTTAAAAAATTAGTAAATTAACTTTGTTTTTAATTAAAAAATCAAACTAAGTAATGAAAAAAATAACGAATCAACAAATTGCAAACTGATTAATAAAAAAACTCAATTAATTTCATCACTGCATTTTTTAGAATTGCAATATAAATAATGAATAATATATCAACACACAATAAGTTGATAATTTAATTATTACTATACAATTAAATATAATTGTATTCTAAATACTATCTTAAATAACTTTGAAATTTTGTAAAATTAAACATAGTTGTAAGAATGTTTAAAAGGGTTTAAAAATGAAATCAATTACTGTTATTATTCAAGATCCAGCTGGGTTGCATGCTAGGCCAGCTACTTTATTGGTAAAAGCCGCAAGTCAATATAAATCAAAATTAGAAATTAAAAATTCTTCTAATTCAACTGCTAATCCTAAATCCATTATTAGTTTGTTATCATTGGGCGTTAAGCAAGGAGAAACTATTGAAATTATTGCAGATGGTGAGGATGAAATGGATGCAATTACAGGCATTCAAAAAGCTTTAGAAGAAAATAATTTAATTTAAAAACACATTATTATGCAATTATGTATAGGTCTTGGTTTTGATAATCATCTCTTGGAAGATAAAAAAAATAATTTTGTAAAAATATGTGGTTTAAAAATTGAATGTGACTATAAAATTATAGCTAAATCAGATGGTGATGTTGTGCTTCATTCTTTGTCTGATGCTTTATTAGGTTCTTTAGGTTTAGGAGATATAGGTTTATACTTTCCTACTAGTGATTCTAATAATGATAATTTAGATTCAATTATTATCATAAATAAGGTACTTCAGTTAATAGAACAAAAGCATTATGAAATTGTTAATGTTGACTTAAATATCTTCTCTGAATATATTGAAATTAATCCTATTCGTAATTTGCTTTTAGAAAATTTAAGAAAAATTTTAAAAACAATTAATATTAACATAAAAGCGAAACATTATGAAAAACCTATAAAAGAATTATCATGTCAAAGTATTGTTTTGCTTCAAAAGAAGATAAATTATGAGCAAAGATAAAAATGTAAATTTAGAACTTACACCACAAAAATTAATTAGATTTAAATTAGATTCAAGAATTGAAGAATTACTAATTACCCCGGATGAAATTGAAATTGGATGTCAAAAAGCAGCAGATTGAATTAATAAAAAATACAAAAATAAAAAATTTATGATGCTTGGTATTTTAAAAGGATGTATTCCTTTTATTGGCAAGTTAATAGACAAAATTAAGCCTGACATGACATTAGATTTTATGACAGTTTCTTCATTTAAAGGCAAAATGGTTGCTGAAGGAGCTCCGAAAATTGTTATGGATTTGTCTGAAAATGTTAAAGGTAAAAATGTTTTATTAGTTGAAGATGTTGTAGACACAGGAAACACAATAAGCTTGGTTATGGATATGTTGAAATTTCGAGGAGCTAAGTCTGTTAATTTAATTACTTTTATTGACAAACCAGATAAAAGAAAAACAAAAGTTAAAATTGATTATTCTTGTTATACATTACCTGATAAGTTTTTAGTAGGTTTTGGATTAGATTATGAAGGCATGCTTAGAAATCTCCCATACATTGGTACATTAAAAAAATCTGTTTATGAAAAAACTAAAAAATAAGCACTTTTCTTAATAATTTGGTTTTTTATTTATAATATATTAAGTTAACAAAAATCATAGTAAATTTCTGTATGCTTGGTTTTTGTTTTTCATCGCACATAAGTGAGTAACTTTGAATGGCTATTAAATCTTCTAATAACCTAGACGGCAATAAAATGAATGAAAACAGGATGGATCCTGCTAAGCGTCGTTCATTGATTGTTAACATAATAGTTTGAACAATTATTTTAGGTATTATTATTGCAATAATTGTGGTTGTTTCTTTACCCCAAACTAGTGTTATATCTATTACCTTTTCTGTTGGTGCTGATGGCAAATTATATGCTTTATTACCAGGTAGATTAGATCAATTGTTGGTAAACCCAAATTCTTCTTTTTCAACTAGTTTAATTAGTGATACAAAATTTTGAACTCAAATAAATATTGATCAAGTTGGGAATGTCTTAGTTCAAGGTCAGTACAATCCTGCTGATGGAACTTGACAAATTGGTAATTTAATAATTAACAAAGGAGCAGGTTCAGGAACATTTGGTTTGAAAGAAACTGATGGTACGATTTCTGATATAACACAAAGTTTAGTGGGTTATAGAGATGCTCTTTTAAGAGTTGGAAATATCCAACCAACTAACACTGCTGCTCAAACAACTTTAAACATTTTAATTTCATTATTACCAGTTATCATAATGATTATTATTTTCTCTTTCTTTTTCCGTGCTTTACGCAAAGGAGTTGGTGGTCTTGGTGGTGAAGGCGAAGGAGAAAGTGTTTTTACAATTGGTCGTTCACAAGCTAAATTAGCTAAATCTGGAGTTAGATTTAGTGATGTTGCAGGCATAGAAGAAGAAAAGAATGAATTAATTGAAATTGTTGATTATCTAAAATATCCTGAAAGGTATGCACAAATGGGAGCAAGGGTACCAAGAGGAGTTATTTTATATGGACCTCCTGGTACTGGTAAGACTCTATTAGCAAAAGCAGTAGCTGGCGAAGCTGAAGTTCCTTTCTTTCAAGTTACTGGTTCTGCTTTTGAAGATATGTTGGTTGGTGTTGGTGCCAAAAGGGTAAAAGACTTATTTGCTAAAGCTAGAAAAGCAGCTCCTTGTATTATTTTTATTGATGAAATTGATTCAGTAGGTTCTAAACGTGGTAGATTTGAAGTTTCTAACTATTCACTTGCAGAACAAACTTTAAATCAATTGTTAGCTGAAATGGATGGTTTTAATAATCGAACTGGGATTGTTGTTATGGCTGCTACAAATCGTCTAGATGTTTTAGATGATGCTTTATTGCGTCCAGGTAGATTTGATCGTCATATTCAAGTTAATTTACCCGATGTTAAAGAACGTGAAGCTATTCTTAAAATTCATGCAAGCAATAAAAATTTATCTGCTAAGGTTAATTTAAAAGATATTGCAAAAAGGACTCCTGGTTTTTCAGGTGCTCAACTTGAAAATGTTTTAAATGAAGCAACGTTATTAGCTGTTCGTGCTAAGCGAAATGCTATTACAACTGGTGATTTGGATGAAGCTATTGATAGAGTAATGGCTGGACCTGCTAAAAAATCTAGAGTTATGACAGAATTTGATAAAAAACTTACAGCATATCATGAAGCTGGTCATGCACTTGTAGGTTTACACCTTGAAGGAGCCGATGAAGTTCAAAAAATTACTATTATTCCAAGAGGCCAAGCAGGTGGTTACACATTATCTACCCCTAAAGATGCTGAAATGTTAATGAAACGTAAATCTGATCTATTACACATGGTAGCAAGTGCTTTAGGAGGAAGAGCAGCTGAAGAATTAATTTTTGGCAGTAATTCAATTACAACAGGGGCTTCAAATGATTTTTATAAAGCCACAAATATTGTTAAAACAATGGTTACTCAATTAGGTATGAGTCGATTGGGAATGGTCCAATATGTTCCAAGCGAAGGTGTAGTTAATCCAAATGCTCGGTTGTATTCAGATAAAACTGCTGAGGAAATTGATAAAGTTATTGCTGAAATTATTTCTGAACAATATGAAGTTGCTAAAAAAATTCTTCAAGATAATCGCGAAGAACATGAATTAATTGTTCAAGCATTGTTATTACAAGAAACTATTTTGAAAAAAGATATTGATTATATTCATAAAGAGCACAAATTACCACCTGAAGCTTTGGCAATTCAAAAACAAAATGAAGAAGCAAGCAAGAAAAAGCATGAAGAAGTTGCAGATAAAGAACCAAATGATGCTTCTAAAAAAATAGTTGAACCAAAAAATAATGGAAACACATTATCTGAATCAAACAAACCAAAACAACCAAACTAATTATTTAGTTTTAAGAAAATTTATTTTTGCATTAGTTTTTCATTTTTCCAAAAATGAAAAAAAGATTAATAGTTTAAGTAATTATTTAGGTTTTGAAAATTTAGGAACTAAATTAACTATTTATTTTCAAAAATTAGAAAAAATCTTTCAAAAATATGATAATTCTGAATATCATTTACCTATGATTGATTTTTTTGAAACTACTAAGAATATTTTTGATGATTTACATGGAGAAATAATTTTTTATTGATTTTCAATTTTTCTAAAAAATTGATATTTTTATAAAAGTTTTGATCCTAAGTTAGCAATTATAGATTCTTTATATAATGCAACCCTTGACATAGAAAAAAAATTTAGATTAAGTGTTAAAGACAAAAGTTTTTATTCAATCTTGTTACCATGTATTAAATTTATTTATTTTAATAAAAATCTAGATACTGATGAATTAAAAAATAAGTTATCAGTTATTTTAAATTCTAGTTTAAAGCAAAATATTAATTGTAAATCACATTGAAGCAAGATTAGATATCTTGGCAAAAGAAGTATTGGAATTGTGGATCCTTGATCATATGTAATTTATTTAATATTTGATTTTTTTATAACAAGTAATCATGCCTAACATGCCTAAGAACAAATCTGAAATAAAAAAAATTGATCTTATTTTGCTAGATCAAAAAAATTTTAAAAAAACTACAACTTTAGGAACAGTCTTTATAATATTTCTCTTAGTTGGATTTATTTTAAATCAATATTTTTTGGTAAAGAATCCTTTGGCATATTATTCTGTTCTAGGAGTTTTAATTTTTTTTACAGTTGCATTATTTGTTATATTTTTTTTAATTAATTTTATTAGAACTAAGCGTTTCTTATTGTTTAATAAACAAAATCATGAAGATAAATTAATTGAAAAATATAATTTGAATTCTAATGTAGATTTTTGCAAAAATATTAATTTTGATCCTTCATTAGAAACTATTCCAATACAAAATTTTAGACCACTTTATTTACCTGCTTACTTTGAATATTTATCTAAGTCAAATGATTATTTAATAAAATTTAAAAATGATGATATGACAATTCAATTTGTTATTGGGACATTTAAATTAGTATCTAAACTACCACAATTATCTTTAGAACCAATTAAAAAAATTTTAATAATAAAACTAAATTCTTTTGGCGATGAAAAATTTTATATTTGTAAAAAAAATTCAATATCAACAAAACAAATTTCATTGCAAATTAATTCAGATGAATTTGTAATAAATTCTGATTTAGATAAAAATTATTTAATTTATCAAGAAAAAAAGGGAAATAATTTAAATTTTAACAATGAATTTTTACAAAATAATATGTATCGCTCTTTAACTGATAATAAAAATTTTGAGTTGTACAATACCAAGGAATCTGCTTATTTAATATTTGAATTGCCTAGTACATTTATGGATAGTTCATTAAGGCCGGAAGAAAGCATAAAAAATTTTGATAAAAACTTAGAAAAACAAGCTGAATATGATCTAATTATTTTAGATCTTTTGAAAACAATGAAAAGAACAATTGAATTAGATTTGTTAATAACTAATGAATTTTAAATATTAATTAAATCATTTAATAAATAAGGTTATAATTTAATCCATAAATAACTTATTGAGGTCTTATTTTCTTTTGAAAAATCTTTTTAAAAATGTTTTTCGTTCTTTTTCAAAAACTAAGACTGCTATAGTGGCATTGTTCTTTTTAATGTTTTTATCTTTAGGTGTATTTGCCGTATTAGATAATACTTCACATAATTTAAACAATTCATATGTTTCATTAGTTAAAAAAGGCAATCTTAATGATTTTGTTGTTAATGAAAAATATGATTATGGGCCGATGCAATTTGATGCATTAGATAATTCAACTGGGCAACCTGTAACTGAAACTATTACTGTCGGAACACCAATTACAATTAAATTATCAGATGATTCTAAAAATTATTTAGTTCAAAATGCATACAATCAAAACAAAGCAAAATATGAAAAATATTATGTTGGTTTTATTATGCCATGGCCGACAAATATAGGAGCATTAACACCATACGAATATGTAATATCACAGTTAAATGACACTAGTTTGATTTTTGGGAATTTATTAAAAAATGATTACAATATTAATGTTAGGTCAGAATTGGATAGTTTAGGTTTAACTTATCGTAATTATGAGTCTTTAGAAATAACTGATGGCAATAAATTAAAAAAAATTGTTAACTCTAATCCTCAGGATAAAATAAATAAATTAGTTATTTATGAAGGAGATCAGTTATCACAATCAATGAATGATCTTTTTCTTGTATATCAAAATATTTATCAAAAAATTCATGATGCTAATAGTGCCAGTTTTTTATCTGACCCTGTAGCAAATTCAATAGATCCTTCTACTCATTTGCCTACAATCCAAGAAAATCAATTAATATCTTTTTATCAAGCATTAAAAATAAATGCTGATCCTAATGCTGACTCTAGTTTAGTTCAAATTATAAATATACTTAATACTGCAATTCAAAATAATGGTAAATTAACAAATGTAGCAGATCAAAATCAACTGTATCAAATTTTTGGAAGTAATTCTCAGTTTACAAATGAAGGATATGCTTGAAACATTTTATGAAATAATACTCATGTTATATCGATGATAGATCCAACTTCTTTTGAGGTTATTATTTCACCAAGTAATTGAAAATATTTAAGTTCAGAAAAAGCTATATATTCAAATACAAGCGAATGAGACAACATTAAAACTAAATCTTCAAAAGAAATAAATAACTGAATCAAAAATTTAGATCCTAGATATAAAATCAAAATTGGAAGTATTGAATATTTAATTAGAGGTGTGGGTCTAACACCTGATTTTATGTATCCAGTTTTTAATATTAGTTCTTTGGTTCCAGATCCCCAAAATCAAGAACTTTATTTTACTAATAATAATGGTTATGGCCTAATACATAAATCATTTTTAACAAATCCAATAGAAAAATATATTGTTGGTAAATTTAATTCTTCATCAACATCACAACAGCAACTGGATGAACTAAATCAAATTAATAACTGAGCATCAACAAATATGTCATGACCATCAAATGTTAAATCAGCATATTTAAGTACTGATCAAAGCAATTATTTAAATTTAAATGCTATTAGAACAACTTTTGTTACATCATTAATAAACACAATAACATTAGTTTCTGGCATTTTAACTAGTGTTATATTAGGTTTAGCTTTATTTGTAGGTATATTGGTTATTGTTAATTATATGCGTAAAAATAAATTTAGTTTTGCTGTTTTGCAATCTAATGGGTACCCTAAACATAAAATTGCTTTTAGTTTATTACCATTTAGCACTATACCAATAATAGTTGGTTCTGTTTGTGGTTATTTAGTTGGTTTTTCTTTGCAAAGAGTTGCATTAAATATTTTTTCAAACTATTGGTTTATTCCAACCTATATATCTGCATTAAATCCTTTAGTGTTTTTAGTTACCATTATTTTTCCAGTTATTTTCTTTTTATTATTTACTTTTTTAGCTGGTTTATTTTTTCTTCGTTCTAATGTTGTTCAAAGTCTGAAAAATGACAGTGATTATAAAATTTCTCGATTTGCTTTAATAATGAAAACACCATTTTCTGCATTTAGTGTTTTAACCCGTTTTCGTGCAGCAATTGCTTTTAATGCTTTTTTAAAGCTTATTGTTTTGTCAATTTTATCTGGATCTGTTATGGTAGTTTCTAATTTTGCATTATCATCAATAGGACTTTTTGATAGGGCAAGACAAAATACAATAAATAGTCATAGATATGAATATGCTATTGATTTAGAAACTCCTACTGAACAAAGTGGCATTTTAAAATACCAACCTTTATCAAGTTTGGGTCGAACTGATGCTTTTACAACAACAGATAATCCTGAGTATTTTATGAATAATTCTAGTTATGATGTGTGAAACTGAGGTAGTCAAAATGTTAAGTCTCAAAAATTTCAATGAGATAATATTCATATTACCAACATTAATGATATGACTTATCAAACATCAAATATTACTTATTTAAAAAATTTAGTTCAATCAAAAATAATGTTGGACTATACCATTAATGGGTTAGGTAGTACAACAAACCCATGATCTTTATCTTCATCATTAATGCCGGTAAATCAAATGGCAGCTTCAAATTATTCATATCAGAAATTATTAGAAGCTATTTATACAGATCCAAAAACTACACCCGAAGAAAAAATAGAAAATGAAAAATACATAGTTAGAACTCCAAGTATAGATGACCCAACCAAAATAACTTATTCTATTAATAGTCAAAATGCTGTTAATTCTACTTTATCAATTATTTTTAGTGGAGTTCTAAAATCTGATTATTTGAAGTGATTAAATAATAATTTAAATAAACTTGAAAATCAATATTTTATAGATGAAAAAGGACAACCAATATTAGATTATAAGATTTCATACAATGTAATAGGACTTGATAATCAAACTATAGGTAACACTGCAGAGTATAAAAATGGGGTACAGTCTCCTAAGTATTCATATACAAGAATTGATGCTATTGATAAAAATGCAAACACTATATCCATTAAAGGAATTAAAAATTGAATTAAAAATCAAGTAATTCCAGATGACTATTTAGGTCCTGTTCTTTCTGATAGTAAAAAAAATATTATCAACGAAAAATTATTTAATTCATCAGTAAATAATCCAATAATAATTAATTTGTATACTGCAAAAAAATATAATTTAAGTATTGGTTCAGAAATTACTTTAGATGTCATCAATACTTATGACAGAATTACAAGGAAACATAATAAAGAATTAACAAATATACCTGTAACTTTTACAGTTGTAGATATTTGCAATTCCGCTAAAGATAATGAAATTTATATTTCCTATGAAAATGCAAATAAGATTTTAGGATTTCCTCAAGATGTAATTAATAAAAATCTAGCTTTTAATGGCGTTTATTCACAAACATTAAATACTTTAGACTATTCAACAAGTTTATTTTCGGCATCAGGTTTATTTCCTGGCACAAGTAGTTTTGATAGTAGTAATAATTTAATGTTACAAATTATTAAATCTACTTTAAATAACTATAATCCATCTAGTGATAATTTAAATAGCTTAAATACTAAAAACTTTAAAGCACTTGAAAAGGCGTTATGTAGAACTTTAAATAAAACTGATGATCCAGCAAAATGTTTACAGGAATTAAATAGCTTGTATTCAGGACTACCATATACAACAATGATTGATTACATTGATAATTCAGGTTCCAATAATCAGTTATTTAATACAATTGCTCAAACAACTACTACAATTCAAAATATTGTTATTGGAATTGTTTTGCCAATAGCAGTTTTAATTGTTATTTTAATATCTAATATGTTGATTGAAGAGTTACGTAAAATTGGAATAAAACTTAAAGCATTAGGTTTAACAACTAAAGAAATTTTATTAAGTTTTTTATCTATTTATGTACCTGTGTTTTTTATTGGATTAATTGTATCAATTCCAGTAGCTTTAGGTTTAATTTCCCAATACAATACTATTGTCTTTAATGCATCTAATATTGCATTATTGGCATCATTATCACCAATAACTGTTTTAATATCTATGGTTGGTTTAACATTGTTATTTTCATTATCATTTATTATTAATTGATTTGTATTAAGAAAATTAAGTATTACACAAGAAATGAAAAGTTTTTAAAAGGTATTTCTCTTTATGTTCAAAAATAAATTAGATGAATCATTAGTTAGCAAAGATCTACTGCCCCTTGAAGAAAAAACTGAAGTAATAACAGATTTTGTTTTTTTTAAGCAAAAGGTTTATGATTTTTTAAATTTTTGAGAAAAAAATCTAAATACTAAAATTCAAGATATTGAATTATTAAAACAATCTTTTTTTATTAAATTAAAAATAAACTTAAAACACAATGAAATTAAAAGATTATTTAAAGATATTAAAAAATATGTAAATAAACCTGAATCAGTACCAAATTTTTTAATTATTAAAGAGAATAATACAACAACATATAATTTTCAAATATTAAATAAAATTTTAATGAGGCAAATAAATGGTTTTCTTTCATTTATAGAAAATCTAACATCATTAGACCATGGCAAAAACATTAATTCAGTTACATCATTTGTTGATAATAGTCAAACATATTCACTCGCATTAAAACTTGATGAAGAATCAAGTTTTCAAATGGTCAATGATTATGAAAAGAAACTTTATAATTATTTTGAAGAATTAGATAAAAATATTTTTGATTTAGCAAGCATGGGAGTTTTTGATAAATTTCAGAGTGCACATGATGCACTAAAAATTAAACGAAATGCAAAAATTGATAATTTTGTTAAAACATGAAAATCATCTAAAAAAATTGCTAATTTATCAAAAAATGATAATAAATCTACTTTAAAAAAATTTTATAAACAATATGACAATTTAAAGAAAAATTTAGAATACCTTTTTTGAAAAATTGAAGTACATAAAATTAATTTTTTGAATAAACCTCAGAAAAAGATTAAAAAAGATAAAATTACCAAAACCTTTCCATATATTGAATCTGATTACATTATTGATTTGGAAAATGTGTATAAATATTATAGCAATGGAGTTACTACTAACCGGGTATTAAATAACATTAATTTAAAAATAAAAGCTGGTAATTTAGTTGTTATTTTGGGTCCTTCAGGATCTGGAAAAACTACTTTATTGAATATTATCTCAGGAATGGATAGGGCCACTTTTGGAAAAACAATTATTGCAAACACAAATTTATTAAATTTAAATGATTCACAATTAACAGAGTTTAGACGTAATAATATTGGTTATATTTTTCAACAGTATGGATTATTGCCTAATTTAACTGTAAAAGAAAATATTGAAATTGGAGCTTTTTTACAATCTAATGCTAAAAAACGTTTAAATATTGATAATTTGTTGCATGATATTGGAATGTTTGAATACCGTAATCGTTTGCCTTCTGAATTATCTGGCGGGCAGCAACAAAGGGTTTCGATATTAAGAGCAATAGCTAAAAATCCTAAAATTATTTTTGGTGACGAACCTACTGGAGCATTAGATGAAGAAATGACTCAAATTGTTTTAGAACAATTTATTAAAATTAATAAGGAACATAAAACAACAGTTATTATTGTTACACATAATCCATTGATTGCTGAACTAGCCACATGTGTAATTCGTGTTCATAATGGTAAAATTAAAAGCATTGTTTATAATGATAATCCAAAAAGTGTTTCAGAAATTAAATGAAGTTCTGACTAGCTTATGACTGTAATAAAGATATAACTAAATTGTTGAAAATAAAATAGTCGATTTTATTATTATCATTTAAATAAATAGGCATTAAACACTAATTTTAATCATTTTTTTGTGTTAAAATTTCAATATAATTAAGATAAAGTTTAGATATTAAACTTTATTTTTGCATGTTTGCTAGTGCCTAAATAGAAGGTTCCAATGTTAAATAAATTTTTTAGATTGATTTCACCTAGAAATAGGATTTTAAATAAAGCTGAGAAAATAGCTTATAAAATAGATGAATTAAAGGATGAATATCGTTCTTTAACTGATGATCAATTGAAGTCCAAAACATCTTTTTTTATAAAGGAATTAGAAGCTGGCAAATCACTTGATGATATTGCAATTCATGCATTTGCAACCATTCGAGAAGCAGTTTATCGTGAAAATAACCAATTTGCATACTTAGTTCAACTTGTAGGTGCATATGTTGTATATCAAGGCGATTTTGCTGAAATGATGACAGGTGAAGGTAAAACTTTAACATTGTTTTTAGCTGCATATGTTAATGCCTTAGAAAAAAAAGGCGTACATATTGTAACTGTTAATGAATACCTAGCACAACGTGATGCAGAATTAGCAGGGCGTATATTTGCTCGATTGGACATGACAGTAGGTTGCAATACCTCTAATTTAGCTCCAATTAAGAAAAAAGAAGCCTTTGCTTGTGATATTACTTATACAACGAATTCAGAATTGGGTTTTGATTATTTAAGAGACAACATGGTTGGCAATTATGATGATAAAAAAATTCGAGGATTGCATTATGCTATAGTTGATGAAGGTGACTCTGTTCTAATTGATGAAGCTAGAACGCCATTAATTATTTCAGGACAGCCTAAAAAAGATTTTAGTTTATATTTTGCAGCTGATAAGTTTGTTTCTACTTTGCATGAAAATGATTACAAAATTGATGAAGAATCTCGATCCCCTTCACTGACAGAAAGTGGAATCATTAAAGCTGAAAATTTTTTTAAGGTTAAAAATTTATTTAACATTGAAAATTCTGATTTATTTCATAAGATAAGTAATGCTTTAACTGCAAACAAAATATTTGAAAATGGTAAAGAATATATTGTTAAAGATAATCAAATTTTGATTGTAGATCATTTTACTGGCAGAATTTTAGAAGGCCGTAGTTACAATAGTGGATTACATCAGGCTGTCCAAGCAAAGGAAAGAGTTCCAATTGAACCTGAAAATGTTGTAGTTGCAACCATTACATATCAATCATTTTTTAGATTGTACAAAAAATTAGCTGCTGTTTCTGGTACAGCATTAACTGAATCAGAAGAATTTTTAAAAATTTATAACTTAGTTGTTGTTCCTATACCTACTAACAAACCTGTAATTCGAATTGATCACCCTGATCATGTATTTGGTAACGCTAATCTTAAGTGACAAGTTGTTGTAAAAGATATTTCTGAACATCATGCAAAAGGACAACCAATTTTAGTTGGAACAGCCAGTGTTGAAGACTCAGAAATTTTACATAATTTATTAAGAGAAGCAAATATACCTCATGAAGTTCTTAATGCCAAAAATCATGCCCGTGAGGCAGAAATTATTAGCAATGCAGGACAAAAAGGTGCTGTTACAATATCTACAAATATGGCTGGTCGAGGAACAGACATTAAATTAGGAGAAGGGGTTTTAGAATTAGGTGGACTTTATGTAATTGGCACAGAAAGACATGAATCTAGAAGAATTGATAATCAATTACGTGGGCGTGCAGGTCGCCAAGGTGATGTTGGAGAAAGTCGTTTTTTTATTAGTTTTTCTGACAGTTTATTTAAACGCTTTGCACAAGATAAAATTGAAAAGGCCATAATTAAATTGGGTGATGATTCTTTTGATTCTAACTTTTTTTCTAGAATGTTAGATAAAACTCAAAAAAAAGTTGAATCAATCAATTTTGATGTACGTAAAAACTTAATTGATTATGATCATGTTTTGTCTAGTCAACGTGAATTAATATATAAACAACGTGATAAAGTGCTATTGGCTAAAGATTTGTCTGGTATTATTCAAAACATGCAAAAACAATTAGTTGCTAGTTTAGTTGAAAAATATCGAGATGCTAAAAATCAAAATTTAGTTAATCATAATTATTTATCTGATAATCTAAATAATAATTTATTAGGCATTGGTGTAACGACTCCATCTGATTTTGAAAATTTAACAATTGCATCTGCCAATGAAAAAGTTAATTTATTTATTTCTGATATGGTAAATAAAAAAATTAATATGATTACACCTGCAATCGCCACTAAAGTTTTTAAAGATATAATTATCCAATCAATTGATAATTTGTGAATTGAACATTTAGATCGGGTTTTAAAATTACGTGAAGGTGTAAGTTTAAGGTCTTTGGAACAAACAAGTCCTTTAAATATTTATGTTAAGGAAGCTGACATTTTATTTAATCGAATGTTAGCTGATGTGGCAAAAGCTGTTATTACCAATATTTGTCAAATTTCTACACCAACAACACAAATTAATCAAGAAACCTTAGATTCTGTAGCACTACAACAGCGAGCAGAGGCATTAGAACAGTTAGAAATCATTAAACGTCAACAACAAATGCGCAAAGAGTTATTAGAAAAACTTCAAAGTGAGACATTTGCAAAGTTAAGTGTTGAACCAACACCAATAAATGAAGCAAATAACAACAATGTAGAACCTCTAGGTAATAGTTCTAATTAAAAGAGCCATGTAACGATTTATTTGTTTTAAATAATTTATTTATAATTTATTAAATTTGGTTTAGGATGCTTATAAAATAAAATTAATTTAATGATCTTTTTTTTAATTATTGGTCTTTTTTTAAGTCCTTTTTTATTAAATACAATTAAAGTTCTTTCACTTAAAAAAAAATTGTGAATGGAACCTTTATTTTTCATTTTATTTGTTTTATTTTTTTTACAAATAAGCTTGTCTTGATTTTCTTTACTTCAAATTCCATCATATTTTCTTTATGTTATTTTAGCTTATTTTTGTTTTTTTGTAATTATTGGATTTTTGTTATTTTCAATAATAAAACTTATTTTTAATAAGCAAATAAATTGAAGAAATTTAAATTGAAAAATTATTTTTAAACATAACTATTCTTCTATCATTTGTTTTTGTTTGTTGCTTATTAGTTTGATTTTTTTAGTTTCCTTTCCAGATATCATAACTTTTTCAGATACTAATGCATATATTTCTATTAGTAATTATTTTAAAAATGGTCATTACACAATGAATAACAATGATCCATTGTCATACATATATCTATTGCCATCTGGATTTTATTTAAATAGCGCTTTTTCTAGTCGTGAATATTTGCCTGTTGCATATAACATTCTTTGATCTTTATTAATTTTTTATATTTTTTATTGGTCTGTTAAATATTTTGTAGATACTAGTTCATTTCATTGGATTGAAAAATATAAATTAATGTTTACTGCTTTATTTTCTTCATTGTATGTTTCTATATCTTTTATTATTATTTTTTTATTACCCTCAGGTAATTATGAAATTCAAGCGTTATTCATCTTTATTGCTTTTATTTTTGTATTAACCAAATCTATTCATTATGTTCCTGTTTTACTTATTGTTTCTCAATTTTTTAGTATTACAGGCGCTTTAATAAATATTCCTATATTTTTAATTAGCTTCATTTATTTATTTTTTGCAGGTAAACGATTATATATAATGTATGCAACTTGAATTGGCATATATTTTGGATTTATTTTATTAAGTATATTTTTTCAAAATAACTCATATTTACAAACTTTATTTATTTTATTAGGTTTATTTTTATTATTAAGTTTTTCTTTAGTAACTTTTTTATTATCTAGAAACTATAAATTTATTTGACTATATAATTATTCTTTTAATTGGAGATTTAATTTTAATAAATTAATAAAATCTATTAATTTGAAATTGTTATTTATTTTTGTAATTTATATTTTGGCATTTATAGAAATGTTTATTGTTACCTATTTTATTACATTAAATACCGTTAAAGATTTATTAATTCTATTATATTTAGGTGGAGGCATTATTTTTCTTATTTATGGTTCTTACTACATATATTTATGAATTAAGCATCAAAAAGAATTTAAGGCAATTAGATGAATTATTGTATTCCAATTGGGTTATATAATTTATGTTTTAGCAACTCAAGGATTATTTAATTTGTTTAATGCAAATGCATCATCTTGAAGAATTATTCTCTCAACAATTACTTTGGGATATGTTTCTACATATGTTGGATTAATTGTTATTTTATTGTTAAATATCATTAATAATGACTATATTTACTTTACCAAACAAATGTGAATTCATAAAAAGAAATATATTAAAAAATTATATTTAATAAACATTGGTTTATCCTCTAGTTTAGTTGGTTGTGCTTCAATCTTAACAATAGTTTCTTGGACAATTAGGTGAAATTGAATAAATCAAATTAATGATAATATAGTCTCTAATAGACAGAACTTTCAATTGAATTTAGAAGATTATGAGCAACTAAATATGATTAATAACTTAGTTAGAGCTCCAAATAATATTGCAACTAATTATTTTGAAAATAAACCTTCTATAATTCCTTATTCTTATTATTCAGATATTAATTTAAGTTTGGAATTAAATAATTGTTATGCTTTTACATATGGGCCAACATGGGAAACGGGTTTATATAATAATTTTGTTCTTGGAGATGCTTGATTAAAAGTTTTCCAAAATCGCAGCATAAGCACCTTAATGTATGTTGATAATCAAAATACAACAATTAATTTCAATTATATTTTGCAAATGGCTATTTCTAATATTAATCGAGATTTAACTATAGATTATCCAAATATTCAAGTAGCACCAAAGTTAATACCAAAAAACCAAAATTATACTTTAATTAATAGTAATGATGATGTTCCCATAACCACTGATCAAATTTCTGTTCATGGAGCACCTGATTTTTTAATTCTAAATAAAAATACAGACTACTATTCTTCTTTAGAAATAATTAAATCTTTTTATTTATATACGAAACTAAATCCTGACATAAATTCAAATAATTTTATTTTTAGTCTAACTAATACTTATGGTTATCAGTTTATGAAGGAAACAAAAAATGCAATTTATTTTTACAATAACAAAACTTTTATAACAAAGTAATTTATTCATTTTTTAAAAATCTAAAAATAATAAACATTTTTATTGTAGATATTGTTTATTGCATTTTATATAATTGTTCACATATAAGTAATAATTTAGAAGTTAGATTAAGATTAAATTCATTATTTAAAATAAGGTCTATAAAATTTTTTCTAAATATAACAAATGAAAAAAAAAGTTTTAATTATTAACAATCAACAACATAACTACGCAGGTGGTGTAGAAAAATATTCTCGTAATTTAATTACTATTTTGCATAGTCTTGATTATGAAATTTATGAGTATGCTACTTTAGAAAATATTCAAAATAAAGTTTGCGAACCTATTCAATATGTTAAGCAAATCAATTTTAAATATAAAAATAAGTTTCAAGAGTTAAATTTAAAACAATTTAATAATAATTTATTTACTTTTTTATTACATGCAACAGATGAAATTAAAGTAATAAAAAAACAACGTGAACATTTAAAAGAAATTGCTAAAAATTTTGATTTAATTATTTGTAATACCAATTTTGTTGGAGGTTTGAATGATAAAGATCATTCAAAACTAATTTGAGTTCAGCACTTTGATTTTGCTACTTTAAAACATCTAGTTTTAATACCTCGATTAATTTTAAAACTTTTTACTAAAATGACATTCCCATATAAAGAAATTAAACAAAAAGTTGTTTTTTCTAGAAGAAGCAAAGATTTGTATAAAAAATTATTTTTTAATTTATACAAAAAATCAAAGTTTTATGAAATACCACTTACAATGAGTAATGATTTAATTAAACTTCCCCAAAATATTAATAATAAAATTTACAAACCTATTGCTTTCATGGGAAGACTTCAAGATGAACATCATAAAAAAATTAAACTTGCTAATAAAGTTGCTAAACATTTAGGCACAAAAATAAATGCATATGGTACATATTCAGATAATTTCTTAAAAAAATATCCTTATATTAATTTTTTAGGATCTTACAAACCTACTGATTTAGAGAAAATTTTGAATGACTCTTCATTAGTTTTAATGACAAGCAAATATGAAGGGATGCCATATGTAGGTATTGAAGCAATCAATTATTCGACTCCTATAATAGTTAGAAATTCTTATGCAGAAGCAAAAACTTTAGTCATGCATAATAATGGGATTCTTTTAAATAAATTTATGAAACCTAAAACAATTGCTAAGGAAATTAAAAATTTATTAAATGATAAAAATCGTTATACTGAAATGGTTCATAATACACTTAAATTTCAAAATGAACTTTCGCATCAAGTTTTTGTAGATAAATGAAAAGAAACAATTGAAGCAGTGATGAAAGAAAATATTTAATGAAAATTAATGTAGTGATTTACTTGCTTTTATAAAAGTAAAATAAACAATATATAATTATCTTACATTTTAAGCATTTATTTCATAAATTGGGTTCATTAATGGCATTCCAATCTTCTTTTGTTATAGAAAGATTAATTATAGGCATTTTTGTATCTTTAATTTTGGTTTGTTTAATAGTTTTTATCATGTTTTGTAAAATCAAAAATAAATACAGACCATGATTAAACTGAGGTATATCTTTTCAAAAAGAGAATCCTACATCATATTTTTCATTTTTGAAGAAAACAGATTATTGAATTTGATTTGTAGTTTCTTTTGGTTTTTTTATTTGATTATTTGGTGCATATTGGGTAGTAATTTTTATTGAAATTTCTGAATTTTCTTCTGCATCAAAAATGGCTATAGCTCATGGTGGCATGCATTTTATTTGGAATCCTAACAAAATTCTTTCCAATGGATATGTTGGAGGTTTTGATGCTATTTTTGCCAATAATGATCAATTACCAGAAGAACAATCAACATTAATGCCTTTTGTTATGCATCAATTTAATGTATCTCGCATAATATTTAATTTAATTTACCAAACCTTGGCAGGCACTGATTCATATTTTTTTTCATTGCCAAATTCTAGTGATCCCACATTACAAAATATAGCAATTGATCAATTAAATACTGATTACAATAATTTATATAATTCTTTATTACAAATAAATAAAGAATATATTGACTCCAACACTTATAATGTTGTTCATTCTTTAATATATTCTGCTATATTTGTTACTCCCTTGTGCCAATTTTTATCTATTGCTTTGCCTATATCAATTATTTGTTCATATAAAAAAGACTATGCATCCACATTTTCAACATGAGGATCAATTGGTGGTTTTGTTGTAATTTATGGGGTAGTTGTTGGTAATAATAATTTAAATGTAACTTGGCAATTTATTTTTTTTGATGAACAATTCTTTTTTGGTTATCATTTGTATTTACTATTTACTTCTATTTCATGATTAGTTTATACAAGTAGTTTTCATTTAAAGCATTTTTTATCTTCTAATATTTTTATTTGGCTATACGGATTTTGAGTTTTATTTTCTACCAATATATTTGGTATTGATTACTTTACAACAGGATTTACAAAATTAGATTTTTCTTCTGTTGGTACATACAATATAGTTTATTCATTAACAAAATTACCATTCCCACTTATTTCAATTTTAATGTTTATTTTTTTTATATTTACAATGAATTTAATCATTTTAATTAAAAATACAATTCATTTATTGTATGTTAAAAAATCTAATAATTATGATCAATATTATGGATTTTTACATGAATTTAAGGATTATTGAAATAAAGTAAAAGTATCTTTTGAAAAAAAATAAATTAAATTTACATATTTCAAAATTATTATGGAAATTAAAGAAAGAACGAGAGAGTCTTTCTTTAAAATGACAATTGTTCTTTTAATAATGAAATTAATTGGTAGTCTTAAAAGTTTTATCTATTCAATTTAAATGTTTTTTATTTGTTCTTGAACTTTTTTATCTAAATTTGTTATCAAGTTTTTTTTTAAAAATGGTTCAACCTTAGTAGGGCATCCTTTATCAAAAATAATTGAATACGAATATGAATATAAAGAAGATAGGTTATTTTCATTATTAGATTTGAAGACCAAATTTATACTAAATTTTGTTGATTTTAGTTCATATATAAATTTATTGTTATTTTCTAAATGGCATGTGAACATAACTTTTTAAACACTAATTAATGTTAACAATTGGTAAATATTTCTTTTGATAAATAAAAAACCAAGAGTTATTTAAACTGTTGGTTTATTGTCTTTGGTTTCCTAAAATCCAAAACAATGTTCATTTAATAATTTTACTATTAATCTTAATAGTAGTTTACAAACTGTTAAAGTAGCAACATAATTTTTATTTGAGAAGGCATAAGGTAGTGGATTGTAACTACCTTTTTTCATTTATCAATTATAATTAATATGCATTTATTGTTAAGTATTACAAGATGCTTAGCAGTAAATTGCATTAGTCATCTTGTAATACATGAAAAGATATTTATTTATGCCTATAAAAAAATGTGAATGTCAGTTATGTATTGCAGGACTAACTGATCATGAAAGAAGAATTACTAAATTGGAAAACAAAAAGAAATCCAAAATGCCTGCATGGTTTCAAGAATGAAATGAACATGTTTTTGAATCTAGAATGTCTAAACTTGAAAAAGATGTTCAATATCTAAAAGAAAATGCAGTCATGAAAGATGAGTTTGAAAAGTTTAAAAACTCTTTAAAACCATCTGCTTTTAAAGATTCCAAGTAAAATAATTCTTCTTTAATACCACCTTGTTGAGCAGGGTGGTTTTTCATAATATGTAATTAAATGAAAGGCACTTACAAACATTACTCTAGTGCCCTACACTAAAGTAGTATTTTGCTTATACAAAAAAAGAGGTGGTTTCCCATTTTTATATAACTACTCTAGTTTTAATTATGTTATAGCAATTTCACCATAAAAATAATTGTAGTAAGAAGCAAAATGATAATAATTTGTTTTATTATCAAGTTTTATTTGTCAATCTAAAATTTTACTAGGTTTTCTAAATAGTTAAAAATAGTTTTTATTTTACTTTTAACTATTTTTATTTATATTGTCCTAAAAAAAGTTAATTTAAAGTGCCATAGTAATATTGAAGTGCTTGTTGAAGACCAAATTTAAGTTTCATGTAATCAAGAGTCCATTGGATAGCTTTCAATCCTAAAGTCTAACTCTAAGTGCAACACTTGCATTCACACTATTATATTAGATTAAACCTAATAAATTACTTGTTAAATGTTGTATTGCAACTAAAATATCACAACAAAATATGTATCCATAAAAAAACAAAGGGCATATTTATGGATTTAATGACTTTAATTAAGATTTTTATTAAAAAAATTTATTAAAGAACCATATTTATTTATTAATTCCTCTTTGGATGTATCAATAATTTTTTTACCTTCTTTTAAGAAAATAATGTGATTACTAATATAGTCAATTTCTTCAATATCATGAGATACTATTACAATAGTGATTTTATGTTTAAATGCATAGTCTTTTATAAATTGTTTAATTCTAGTTCTAATTTTAATGTCTAAACCTGTTGATAATTCATCTAAAAACAAAATTTTTGGATTATGAATTAATGACAACATTGTGTTTACTCTTTGGGCTTCTCCGCCAGATAATGAAGATAAATTTTTACGATAGATTTTATTTATACCAAAAATATTCATAAGTTCATTTAACTCAAAATTTTCAATTTTAATGTTATATAACTTAATAATAAATTTAAGAATATCAGCAACTGTCAAATTACTTGGATAATTTGTGCTTTGAAACTGAATGCCAATTTTATTTTTAAAATTTTGTGATCCTAAGTTGTAAATAATATTTCCACTAGTTGGTTTATTTAGACCACACATAATTTCAATTAAAGTTGTTTTTCCTGCTCCATTTGCACCTAAAATAGCTGTATGTTCATTTTCTTTTATTTGAAAAGAAACATTATCTAATGCAATTTTAGTTTTTTTCTTTATTACACCAATATGAAATATTTTAGATAAATTATTTACAGTAATAATGGGTTCACCAATATTATTAATTTTTTCATTTATATATCCATAGGGTTCATTATCAATGTTCAATGATAAATGATTTGATGATAAAGAATGCTTTGTATTAAATAATCTTTTTTTCATCATCTATCCTCTACTATTTCATTTAAAATTAGCTGTAGAAATACCAAATGCTATAGAAGCAAATACAAAAGGCATAATAAAGGACATAATTTTTTCTAAATTTACTCATAATATTCTAATATTAGGTATTGTTTGATTTATACTCGTCCCCATAGATGCTGCTACTTGCATGAATGGCACATTTGGTTCCCAAATATTACTAAACTGAAAATTAAATAAACTTGAATATGGTTTGACTGTTTGTGAATCTTGAATAATAGCAGCAACATTTGTTTTATATATAAATCCTTTGCCAGAATCTATTGTTGTAATTGGAATTTGATCTAGTGTATTGTTTAATATGTTTTTACTTATTTGTTCAATTGTTAAGGAGTGAAATTCTCCATTAGAATTATATTCACCTATTAAATAGTTATGAGTTGTTTGCAATGCTAATAATGATTCTACTTTTGATGATAAATTAGTATCAATATTTCAATTTGAAAGTTGTTCAAATGTAAATTGATATTGACTCATAGATAAAACATAATTAATATTTGCAAATCATGATTCAATAGCTAAACTTGATGTGTATTTATATGGAGTAATATAAGATAAATATTGCAAAATTGGTATATTAACAATCATAGAAAAAGGGACCATTGCACCACCAACAAACATAGAAGCAATAATTAATAAAAGTCCAAATGTTTGTATAGCTAATACACTTTTAAAAATACTAGCACTTAAAAAACCAATTGACAATGATAAAAGAATAGTTAATATTTGCGCAAATGCTCAAGACAAATAATCTGCAGAATTATAGATACTAAAAAAATCTACTTTATTAAAACTTGGATCATTTCCATATACTCCATAGATGTAAGCCATAGATATTAGTAAATTAAGTATTAAAGAGATAATCATGAAAGATGTAAAATAAAGTACTATCGAAGTCATAAAAACAACAGGTTTAACGTTTGTAACTCCAATTCGTTTCAAAATTACTGAATTTCTAAATTCAAAAATAGTTTGAGGAACTATAATTGCTCCAGTGCAGATTATTGGAATTGATAATGCATTGGCCAAAATAATAGTTGGCAACGTAAACAATGACATTGAAATTATCATAACTAGTGGTGCAATTATAAATGTAAAAAAAGGGCCAGATCAAGATTTTCAAAAGTATTTATTAATTATGTTTAAAACACCAAGCATTTTTTCTCATTTTTATCATTATTTAAATTTGAAAATATATACTAAAAGTATACTAAAATATGAACTACTAATGTTGGGAAAAACATATAAATGTCAAAAGCAGGAACAAAATATTTTTTAAACAATCATGTTATTTTTGGTTTAACTGGTTCTAAAGAACTTGCAAAAAAAATTTGCAAGTTATTAAACATTTCATTAGGGGAAATGGAAATTAATCATTTTATTGATGGAGAAATATATGTAAGATCTGATATTTCTATCAGAAATAAAGATGTTATTTTAATTCAATCAACTTCTAAGCCAGTGAATGAAAACTTAATGGAATTATTAATTGCAATTGATTCCATAAAACGTGGTTCAGCAAAATCAATTACTGTATTTATTCCTTATTTTAGTTATGCAAGACAAGATCGCAAGGTTAAAGGTAGAGAACCAATTAGTTGTAAATTAATTGCTGATTTATTAGCAAAAGCGGGAGCAACAAGGGTTTCATTGACAGATATTCATAGCGAACAAGTTCAAGGTTTTTTTGACATTCCAGTAGATACTTTAAGAGCTGCACCTGTTATGTTATGTGAATTGTTATCTGAATATAAAAATAATATTACAATTGTTTCTCCAGATTATGGAGGAGTTAAGAGGGCACGACGAATAGCAGAATCATTAGATTTGCCATTAGCAATTGTTGATAAAAGAAGACCGCGCCCAAATGTAGCAGAATCTATTAATGTTTTAGGTGATGTAAAAGATAAAATATGTGTATTAATAGATGATATGATTGACACTGGTGGAACTGTAATATCTGGTTCTAAATTATTAAAAACTAAAGGTGCTTCAGAAATTATTGTCATGGCTACTCATGGGTTATTTAATGGAAATGCCATTGATGAATTTGTTAAAGCTCATAAAAATGGTTATATTAGTAAAGTCTATATTTCTGATACAATTACCCCAAGAAATGAATTAAACAAAATTCCAAATTTAAAAATAATTTCTTTAGATAAATTTTATTCTCAAATTATAGAGTGTTATATTTATGGAAATTCAGTTTCAGAAATTTATGCAAAATACAAATTATGAGTAACTCAAAACAAAATTCAAACCAAATCAAAGAAACCATTAAAGAAATTATAATAGTTGAAGGGAAAACAGACACGCAAAAATTACAAAAATTATTTAATGTAAAAACAATAGAAACAAACGGATCTGCTTTAACAAAGGAAACTATTAACCTTATAAAAAGAGCTGCAGAAACAGTAGGAGTTATTTTATTTTTTGATCCAGATTATCAAGGAAATAAAATTCGTAAATTAGTTTCTCAACACTTAAATTTTTACAAAGAATGTTTTATTAAGGTTGAAGACATTAAAAAAGATTCTGAAAAAAAAGGTATTGCTGAAGCAAATGATGAAGCAATTATCTTTGCATTAAAAAATTATGTAACTAATTCCTTTAAGAATGAAGAAATAATTACTTGAAATGAATATTTAAATTTAAACTTAAATAGTAAAGAAAAAAGGATTAAAGTTTGTAATTATTTAAAAATTAGTTATGCAAATCATAAGCAATTATTTAAAAAACTTAACTTACTAGGAATAAACTTTAATGAAATTCAAAATTTTTTAGATAAAAATGATTAACGATAAAAAATTTTATGTTATTGCAACGCCTATTGGTAATATGCAAGAGGTAAATCCAAGAATTATTGATTCAATTAAAAAGTGTAGTTACCTTTTTTGTGAGGACACTAGAGTTACACAAAAATTTTTAAATTTAATTAATTTGACAACTCCTTGACCTAAACTCATTAGTTATCATAAATTTAATGAAAAAATAAAATTAAATTCATTATTAAAATTAGTTGATGATTTTACATGTGGTCTTATTAGTGATGCAGGATATCCATCTATATCTGATCCTGGTAAAATTATTATTAATGAAATACGTCAAAATTTAAAAAATGTAAAAATTGAAGTAATTAATTGTGCAAGTGCTGTTTTGTGTGCTTTAGTTGGTTCAGGTTTTAATAATCAAAATTTTTATTTTCATGGTTTTTTAAATAAACAAACTTCTTTTGCACTAAATGAACTAACTTTGTTAAAAAAAATAAATACAACTTTAATTATTTTTGAATCTGTTCATAGAATTATTAAAACTTTAAATTTAATTAAAAAAATTTTTTTAAATAACAAAATTTGTGTAGCAAGAGAGTTAACTAAAAAAAATGAAACATATTATTTTGGAACTATTGATGAAATTATTGATAAATTAATTATTAAAGGTGAATTTGTTATTTTGATTGATAACACTGAAAATTTAAATTTAAATTGTATAAATAATCAAAATATTGTTGATATTCAAGAACTTGTAAATTTAGGTTTACGTTTAAAAGATGCATGTAAATTTATTGCAAAAAAAGAAAATTTAAATGCTTCAGATTTGTATGAACATTTTCAGAAAGAAAAATATGAATAAACACGAACCATTAGCTATTCAAGTGCGACCTAAATGTCTTAAAGATGTGATAGGTCAAAATCATTTGTTAAATCAATTTGGCGTTATTCCGCGCATGATTGCAAAAAAAGAAATATTTTCATCGATTTTTTATGGGAAACCTGGAATTGGTAAAACAACTTTAGCAATAGTAGTGGCTAATGAGTTAAATGTTCCATATCAAATTTTTAACGCAGCTAATGATAACAAAGATAAGTTAGTTGAAATTTTAAATTTAGCTAACTTATCATCAAATTACATTCTCATTGTTGAAGAAATTCATCGCTTAAATCGAGATCGTCAAGATATTTTACTTGATAGTTTAGAAAAAGGTAAAATTAAATTATTTGGAACTACTACTGAAAATCCCTTTTTTGTTCTAAATCCAGCTATAAGAAGTAGATGTCAAATTTTTCAATTAAAACCTTTAACAACTGAAGAAACTTTTGAAGGACTTAAAAATATTATTCAAAAACTTCAAATTAAAAACATTTCCACAGAGATATTGAATTTAATTGCTAATAAAACTCAGGGAGATTTGCGTGCTGCTATTAATTTAATTGATTTACTAACTAAACTTTATCCTAATGAAATAATTGACACAAATATTTTACAAAATGTGTTAGTTGAATCATATGTAACTAATTCACATTATGATGATGAATTTCACAATTTAAAATCTGCTTTGCATAAATCAATTAGAGGAAGTGATGTAGATGCATCATTACATTATTTGGGAAGAATGATTGTTAGTGAAGATTTAGTATCTATTTCTAGACGTCTTATAATGGTTGCATATGAAGATATTGGATTAGCTAATCCAAATTTATGTATGAGAGTATATATAGGTATTCAAGCAGCTAAAGAAGTAGGATTTCCTGAAGCATCTACGATTTTATCAAATTTAGTTATTGAAATGGCATTATCACCTAAATCTAATTCTAGTGCAATTGCAATACATAAAGTTTTGACAGACATTGCAACTGGCAATGTCTTTTCTATTCCAAAGCATTTGCATGATAATCATTATAAATCCTCTACAAAATTAGGTGTAGTTGGATATAAATACCCTCATGATTATCCTAATGCTTGAGTAGAACAACAATATCTACCAGATGAATTAAATGGCAAAGTTTATTATGAGCCAGTAGAACATAGTCAAAATGAAATTAAATTAAATTCTTGGCGCAAAAAATTAGATCGTTATAAAGAAGATTATTAACTTTCAATAATGAAATATTTTTTTAAAATTAAAAAATAAATTACATACATTATTCATCTAGTACTTCAAGGAAAAAAAGAAAAATTAAATTTCCTAATTACATGAAAAGTATAAAGGTTTTCTTTTAATAATTTTCGAAATTTATTTCTTATTATATGAATTGCTGCAATTTCTTGAGCATCCAATTTTATTAATTCAAGACAAATATCAATTTCAGTTAAATATCTATTTTCATTTCAAGGTAATGACATGGAGTTACCGATTCTTTTATAATTATATGTACCTATTGGTTTATTTAAATGAAAAATATTGCTTGAGCAATTAATTGCATAAGCAGTAAATATTGCATCCTGATAAAATAAATTTTCACGTAAGTAAGGAATTTTATAAAATAGTTCATTAGATAAAAATTTTCCTATGGGCACGCAAAATGGTGTTTGCATTTGATATTTTTTATTAGGATATTTTACAAAATATGAGTATGTATAAATTCTAGTAGATATGTAATCTTTTCTTTTTTTGAAATCAGCAATAATCAAGTCAATGTTATTTTTATTAATATTATTAATTAATTCTAAGGCATTTGCAAAATACACATCATCTGCATCTAAAATGGTAACATATTTACCTTTTGCTAATTTTTGTTTTTTTACATAGTTAATAACTGATCCTCAATTTTTATTATTTTTGTAAAAATATTCAATTAATAAACCACATTTATTTTGGTATTGTTGAATAATTAATTTTGTATTATCTATTGATCCATCATCAATTACCAAAACTTGAATTTGTTTTTTATCAAAAGTTTGATTTAAGATAGAATCTAAAGCACTTTTTAGATAAAATGCTGCATTGTATGTAGGAATAATAATTGTAAATGTGTAAGCAAAATCTTTCATTATTAGATAATAATTTATTTAACAAAAAATAATTTAACAATTTACTATTTATATTAATTTTTAAATTTTTTTTATCAATTTATTAAATGAATTACCAAACATCTTTTTAAATTGATCTAGATTAATATCTGAACGTTTGCGATTTAATAAATTTGAATTTATTTTCATTTTTAAATAACCAATGGAATGGTTATTAAATAATTGACTTGGATTTCAAAAATCTTTAGGTGGAATAAAAGCATTTAGGTAATCTAAGAATTTATTTTCAAAACAATTAATTTCTATTTTATTAAAAAAGTTACATATGTTTTTAGATAAAATTACATCATTTTCTAAATCAGTTATTGATTGATTTAATAAGTAATATTCTAAAATTGACACATAATTAGGATTAATTAATTTTTTTGCTTCTAAAAAAGTAGAAATGTTTTTATAGTAATTTAAATCTTTTGTAAAAAAATCATTAAATTTAAAATCTAAATAACCAAAATATATTGAGTTTTTATTTTTGACTAAATTTGATTCCATTAATATTTTGATAATTTTTTTTGCTAAATTTTTATTTTGATTAATTAAATTTAATTCCAAAAATGCATTTCAAGTAAACTTGTTATTAAATTTTTTTAAAAGATTTTGAAATTCAAAAACAAAATGTTGAAGTGATTTTTGCATTAATTTATTTGAAAAAATTTCTGCTAAAATTCGTTCCTTTTCATTTTTATCAATACCTAATTTAATTAAAAGGGATCTATTTAAAAAAAATAAATGAATTAAATTTAATTCTCTTTTAATATTCATAAAAAAAACATTAAGCAAGTATCTATTACTAGAAATATGTATTTTTTTATTTTTATATAATTTTAAAATTTCATCTATTTGCATTTTAATTCCAACATTTTGATTATATATCTCTATGGAATAAACTAAATTTTATTAATAAAAATTTATATCTGTTTAATTTATTTATTGATTAATAAGTCTGTATCAATATCAATTTTTTCATCTTAGGTATTGGTCAATTTAAACCTTAAGTTATATGGGATATAGCATATTGTATTTATGAATTTATGAATCATTTCAAGACTATAACATCCTTATGGTTGTATTTTATATATCAATAAAAATATTTTTGTTATTTTATTCATTTTACATAAATTATTTTTTCTTACTATTTATAAATTTTGATTACGTTATAATTTAAAAAATATTTTTAGAGATGATGAGAAAAAAAGAAATAAGATTGTTTGAAGCTTTTTCTGGGATTGGATCACAGTTTAAAGCTTTAAAGTTAATTGCTAACAAGAAGAATTGGAATATTAAATCAGTTGGAATAATTGAGTGGTACATTTATGCAATTATTGCATATTTAGAAATTCATTATCCAAATACTATTAAACATTTACCTTTAAATTGAAAATCAGAATTAAATTTTGAAAAGTTAGTATTATCATATGATTCAAAAAAACCAATTTCAAGTGCAACTTTAAATAAGTTATTTAATAATATTTCAAGTTGCGAACACACACACACACACACAATCTAGTTGTAAATGTAATAAAATAATTAGTTATATTTATACTTCAAAAATATTATTAAATAATTTATTTGATATTAAATTGGTAACTCACAAAGATATTCCTAAAAATATTGATATCTTTACTTATTCTTTTCCTTGCCAAGATTTATCAATACAAGGCAAACAAAATGGAATGACTAAAAATTCTAATACTAGAAGTAGTTTGCTTTGAGAATTAGAAAGAATATTTAAAGGAATATTTAGCCAAAACAATTTTTCTCAATATTTACTACCAAAGTATTTACTACTAGAAAATGTAAAAAACATTACAGGCAAAAACCATATTGAATCATATAAAAAATGATTAAATTTTTTAAAAAAACTAGGTTACGAATCAAAAACATACATATTAAATGCTATTAATTTTGGGTCACCACAAAATAGAGAACGAGCTTTTTGTTTATCTATTTTAAAGGCTTTTAAAGACAAAGTTAATTTTGTTTTCCCAAAATTAGAAGATATTAAATTTGCTAAAAAAAAGTTATCTGATGTTTTACTTCCAGAGTGTGATCAAGATGAATCACTTTTATTGCCTAGTTTATCTAAATATAAATTATCTAACCCAACAACTTCAAGTAATGGTATTAAAAAATCTACATTGATAAGTTATTCAAAGTTTAATTCAGAAAGTTATGTTTATTACAAAAACGGAATTGGTCCAACACTAACTGCTTCGGGTGCAAACAGCAGAATTAAAGTAATTTTGAATGAAGATATACAAAATCCACTTATTCGTAAAATGAGTGCTATGGAAAGTTATATGTATATGGGGTTTCAAAAAAAAGATTATGAAAATGTCAAAAAATGTAACTTATTAACAAATGAAAAAATTATTTATACAGCTGGAAATTCTATATCTATTCAAGTTTTAAAAGAAATATTTAGTAGGCTAGTTTTTTAATTATGGATCTTAATGTTAATGATTTTCAATTTAAACAAGTTGAAGTTCATTTGACTTCAACTTCAAAAAAGTCAACTACTAAGATAGTTTATAAATTATTAATAGATGAAGAAAACTTTATACATGATTATAAAATTTCATTTGATGAATTAGAAATTTGTCGTGACACAACAGAAAGACATGAAAATTCAAAAAAAAATTCTAAAGCATTAGAATATCGTAAAAAAATTCTAGAATTTTTAAAAATTGACCATAGATTTAATGGAAAAAATAAAGAATATATTCAAATTGATAAAACTTCATTAAAAAACCTTAATGAATACATTTCTGATTTTAATTGAGGTTTTGATATAACATTCCAAAATGTTATATATATAATAACAGGTTCAAATCCTCCAGGCGAAGGAAGAAACAAATCATTTTTTGTATGAAAAGATAAAGATAAAAATGAATTTAAAATGGGGTTTTTGCTTAAATTATTAAGATTAGATGCAAAGTTTAAACAAAGTTTATCATATGAAAGTGTATGAAAAGATGATTCTTTAGAAAAAATACCCTTTGAAAAATGGATAGAAAATAAATTGCTTAGCAATAACACAATAAAATATTATTTAAATTTATTTACTAAAGATTCCAAAGATTGAGAAAAACATTTTAATGAATTTACATGTAATATAAATAATTTTTCAAAAATCTATAAAAAAACACATGATGAAATTGGTAAATTAAGAGCAAAATTTAAAGAAAATGTTCGTAAAGAATACAACAAGTTAAAGGAAGAAGAATTTTGTATAAATTTTTTTCAACCAGGTCGTAATTTAAAGTGAGATTTTGCCCACATAAAACCTGTTCATCGAATAAAACAAGAGTATTTTCAATCTAAATCTAAAGATAAAAAAAAGTTAAATGAAATATGTGATCCAAAAAATTTTTTACCATTACCAATAAACATTCACAAAATGTTTGATAATAAAGAAATATGTTGAGATAGAACGGGCAAGTTAAAAATTATTAAAAATGATAAAAATTATAGTCCCAGTGATGATTTAAAATATTTTGAACAAATTAAATATTCTTTTTTAGAAAAAATAAAAAAATATTTAGAGGAAATACAAAAGTACTTTATTTAATTGATGGTTTTCAATCTAATGTATTATATACTATTATACTTATAAAAGAATTTTGTCCATCAACAAGTTATTTTGTTAAATCATGCACTTACGTATTCGATATAAACCTAATTATTTAAATTTATTAGAAAAAGAATTAATTAACCATAAAGTAATTATTAAGCATGATAAAAATGGTTTTACATCTTACACAGTAAAAGACAATTTAGATGATACTTATACAATAGATGAAAATAATTGGGACCATGCTGATGCTATTATTGCTAGTAAAAAAGGTTATCAAAAAATAAAAAGTATTATTCAAGGTATTCGAAAAATAAACCAGACATTAAAACCAGAAGATCAATTTGTTATAACTTTTTGTATAAGCAAACTTGAGTACTTTAATAATCAAATATCTTCTAACTTCGATTATTATACAAATTTTACAACAGAAGATTTAATCAGAAATTTAGCCGAAAATACAATTAATGAATGTTTACCAAATCATAAAGAATTAATTATTAACATTGAAAAAGTTTAATGCTAATTTATTAATGAGGTACAAAAATTTATAATTATCTTACTTTCTAGTAAACATAATTCAGATTAAAAAGTAAAACTATAAATCAATAAATTTTATTTTCTAGAATGATACTCTAAATACAACACTTATATCTACAATACTATATTAGATTCAATCTAATAAATCAGTTGTTAAATGTTCTATTATTACTAAAATATCAAACAAAATATGCATCTATAATCCATAAAAGACAATAGATGCATATTTAGAGTAACACTCTAAGCACAACACTTACATTTAGTTAGTGTTTATAAAATTTTGGCGGCAAATTGCCATATGGTGGAGATGACGGGAGTCGAACCCGTTTCCACAAATAATTTTTTCATAAAATCTACAGTTTAGTGTTATATGTTTTTATGTCTTTATCAATTAAGGCTATAACACAACCATTGATAAACTAGTCTATACAATTTAATTCTAAATTATAGACATCATTAGAACTAGTTACACGACTAATAGAACAAAGTAGTTTTGTAACGTAACTACAATGAGCAGTTAACTTATGGTCTTACTGACTCTATGCTAATGCATAGTTAAGATTAACTTGTTGATTGATTAATAAGTTTGTATCAATATCAACGTTTTTGTCTTTGTTGTCGGTTAATTTAAACCTTGAGCTATAAGGGGCAAACCCCACTGCATTTATGAGTCCATCATTCATGTCGAAACCGTGACATCCCCATGTTTTTATTATATCATCTAGCAATTTTTTATATAACATTAAACAATGTTATTTATATAAAACAAATCATAAAATAAAGAAATTAATCATTGTTCATGTTGTAAAAATTTTAATACTAAATAAATGAATAAATTTAATATTAATTTGAAATTAATATAAAAAAATAGTGTTACATAAACTAAATAAAAAATTGATTAAAATCTGGACAAGATTTTTGGTTCATTTTATCACCCATTATTTATTAAATAAATTTTATAATGGTAACAAAATTGAAAATAGATACATTAAATTAAAAATTAATTTGATGAAATCATTGTATAAATTATTTTTATTTATAAAACAATAACATAATATTAAATCATTAATATAAAAGTGGCATAAAGAAGCTATTTATAAAAATTAAATTTTTACTTAAAAACTTAAGAAAGTCTTAAATATTAGACACAAGAAAAACTAAAATAACTTGTTTTTATTAAAAAATCATTTATAATAATAAACCCAAAAAAATTAAATAATTTTTAACTACTTTGGGGTTTTAAAGTTGAATTAATTTTGGATTCATTCTAAAAAGAAGAGAGTAATTAGAGAAAATGAAACATAAAATTAATGGGAAATTATTATTGTCCTTGGGGACATGTCTGACATTAGGTGTGGGTTTATCTGTAGGCATTGCTTTTGGTTTGAGTGCAAAAAATAAAGATTTAACTTTGAATAACCAAAGCAATAAGTCAATAGTAAGTGCTAATGTTGGTAGCAAAGTAGGCAAGATCCGTAACTGACATAACACTAATTTTAGTGGCATTGAAGTAACTAATGGTGGATTTATTGCTTTAACTGGCACAAGCTCTATAACTAGAGTTGATACTTTTGGCAATATACTATGAGAATTTGATCCAGAAGCATTATCTAAATCTGATCCAATTACCTATTCTAACTTTGTAGGCAAAAAAGTTGTTGAAGCAGTTGAAGATGAAAGTAATTCAAACATTTTTTACTTGTTGTTGATTCCAAATGCTGCTGCTGATGAATTAAGTGATATTGATAAAACTGACACTATTTATTATGACAACATGGTTGGAGCAAATAATGTTTCTAATCAAGCAACTATTGTTCAAATAACTGAAAGTGTAAATTCTTCTTTGATTGGTGATACTCCATCATTTGTTATAAACAATTCTATTAGTATTGATCCAGAACAAATGGTAATGAATTATCCATCATCTTGAAATAGTACTCAAACTACTAATACATTCTTTAGTAACCAAGATCATCCATCATGATATATTAGCAATAATAGTCAATCAATTAGTAATCCTGGAAATAAGATGGTTATGCCATGAAAACAATATGTTACTAATTTAGGCAATATGTATGCTAGAAATGGTGTTGTTTTTATTTTTGGTGGCAATGGTTCTGTTTATAATGATCCTGAAGCGTTAAGTATTGGAATGTGAAGATTAAATTTTAGTACAAATCAATATTCTGGAATTCCTTATGCTTATGTTTTGGCTGGAATGAAGTATTTTGGTGAAATTAGCAATACTGATCCATACAAATGATGTTATGCTCCAATTGGCCAAACAGATGATTTTAATTATGTTCCACGTTTAGCAGTTGGTGGGGTTCAAAAATCAACCAATTCTAATGGAGATACTTTTTTATACTTAGCAGGTGGAATTACTGTTGGTCAAATTGCCAATTCACAAACTCGCGATGCCGGCATTAAAAATCAATCAAGCACTGTAGTTTCTTTACAAGATAAGCGTTCATTGCAATTAACTGGGCAAAATATTGTTTCATCACCTCAAAAACCAGATCGTAACTCTATTGATCCTTGTTTATTGTTCGGGACAGCTCTAAATATTGATACATTAGAAGTTGTTCAAGTTTCATCTACAACTAAAATTTCCAATGTTAATAACATACTTTACAATAATAGTTATTTTGATATTGGTGGAACAGTTGGAACAAGTTCTAGTATTGGAACATATTATTTCTTTAATGATATGAGAAACCATGAAGTATTTGCAGGATATGAGGACCCTAAAGATGTTCCTTTATTAGATGAAAAAGTTCCAATTTATAAGACAGAAGCTCAAAAGATATCTCATAATGAAGGGCAAAGACGTAGTTTTAGTTACAATTTAAAACCAGTTTTCAATTTTGGTTCAGTTGAATATATTACTGAAAACACTTGTAATTCAGATGGAACTGTTAATGATGCAGTAAGATTAGGAACATCTAAGGCTTCTTATTCTTATAACCTTACACTTTTAGCTGAAAATGCTCAAAATTATTACTATCCAACATTATCATATGGTTATTCATTAAAGAGTGTATCTTCATTAACTAAGGTTAAATCTACAACTTCAAAAGGAACACTAAATGGTTATGCAATGCAAGTTGGTAAATCAATCTTGTACTTAAATGAGCCTAAATTTGATGACCTTTCAATTATTTCTCATGGACCATCAACTGTATCAATTGGTGATAGCAATCTTGTAGGGAAAGCATATTATTCTAGTTCAGAATATATTTACAAATATAACGCATGAGATAATCAAATGGATTATACATACCGTGCATTTAGTTCTTCTGGTAATTACTTAAATGATAATAGATTATTAAGCATGGGTGTTGGTGAGTATATAGCTGGTATTAAGGAATTTAATGATACTGTTCCTACTATAGCATCATCATTTAAAATTGCAAATGATCCTTATGGTTCAACAACTAATATGTACACACGTGATGCTACTTTATCTTGAAATACTTTCACAGGTTTAACATCTATTCAAGGTGGAGCTTTTGTTTCAAGTAGTTGATTCAATCCAACAAATAACAATACTCAATTTTTAGTAACAGGAAGTCCTTTAATTACAGAAACTGATCCTAATGCTTTAACTCAAAATTGAACTTTTAATGAAGGCACTAAAAAAGCTTGATTTGAAAATTGTGATTCTAGTGTTACTACAAATAATAATACAACTCAAACATTACAAATAGTTCCACAATATAGAAATGTTGATTCAAGTTTACAAAGTATTAATAATTATTTTTTAAATACTACTTCTACAATTGCAAAAATAGCAATTCCTATGAGAACAAAATTTGATTCTAGTGAATCTAATTATTTATTTGGACAAACAAGTAGTGGTTCAGGATTATCTTATTGTGAAATGGGATCAGTTTATAACATTCCTAATCAATATAATATAGTTGATATAAACAATAGAGATACTATTTTAGGACAAGGAAACTTTTTAGATACTTTGAGTAAGGATTTTGTAACTAAAAAAATAAATAATTATCTTGAAGCAGTTCCTTTATCTACAGTTACTAATAATCCTAGTGATACAACTACAGTTAAAATAATTAATTCAGAAAATCTGTCCAATTTCTTTAAAGTAATAAAATTACCTAAAGTTAATTCAAATACTCAATTAAAATATGGGTCAGTAATTATTATGGCTCAAGAAGGAACTCAAAATAATTGAATTTTAACTCCTTATTCTTGAAATGAAATTTCAAGTAGATATGAAATTATGCCTAAAGATTCTAGCAACACATTGAATATTTGAGATTCTAGTATAGCAGGTTCAACAGTTGTTCCTCCATCAAATCCAGCAACTCCTGTTGCTCAAGAATTAGATGGTTGAGTAGTACCAGTAGCTTCAACAGTCCCTTCTTTAATATTTGTTGGTGTTTGTGTTACAATAATTCTTTTTGCTTTTAGTCATAAAAAAACTGAAAATATGAAAAAGAAATTGCTAAAGAAATTTGTAGTTCAACAACAACCAGTTTCAAATAATTCTTTGAACATTCAAGCAAAAAAACAATTACCTCATAACTTTGTTTCTAAAAATAATATTAAACATTTCCCAAAAGCTAAAGCACCTGTAAGAAGAACTATTAATACAAATGCTCCAATTAGAAATTTTTCTGTTGCTTAAATAAAGTTTATCTTTGTAATAAAAAATAGTTTTAAGAGAAAACACACCCTATCTGTAATTTAAACATGTATGGGGTGTGTTTTTATTTTCTTTGGGTCATTTTGTAAATAAAGTTAGCTAATTTTAAATCTAATTCATTTGTTATTTTAATATTTTTATAATCACCTTCAATTCAAATTACTTTATGTTTAAATTGTTTAATTAATCCACAAGCATCTGTGTGCTTGAGTAAAATTTTATTGTTGCTATGCATATAAATTTTTTTAGCTATTTTTCAGTTAAAACTTTGAGGTGTTTGTTCTAAAATTAATTTGTTGCGATTTAAAATGCTTGTTAATCAAAAATTTTTATTTAATTCTGCTACAGTATCATTAGGTTGAATGCCTGTGGAACAAGCTCCATATTTTTTAGCATTTTTAATGTTATTTAAAATGATTTTTTTACTAACAAATGGCCTTGCTGCATCATGAGTCAATAAAATATCATCATTATTTAATTTTTTATTTTTATTTAATCAGATAATAGCATTTTTTAAAGAAAGATTTCTATTGGATCCTCCAATACAAATATCTATGTAGGCAAATTTATTTTTTAAATTATTAATAATTATTTGTGTCTCTTTTAAATATTTTTTATTTGCTACGACTAATATATGTTTTATTTCTTTAATACAAAATTTTTGGATAGCTAAACTTAGAATTGAATCATTCTTATTTAATTCAATAAATTGTTTAGGAATTTTAAAGTTTTTTAACCGTTTACCTTCCCCTGCAGCTAAAATAATTACATAATTCATATTTTAATAAATGTTTTATTTTTGATATTCTTTTTTCAAAATGCCTACATATGGTAAATTACGCCATTTGTTATTGCAATCTAGACCAAATCCAACTATTCATTTATCAGGTAATATCAAAGGCGAAAAAAAGCTAATATTTTTTTTATTAAGTTTATTTTTTTCTTTTTGAAATAAACTAACTAAAGTTATTGATTTAGCCTTTCTTTTATTCAAAATGTCAATTAAAAAATTCAAAGTGGCTCCGCTATCTACAATATCTTCAATAATAATTACATTTTTATTTTCTACATTGTTACTAGTATCTAAAATTATTTGTGGAATTGTTTGATTTGTTCCTTCAACATAAGATTTGACAGCAAAAAAATCTAGTAAAATATTTCCATTTAAAAGAGGAATTAAATGGCCAGCAAATGGCAAAGAACCTTTTAATACACTTATTACAATATATTCATTATTAGCTTTTATTATTTTTTCATTTAACCATGAAGCACATTTATTGATCCCTTCAATAATATCTTCATAAGTAAAAATAATTTTTTCAATAATTGGATTTATATTCATCTTATTCTCAAATCTTTATTATACTTTCAATTAATTTAGGTATGTGTCTAATATGGTATCTAGGTTCCATGTATGATTTTATATTTTTTAATTCAATAGGTTTTGATATTTTTGAATTTATTATTTTAATTATTTCATCAATATTTTTGGCATTATTGATGTATTTTTTTATTATTTCATAAGCAACAATACGATCCATATTATGTTCTTTTATTAAATAAAGCATTATTGTTTGAGCGTATATTTTAGGTTCTGATTGCGCCAAGTTATCCAACATGTTTTGTTTGTTTACAACTAAATTGTTTAAGACTTGGTTAAATTTTCTTAATATATATACAACTAAACTTAAAAAATCTTGATTTAAAATTCTTTCAGTTGATGAATGTGATATATCTCTTTCATGTCACAATGTTATATTGTCATATATTGTTGATGAATAGGACTTAATGATTCTTGATAAACCACAAATATTTTCACAGTTTATTGGATTCTTTTTTTGTGGCATAGCAGATGATCCTTTCTGCTTTTTACCAAAACCTTCATTTAACTCATTTACATCTTCTAATGCTAATAATCTAATTTCATTAGCAAAACTAGATATTAAATTAATTAGTAAAATTAATGAACTGAAGTAATATGCATGGCGATCTCTTGATAAAATTTGAGTTGAAATGGTTGCTGCATTTAATTTTAATGATTTACAAACATATTTTTCAAACTCTATATTTGGCAAATGAGCATAAGTACCAACTGCCCCACTAATTTTTCCCACTTCTATTAATTTAGATATTTCTTGAAAATTTTGTTTAGTTCTTTGAAGTTGATCAAATCAATTAATTAATTTAAATCCTAAAGTGGTAGGCTCTGCATTTTGTCCATGAGTTCGGGCAAGCATAATTGTGTATTTATGTTTTATGGCTAATTTCTTAATAATTTTAATAACTTGATTTAATTCATTTAAAATAATTTTATTTATTTCTTTATATAACATTCCATTTGCTGTATCAACAATATCAGTAGAAGTTATTCCATAATGGATTCACCTTTTTAAAGGAGTTTTTGTAAGTTTATTTAAAGATAAAATAAATGCAAATACATCATGTTTTGTTTCTTTTTCATATTTATTAGTTAAATTTAAACTTCATTGAATTTTTTTATTTAATTCTTCTCATTCAGTTTTTGTAATAAATTTATACTTATATAAACCATTAATAACAGCCAATTCAACTTGAAATCATCTTTTCAATTTTTCATTATCGCTACAAAGATAATCTATTTCTTTTATTGCATATCTAGAAATCATTATTATTGCCAACTTTAATTGTTTGATTTTTATTTGCTCCAACTGAGATAAAAGCAATTTTTACATTTAAAAATGATTCAATAAATGACAAATATTCTTTGCATTTGTTTGGTAAATCATTGTATGATGTTATTTTTTTTATTGGTTCTAACCAACCTTTAAAAGTTTTATAAATAGGAACACATTTACTATATTCATCGTTATTAGATGGAACAAAATCAATTTTTTTATTGTTTAATTTATAACCAATGCAAGCTTTAATATTTTTTTGTGTATCCAAAACATCTAATAATGTAATTGCAATAAATTTACAACCTGATATTTTTATTGTGTGTTTTAAAGCGACTAAATCAATTCAACCAATTCTTCTAGGTCTTTTTGTAACTGTTCCAAATTCATTTCCAATTGAACGAATTTCTTCACCTATTTTATTATCTAATTCAGTTGGCATAGGACCAGATCCAACACGTGATAAATATGCTTTAACAATACCTAAAACAGAATTAATTCTATTAAATTCCAAACCAGAACCTGTATAAGCTGATGTTAAGGGATTACTAGATGTAACATATGGATATGTTCCAAAGTCTAAATCTAGCATTCCTCCTTGGGCCCCCTCAAACAAAATTTTTTCATTTTTTTCAATAGCTTGATTTAATATCATATTTGTATCTGCTACAAACTTTTTAATTTTTTGTCCTAATTTAAAATATTTTTCAGCTAGTATTTTTGCTTCAAATTTAGATTCGTTAAAATGTTCAAATAAAATATTTTTATCTAAAAGAGCTATTTGAATTTTTTTTGTTAATGAATTTAGATTAAATAAATCAGATATTCTTATTCCTACACGATTAATTTTATCACTATAACAAGGCCCAATTCCTCTTTTAGTTGTGCCAATAGAATTTTTTCCTTTTAATTTTTCATTTATAACATCCATTAAAATATGATAGTCCATTATTACATGTGCTCTATCAGATATATAAAGGTTTTTTATTTGAATTTTATTTTTTTTTAAATAATTTATTTCATCTAATAATGTTTGAATATTAATTACAACGCCATTACCTATTATTGAAGTTTTATTTTTATAAAAGATACCTGAAGGAATTAATCTTAAACTATATCTTTTATTTTTAATTTGAATACTATGACCAGCGTTGTCTCCACCTTGATATCTAACTATATAATCATACTTATCTGCTAAGATTTCAGTAAATTTACCTTTGCCTTCATCGCCAAATTGTGTTCCTATAATAGTTAAACAATTATTTTTCATATTTAATCCTTATTATTTTTAATAAAAATGAAAATACAGTAAGGCACCCTTGTGAGCACATTACTGTATTTCATTTTTTTATTACATTAAGCTAAACGGTTTTGTTTTTTTAAAGTTCTAATAGTTCTAGCACTAACTTTTACCTTAGCAATTTTACCATCTTCTGTTTTTATTTTAACGTTTTGTAAATTTAAATTTCAACGACGTTTAGTAATATTTAGTGCATGGGACCTACTATTTCCACCTAGTGGTCCTTTATTTGTTAATTCATCTTTTCTTGCCATAAAAATGAACCTTTAATACCTATTAATTTTCAAGACATTTAGAATTATAAACTAATATCACTAAAAATAATCAAGCAAAATATGTAAACACCAAGTTATGCAGTTACTTTAGTTCCAATTTTACCAGCTAAAATCTTAGATAAATCTTTTAAATCACCAATGTATGCAACACGTTTTTTATTTTTTTCAACAAATTTAATTGCTGCTTCAACTTTTGGTTTCATGCTTCCAGCAGCAAATTGTCCATCTTTAAGATGTTTTTGTAATTCTTTAACAGTTACATGTTTTAATGATTTTTGATTTGGTTTATTAAAATTAATTGCTACATAATTTACTGCTGTTAAGACAACAAAAATATCTGCATTTACCAAATCAGCAATTTTAGCTAGAGCAAAATCTTTATCAATCACACCGTCTACGCCAACATATTTTTTGTTTTTGTTGATAACAGGTATACCACCACCACCACCAACAATAACAGTAGAGCCATTATCAACTATTTTTTTGATTGTATTTATCCCTAAAAAATTAACTGGAGCTGGACTTGGAACAACCTTACGATACCCTCTGCCAGAATCTTCTATAATTTCACTACCAGGATTTTGTTTTTTAGCTTCAGCTAAAGTTTTATAAAATGGTCCAACTGGTTTTGTTGGTTTTTTAAAAGCAGGATCTTTATCATCAACAATAGTTTCTGTTAAAAAGTATACAACTTCACTTTTTATTTTGTTTTCTAAATATGCATTTGTTAAAGCTGTTGTTAAATGATAACCAATATATCCTTGGCTCATACCACCAGCTTCAGGGAAAGGTACAGAAGGATTTTTTTGGTTAAAATTATTTGCATCAGCAAAAGCATTGTAAATCATTCCAACTTGTGGACCATTACCGTGCCCTAAAATAATTTGATATTTTTCTTTAGCTAATTTAGCAATAATTTTTGCAGGAAATTGAACTAATTTAAATTGTTCTTCTGGTGTATTCCCTAGAGCATTACCACCCAATGCAATTACAATTCTTTTTCCGGCCATAGAACTAATAACCTATTGTAGCTAAAATGATGGCTTTAATTGAGTGCATTCTATTTTCAGCTTGATCAAAGCATTTATTAAATTTGGATTGGAAGACTTCATTAGTTACTTCCATTGCACCTGTTGCAACTTCAGGGTGTTGAGAACCAAATTGATTTTTAATTTTCATTGAAAATTCAGTTTGATCATCATGGAAAGCAGGAAGACAATGTAAGAAAATAACCCCTGGTTTAGCAGCTTTAATCATATTCATATCAACTTGGTATGCTTTTAATTCTTGAATACGAGTTGCAAATAAACTAAAGTCCTCACCTAAAGATACTCAAACATCAGTGTAGATAACATCAGCATCTTTAGCAGCTTTAATTTTGTCAGTTTCAAAAGTTAATGAACCACCATTTAATTGAAACAATTTTTGAGTTTTTTGAATAATTTCAGAATCAATTTGACTCTTATAGCTTTCTGGACCAGCAAGAACAACATGCATACCATAAAAGGCTGCACCAATTACACAAGTCATTGCAACGTTATTTTTAATGTCTCCAGCGAAAACAATTTTTTTGCCTTTTAAATCACCTAATTGTTCTTGCATAGTCATTAAATCAGCAATCATTTGAGTTGGATGTTCTTTTTCACTTAATCCATTTCAAATTGGAACTCCAGCATATTTAACAAATGTATCTACATCTGCTTGTCTAAAACAACGGAATTCTATACCATCATAAAAACGACCTAAAACTTTCGCTGTATCTTCTACAGATTCCTTTTTACCAAAATTAGAACCCGCTGAACCAATGTAAGTACAAGAAGCACCTAAATCTGCTGCAGCAACTTCAAATGAACACATTGTTCTTGTTGAATCTTTTTGAAATAAAATCACAATATTTTTACCAACTAATGGTCGATTATTTTTATGTAAACCTTGATATTTAGATTTTTTCAAAGATATTGATAGATCAACTAAATACTTAATTTCTTCTGTTGTGAAATTTAGAGCTGTATCTAAACTTCTACCTTTCAAATTTACTGGCATTAATAAACTCCTTAATTTTAAGTCTAAAACTTACTAAATAAAATGTTAACCTTAGTTTGTATGCTAAAAGTTAATTTAACAATTTGGTTAAATTGCCAAGATTATTTTATAACTAAATATAAAAAATCAACAATCTAATTTCACTTATTATTTTTTATTCATTAAAATTTAAATTTTCAAAATAATGGGAACATATTTTGTATAAATATCTAGTTTTGATCAATTTTTTTTGTCAATTTTAAAAATGTTTTAATCGTGGTTTTTAAATTATTTTTAAAATACCTAGATTAAAATTTTAGTCAAGGCAAATAAAAAATTTTATTTATGAGGATTTGTTAATTTAAAAACTAGTGTTTTTTAAAAACACAATATATTTAGGATAAATTTTATAAATTTGGATTAAAAAATAAAAAGTTCTAAAGATTTAAATTTAAGAAAATGTCTATATTGTATGAATTATTACTTTTTATAAGTTATTTAAGTGTAAATATTTTTCTTTAAGAAACTACTTATTAAAGGATATTAAAATTTATATAAACTGAACCAATTTAAAAAGATAATTTATCAAATAGAATTTTAATATAATTACTTTATATTTAAAGAGATTGATATGCTAAAACTTAAAACTAATAGACAAGGAAAATTTACAAGCGAGTCAGTAGGTAAAGGACATCCAGATAAAATCTGTGATCAAATTGCTGATGCAGTTTTGGACCATATTTTAGAACAGTCACCTAATAGTAGGGTTGCTTGCGAAGTTTTAGCTAGCAATCGTTTAATTTTAATAGGAGGCGAAATTACAACTAACAAATATGTAGATGTTGTCAAGTCTGCTTGAGAAGTTGTTAAGCCACTAGGATATACTGAAAATGATTTTACAATTATTTCAAATATTAATGCGCAATCTATAGAAATTGCCAAATTAGTTAACCAAAAAAACGGAAAACTTGGAGCTGGCGATCAAGGAATAACAATTGGATATGCAACAAATGAGTCCAAATCATTTATGCCACTTGGGACTTTATTAGCTAATGATTTACTAATAGAAGTCAATAAATTTCAATTAAATAATGATTGAATTAAGCATGATATGAAAAGTCAAATAACATTAGAATATTCTGATGATAAAGTAGATATAAAACAAGTTATTTTAGCAATTCAACATGATTCAAAAGTTAAATTAGATTATTTGCGTGATAAGATAATTAAATGTGTTATTGCACCAGTTTTATGGAAATATAAATTTATTAATAAATTAAATGATATAGATAAATCAATTTGTTTAATTAACCAATCAGGAACTTTTATAGTAGGTGGGCCTATTGGAGATACAGGTTTAACTGGCAGAAAATTAATGGTAGACACTTATGGTTCATATGCACATCATGGTGGAGGAGCATTTAGCGGCAAGGATTATACAAAAGTTGATCGTACCGGATCATATTATGCTCGTTGAATAGCAAAACATATTGTAGCTTTAAATTGAGCAAGTGAGTGTGAAGTTAAATTATCTTGAGCAATTGGAAAATCTAAACCTATTGATTTATCTATTGACTGTTTTAACACAAACACAAAACCTATGAATGAAATTAATAAAAAAATTGCTCAGTTTTTTAATTATTCCTTAAGTGAAATTGTAGATTTATTTGCAATGAAAAAAATAAAGTATTTACCATATTCAGTTTATGGACATTTTGGTAGAGATGAATCGCCTTGAGAATCATTAAGTTTAATAAAAAAATTAGTTTAATTTTTCAATATATAAAATTTTGTTATTCATAGATTAATTTTTATTTATCAAATACTATAATTAAGTACATATGATATACCTTAATTACATTATTGTGAGTTTATTTTTATGAATTATCTTTTTATTAAAAAATTTATTGATAATGCATTAAAAAAATTAAATTATAAAAATATAAATCAATATTCAATTGAACATATAAAAAAAATTGAATTTGGAGATTTTGCCACTAATGTTGCAATGATTATTGCTAAAAGGATAAATAAAAATCCGATCCAAATTGCTGATGCAATTGCAAAAGAAATAAAAAAAAATAGCAATAAATATTTTTCTAAAATTGAAATAGCAAAACCTGGATTTATTAATTTCTTTATTAATCCTAATTTTTACCAAAATATTTTAAAAAATTTTTTAACAGGAACATTTAAATTAAAAATGCTTCCAAAAAATAAGAGAAAAAAAATTAATTTTGAGTTTGTTTCAGCAAACCCAACTGGTTCATTACACTTAGGTCATGTCAGAAATGCTTATGTTAGTCAAACATTATTTAATGTTTTAAAAATTTTGGGGCATAAAGTTATTAGTGATTATTGGATTAATGATATGGGATCTCAAGTAGATTTGTTTGAATTGTCATGTTTATGTCGCTATTTAGAATTACAAGGCATAAAAAATGATTTTCCTAAAGATGGCTACAAAGGAAAAGATCCATATGAAATAGCTCAAAAAATGAGCGAAAAATTTGGTAAGAAATTTGTTAATGCAAAATACAATGACTTAATGATTGAAGATAAAAAGGTTAAACAGATTGTTAACTCTTTTGCAATTGGTTGTATGTTAGATCAAATAAAAGCACATCTTAAAATGATTGGTGTTTCTATTAAACTTTGAACTAGTGAATACAAAATTTACCATTCAGGCATTTTGGAAAAATTATTGAATGGTTCTTTAAAAAAATACGTTTATACAAAAGATGGTGCAACATGATTAAAAACAACATTATTTAAAATTGATGATAAAGATCGAGTAATTATCAAAAAAGATGGTAGCAGAACATATATGCTAACTGATATTGGTAATCAATACAACAAAAAATTAAATGGTTTTGATTTGTTTTTACATGTTTGAGGTTCTGATCATGAAGGACATGTAAAAAAAATGAAATCAATTATGCCCATGATTAATATTAAACCAGAAGTTTTAGAGGTTGTTTTAATTGAAATGGTTAAGATAGTTAATAATGGCCAAGAGGTTAAATTATCTAAACGGTCTGGTAATGCAATAACAATTCCTGATATGCTAGAAATGATGTCAGTGGACACTTCAAGATGATATATTCTTGCACAAGCACCTAAAACTAAAATTGTTATTGATTTAGCAAAAGTTTCTAAAACAGATAATACAAATCCAGTATTTTATGTTCAATATGCTCATGCTAGAATTTCTCAATTGCTTAAAAAAGTAAAATTAAAAGATAAAAGCATTCCTAAGTCTTTTACAACATTAACTTCTAATAATGAAAGAACCATAATTAATATGTTGTTATCATTGGAATCTATTATTCATTTAGTTGCTAATAATTATGAGCCTCATAGATTGACAACATATTTACATGAATTAGCTAAGGTGTTTCATGCTTGATATAACGAATGTAAAATTAAAGACATAGTAGACTTGTCTGAAAAAAAAGAAAAATATTATTTAGCTAAATCAGTAGCAGTTACTATTAAATTTGTTTTAAAGATTTTGGGGATTTCAGCACCAACACAAATGAAACACTTACAATAAAATTCTTACTTATAAGTTAAATTATTTGCTAGAAAATAATATGTATTGCAAAAAGTAAATTTGCAATTTTAACTAAATTTAAATATTTTTGATTTTGTTATTAAAATTGCACTAAATGCTTTCAAATAAATTTAAAAGGTCTTACAATAAACAAAACACATATTCATTTTTGTCTTTATTGCTATATAATGTACTAGTTAATTAAATTATATTTTTATGAATGAATTTTTGCTTTAAGTAAAGGTTCTTTATACTTTCAATAAAGGGTTATTTATGAAAAAAGGTATTCATCTAGAAAGTACAAAAACAATTTTTACATGTGCTTCTTGCAATTCTAAATTTGATATTACTTCAACATTGTCAGCTACTGAAGTTACTATTGATATTTGTAGCAAATGCCACCCTTTTTACATTGGAAGTACATCACAACAAACCATTAAGGGTCGTGCTGAAAAATTATCATCTAAATTTGCAACTGGTAAACAAGTTATCTCAAAACCATCTTCATCTAAAACAATTAAAGAAAAAACAACATTAAAATCTAATTCTAAAAAAGCTAAAAGTTTGGAAGATCTTTAAGTTATAAATTTTTGGCAAAATAGTATTTTATACTATTTTTCCTATATACTTAATTTTTATCGTTGGTCATCTAAATGGAATATAATAAGCAACTTTTTGCAGCTTTAAAAAATATTCAAGCAAATGCAATTAAACTTGAAAATGAATTAGAAAATATTTCAGGCAACAATATTAAACGTGCTCAAGAAATTAATCGTGAATTAAAGCATAAACGTTTGTTATTGTCAAAGTTTGAATTTTATGAAAAATTAATAAATCAAGGTTTAGAAGCTGAGAAAATATTTAATGATTCAACTTTAAAAGATTTTTATGTTATAGCTCAAAAAGATTTAGATGAATCCAAAAGTAAAATTCCAGATTTAGAAAATGAACTTAAGATTTTATTGCTTCCTATAGATCCTAATGATGATAAATCAGTTATTGTTGAAATTAGACCAGCAGCAGGTGGTGATGAGGCTTCCATTTTTGTTGGCAACATATTTGACATGTACAAAGCATATTGTGATTATCAAAAATGAGAAATTAAAATTTTAGAATCTCAAACTACTAGTGTTGGCTATGGTTTTATTGTTTTTGAAATTAATGGCGAAGATGTTTATGCTAAAATGAAATTTGAATCAGGTGTTCATCGAGTGCAGCGGGTTCCTGCCACAGAGGCTAAAGGTCGTGTTCATACTTCTACTATAACTGTTGCAGTATTACCACAACAAGATGAAGTAGAAATTCAAATTAATCCTAGTGAGTTACGTGTTGATACTTATCGTGCATCAGGAGCCGGTGGTCAACATGTCAATCGTACTGAATCTGCTGTTCGTATTACACATATTCCTTCAGGGATAGTTGTTTCATGCCAAGAAGGCAAATCGCAAATTTCTAATCGAGAAACTGCAATGAAAATGTTGCGAACAAAATTATGAGAAAAAGCTGAAAGTGAAAAAAATGAAAGTTTATCCTCATTAAGAAGATCTCAAGTTGGTAGTGGCGATAGAGCAGAAAAAATTCGCACTTATAATTATCCACAAAATCGAGTTACTGATCATAGAATTGGATTTACACTTAATAACTTAAGTGATTTTATGTTAGGACATTTAGATTCTATTATTGAAGCACTTAGAGCAAATGAACAAGCTCAAAAGATGCGAGAATTTGCTTTATAATGACTTTTTTAGAATTACAAAATAAGTTTAATTATCTAGATAAAAATAGTTTTAATTTAATTATTTTTTATTTATCTAAAAAAGTAAAAAAAAGTTCTGATCTAATTTTTTATAGAAACACAGATATTGATTTTTCATTTAATTTATTTAATAAATATTATCAACTGCATTTCAACAAACAATATCCTTTGAGTTATATTACTAAAAATGCATTATTTTATGGACATAATTTTTTTGTTAATAAACATGTTTTAATTCCAAGAAATGATACTGAAATTATTGTAGATAAATTTATTAGTGCAGTAAAAAAAACTAATTACACTAATAAAAATATTTTGGATCTATGTACTGGTAGTGGTTGTATTGCATTAAGTTTGTCAAAAGTATTTCCTAGTAATTGTATTTATGCCACAGATATTAGTAACTCATCATTAAGAGTAGCTAAAATAAATAAAAAAAAATTAAATTCCAAAAATGTAATTTTTTTAAAAAGTAATTTTTTAAATTGCTTAAATAAAATTAACAAATACATCGATTATCTTATTTGTAATCCGCCTTATATATCATTAAATGATAATAATGTTGAATTTAGTGTAAAAAAATATGAACCTAAGAAAGCATTATTTACTCAAAAAAATGGTCTAAAATTTTATATAGATTTTGTGAACTATATTTTAAAAAACAATTGAAGGCCAACCATTTGTTGTTTTGAATTTGGTTTTAACCAACAAGAAAGTATTAGTAAATTATTAGAAAAAATTTCTTTTTTTTACAATATTTCTTTTTTTAAAGACAATAATAAAGTAGACAGAGGTTTTTTATTAACTAAAAAATAAAATATTATGCAAGTTTATGAACCTAATGAAATTGATGAAATTGTTTATGAATTAAAAAGTGGTCGTGCCATTTTAATTGAAACAGATACACAAATAGGGATTGTTTCGATTGATCCAAAACTTATTTATTTTTTGAAAAAAAGACCTAAACACAAAAAATTAATAAGATTTATTAGTGACCCTTATCAAGTTAAAACTAAAAATAAATTATTTTATCAGTTAGCTAACCATTTTTGACCAGGACAAATTACTTTAATTGTGAATAAGATTGCTTATAGAATCCCAAATCATCCAATTTTGTTACAAATTTTGAAGCAAGTAAATTTTTTATATTCTTCAAGTGCAAATATTTCATCTATGAAACCATTAGAAAATACATTAGAAGCTTTTTCAATTAAACACTTTGTTAGAAATGAAATAGATTTAGTTATTGTTAATGGTAAGTCAAATTCTAGTATACCTTCTACAATATTTAATGTTGATAGTGGTAAAATCATACGTAAAGGAAATATGTATAATGAATTAGTAAATTTTCTAAAAGAAAATGGAATCAAATATGATGAAAACCTACAAAAAACAATCTAAAAAAAAGATTATATATATTGGTGCAGATCATACTGGTGTAAATGTTAAAAATGAAATAATAAAGTATTTAAAAAATAATGATTATTTTGTTAAAGATACAATTGCTTTAAATTCTAAAGATAATGATGATTATCCAGATTTTGGTTATGCCGTTGGTTCCAATGTAGTGAAGCATAAAGGTTCTATTGGAATTGCCATTTGCGGCACAGGAATTGGAATTTCAATAGCTGTTAATAAAGTTAAAGGCGTTAGAGGAGCTTTAGTTTATGATCCCAAAATTGCAGAATTAGCGATAAAACATAATAATGCAAATGTTCTATGCTTAGGTGCTAGAATTACAGACATAAAAACTATGATCCAAATAATTGATATTTTTTTAAATACCAAATTTGAAAAAGGACGTCACTTAAGAAGAATTAAAAAAATATCTCAAATAGAAGAGCAAATGTATGAATCAAACAAAAAATAAAAAAACATTAAATTTAAAACAAAAACAAAGTTTAAAAAATTTTTACATTTCAATAAGTCTTTTTGGAGTGTTTTTAATTGGAACAATAATTTTTTCAATTTTTGGTTTTAGTGGCTATTCTTATACTGTTGATGTTAATGGACAATTTTTAAATCAACCAGGATTAGTTTTTATTGATCCAAAAGATGGTAGTCAAATTTTAAATGGTGGTACAGAGGGACAAGAATTGTATATGTACATTTATCCATTTGTAAAGAATGGAAATGTTAGATTGTTGTTATCTTTTTGTTCAATAATTTGTTTAATTGCAACACTTGCTTTTGCTTTAATTAGTTTTTTTTATTTTTTAAATTCCAAAAATATACCCCCAAAAATTAAAGAAAAATATAAAGATAGCATTAACTTAAAAAATGAACATGATTTTTAATACTTAATAATAGGAATAATGATATGTTAAAAAATAATCCACAACTAGCAATCAATAACATAAGAATGCTAGGTATTGAAATGGTTGCTAAAGCAAAATCCGGTCACCCAGGAATAGTTTTAGGTGCAGCACCTATAATGTATGCATTGTTTAAGAATCATTTGAATGTTTATTTAAAAGATTTACATTATTTTAATCGAGATCGTTTTGTTTTAAGTGCTGGACATGGAAGTGCCTTATTATACTCAACAATGCTTGTAGCTGGTTATCCATCAATAACTATTGAGGACATAAAAAATTTTCGACAATTGAATTCCAAGACTTCAGGCCATCCCGAAGCTCATATTTTAGATGGAGTTGATATTGGCACAGGTCCTTTAGGTCAAGGGGCAGCAGCAAGTGTGGGATTTGCATTAGCAGAAGCGCATTTAAATCAAACATATGATAAAGTTATTGATCATTATACTTACTGTTTGCTAGGTGATGGGTGTCTTGAAGAAGGAATAACTCATGAAGCAATTGCAATAGCAGGCAAATACAAACTAAATAAATTGATTTGAATTTATGATTCAAACGATATCCAATTAGATGGAAAAGTAAGTGATTCTACAATTACAAAATTTTCAGATGAATTTAAAGCAAATAATTGAAATTATATTTTGGTTAAAGATGGTAATGATTGAAGATCAATTGATTTAGCTATAACTAAAGCCAAAAAAAGTAATAGACCTACTTTAATTGAAGTAAAAACAACCATTGGTTATGGTTCAGAAAATGCAAAGTCATTTAAAGCTCATGGAACCCCACTTTCTTTAAATCAGGTAGAAAATGTTAGAAAATTTTTAAAATATCCTTGTAATGATATGTTTACAATTTTAGAACAAACTAAAAAAGAATTTAAACCTTTGCTTAAAAGAGGCAACAACCATTTCACAAAATATAACAAAAAATTAGAAATCTTAAAAAATAAAAAACCAGATTTATATAAAAAACTAATAGATTCTATATCTAATAAAATAAGTATTTCAAAATTTCACTTAAATGACCAAAAAGATAAAGAAGCAACAAGAAATATTTTTTCTAAAGTTTTTAATTTATTTACTAAGGATGTGCATAATATTTTAGTTTTAAATAATGATTTATCTGGATCTACAAAAGTTAAAGATATTAGTTCTGGTAAATTTGAGAGCAATAAGTATGATCAAAAAAATATCGATATAGGTGTGCGTGAATTTTTAGGCGCTGCACTAGCTTTGGGAATAACTATGCATGGTGGTCTTAAAGCCATTACTTCCACTTTTATGAGTTTTTCTGATTATTGTAAACCAGCTATTCGTTTAGCTGCTATTAATCAAGTCCCTTCCATTAATGTTTTTAGTCATGATTCTATTACAGTTGGAGAGGATGGGCCAACACATCAACCAATTGAACAATTAACTATGCTTAGATCTATGCCAAATACAATTACATTTAGACCTGCAAATACAGGAGAATTATTTGAAGCATTAAAATATGCTCTTAAATCAGAAAAAAAACCAGTAAATATAGTTACATCAAGATCTGAATTTACTCAATCAATTGCACCATCCTTAACTGATTTTGAAGCAGGTTTCTATTTTGTATTTAAACAAAAAAATGCCAAAATTAATTTAATTTCTACTGGAAGTGAAGTAGGGCTTTGTTTAGATATTGCTAAAGAATTGAGTGTAGAAGGCATTAATATAAATGTGATTTCAGTTACATCAATGGAATTGCTAAGAAATAATATTTTAGAATTTAAAAATAAAATTTTATCTAATGGTTGCAAATCAATAGCAATAGAATTTGGAAGTCCTTATATGTGATATGAATTTGTGGATACTGTTTATGGTTTAACTGAATATGGTAAATCTGGTACTCCTGAAGATATTGCTAAATTTTATGAATTAGATATCAATTCATTAATTAAAAAAATTAAAACTAATATTTAATTACAAAGCGAATGTTATGTCTAATATTGCTTATCTCATTATTCTTATTTTTTTCTTTATATTGTCAATTAGTTATATTATTTATTTAACTATGTATATTCAAGTAAGAAAACGAATTAACAAAACTTATGAGTATCAAAAAAAATATAAAGAATATGCAATTATCTCTTTTTCTAGTTTAATTAAACCTTTAGAATTATTGGCAAAAGGTGAATTGCTTGACAAAGAGGGAATCAAATTAAAATTAGTTATTGAATACATGAATAACTATGATGAACGCTACCAAGCTCAATTAGCAGAAATTTGAAAAGCTATTGACATGTTATCAGATTTAAAATACCATTTCAATTTTTCTAAAATAGACAAAATGTTTTTAAATATTGATGAAGAATTTCAAAAGTTAGATCTATGAATTCAAGATTTTAAAAAATTAACAAAAAATGCTTCTGGCTATCAAAATGAAACTTCTAAAATTATGGTTAAATACCGCTTGCTAGCAGATGAATTGTTAGCTTTTTTGACTAATCATATTCTTACCAAATATGATAGTCCTGTTTTCAAAGAATTTATTTCAAATATTTCTAAAAATTTTGAAGATGCTAATTTTGCTTGCATGACTTTTCAAAATACAAAGTATATAAAAGCAATGGAAAAATTAAGATATTCTATTTATACACTTTTATCCTATGTAAATCGTTTATATGTTTTAGAACGTAAAAATGATTATTTAAAATTTTTAATTCGTGAAATCAATTTTATGTACAATGAAGCAGAAAAAGAAGGTAATTTATCTAATTTGAATAAATTGAATGAAATGTATCGAACAATAATAGATACAAAAGAAGGAATTGCAAAAGTTGATCGTGATTTGCATATTCTTCAATTTAAAGAAGCTGAGGAAATGATAAATAGTCTTTTAAAGGTTTTACAACCATTAAGATCTACTTTAGTTAGCGAACACGAAGCAAAAAATATTATTAATATTGGAATAAATAATTTTGTCAAAGGAATGGGAAGTTTAGAAGAGAAAGGAAGCAATTTGATAGTAGCAATTAATGAATTAAATCAAATTTTTGCTGACCATCCAACTGTAATGAATAAAATTAATTCAATTCAAAAAACTTTTAATTTAACACGCAAGTCTATTATTAATTTACAAAAATTTTATTTTAATGATCATAAAGATAATTACAGTAAATTATTAGAAAAAATGACTAACTTTATTGATTTAATTGAAAAACTTAAAGAAGAAATTGATAGTTTAATAAGTGAAATAAATTATGAAATATCTTCTTATAAAAACATTGTTCATAAAATCAATAGTTTAAATTTAAAGTATTTTCAAATAAGTAAGTATATGATTGACAATAATTTGCTATTACCTAATCCTTTAATTGATGAATTTGAAATGTATAAATCACAAATTTATAAAAAAACAATTTTAGCTGATAAAGATTATCGTTCTATTTCTAATGATTTTGAAAATTTTACAGCACATTGCAATGAATTGTTTATAAAGGTATTAAAACTTGTTGTTGAGCAACTATCAATCAAAAAAATGAATGAATTGTTGATGATGTTTTTAAATAAATATCGTCATGAGAATACAAATATTGAAAATAATCTTTTGTATTTAGAAAAATTATACAAAGATTCTAAATATGAAGAATCTTTAATACATGGAATTAAACTTTTAAATTTAATTAAAAAATCTGCTGAATCTAACAACTTAAAATTGTCTTAAAACAATTTATATTTTAATTTTTATATTAAATTTTGGTTAACAAAATTATATTTGCTTAGATAATATGTTTTAAAATACAAAACAAATGGATATAGTCATTCCAACAGTAAAAATGCTTATAATTTTTGAGGCAATATCTAGAAAGAAAAATACTATTATTGATTATCAAAACTAAGTTATAAATTGAAGTATTAGATTAAATTCCTTTTTAAATAAAGTATTAAATATTAGACATGGTAATAAAGACAATCAGCAAAAACAATTTAAATCTTAATATTTTATGGTATAATGAGCACATAAATTGGTGTAAATTTTTTAGATGTAATGAATAGAAATACTTAAGTATTTCATGTATTTATTAGAGAGAGATTTAAGTTGATTTGCCAAATTATTTTAGCAAATCAACTTTTTATTATCTAGTTAGAAAATCTAAATATTTATAAGAATGGGTTGCTCATGAAACAGGAAAATGCTAGAAAAATTGGGTTTTTTAGTTCTTTAGCAATGGCTTTGGGAACAATTATTGGGATTGGTATTTTTCTTAAAAATACATCTGTTTTAAATGCACAAATAGATGCTAACACTAATACCTTTTCATTTTGAAGCATGATTGTTTCATGAGGATTATCTGCAATTATTATTTTTGCTGCTGCACTTTCTTTTGCAGAAATATCTACAAGTAGAAAATCTTCAGCTGGATTAGCAGGTTGGGCAGAACAATTATCTAATAAAAAGTATGGTCGTTTTGTAAGAGTTCAACACCCAATGTATTATTATGCTATTTTTGTTGGTGTATTACCATTTTTAGCAGTAGAAGGTCTTTATAAAGCAATTGATTTAAGTATTAATGGCACTAGTTCTAATGGTGTTCACTTTGGTTATATTTTTTTAGGTGGCTTCATTATTCTTGGATCATTGATTTTGATTAATTTCTTTTCGACAAAAGGATCAACTTGATTACAAAATAGTTCAATGATTTTAAAAATTATTCCTATTGGATTAGTTTTGATAGTTGGTTTAGCTAATCTAAATGAATCTAATATTTTAAATAAAACTTCAAATGATTTATTGACTTCACCAATTAAAGATTTATATGGTCCTGATTTAACTAAATTTCATATACCAACAACACAAACATTTAATGTAGAAGGAATGTTTATTGCCTTACCTAGTATTTTATTTGCGTTTGACTCATTTACAAATATTGGTAATATGTCTACAAATTTAAAAAATCCTGAAAAAACTGTTCCCCTTATCATGGTTATTTCAGTTTTAACAGCTGCAGTAATTTATATTTTAATAGCTTTGGGAGCTGCTTTTACTGGTTTTGGAGACGCTAGTAGTATTTTAAAAACTATTGTTCCTGATGTAGCTGTAAATGCTGACCAAATACGAATTTCATTAGATATTATCATTAATATTTTTATAACAATTAGTGCAATTGGTGTTGTAAATGGCATGTCTTTTTCAATAATTAGAGGAGCACAATCAATTATTGATTCTGGACAAATTATGGGCTGAAGAAAACTTAGTTATATGAATCAAACTAAAAATAATTTAGGTACATTATTATTAATACTTTTATCTGCTGGTAGTATTCATTTAATTGTTGGTATTGTTGCCACAATAATAAATAATGATGCAATTGTTGATTCAATTACAAATTTACCAACCTTATTTTTTATGGCAATTTATGCAAGTATAATTTTGCTTGGTATGATTGATAGATATACTAAAAAGCAATGTAAAAAAGTTTTTGGTTTTGAAGTTGTGGCCCCAATAGCAATTTTGGGTATTGCAGTCATTTTTTCTTATTTCTTTTTTTATCAATATATTTATGCAATTGCTGCTAATGCTAATTTACCATCCTCTTCTGGTTTATTTTTTAACAAAAATAATGGTAGTTTGCAATGAATGAATTATGATGATGCAATTATTTTTTGGGTATTTTTAGTTTGATTTATTGGGTTTCCTTTTTTAAATCATTTAGTTATTAAAAAAACAGGAGGATACAAGGTGGATTTAACTAATGCCGTTGTAGAAACTAAATAGTTTTATATGAATAATAAGTCTAATTTTAAACTTGTAAGTAATTATAAACCCTCAGGAGACCAACCAAAGGCTATAAAGTCTTTAATACATAATTTAAAATCTAAGGTTAAAAATCAAGTTTTGTTAGGAGCAACAGGAACAGGCAAAACTTTTACTGTTGCTAATGTGATAGAATCTTTTAATAAACCAACTTTGGTTTTGGCCCATAATAAAACACTAGCTGCACAATTATATTCAGAATTTAAAGAACTTTTTCCCAACAATGCAGTTGAATATTTTGTTTCATATTTTGACTTTTATCAACCAGAAGCTTATGTTGCAAGAACAGATACATATATTGAAAAATCATCAATAACTAATAAAGAAATTGAAATGCTGAGGTTAGCTACACTTAATTCATTAACATCAAGAAAAGATGTTATTGTTGTTGCTTCAGTTGCATGCATATATCCAAGTGCACCTCCAGAAGATTTTGAAAATTTTCGCTTAATTGTTAAAATCAAAAATAAATATAAAATTCATGAACTTAAATATAAATTAGCAAATTTGAATTATAAATTTAATCGAATTGATTTATCTCCTGGAAACTTTAGAATTAATGGTGATATTTTAGAAATTGCACCTGGATATACAAATGAATTTTATATTCGTTTATCATTTTTTGGAAATGAATTAGAAGAGATTACAAAAGTGGATCCATTAACTGCTAATGTAATTGAACGTTTACATGCATATGTAATTGCACCAGCTGATGAATATTTAATGAATCGTGATCGAATGAATGAGTCTTTAAATTTAATAAAAAATGAATTAAAGGAAAGATTAACTTTCTTTAAAAGTCAAAATAAATTATTAGAAGCACAACGACTTGAGCAAAGAACTAACTATGATTTAGAATGTTTACAAGAATTTGGTTTTTGTAATGGAATTGAAAATTATTCAAGACATTTAGAATTGCGCAAAGAAAATGAAACACCTTACACTTTGTTTGACTATTTTGGTAATGATTGATTAATGATCATTGATGAGTCACATATGTCAGTGCCACAAATTCGAGGAATGTTTAATACAGATAGATCGCGTAAAACTAGTTTAGTTGATTATGGTTTTAGATTACCATCAGCAATCGACAATCGACCCTTAAATTTTGAAGAATTTCAAAAGCGTTTATCTAATGTTATTTTTGTTAGTGCAACACCTAATAATTGAGAAATTGATTATTCTAATGGACATGTTATTGAGCAAATTGTTCGACCAACTGGGTTGGTCGATCCTGAAATTGAAATTCGTTCTTCTAAATATCAAATTGATAATTTAATTGAAGAATTGCATAGACAAATTGCAAAAAAAGAAAAAACTTTTGTAACTGTTATGACCATTAAAATGGCTGAAGATTTAACAGAGTATCTAAAAGAACGCAATATTAAAGTTGCATATTTACATAACGAGTTAAAGACTTTAGAACGTTCATTAATAATTAATGATTTACGGCGTGGGAAATATGATTGTATTGTTGGAATCAATTTATTGCGTGAAGGATTAGACGTTCCTGAAGTTTCATTGGTTTGTATTTTTGATGCTGATAAACCAGGATTTTTTAGAAGTGACAAATCATTAATTCAATTAATTGGACGCGCTGCAAGAAATATTCATGGTAAAGTTATTATGTATGCTGATACCATAACTGAATCAATGCAGATTGCTATTGATGAAACCAACAGAAGAAGAAACATTCAATTATCTTTTAACAAAGAAAATAAAATCATTCCTAAAACCATTATTAAACCAATATATGGTGATTTAGGTAATAAAGAAAGTGCACGAGATCTTTATAATTTTGTTTCTAAAAAAACTAAAGGTCAAAAAAATATTCAAAAAATGATTGATAATTTTCGAAAAGAAATGTTGGATGCAGCTAAAAAGCAACAATATGAAAGAGCTGCAGAATTAAGAGATATTATTTTAGAACTTGAAGCCGAAATAAACAACTCTAAAAAATAAATATAATGTTTGTGTAAATATTAGTTGTATTAAAAGAATTTATAAAAATTACTTTTTTTTTTTTTTTTTATAATGTTTAAGGTTTATTTTATTTATAGAGTTTTTTTATGGATGGTCAAAAATTAAAAAGACATGCTTGCATTTCTCTTTGTCCAATTATTGCTTTATTAACATTAGGTATTTATCCATTAGTTATTGGTATTTTATTGCTTGTCAACAATAATAAATTTGAAAATACAGGTGTTGCAATTGCAACAGGAGTTTTAGCATTTGTTTTTTTTCTTCCAGGATGAATAACTTCTTTTTGTCTTAAACCTAAAATGCCAAAAAATGATAATGTAAATTAATTTGTAAACATTTTATTTTTATAGTGTAAGAGAGGTAATTTATTGTGCAAAACTTTCTAGACAAAAAAGAAAATAATGTCATTATTATAAATCAAAAATTAAAGTGATTTTGATCAATGGCAAATGCAATTATTGCTATTAATGTATTTATGTTTGTTTTCTTTTTGATTTGACTTTCAACACTCGTTAGTTATTTTACTACTCCTTCATATGATTATCATACTGGTAGATATTATTACAATAATGATTTACTCTATGTTTGACTCACTTTTTTATCATTATGAGGTATTCTGGGTACTGTAATTTTTGTTATATCAATAGTATTAACAACTTCACTCTATTCAGAACTTAGTAAATTTATTTTTAAAGAAAAACAAAGTATTTTTTTTATTTTAATTTTTTTTGGAATTATATTTGGTATTGTAGGATTTATAGGTGCTATTATGATTAATTCTTATCTAAAAAACAATAGATCAAAAATTGTTGAAGAATTAAAAAAAAATTATGATGCTTCTAATAACTCTTTGCCTATGACTCATAACCAAGTAATTAATACAAAAAAATATGACAATGTGGTATGCAAAAAATGTAATCTTATTTTTAAGGTTGATGAAATGCATTCAGTTTTAGTGGATGTTGATCAAAATAATGTTATTTATTTGTGCAACAAATGTATAAAAGATAAATATTAATTAATAATTTTATCTTATTAATGAAGTCTTATTTGCTATTTAGACTATATGTTTTATGTTTAGTTAAAATTTTGCAGTTTACATTTGTAACATAAAGAGCATAATAGTTACTATATGAAATATTAGTTTTTAAATTAATGAAATTAATATTTTTTATGTTTTTGGTTATCATTAACATATTAAATGTTGTATTATTAATTAGAATTAATGAAACTTTTTATAGATATAAAACTTAAATTTTTACTTAGTATAAAAGTATTAAATATAAAAGTGTACATAATTAAGTATGCAGATATAATTACTGAAAAAATACCAATAGTCATTTGATGAAACTAATAGAAGAAGAAATATCCAAATAACTTTAATAAAAAACATTAAATTAGATTTAAAATTTTTGTTAAATTAGTATACGATGATTTAATAAATAAAGAAAGCACACCCAACCTTTATAATTTTGTTTCTAGGAAAAATAAAGCTTAAAAATCTATAGAAAAAAATGATTGACAATTTTCGAAAAGAAATGTGGGATGCAGCTAAAAAGCAACAATGTGAAAGAGATGCAGAATTAAGAGATATTATTTTAGAACTTGAAGTTCAAGTATCTTCATCAAATAAAAGTAATGTAAAATAAACTTAATTTTAGGTGAAAAAAATGTGTGGAATAGTAGGTTTTATTAACAATAAAAAGGATGTTTTGCCAAGCATACTTAATGGTTTAAAAAGACTAGAATATAGAGGATATGATTCAGCGGGTGTAGCTATTTTTACTGATAATATATTTAAAGTAATTAAGTCTAAAGGACGAATTTCTGATTTAGAAAACAAAATTAAAGAATTTAAAAATTTATCATCTTTTTGTGGAATAGGTCATACAAGATGAGCAACTCACGGCGGACCAAATGATTTAAACTCTCACCCTCATTTAGGTGGTTTAAATTATGATAAGTTTGCCATTGTTCACAATGGAATAATTGAAAATTATGCAGAAATTACAACATTCTTAAAAAGAAAAAAATACAAATTTAAATCAGAAACAGATACAGAAAGTATTGCGCATTTAATTGATTTTATTTCAAAATCTAACCCCAATTGGAAAATTCACCAAGTTATTAGAGAAGTTTTAAAAAAAATTAAAGGAACATTTGCATTAGCCATAGTTGAACAAAATCATCCAGAACGAATTATTGCTACTAGAAGAGATAGTCCTTTAATGATTGGATTAGGTAATAATTCATTTAATATGGTAGCTTCTGATGTAAGTGTTTTTTTAGATCATTCAAAAGAGTATATTGTTTTAGATGATAACGAAATAGCTATTATTGAAGCATCCAAAGTGGATGTTTACAATTCAAACAATAAACTTGTTAAGAAAAAAATTCACAAAATAACTTGAAATATTGAAAAAGTACAAAAAAATGGTTTTGACCATTACATGCTGAAAGAAATTTGTGAAGAACCAAAAACAATTAAGCAAATAATTAATAATTATGTATTGAATAATCAAATTAACTTTGATTTACCTAGTTCTTTAGTAAAAAAACTTAAATTAGTCGAAAACATCTCTATTATTGCTTGTGGTTCTGCTTTATATTCTGGAATGATAGCTCAACATCTTTTAGAAAAATTAGCTAAAATTAAAACTAACACTTATGTTTCTAGTGAGTTTAGATATCAAAATCATATTTTGACTGATAATGAAATATGCATTCTGATTAGTCAATCAGGCGAAACAGCAGATACAATTGCTGCTTTAAGAGAAATGAAGTCTAAAGGAATATACACTATTGCAATTGTAAATGTGGTATCATCAACAATTGCACGTGAAGCTGATTTTGTTTTATATATTCATGCTGGACCTGAAATTGCTGTAGCAACAACTAAGGCTTATATTGCTCAAGTTGGTTTATTATCATTGTTTGCTGTTTATTTAGCTAATTTAAAGAAAAATATAAGTTCTTCTTTTATAAAACAATTTATAACTGATTTTATTTATTTACCAAATTATATTAACCAAATTCTTAAAAATAAAAAAGAAATTTCTAAAATAGCTCAAAATTATTTTAAGCATAAAAATGCTTTTTTTATTGGTAGGGGTTTGGATTATGCTATTTGTGTTGAAGGTTCTTTGAAATTAAAAGAAATTTCATATATTCATTCAGAAGCATATCCAGCAGGAGAATTAAAGCATGGAAGTATTTCGTTAGTTGAAAAAAACACTCTTGTTGTTGCAGTTGCTACACAAACTAACATTTATGAAAAAACAATATCTAATGTTAATGAGGTTATTGCTCGAGGAGCAAAAGTTTTACTACTAGATACTAAAAAAAATAAAAATTCTAAAATTAAGACAGATAAGCTTATTTTACTCCCTAATATTAATGAAAACTTATCTCCAATATTAACAGCTACTATACTTCAATTATTAGCTTATTATATTGCTGTTAACAAAAAATGTGATATTGATAAACCTAGAAATTTAGCTAAATCAGTAACTGTTGAATAAAATATAATATGTGGCAATTTTATTGCACATCCATTTTTAAATAATTACCTGGTCATAAAGTAAACCCCTGTTATTATTAATCCAACTAATATTAATATTGTTATTGCAAGTAAACTTAAAATTTGTATAAATTTAATTTTTGAATTTTTTGTTTTAAGTTTATTTATTTTTTTCATGTAAGAAAATTCCTAAATTTATTTTTTAATTCAAATAATTTCTTATTTTTTTTATTCTAAATGTAATTAAAATTTGGAATTAAAATATGCTTATTTTTTATGAATAAAAATTATTTTTTACAATAAAAATTTATCTAAAAAATATTTTATTTTTTTGTTATTTTTTTGCTTATAATTTATTATCAATTTTTATTGTTTATTTCCTATAAAGGAGAAATATAAATTGGAAACAAAAAACTTTATTGAACTTTCAAATGTCAATAAAATTTTTGACGATGGATTTGTAGCTGTTCGTAATTTTAATTTGACAATTAATCGTGGAGAATTTGTTACTTTGTTAGGTCCATCTGGATGTGGGAAAACTACAACCTTAAAAATGATAGCAGGTTTTGAACAACCCACATATGGTCAAATAAAAATTAATGGAATTGATATTAAAGATATGCCAGCATACAAAAGACCATGTGCAACTGTTTTTCAAGATTATGCATTGTTTCCTAATATGACTGTTTACAAAAATATTTGTTATGGATTAAAAGTTCTTAGAACTAACTTAGATTCTATTCCAGCCCATCGATATGAAGAAGCAAACAAAGTTTATCAAGATGCAATAAAAGTTTCTAATCTTAAAATTAAAGTTTTAGAGAAAAAACGCTTAGATCTTAAAAATAAATTAGATAAAGTATCACAACAATATTTTAAAAATGATTGATTTAGTGAAAATCGTGAAATGAGATACACACAATTTTATGATGAAGTTATTAAGTTAAGAGATCAAATGACTGAAAGTGAAGATGTATTTGTAGTAAATAAAATTGAAAAACAAATTTTAGATTTAAAAAATAATTTTAATAAGAAAAAAGTGATTGATAGACGCTATGATAAATTGTTAAAAGAGTATAACAATGTTGATTATTGAATTTCATATTGAGAAACATATCCAATAACAAAAAAAGAAGCATATGAAAAACATATGCTTACTAGGCCATTAACTAAAAAAGAAATTTCTGATCGAGCAAATAAAATTATCGAAAAAGTTGGTTTATCTGGAAAGGAAAATAAATATCCATCAGAATTATCTGGAGGTATGCAACAACGAGTTGCCCTTGCAAGGGCATTAGTTATTGAACCAGATATTTTATTATTGGACGAACCTTTATCTGCTCTTGATGCTAAAGTACGTAAGATTTTACAGAATGAATTAAAGCGCCTACATAATGAATTTAAGTTAACCTTTATTTTAGTAACACATGAACAAGAAGAAGCATTAATGCTTTCAGATAAAGTGGTTGTAATGTCTGAGGGGGATATTGAGCAAATTGGAACCCCTAGTGATGTTTATGATGCCCCAAAAAATATTTGAGTAGCTAAATTCATTGGTGCTGCAAATATTTTTGATGGTGTTTTTCTAGGAAATCATAAAATTCAATTAATAGATGGAACAATAATTGAAACTGATGAAGGCGATGATGGTTCTTATGCAATTAATGAAAACATTCATGTTTTAATTAGGCCAGAAGATTTTGATGTTGTTCCCCAAGGCCAAGGTATTTTTGATATTGAAATTACAAATGCAACATATAAAGGTGTTTTGTGGGAATTGACAGGTTCAATGTTATCTAATGAAGAAATTCCAATAACAGTTCACAATATTGATTTTGTAAATATTAATCAAAAAGTTGGATTAACATTTGATAGTATTGATGTGCATATGATAAAAAAGGAAAAATAAACAGTGCCACGAATTTTATCTAGTAAATTTACTCATATTTTTAAAGCAAATAAAAAAATTTGATTATTATTACCTTTTTTTTTATTTATGTTGCTTTTATTTGTAGTTCCATTAATTATTGTTATTGTAGCTGCTTTTAGACCAGTTTTAGAAAATGGTATTTCTGGATCTACGTTAGATAATTTTAGTCCTATAGATGGCTTTGTTTGAGAAAAAATTTTTAAATCTTTTTGAATTGCATTTGTTTCAACAGTAATATGTACTGTTTTGGCTTTTCCATTTTGTTATTTTCTTTCTAATCTTAAAAATAAAATTTATACATCATCAATTATTTTATTTGCTACTGCACCTATTTGAAGTAGTATGCTAGTAAAATTAATTGGACTTAAGTCTTTATTTGATTTAATTGCTACTTCTTCAGTTGGGGCATTGACTATTAATAGTACATATGGTGATGGATACACAATTATTGGAATTTGTTATGTTTATTTGCCATTTATGATATTGCCTCTATATTCCATTTTGAGCAACATGCCTAAAAATTATTTGTTAGCTAGTCAAGATCTTGGACGAAATCTATTTTCTTCTTTTTTTTTAATAGTTGTTCCATATTGCAAATCTGCTATTACTTCAGGTGTTTTACTTGTTTTTTTACCAGCATTTACCACAGTTGCTATTCCTCAATTTTTAAATAATAGTAACAATAGTTCCATGATTGGTGACTATATATATGACTTAGGTAGCAACACACTAGAAAGTAAGGTAGCAATTGCCCAAGCAAGTACTGTAAGTTTAATAATTGGAATGATAATTTTGTTTGTTTATTTTCTTTGAAAATGATTACCTAAGTTAATTAAATTTTTGCAAAGATGTATAACAATTAATTTTGGTTCTAAAATTAAACAAAAGTTAAATTACTTTTGTTTTTGAAAAAATAAAAAATATCCAGGATAAATGAAAATATGCAAAATCATAAATTTTATTATTTACTAAGACAATCCTATGTTTGAGTAATTTTAGCTTGCATCTATTTGCCATTATTAATTGTTATAATTATAAGTTTTAATAATTCAACTATTCGTGGCAACATTAATTTAGTTTTTGGAGTTCCAACAAATGGAATTGGTAGTTCAGCATATGATCATTTGTTGTCAGATGGTCAATTTGTAGAAGGTTTAGTTAATTCTTTAATTATTGCCATTATTGCAACACCAATTTCTGTTATTATTGCAGTTGCAGCTGTATTTGCAATATGAAACAATAAACAAATTTATAAAAAGACAACTCTTGCATTATCTAGTGCTTCAATTAGTACACCAGAAATAATTTCAGGACTTAGTTTAATTATTTTATTTACTTTGACTTGATTAAGTTTTAATCAATCATTAGGATTATTTACAATAATTGTTTCTCATATATCTTTTTGTACACCATATGCATTGGTTGCTATTTATCCAAGAATGCAAAAAATGAATGTTAATTTAATTTTAGCAAGTGAAGATTTAGGTTATAGCAAACTTAAAACTTTTTTTAAAATTACTATACCTTATTTGATGCCAGCAATTTTATCAGGAGCTGCTATTGCATTTGCAATGAGTTTTGATGATTTTATTATCACTAATTTAGTTCGTGGTTCTACCCAAACAATTGCTACAGAACTTTATACAATGAGAAAAGGCGTAAAAGCTTGAGCTGTTGCTTTTGGATCAATTGTTATTTTTATTACCATCATAATTACAATAATATTTGCAATTAATAAATTTTTCAATGAAAAATTTAAACACAGAGCCAATGTTATTAGAAAAACAGAAAAAGTTATGAGATTAAATATTAGAAGTTTAAAAAAGAATATTAAAACTACCAAAAATCTTAAGGCAATTATTGATGAACAAAATTAAATTTAAAATTTTTAATGCACTAATTGCATTACCTATAGCAACTATTTTTCTATCATCATGTTCATTAGACATAAGTAATCCACTAGTATTTGCTAATTTTGAATCATATATGAGTTTAGATTTACAAAAAAGATTACTCAATAATTTTAAAGATTTACGTTTTGATTATTATGCATCAAACGAAAATATTATTACTAATTTTAAAAATGGAACATATTCAATTGGTGATGCATCAACATATGCAGTAATTGAATTAATTAAACAAGATCAATTAGTTCCTTTAAATTGATCTATTTTTAATTTAAAAAATCCTATAACTAAGGAATCAATTTTGACAGCAAATGATGCTTTATCATTATTTATTCCCTCAGTACAAAAAATTTTAACTGGATATTCTAATTTGGGTATCTCTAATTTATTGGAATATTGTGTTCCATATTTTTTACAAACTTATATTTTTGCATATCGAGGGGATAAAATTTCATTTCAACCAAATTCCAATTGAGATACCATTTTAAATGTAATTGGAAGCAATTCTGCAAAATTTGATTCTAGTAAATTAGGTGCAGTTGAAGATCAAAGAACTTTATTTTCTGTAGCAAATCTTGTTAATTCTGATCAAAATATGATAAGTGTTAATCCTTCATCTGATACAAACTTAAAACCATCTATTAATGATTACATTAATATTTATAAAAATTTAAGTAATGGAAAAAAAATTAACAAATCAACATTAGGAACAAATCCTGAACCAATTTTTTTAAATTCTGATAGCAGCATTATTTTAAATAAATTAGCTATTGGTTCTCTTAATGGAGCTATGTTGTTCAATGGCGATGCTATTTTTGCTGCCCAAGGTGGTGAAAATTCCTTAAATAATTTGCCTACATCACAAAATTTTCATTTTGTTATCCCTAGTTTTACTCCTATAGCTTTAGATTGCTTGGTAATTAATAAAACAAATCAAATTAATAACAAAAAGCGTTTAGAAGATGTATACGATATTATTAAAACTATTACACTTGAAGGCACTGATTCTAACAATCCAGATGAATTTGAAACATTAGAAAATAATATTTATAAATATGGGCCAATGTTAAATTTTTCTTTTGTACAATATACCTCCCCATTACAAATCATTAGTGGACAAGAACCCAATATTAATAGTGTTGTTTATACAAATAACTATTTTCAAAATGAAAAAGATCCTAATCTAAGTGAAGCAATTAAAATGGCTTATTCAGTTAATGTCCCAATTGAAACTGATATTACTAATTTAGTTGAAGCCCCATTAAATGCTTGGCAAAAACAAACCATAATTAATGCTTATTTACGTTTTAAAAATACTGAGTGAAGTTAAATTATGATTGAATTCAAAAATGTAATTATTGGGATTGAAACTACTTGTGATGACACAGGTATTGGAATATGATCAAATAACAAAATTATTGCTAATGTAATTTTATCTTCAGATTATTTACATCAAAAATATGGTGGAGTTGTTCCTGAAATAGCAGCACGATCGCATGAAGAAAATTTAGTAAAAGCATTAGATAAAGCATTAACAGATACTGGTATTTCATTTGATAAAATAACACATATTGCATTTGCAAATGAACCTGGATTGCCTGGTTGCTTACATGTAGGTAAAATTTTTGCAAAAACATTAGCTATGAATTTAAATGTTCCATGTATCTTTGTAAATCATTTATATTCTCATATTTTTAGTGCTGCAATTAACAATAAAAATATTATATATCCTTGTTTAGGTTTAGTTGTTTCAGGGGGACACACATCTATTTACCTTGTAAATAGTGCTAGCAATATTATTCTTTTAGATGAAACATTGGATGATGCAATTGGAGAGGTATATGATAAAGTTGGACGTGCTTTAGGATTATCATACCCATGTGGAGGAAAAATAGATGCTTTATATGATCCAAGTAAATCAAATTCTATTCAATTTCTAAGCACAACCACCAATCATAAAGTTTTTAGTTATTCAGGTATTAAAACTGCTGCATTAAATTATATTAACAAAATAACTATTGCTAAAAAAAAATTAAATGTTGTAGAATTTGCTTCATCATTTCAAAAATTAATAATTACTGATTTTACAAAAAGAGTTAAATTTTATTTAGACAAATATAATGTAAGTTGCATTGCTTTGGGAGGAGGGGTTAGTGCTAATAGTTTTTTGCGTAGTGAGCTGCATAAATTAAAGCAAAATGTTTTAGTTCCTGAAATGCAATATACAGGTGATAATGGAGCAATGCATGCTTATTATGCCAATTTATTGCTGAAAGAAAGTTATAAAGGAACATTTTAATTACTTTAATTTCTACTAAGAATTTGATTTTATAATTTATTATTTAGTAAATTTATTTAAACAATATTTCAAGGTTTTTTATGATTAATGATGCTTTGTATAATAAGTATCGTCCGTATAAATTTGAAGATTTATCTGGCGAAAATCATATTGTTAAAACATTAATTAATGCAATTGATAAAAACCAAATATCTCATGCTTACCTTTTTTGTGGCCCAAGAGGAGTAGGCAAAACAACAGTATCTAAAATTTTATCTAAAGCAGTTAATTGTTTAAATTGAAACAAAGATGTTTGTAATAATTGTGCAAATTGTATAAAAATTAACAATGAACAAACAATGGATGTTGTTGAATTGGATGCTGCAAGTAACAATGGTGTATCTGAAATTCGACAAATAATTGATAATGTTCATTATTTACCAACAGATTTAAAAATTAAAGTATTTATTCTTGATGAAGTTCACATGCTTACAACTGGAGCTTGAAATGCTTTATTAAAAACTATTGAAGATTGTCCCAAACATGTTGTTTTTATTTTTGCAACAACTGAATATCACAAAATTCCATTAACAATTCTTTCTAGATGTCAATGTTTTAGTTTTAAACCACTTTTACAAAGCTCATTAGTAAATTTAATTACATATATCAGTGAAAAAGAAAGTATCAATATTACCAAAAAAGCAATTGCAAAAATTGCAAATTTAGCCAATGGAGCTGCTAGAGATGCAATTACATTACTAGATCAAATAAAATCTTATAAAAATGCCCAACAAAAAATAGATGAAAATGATGTTAATCAAATATTTGGCTTATTAGATGAGGATCAAAAAATTGAATTTATTAATTCTTTAGTTCTAGATAATTCCGAAAAAGCTATTCAAATTATTGATAAGTTTGAAGAATCTGGAATAAATTTAAATTTATTAATTCAAGATACATTTATTATGTTTATTGATATATATCTATATTTAAAATATAAAAATTTTTCTATTTTAAAAATATTTAATGAATCTAATATTAAAAAAATAAAAATAGAAGATGAAAATTATGCTTTACAGTTAGCAAATATTTGAGAAGATTTGACAGGTAAATTTAAATACAATACTAATATTAAATACAACATTGAACTTGCTATATTCAAAGCAATGAATCTAATTAATAAAAAATCAAATTTTAATAGCAATAACAACAACAATAATAATAATAATGATGATGATATTAACACTAGTAAAATACATAAAAAAATAGAAATAAAAGAAAAACAAATTGAAAATGAAATTAATACTAATAAATCAAGTGTTAATAAATTTTCTGTTATTCAGACCCAAGAATTAATTAATGAAATTGATGATATTTTTGAAACTAAAGAACTCATTTTTAATAATAATGATAAAGAAAAAATAAATACATTAGATACATTAAATAAAATTGATGATATTTTTTTGGAATCAACTTTTTTTAGTATTGCAAAAATGTACAACAAATCTCTTTTAAATGATTATGAAATTATTTTTCAAAAATTAAAAAACACGGAAGATGTTTCAAATGATATTTCTTTCTTGTTGAATTATAAAAAAATCCTTTTAGCTTCTGATAAAGGAATTGTTTTGTTGTATTCAAATGATGATGAAATCACATTTGTAAATAATCATATTTTTGATTTAAAATTTAATAAATTCATTTATGACAATTTTTCTAAACCATTAATAATTATTGGTGTGACAAAAGAAATTGCAAAAAAATGAACAAATAATTATAAAAAAATTAAAGATCGTGGTGCAATACCTGATTTAAATATTGATGAAATTAGCAAAAGTGTTTTAAAAAATAATAAAACCAAAGAATTTGCAGAAAATTTATTTGGTGATAGTTTAAAATATGAATAAATTTTAATCGAGGTAATTTAAAATGAATTTTCAAAAAATGGCAGAAATGATTAAAAAAAATCAACGTGAAATGGAAAAAAAATTAGATGAATTTGATAAAACTGAATTTGATTTTGATTATAAAAATGGTTCAGTTAAAATAAAAATTATGGGTAATTTAAATATTATTAAAATTGACATAAATAACACTCTAATTGATCCAGAAGATAAATTAATGTTACAAGAAATGATTGCTGAGGCTATTAATGAAGCAATTTTAAAAATTACAACTAAACGGGATGAAATTGCAGAAAATTCAATGCCTAAGATGCCTGGTTTATTTTAACTTTCATGAGTGATTTATTAGAATTTGAACATTTGGTTGACGCGATAAAAGCTTTACCTAGTATTGGTAGTAAAAATGCTAGAAAAATTGCTTTCTTTTTGCTTAAAAAAGATGAGTATTTTATAAGAGAATTTGTTCAAAGAATTCAAATTGCACGTGCAAATATTAAAAAATGTTTAGAATGCAACAATTTATCTAAAAATAAAATTTGTGATATTTGTAATTCTCCTAATAGAGACAAAAAACAAATTTGTGTTGTTTCTACAGTTGATGATTTACTTGTGATAGAAAATTGTCAAGGTTACAATGGTTTATATCATGTTCTAGGCGGTGAATTATCAAAATCTAGAAATATCACGCCAGAAATGTTTAATTTTGACTTTTTAGTTAATAGAATTCAAAAAAATGAAATAAAAGAAATTTTAATTGCCACAAATTTTACTATTGATGGCGAATTGACTGCTAATTATTTAAAACTTTTACTAAAAAATTTACCTATTAATATTTTCAGAATTTCTATGGGATTGCCAATAAATTCATCTATTGATTATGCTGATGAGCATACATTAAAAATTGCCATTGAAAATAAAAATAAAATTAAATAAAATATTTTTTTATATTTTTAACTCAATCTTTTATTTGTTCACTAACTTTGTCAGGAAAATTATCATAATCTATAACTAAACCAATAAATTTATTGTTTTTAACTGCTTCTGACTCGCTATATGTATAGTTTTTTGTACTTGTTTCCCCAACAATTTTTACTTTTTTATTATTAGTTTGAATTGCTTTGTGTAATTTTGCCAAACCATTGCAAAATGTAAATGCATATATTTGACTATCACCTAAACCAAATAATGCTACAACTTTATTATTTAAATTAAATTTTTTAAAATTGAATTCTTGCCAAGAATCCACCATATCACCTATTCCTCAAGTAGAGGTTCCTAAAATAAAAGCTTCATATTGATTTAATGTGTTAGTATCCACATCATTTACATCATAAACATCTTTATTACTTATTTTCATTTCCTTTGCAATTAAGTTAGCTACTTCTGCAGTGTTACCCAAGTTTGTTCCATAAACAATTGCAATTTTCATTTATATAAATTACCCATTTAAATTATTTTGTCATTTAACTTGTGTAATTTTACTTTATTAAATTAAGCGTATTTAAAAAAACATTTAATTGATTATTTAGATATTTTTTGAATAAAGTTTCTATTAATTCAATCAAACTAATAAAATAAGTTTTTTAAATTTTTATATTATTTAAAATTTTATAGCAAATAAACTTATTATTTACTTGAGTAATTTTATTTGAACCAATATCTTTAGCACTTTATGTTTAGATGATATGTGCATATATAATTTTGGTTTAGTATTTTTGTGTTATTTGTTTCATTTATAAGTTTTTGTATTAAACTTAATGCATATGCAATTAGGTACAATATTATTGATAGTTACAATAGTAACAGGTTTAGGAATAATCATTATTACTCCATTAACTAAAAAGATAAGTAAAAATTATTATTTTTGATTTTTTAATGGTTTATTTGTTTTTTTATATGTTTTTTTTGGTAGACAACTTCAATATTTGATGCCAAATTTTACTAATAACATTAATGTATCTCAAAGTATATCTTTAAGCAGGATATTTTTGTTAGATTTGTGCCCTTTTTATGCTATTTTTGGATCATTAACTTTGTTTTTAAAAAACAAAAATTTATCTAAAATTATGGCCCCATTTGGATTATTTGGGGCACTTGTAACAATATTTGGTCAAATTGTTTCAGAAGCAAATTCAGTTTTGCCAAATAATTATTGGCAATATATTTTTATTGGTGATAATTTAAATCAACTTTATTTTATGATGCATTTCTTATCATTTATTTTAAGTTTAATGATTATTTGTTGACTTAGAGGATGAAAAATTATACTTTTTGGATATATGCATGTTTTTGCTTTTGTTTATTTTGGTTATATTTTATTCATATTAAGTGTTGTACCAACAATTACATCTAACACAACTGGAATTTTAGAAAATGATTGAATAAATGGTGGAGAGTACTTTGGGGTACAACAATTTTTAGGGGTACATAACTATCCATTAGTAATGATTATTGGTTATATCTTGTCTTATATATCAATTGCAATAATTTTCTTTATTAGATACGGTTTTGAAAAATTATTTATTTTTTTAAATAAAAAATTCAATTTAAAAATTGAGAATTTTGTTAAAAATAAGTGATTTTGTAAAACTTGAAATAAACTTTTTAAATAAAAGTTTGATAAATTTAGTTTTTAATTATTTTAATAATTTGTACTTATTATTTTTTGTGTTTATCAATACAATTTATACATCAATAAATACTTTTTTATATTAATCATTGAAAATATTTATTAATTTCAGTTTACAGAGTGGCAAAATTACAAGACATTTAGAACAACTATAAAATTTGTCACTTGAATTTGATGCAAAATTTATTTTTTAATGTTCTTGTTGTCATTAAAACAAAAAGTGTTTTATAACAACTTAAAAGATTATTTTTAATAAGATAACCACATACATTTAATAATTAATGGTAAATCAAATACTTATTTAAATTTCAAAATAAAAGTTTGATAAATTAAAAGCTAATATTGTTTAACTTATATACACAAAAATATATAAATTGTTTATTTGTGTTTTTTTATATATAATGTTAATTGTGTTTGAGCATATTAATTTATTTTTTATATCCAATTAATTGAAATGGAGAAACCATGGCTTTAAGTAAAGCAAAAAGGCTTGAAATTATTAATAATTACAAACAAACTGATACTGATGTAGGCAGTGTTTTTGTGCAAGTTGCAATTTTAACTGAAGAAATTAAATTATTGACAGATCATTTATTAAACAATAAAAAAGATTTTATATCTAAACGTGGTTTATATCGTAAAGTTTCTAAGAGAAAACGTTTATTAGCTTATTTAGAACAAAAAAACTTAGAAGCATATAGAGATTTAATTAAAAAGTTAAATCTTAGACATTAGTTTTTATTTTGCTTTTTTATTTATATATTTTATAGTTTTTTATTTTATTAATAAATTACTTGTTTTTAATTTGTTAAGAAAATAATGTTAAATCTAAGTAGTTATGGAGCTAACCTAAGGTGAATACTAATAATAAGCACAAGTTTACAAATAAAAATCACAAGCATTTTAAAAAACTATCTAACAATAAATTTAGTTTTTTTGCATTGGGTGGTCAGGACGAAAGAGGAAAAAATTGTTATGTCCTAGAGATAAACAATAATATTTTTATTGTAAACTGTGGTGTATTAGTTCCAACGGCATCATTGCTTGGGGTAAAACAGTTAATTCCTGACTTTGATTGATTAGCAAAAAATAAAAATCGAATTAAAGGTTTTTTTATTGGTTATCCAACTCAAGAAAATTTGGGATCACTACAATACATACTAAAAGCTGTTGGTCCTATTCCAATATATACAAGTATTGTTGGTAAATCATTAATTGAAACAATAATTGAAAAAAAAATTCAACTTATTTCTCCTAAAATGCTAAAAATAATAACTCTAGATAATTTAAAAACTTTAATAATTGGAGACCAAGAAATTATTCCTTTTAAAGTATCTAGTTCAATGTCATGATCATTTGGATTTGCATTTAAAACTACAGAAGGGTATGTTATATATATTGATGACTTTATTTTATCTAGTGATAAAAATTTAGCTTTTGAAAGCAGTCTTAATGAAATTGCAGCAATTACTAACAATAATGTTTTAGCACTTATTGTCGGTGTTGGATATGTAAATAAAAACCTTGGTTTCACTTCTCCTAAACATAAATCAAAAGAAATTTTGGATAAAATTATTAATGATTCTAATCCGGATGGAAGAATTTTTGTATCCTGCTATGATTCTAATGCTTATACAATTTTAACTGTAGCTCAATTAGCTAAGCAAAAAAATCGACCATTAATTATTTATTCACATACATTTATTAATGTATTTTCAACAATTGTTCGCAACAAAATTTTTAATAATCGTAATCTAGTTACTTTACCAATTTCTGAAATTGATAAAGTGGACAATGCAATTGTTTGCATTGCTTCCAATCCACATAGATTGTATTCTCGTTTAAGCAAGATTGCAAATGATGAAGATGAAAAAATTCATTTTACTAATAGAGATACATTTATCCTAGTTACACCAAGAGTAGCAGGTTATGAAGGTGTTGAAGCTAAAGTTTTAGATGATATTGCTCGTCATGATGTAGAATATGTTAAATTAACAAATGATGTTTTGCCAATGCAAGCTTCAAATGAGGACCATAAATATTTATTACATTTGTTAAAACCCAAATATGTCATTCCAACTAGTGGTTTATATAAAGATTTTATTCATTATGCTTCAATTGCAAAAAATGTAGGTTTTACATCAGATCAGATTTGTATTTTATACAATGGTGAAGTTATTAAATTTGTTAATGGTTTATTGCAAAAAGGTATTACTGAAATAACATTAGAATCTAAGTATGTAGATTCTTCTGGAGTTCAAGATATTGATACTAGTATTTTGTTTGAGCGTGAACAAATGGCAGAAAATGGTGTAGCTATTATTTTGGTTTTTTATAATCATAAAGAGCACAAGTTTCATTCAGAAATTAAATGTGAACTTTATGGAGTTTCTGATGAAGAGTCTAAATTAAATGTTATTAAAAATAAAATTTATGAACAATCAAATAATCTATTTAATGATTTATTGGCATTAAAGGCAAATCAAAAAGAAAAAGATATTTCAGTTAGTGAAATGAGAGAGTTAAAAGTTAGTTTGAAAAAAATTATCACTAAAATTTTTGAAAAAACAATTGATAAGCAACCTATTGTTTTACCAACTATAATTGACATTGCATCTTAATCAAATTTTATGACTCATCAACAAAATAATTTAAATATTGAATGATTAACAACATCAGAAACAAATAAAAATATTAAGCAATTAACATTCCGATTATTATTTGGATTTGTTGCTATTATTATTTCTGTTTTTTCCCTTTTAAGATTACCATATCTTGGTGAATTTTTGGATGGGGTTATTTTTGATCTGCTTTTATTTGGAACAGCTAAATATATTTTTTATTTATGTTTATTTTTAATTGGTATTTGTTTTTTAATTTATACAAAACGTTATTGACGATTAATTTTAACCAAACGTTTCATTTTATTTTTTTTATTAGTAATGTATACATTTGCTTTAATATTTGCAATTGTAAATTATTTTCAAATGTGAAATATTAGCAGTGAAATGACCATTAATATTTTTTTTACTAATTTTTTTCAATCGTGAAAAAAATTTAGCTGGGTTTCAGGTAAGTGAGTTTGAGAAACTGCAGGAGTTTTTATAAATGGGAATCTTTTATGAACAATATTTTTTGCACTCACATCAGGAGTTCCGGCTTTTATATTGTTTATCATACTTGTTATATTGATTATAATAATTGCTTTAATTGTTTGTGTGAAATTAAAAGTAAAAAAAATTGAATTTTTAAGAAAAAAATGTATTGTTTGAATGGGCGGATTTTATAAACAAATAAATAATTCAATCAAGCAAGCAAATGTTATTAACGAACCTAATAATGATTATACTGAGGCAACTAATATTTCCTCTGATTTTGCCACTACAATTAATAATACTAAACCAATTTTAATTGGAAATTCTGATGATTATAATTATGAAATTGGATTAAAACAAAATACAAATAATTTACCATTAACTTATGAAACTAATAGTACAGTGGAAACCTTTACTTTTAAAAATTTATCAAAAAAATCAATTAATTTTTATGAAGAAATTCAAGGTTCATCCGAAAACAATTATGATAAAAATTATGAATTTACTAAGACATCTATTAGTAATTTAAATGATTTATTTTCTAGATTGTTAATCAAAGGAACTATTATTGATTTTAATGTTGGACCTAGTTTGATTTCTATAGAAACTAAATTTGAAAAAAATGAAGATATTAATATTTTGGCTAAGAATAAAAAAGAAATACAAAATTCATTAAATGTAAGTAATTTTGATGTTTATATTAAATCAGATAATAAATTATATTTTCAATTTCAAGTCCCTTTTCCTAATAAAATTCACTTTAATTCATTGAATCAAAATATTCATACGTACAATAATCAGTTAAATTGTGTTATTGGTTTAAATGACAAAAATAAAGATTTATTCATAAGTTTAATAGAATATCCTACTATTTTTTTAATTGGAGCAATTGGCTCTGGTAAAGGAATGTTAATTTCAAGTATTCTTTTATCTTTAATTACACATTATTCATCAACAGATTTAATGTTGGCTATTGTTGATACACGATCTTCACATTTATCTAAATTTGAACGAGAACCACATTTAGTTAGTTCAATTTCAAATAACGCAAATGATGCTTTCATATTATTAGATAAAATTCTTGCAGAATTAAAATATCGAATTAATTTAATTAAAAATAATAATGTAAATAGTATTGATAAATATAATGAAACTAAATCTAATAAAGAGCAAATTAAACCTTTAGTTATTGTGATTAATGATGTTCAAGATTTGATTCACAAAAATAAAGAATATTTATTTAAATTTATTAACACAATTAGCAATCATGCAAAAGTTTTAAATTGCTATATGATTTTGTTATCTGATGAAATGAATGATGATTTATTTAAAATTAAATTTAATTTATGTTTTGGTTTTAAATTACCTAGCGATTTGGACTCAAATATACCAATTTATAAAAATTATTTATCAAAACTTTATGGCAATGGTGATTTTATAATGTTTGATGATATCAATAATCCAAAGTGAATTCACAGAGGTCAATCATGTTTTATAAGTTCTATAGATTTAACAAAAGTTCTTTCTAGTCTACAAAAACAGATGTCACAAAATAATTAATTTTTATGTATTTATCAAAAAATTTATTTTTTATTTCAACCGAAAAAGAAATGATATGTGAATTTCACCACATATCATTTTTTACTTGGAAAATACACTATCAAAGTGATTTGTTACATAATTTTGTAAACACAATTCCTTATTTAATATTTAATAAATATGACAGAATTTATATTAAAGATGAGAATTTAAAAGTAGGATGATCACATTTAGTTAATCAATTATTATTGAATCAAAAAAAATTTAAAGGTTCAATTAGTTTTAATGATGAATGAATTTATGGTAATTCAAGAAATAAAATAAAAAAAAAACTAAAATTAAAAATTAGATTATTAAGTGATGAATTATTTAATAATTTCAAAAATAAAACAAATGATGATATTTTTAATCAATTAATTGCTTCTTCTTTAAATAAGATTAAAAAATCTAAAAAAAATACAATTTATAATATTTTTTCAATTTCTAATTTTCAAAAAATTAATATTGCAAACAAAATTTTAAATGAACTTGTTATTTATCACAAAAATCGTTTACAAATTTTTTCCCAAATATTTAAAGAACTAAATCAAAAATTTTTTAATGTAAAACAAATAAATGAAAGATATTTCATATCACTATCTTATGAGTTGAATCAATCTATAAACAAATTATCTAATTTTAAAAATGACTTATTAATTTTATGGAATAAAATTTCTTTCTTTTTAGACAAAGAATTAAATTTACAACGTAAATGTGATGAATATTCTTTGATCAATCAATTAAAATGAAATAATGAAAAAATTAATGAAATAAAATATGATTTTAAATATGGTGATAGAACTTATTTTTTAAATATTTTTCTAAAAAAAATTAAAAAAAAGGTCAAACAAAATCAATCTGATTTTATTACAAAATATTCTTCATCAAGAAAATTAATAAAAAATTGAAAAAAAAGTTTAATACATGATTTGTTATATTTATGATGACAATCTATATGTTCATTCAAAAATAAAAAAACGTTTGTTTTTTACAAAATAAATCAGTATAAAATTTACAACTTAATTGTTTTTAGTAAATATTTAAAAAATTTAATTTATTTAGATCCTAGCGAAATAAGTATAGCCATTTCAGAAGCTAAAAATATTGTTGAAAATTACTATCAAAATTTTTATTTTTCATTTCAAGAATCTACAAATTCATATAAATCTTTAATTAATTTTCAAGACATTTATTATCAATATAAAAAGAAATTAAACAAAAATATTTTTTATGAATCCACCAAAACTCATTATTTTATTTTGAAATTATTTATAAACAATGCTAGTAAATTAAGTCAATATGCTAAAACAGATGCATTACTACGTTATGAATATTCTAAAAATAAATTTTTTTTAAAAAAAGTTAAAGAAAATAAAAGTAATTTTTTTTTATTTAAATCATTTAATGAAAGTTTAGAATTTAAAAATGCCCTATTTTTTATTCGGAATGAGTATAAATTAGTATTAAAAAAATTAATAAAAAGATATGAATCAGTAGCAAAGAAAACTAAAAATATAAATAATTTTTATTTTGTAAAATCGCAAATTTATTATTTAACTTTTTTTTCAAAAGAATTAAATTCATTGGATAATTATTTAAATAATTGAACATGAACAAAAAGTATTCAATTTTTAAGTTTATTTTTAAATTTCTTATTTATGAAATATTATGAATATTCAGAAGCCAAAGCAAAAGATTTTTTATGAAGTAAAAAGGAAGAATTAGTAGATTTTAATTTGAGTGAAGAAAATTGTTCATCATCAACAGACTTGCAAAATTTTTATAAGTTTTTAAATCTAAATAAAATAAAACTTTGATCTGATGAAATAAAAAAATTTTTAAGCAATACAACTTTGCCTAAAAATGAATATAAAAATTACAAAAATGTAAATTTTTCTAATCTAAATAAAATAGGTATTTGAAATAAACTTAATAAATTACTTGAAAATAAAAAAAATATTCAAAAAAATATTAATAATTTTATGCATGACTATTTATTTTATTGAAAAGCAAATTCTCAAAATAGAAATAAACAAATAAGTAATTTAAATGTTAATTTAAAAAAATTTGACAAAATTGGCAATCAATTATTAAAAAATATTAACATAGCAAACAATGAAGCATATAAATGTAATTGATTTAAAAATGAGTTCTTGGATAATAAATTTGTATGTGAATTATTAAAATCTAACAATTATATTTTAAATATTCTTAACAAATTACTTGCTTATTTTAAAAACCCCAATTTTCTTCAATGAAATAAAAATAAAAAAAAGAAAATTTTTTATAAATATTATGCAATTGAAAACTTAAATAATTGATTTAAAAGTGTTCAATTAGATTTTTTTATTTTATATAGTGATTATAAAAAAATAGATAATTTAAGTTTTTTAAAACTATACTTACTGAATGAATTTTTATATAAACCTTTATTGTTTATTATTTCTGACTTATCTATTAATGACAAAAATTCCTTTAATATTATAAAAGGATTGTTGTTAAAACAACAAAATAGAGAGGGTTTTGCTTATATTTTTTTAGACAAAAATAATCTTTCTCAAGAATTAAGTATGAAAGCACTATAACTTTATATAAAATTAAAAATATTTTGAGCAATTTATAATGGACAAAAATAATAAGAATGATTACATTGTAGTTCGAGGGGCTCGGGAAAATAATTTAAAAAATATTGATATTGATATTCCTAAAAATAAATTTGTTGTAATAACAGGTTTATCAGGATCAGGAAAGTCTTCTTTAGCTTTTGACACAATATATGCTGAGGGACAAAGAAGGTATCTTGAATCGTTATCTTCTTATGCAAGAATGTTTCTTGGGGGCAACGAAAAACCAGATGTTGATTCTATTGAAGGGTTATCTCCATCTATATCTATTGATCAAAAATCTACTTCTCATAATCCAAGATCTACTGTCGGGACAGTAACAGAAATATATGATTATTTAAGAGTTTTATGAGCTAGATTAGGTAAACCTTATTGCTTAAATAATCATGGAATTATAAAAACGCAAACTATAAAACAAATTTTAGATAAAATTTGCTCATATCCAGAAGAAACAAAACTACAAATTTTAGCTCCATTGTATTTTCAACAAAAAGGAACTTTTAAAAATGAATTTGAAAAATTAAAAAATAAAGGTTTTTTAAGAGTTTATGTTGATGGCAATATTTATTCATTAGATGAGTTAATAATTTTGGATAAAAATGTCAAGCATAATATTAGTGTTGTTGTCGATAGAATAGTTTTGAATTATGACAATCAAACAAAAACTCGTTTGACAGATTCTTTAGAAGTTGCTTTAAATTTAACACAAGGGAAAGTTGATGTACTTTGTGATGATAAGGTGGAAAATTTTAATCAAAATCATTCATGCGACAAGTGTGGTTTTAGCATCCCTGAATTAGAACCTCGTTTGTTTTCTTTTAATTCTCCTATTGGAGCATGTGATTATTGCAAGGGACTAGGTTTTACTTACGAACCAGATCCAGAAAAATTAATTCCTAATAAAGAACTTTCAATTAATGCTGGCGGAATAGATTTTTTTAAAAATACAGTTAATACTCAATCACTTGATTGGCAAAAATTTCATCAATTATTAAAATTTTATAAAATTCCATTAAACAAACCTATTTCAAGTTTGTCCATTGAGAATATAAATCATATTTTATATGGTTCAGATGAATTAATTTTAGTTAGAACAATATCATCATCTGGTAATGTGAATGAAAAACAAGAATATATTGAAGGAATTGCTAATTTAATTAAACGGCGTCATTTAGAAACAAGTAGTGAAATGTCACGTGAATATTATTCTAAATACATGTCTGAAAAAATTTGCAAAACATGTAATGGCAAGAAATTGTCAAATAAAGCATTATGTGTGAAGATAAACAAATTAGATATCATTGAATTTACAAATTTATCAATTGAAATGGCTATTAATTTTTTAATTAATTTAAAGTTTAATGATGAAGAAATGAGAATTGCTAAATTAGCATTAAAAGATATTATTGATCGTTTATCTTTTTTACAAAATGTGGGTTTAGAATATTTATCTTTGTCTAGAAGTGCATCTACTTTATCTGGTGGAGAAAGTCAAAGAATTAGATTAGCAACTCAAATTGGTTCAAAGTTAACAGGTGTTTTATATGTTTTGGATGAACCATCTATTGGATTACATCAAAAAGACAATGATCGTTTAATTGATACATTAAAATCTATGCGTGATCTTGGCAATACATTAATTGTTGTTGAGCATGATGAAGATACAATGATGGAAGCAGATTATTTAATTGATATTGGTCCAGGAGCTGGAGTTCATGGAGGTAAAGTAATAGCCCAAGGCACCCCAGATGAAGTAAGCAAAAATAAAAACTCTATAACTGGAGATTATTTAAGTGGCCGTAAATATATTGATGTTCCTAATAAGCGTCGCTCAGGTTGTAAAGATAAAATAGTTATCAAAGGAGCTAGAGGGAATAATTTAAAAAATATTGATGTAATTTTTCCTTTAAAAAAATTTATTGTAGTAACAGGGGTTTCTGGAAGTGGGAAATCAACACTAGTTAATCAAACTTTAGTTAAAGGTATTGAAAAAATTGCTTTCAAAAAATTTGTAAATCCAGAACCTTTTAAAGAAATTCAAGGAACTCACAATATTGACAAATTAATTGTAGTTTCACAAGACCCTATTGGAAGAACCCCCCGTTCTAACCCGGCAACTTATATTTCCGTTTTTGATGACATTCGTGAACTTTTTGCAATGTTACCTGAAGCACGTTCCCGTGGTTATACTTGCAGTCGTTTTTCTTTTAATGTTAAAGGTGGACGTTGCGAACGCTGTATGGGGGATGGATTAATTAAAATTGAAATGCATTTTCTACCAGATGTCTATATAAAATGTGAAGAATGTATGGGCAGAAAATACAATGAAGCTACTTTAGAAATTAAATATAAAAATAAATCAATTTATGATGTTTTAAAAATGACTATTGTTGAAGCTTTAGAATTTTTTAAAAATCAACCAAATATTTATCGTAAATTACAATTAATGTGTGATGTTGGTTTAGATTATTTGGAACTAGGAACTAGCGCCATATCATTATCTGGTGGCGAAGCCCAAAGAATTAAATTAGCTAAATTCTTGCAAAGAAGAACTAATGGTAAAACATTGTATGTTTTGGATGAACCAACTACTGGATTGCATTCGCATGACATTAAAAAATTAATATGTGTTTTAAATCGAATTGTGGACAACGGAGATACAGTAATTGTTATTGAACATAATTTAGATCTTATTCAAGTAGCAGATTATATTATTGATCTTGGTCCTGATGGCGGGAATAATGGTGGAAAAGTTATTGCTCAAGGTTCACCAGAAGAAATTATGTTATCAAGTACTAATTCATACACAGCTAAATATTTAAAAAAACATTTAGATAATAAAAATCTTAGAAGAAATAACAAATAAATTTAAATATTATTTAATTTTAATATTAAGTTAAAACTGTTTTTGCAAATTAAAAAAATATTTAATATGTTATTTTAAAGATATAGTATTTTAATGTACAAGGATAATTTAGGTAATTGAATGAATACATTTTCTTTTATCATTGCAGCATATAATAGCGCTTCATATATAGTAAATACAATTCAATCAGTTGTTGATACAAAATATGACCCCAATAAATATGAAATTATTATTGTAGATGATGGATCTACTGATAACACTTTAGAAATTTGCAATAAATTACAAAAACAATATTCAAATATTCGAATATTTTCGAAACCTAATGGTAACTGAGGTTCAGTTATTAATTATGTTCGCAAGAACAATTTGGTAAATAATGAATATGTAGTTATTTTGGATTCTGATGATTTAATTTTTAAAAATTTTTTTAAAATTTTTAATAAAAAATCTAAAAATAGTGACATGTTTTTAATGGGATTATGAGTTCAAGGAAAAGTATTTAAATATTATGCTAGTCCTTATTATTGAATATTTAAAAGAACAGTTCCAAGAGATAATCGATATACCGTTGCTTTTGCACCATTTTCAATAATTATGAAAAAATCAATTTTTAATCAGGCCCCTGATTTAGTTGAAAATACAAGTTATCAAGATTTTTATTTATTTGTCGATTTATTGAGCAAAGCTAAAACTGTAAGATATACTCCGTGACCATCAGGTCTTTATAATAAATATCGTCCTGGAAATACAATGGGCGCCAAATGAAATGATAAAAGAATGATGCAAGAACAATTGCTTCATAACAAATTAAAAGAAATTAATTTAGCTGAAACTTTAGTTTTTAGAATTTTTATGAGTGGTTATTGTAGAAAAGCTCAAGAAACCAATTATAAAATTGAAATGAACAAAATTCCTAAACCTTCATGACTACCTAGATGAATTCATTGGGCTTATTGAATTATTTATTTTGTTCATTTAAAAAAATATGTATTAATTAAAAAATAAAATAAAAATATAAAAATTTTACTTTAATACAAAACAAATTATTGCTTGCAAATTAATTTCATATTTTAGTTTGTTTTATATAATTTACTAAGTTTTATTGAGTTAATTATAGATGAGAAGTTTATGGATACAAAAAAAAGAATTAATGTTAGTGGTTTTGCAATGGATAGCGCAACAAGTAAATTTAGGCCTTATAAATTTACACGAAGAGCATTAAAACCTGATGATATTTTAATTAGAATTAAATTTGCAGGTATTTGCCATTCAGATATTCATACAGCACGTGGTGAATGAGGACCTTGTGTTTACCCTATTGTTACAGGACATGAAATTGCTGGAGAAGTTGTGGCCATAGGACCAAAGGTTAAAAAGTTTAAAATAGGTGATAATGTTGGTGTAGGTTGCATGGTTAATAGTTGTGGCAAGTGTTCTAAATGCAAAGCTGGATATGAACAAAATTGCAGTAAATGTGTATTTACATATAATTCTAAAGATGGATTTAATAAAGATGAAATTCAACAAGGAGGATATTCTAATTATTTTGTTGTGACTGAAAAATTTGCAATTAAAGCTCCTAAAAACGCACCTTTAGAGTATGTTGCTCCATTATTATGCGCAGGAATTACAACATATGCGCCAATTGTTTTTTCTAAAGTTAAAAAAGGGCAAAATGTTGGTATTGCTGGTTTTGGTGGTCTTGGATCAATGGCAGTTAAATATGCTAAAAAAATTGGTGCTAATGTTTATGTTTTTGCTCGCAACAATAAGAAAGAAAAAGAAGCTAAAAAACTTGGGGTTAAAAAACTATATACTTCTTTAGATAATGTTAAAGAGGAATTTGATTTTATCATGTCGACAATCCCAAACAATTATGATGTAATAGAATATATGAATTTATTAAAATTTGGTGGCGAAATGGCAGTTATTGGTCTCCCACCATTAAAAGATAATTGAAGTTTAAATCCAGCTCGATTAATCATGAATGTAAATGACAAAAAACTTTATGGATCTATAATTGGTGGCATTAAATTAACTCAAGAAATGCTAGATTTTTCATTAAAAAATAAAATTTATCCAGAAATTGAAATTATTAAACCAAATCAAATTAGTGAAACTTGAGAAAAGATGACAACAGGTAAGGGTAAATTTAGATATGTTATTGATATGAGAAATGTTAAATAATATTTTGTTGATGTAATTATCATTTATACAAACTCTTAAATATTAGACATATAATTGGATGCATTTTAAAAATAATTTAAAAAGGTTTGTTATTTAAAATATAATAAAATTGCTATTTTTAGCAAACATGTAGTGTAGCATTAAAATTTTAGTAATAACAGATATTTTTAAATGCTTAAAAACAACAATTTTATTATTTGTTTATAAATAAATTGAGAGTATTATATGAAAAAAAGAAAAATAAGTAAAATTAGTCTTAGTTTGTTGATGTCAACCTTAATGATTTCTAGTATATCCATTGTTTCAATATCTTGTAATAATGTTAGTGATTCCCAAAGAATTTTAACTTTAAATAATGATTTTATTTCTAAAGAACATGCATATTTGCAAAATGACGATTCTGAGTTACCGATTTTTAATCCTAATAATCCAAATCCAGAAAGTGTATTTGATTCTTTAATTTCTAATAGTCAAAATGCAATAAATGCATTAAAAAATTTAAAAAATGAATTGAATTTAACAACTGATGAATCTATTTGAATTGATTCATTCATTTTTCAATGACAAAATAAAATCAACAATATTAAAGCAGGAATAATATATTTAGGTGCAAATCCTATTCGTAACAAAGGTATTTTGTCTTCATCATCAAATCACATTAATGATTATGTTAAATCCGCTTTAAATATTTATCCACTAAATGATCAAACTGGTGATCCAGATTTATCTAGTAAACCAGATAAAGATTTGGTTTTAAATTTATCTGATAAATTAGCTAAATGTAAAGATATTTTAAATAATTACAAAAATATTATGAATTATGGAGCAGATAGATATGGATATATGCCATCAACAATTGCAAAAAAATATTTGATTTATCAATTTTTAACTACATTTTATATGGATCAAATAAATACTTTTGCATCTTCTTCTAATCAAAATTCAATTTCAATCAAAGATTTATTAAATATTCAATCCAATAAAGATGATTTTGAAACTTTGTCTAATACAATAAACAATATTGATTACTTGGATTCTAATCAAAAATCAAATATTACTAGTAATATAAATGAACTAAAAAAAGCTTTAAAAGATTTTGTTACTTGGTATTGTACAACTTATTATAATCACTCATCATCATTTGGAACCCATGTTAGTTCAGATCTAACATTGTCAAAACAAATTGATTCAGCAGAACAAAGTGAAAAGGTTATTATTGCAGCTAATGGAACCAAAATTTATGGGGTAAATATTACATCAAGTGATTTAAATGCTAAAAATGTCGGCATTGGTTTTATGCAATTAAAGAATACAAAAGTTAAACCTAATGATGTATATCAACAATTACTATTTAGTAATAATTCAGTTAATACAAGTGCATTAGACATTTATCAACAAGGAATAGAATTAACTAATGCTTCAAAAGTAAATATGCTAGATATTGCAAATAAATCATTTGCAATTATTGATCCTAGTGCCCAAAGTAAAATTTGGTATGATGATGATGGGATTGGAACTAATAAGCCACAAGAAATTACTTTAAATGACTCTGATCCATTTACAAAATTTAATAAATGACTTAATCAAGAAGATTTTTTCTGAGGTCGTGAGCATTTAGAACAATCTGATCTAGATAAATATGTTAGATCTTATTGATTAAGTCCAGCAAATCCAACAATTCAAAAATATAAGTCTATTATTGAAACACAAGGTTATAAGAGTCATTGAGAAAATAAAAATACAATTAATGGTTCAACTACAGGAACTATTACTGGTAATGAAGCACTTGCAGGTGCAGTGAAATCACTAGAAGATTATACAAATTTTAAAAATACAACAGATCCATTATATAACAGTATGTTTAATCAAATAAAGGACTATGTATTATCACCATATAATTACAATATTAGAGAAGATATTGGTGTAGGAATGGAAGGACCAAGGGGTTCATGTCAATTCCAATACAATTGCGATCCATATTATTCGTTGCCAAAGTGATCTATTAGTTCATTAACTACTCATGAAGGTAAAATGGGACATCATACTCAGCAAGAATATTGAACCGAATATTTACAAGGTAAAGATGGTTCTAATCAAGATGGTCCAGGATATACTTTTGTTAATGATGCTTTTCATGAAGGGTGAGCAGTATTTACAGAATGATATGCAAACGAACTAGGTGTTTATGGTTCTGATTTAAATGCAAATACAAGAATGCCTCAAAATTGATTAAATGCCAAAGGATTAATACCGAATTTTGATAAAGATAAAAAAGTTTCTGAATTAACCCAAACTATGAAAAATTTACATAATGGTGTTTATTATTTAAAAGCAAAAGGTAATGATAATAGTGATGAAAAATTACAAAATGCAATAACATTAGGGAATATGCTTCAATATTATGGTTTTTTAAATGAATCTCAATTAAGAAACATGCGTTTATGTGTTGATGTTGCTTATCATCATTCAAGTAGTGATAGTGAAAGTGTCACTTCTAATAATGAACTTCCATTAGGTGCTTCAATTAAACAAGTAAGAGATTATATTAGTAAAAATTCTGCATTATCTATTGGTGATATTAATTCAGAATCTGTTAGATATTTAGTTATGCCATCACAAGCTACGGGTTATATGCTTGGTAAAATTGTCTTTGAAGAATTATATAAAGCAGTAGAAGCAAAATTAAATACTTCTTTGTCTAGCAATAGTTCAGAATCAAAACGCTTTTTTGATTTAGTTCTTAAAAATGGTGAAATTCCATTAGAGGTTCTACAAAATCAAGTTAAAAAGTGTTATTCACTTTAATTCCTTTAAGTTATAAATCAATTAGTAATATCTAATTTTATTTAATATTTTTATTATTAATTTTTATCTAGTGTGTTTGTTTCATAGAATAATAAAAATTTAAATATTTATGATTGCATTTATCTAATTAATTTTAGAAAGCTATTCATTTAATGTAACAGTGCATTTTATGAATAACTTTTTATTTATGTATTTTTGGTTTAATATATTGGTTACTATAAATTTTAGATATATAGGTATCAATATAATCATCATCTATTCATTTAAATCAATATTTTGTTTTTTTAAAGACAAAAATAATTGATAGGTTATGATATTGTTTAAGTAATTTTTTACATAATTTTTAACTATATATATCAATAAGTTAATTTAATTATTTTCAATATTTATTGTGCTCTAAATTAATAATTAAAAATTTTATAAGCAATTTTTATCAACTAATTTATTTAATCATATGGCTAAAATAAAAGATTTATGCCATAAATGTTAGATATAAATAAACTAGATTTGTTAAACAAAATGCTTTTTTTTAGAATGATTAAGGTTTGTTTATAAATAATTTTGAAATGATGTTTATTCTATGAAAAAGAGAAAAATAAATGTTAAATATTTGTTATTAATTTTTGTTTCATTATTTACTTTATGTCTTTCTTCATGTTCAGTTTCTATTTCACAAAACCAAATGGTTGAAATAATTGATCCTGTTGGAGCAAAAGTAAAAGTTCCTAAAAATCCTAAAAAGGTTGCATGCATATCAAGGTGTAGTTATGATTTGTTGTTAGGATATGGATTATTTGATAATGTTTATGGTGCATACAAAGGAACATTGACTAATCCATGAGTAAATGAAATTTATCCAGAGTCATCTAAAGTTAAAGAATTAGCATATAATCCTAGTGTAGAAGATTTGTTAAAAGATGGAGTTGATTTAATTTTTGCTCCTACTAAAGCTATTGCTGAAAGTTATCGGAATGCAGGGTTAAATGCAATTACGATTAGTTTATATGGAACACCTACATTTGATAATTTTATTTATAAGTATAGTGACATTATTACAACTATTTGAGATAGTTCAATTGCTAAAGAAAGAGCAACAAAATGAAAATCAGATGTTGAAAGTGCAATTAATGATGTATATGAAAAAATTAAAGAATCTAATATTACTGAAAAAAAAGTTTTTTATGTCCGTGGTGATAAAGATAAAGGAATTAATTATACAGATACAATAGGTTCATTTACTGAATATGGATATCGGGTTTTAGGATTAAATGATTATAGCAAGGGTTTAGGTGATGATAAAACAGCACCATCAGATGAAGACATAATCAAATTTAATCCAGATTATATTGTTTGTGGGGGGATATATCAAAATAAAAATATTAGTTTAATTAAATCAAATGATAAATATAAAACTTTATCTGCTGTTCAAAATAACAAAATTTTTAATATTCCAATAGGTTTTACAGCTTTTGAACAATTATCTATTGCTACACCAATTTTCTTTTATGATCAAGCAAATAAAATTTATCCTGAATTATTTAAATATGATATTCCAAAATTATTAAAAGAAAGTTTGAAATATTATTTTAATTATGACATAACTGATGAAAAAATTGGATGAATGCTGCATGGTTTTGGTCCAACAGGGAAGAGTTTATATTAAAGATATACAGAGATGAAGAAAATTTTTATAAGTAAAAAAATTTAATTTTTTTAATAGTTTCTATTTTTTTATTAATAACAATTTTTTTTATTGCATTAATGGTAGGTAGGTACACCATCAATCCTATTGATTTTTTTCATGCTACCTTCACAGGAGACGAAGGTTTTGTAACTGAAAGAAATGTTATTGTTAATTTACGATTACCAAGAACAATAATTGCTTGTTTATCTGGGATTGCTTTAAGTTTATCAGGATTGCTATATCAGGAAATATTTCAAAACAAACTAACATCACCTGACTTGTTGGGAGTTAGCAATGGTTCAGGTTTTGGTGCTGCAATTTCAATAGTTGCTAATATTCCTAGTGTTTTTATTAGTGTATTTGCTTTTTTATTCGGCTTAGGTGCTGTTTTTTTAACAGTTTTTATTTCAAAATTGTTCAAAAATTCAAAGTCTACAATTTTTCTTATTTCTGGAGTTATTGTTAGTGCTTTCATGTCATCTGCTCTTGCTTTTACAAAATATTTGGCAAAAGATGAAGTGCAATTATCCAGCATCACATATTGATTAATGGGATCATTTGCTAATTCATCATTTAATAAAGTTTATGTTTTAACACCAATTATTTTGGGTTGCACAATTATTATTTTGCTTTTTAGATGAAGAATTAATATTGCTTCTTTAGGTAGAGAACTAGCACAAACAAAAGGAATTAATTATTCATTTTATAAATATGCAATTATTGCAATTTCTACATTATTAACAGCATCAACAGTTGCATTTTGTGGAACTATATCATGGGTTGGTTTAATTATTCCCCATATTGTTAGGTTAGTATCAGGTAAGGATACAGCTAAGAATGTTCCATTATGCATAACCTTTGGTGGCATATTTATGATTTTTACAGATATTCTTTCTAGATCTTTTACTTCTCAAGAAATTCCTTTAAGTGCAATTACAGGTATTTTTGGTGGAGTTATATTTATTGGTATATTGTTGACAAAACGTAAGGGCAACTATGTCATTTAAAGTAGAAAATTTATTTTTTAAATATATCAAGCGTGGAAATTATATTTTAAATAATTTGTCTTTTTCAATTGAAAAAGGCAGTATAAATATTATTTTAGGTCTTAATGGTTCTGGAAAGACAACTTTAATTAAAATATTAGCAGGAATAAATAGTGATTATGAAGGTTCAATTTTTTATGACAATCTAAATTTTAGAAAAACAAAAATTTATGATAAAAGTAAATTAATTTCTTATGTTTCACAAAATCTTGATCAAGCCCATGATGTTCTTGTTAAAGATTATTTAACTTATGGAATTGTAAATTCAATTAAATTTTATAATGTGCCATCAAAGAAACAAATAGAAGCAATATATGAAAATGCTCAAAAATGAAAAATTGATCATTTAATGACAAAAAAGTTAGGTGAACTTTCTGGTGGTCAAAGAAGATTAGTAAATATTTGTGTTGCTTTGCTTCAAAATGCAGAAACAATTATTTTAGATGAACCAACTGCATCACTTGATTTAAACAAAGAAAATGAAATTTTATTAACATTGAATGATATTAATAAGCAAGAAAATAAAACAATTATTTTTTCAACACACAATCCTAATCATGCAACATTATTAAAATCTAATGTTATTTTAATTAGTAAAGGGAAAATAGTTGACTCTGGAGATGCTAAATTAATTATTAATACTAGAAAATTAAGTAGTATTTATGGTGATACTTTATGTTTCAAAGAAAGTTTGCAATATAAATGATAAAGAATAGTATGATTTCTTAATTTTATTTAACTAATATCAACAATAGATGATCATTTAATTTCATGTAATTTATTATTTCTATCTATTAATATAATGTAAAAAGCAGAAGAAGCTTTTCCATTAAGTTTTCCGATAATTTCTTCTCCTGTATTCAGTGTTACTTTATAAATGTGATTATCAGTTAAGTTAATTTGTAATTTTGGAGCAATTTCAATATTACTTATTCCTTCTGCACTAAGAAAATATTTGTTTGAATAATTAGTTATAGGAGAGTTTAAGCAATATGAAGCATATGGTGGTACTGACACGCAATCTCCTACTAGACCACCATTACAATCAGGAATTTCATCAATATATCCATAATAAATATCATCAGGATTATCATTTAAAGAAGTTCACTTAACATAAACTAGATCACCAATTGAAAGTTTTTTAGATTTTTCAAAATTAATAACATAATTTCATGATAAATCTTTATTTTTATTGCTTATGGTTTTGAGACTAAATTTAGACCAATTTATTTTTGAATCTAATTTAGTAATAGAACCATAAAAAGTGCAATTATTTTTTGTAGTAACTTTAACAAAATCATTAATGTCAATTTTTTCAGGTCCCAAAATAGAATAAATATTTTCTCATGGCAACATTTTTTCCTGGCTATTAAATGATAATTTAATACCATCAGTATTTATTAATGTAACACAACCATAATAACCATCATTTTCACGATTAACAAGGATACAATCTTTTAATTGAAAGGGTAATGGTTTAACTAAATTTAAAGAATTTCATGCATAAGTTTCATTATTGTTTAGTATTAATCCATCTTGTGTTATGTTTGTAAGGATGCCAAATTTATTTAAGGCGTCACAACTAATTTGAATGTTTTCTCCAATTTTAAAAGTAAATAGTTTTATTGTTTTAATATCAGAATTTAAATAAAAATTATTTGAAATTCTTAAACCATTATTTAAAATTTCTGTAATTGGTCCATAAACACTTTCAGTATTGTTAAGTAAAATTTCTACCTTATCACCTAACTTTATTTTTTGTGAATTTGTATCATCATCATTATTATTATTATTATTGTTGTTGTTAGGTTGGTTATTATTACTACAATTAGTTGCTAATATTGGAAAACTAATTGTTGGTATTAGTAAAATTGGTATTAATAACTTTAGTTTAAAGTTAAATCTTCTCTCTCTCTCTCTTAGTGCTCATGAATATTTACAATCCTATAAAATTGTGTTAAATTTATTGTTATTATAATTAAAAAATATTTTTAAATTTATAAATACTTAAGTTAAGCATTTTAGAGGTAGTTTAAAAAGATGGTTATTAAAACAATTGAAAATAATTTATGAACAAATTGTTTATTTGTGTATATTTGCAATAAATTTTGAGAGAAGTAGTTTTATGAAGAAAATTAAAAAGTATAAATTTCTTATTTTTGGAAGTTCATTATTGGGGATGGTAGCAGTTCTTGCTCCTATTTTGTCTTCTTGTGGTACTAATCAACAAGTCACAAATAATGAAACATCAACTTCACAAACTAATTCAGATACCAACCAATTAGAAATATATGATGAAAATACACCATATATAGTGGATCAAGATTTAAAAGCAGCTTTTAAAAAATGATACAAAAACTTATCTAATGATAAATGATTTAAGGACAAAAATTATAATTATATTAACTACTTTTGCAAATCAGAACAACAAGCTATTGGACTATATGCAGTTGGTTGAGGAATGTTTTGAAATGAAGGTTTACATGCAGGCAAAGTTAATTTACCTAATTGTAATTTTTTTGAAAGTACTTTAGATTCTAATGCACCACACTTAATTAGAGGAAATGATTACAAGTTAGTTGAAAAGGCATTAGATAAAGCAATCTACCCATGAGATGATGTTGTTTGACATGGTTGTGAGTATATGGAAACAGAATTTTATGATCAATTAAAACCATACATTAATTTTGATGCTAACACAAATTCTTATGATTATACAAGATGTGTAGGCAAAACTATTACTTCAAATGGTTTTATTTCAACAAGTATTTCAAAAGAATCTGCTTTAAATTATTTAGGTTGATTACCTGGAGTAAATAATTTTGGAGCTCCAGAGTGACATACAAACATTACAAATCCTCATCCATTAAAATCCCCAGTTGCTTTTAAAATTCATATCCCAGCGAAATATCGTGGCGCAGCTTATTTAGCAGATTTTGACTGAGCAAATATGGGTCCTAATTATGACAACCAAGTTTTAATTAATCGCCATTGCCAATTTACAATAACAAAAGTATGAAAAGAAAATGGGGTAACTTTTTTTGATGTTAATTTAATTAAAAATGATTTAAAAGACGAACATCATTACAATTCTTGCAATTGCCACAATCATGAACATTGTAATTATCATTGCAATAACATAAGTCATAAACATCATGATTAAATAAAGTTTAATTTTTATCAAAAATTAGATATTGCTTCTTATACTTTTAATTAATAATAAGTTTTAAGTAAAATATTTGTTTATTTGGTTATTCTTAATTTTCTTAAATTAATTTTATTTATCTAAGTATTTTTATAAATCCTTAAAATTTTTATCAAAGTCATAAATATTAAATTTTGCAATTATTATTTTTAATAACCTAATAAACACAAAAAGATGGTGCTATAATTTAAATTATTATTAATATAATAATAAATTGTGATTTTATTAGAAAAAAATTAGGTTTTATCATGAATAAAATTAATATAAGTTCAGAATTAATGAAAAATATTAGTTTATCTGATATCCATAAAAAGTATCAAAAAAAAGTAGATAAAATTCATCAAAGTATTTTCAATAAAACTTGTTTAGGGCATGAAATGCTAGGTTGAATTGATTATCCAGATCAAGATCATTCTTCTTTGTTCTTAGAAATGGATAAAATTAAGACTAAATGACTTAAATTTGGTATCAATGAAGTTGTTATAATTGGTATTGGAGGATCATATACAGGCATTAAAGCAATTATAAATTTTGTGAATGCTGATAAACAAAAAGAAAAAATTAATTTTTGTTTTTTTAATGCTTTGTCATCTACTGAAAATATTAATTATTTGAATTCTTTAAAAACTAAAAATTGAAGTATTATTGTTATTAGTAAATCAGGATCAACTTTAGAAACTGCATTAAATTTTAGAATTTTAAGAGAAGCTATAAAAAAACAATATAAAAACAAACATTATGAAAGAATAGTTGCTATTACTGACCCAAATGTTGGTACATTGCATGATATTTGCATCAAGAATGGATATAAAATATTACCAATTTTTTCCAATATAGGTGGTCGTTTTTCAACAATTACTCCAGTTGGTTTGTTTCCAGCATTATTGGCAGGTATTGGCATTAAATCTATTTTACAAGGAGCAAAAGATGCAAAACAAGATTTAAATTCTTCTGATTTATATAACAATACTGCTTACTTATATGCTGTATATCGACATTTTCTGTATAAACATCTCAAATATGATGTAGAAATTTTTATGACATATGAATCTAATTTAAAATACTTATGTGTACAGCATCAACAGTTATTTGGGGAATCAGAAGGAAAAAAACAAGATTCATTATTTCCTACATATGCAATATGCACAACTGACTTACATTCAATGGGTCAATTATTTCAAGAAGGTAAGCAAATTTTTTTTGAAACAGTTTTAAAAGTTTTAAATCCAAACAAAGATATGAAAATTAGTAAGTCTACCTTTGCAAATGATGATAAACTTGATTATTTAGTTGGTAAAACTATTAATGAAGTTAACTATCTTATTAGTGATGCAGTTATGAAGGCTCACAAAGATGATGGAATAAATATTATTCAAATTTTTATTCCAGATACATCAGCATATACTTTTGGTTATTTTTATTATTGATTGTCTATAGCAACAGCTATGTCAGCTTCTTTATTAAATCACAATCCTTTTAATCAAAATGGTGTTGAAATTTATAAAAAAATAATGTTTAAATATTTGGGCAGGAAATAACTAATGGTCTTTGATTTTAAAAATTTTAAAAAATTATCATTTTCTGTTTTACCATTAATTAATAATTTTGATTTAAGTTATCTATCTTTTTTAAAACAAATTGGTTTAACAAATATTCATTATGATGTAATGGATGAATTTACAGGAACTAAAGGTTTTGACACATCTCATTTAGATAGTTTGTATTCTTTGGGATTTAAAGTTAATGTTCATTTAATGGTAAAAAATATTTCATTGCATTTAACTAAATTTATAAATTATCCTTTTGACGGAATTTCTTTTCATGTAGAACCATTAAATAATATAGAAGATGGTCTTCAGTATATTAAATACATTAAAAATCACAATAAAAAAGCAGGAATTGCTTTTAAATTTGACACTAACTTTGATAACTATTTAAATTTAATAGCTAATGTAGATTACATTACATTAATGTCAGTTATTCCTGGAACAGGTGGTCAAAAATATAATTCAATTGTTGAGGATAATTTAAAAAAATTACAATTATTGTGCGAAAAAAACAATATTAAATTACCGATTATTGAATTTGATGGCGGAATTACATCAGTTGAAATAAAAAAATTATGACCAAAAGGTAATGTTTTTGTTACAGGATCTTGATTTCATAATTTATCATGAGATGAAAAAAAAGAAATTTTAAATTCAATAAATTCTGGATCATTATGAAATCCCTTTAATTCATAATATAATTTTGAATTTTTTGGATATCATAATTAAAGTTTTTATCATCTGAATATGAACCAATTCCATATGTACCAATTATTTTAGCACCACTGTATTTTAATAAGTTACTAGAAATTTTACGAACACTTTCTCCACCACTAGGACCTGGAGACACACAAACTATAAAAAGACTTTGATCATTAAAATATTGACCATTTTTAAAGTTAAAGTCTCTACTTAATCAGTCAAAAATATTTTTAACAAAACTTGGTAAATATCCATTGTGCTCTGGAGTAAACAAAATAATTGTTTTATATTTTTTTAATCTATTTTCTAGATCTTTAATTAGTTTTGGTATGCCTTGATTTTCAATCATAATGCTATACAATGGTACATCATAATCTTTTAAATAAATTAAATCACAATTGATTTTATTTTGCAATTGCATCGCAATTTTATTATTAATTGAATTGGGTGAGTTACTACCAACAATTATTAAATAATCATTCATAGTTTAAGTTCCTTTTTATTTTTGAAGTTCATTTTATTTTAGTCATTAGAAAAAAAATTTGTTTATGCTTGCTTATCTATTTTTTTGTATTTTAAAATATTTTTAATATTTTTATTTTAAGGTAATTAAAAGTGGCCAAACCAATACAAAGATGAAACACACGTCCAGTTAATATAAAAAACGTTCAATTAGGTGGTCAAAATAAAATTATTTTGCAATCAATGACAATTGCAAAAACCAAAAATATTAAGAGTTGTTTAAAACAAATTAATGAGTTACATAAAGAGGGAGCAGAATTAGTAAGGGTAGCAATTTTTGATGATAATGATGCTAAAGCTATTTCAAAAATTATAGAATTAGCCCCATGCCCAATTATTGCTGATATTCATTTTAATCCTAATTATGCAATTGCAGCATTAAAAGCTGGCGTGGCAAAGATTAGATTAAATCCAGGTAACATTACTGATAAAAATAAATTAATAGAAATTGTAAAATTGGCCAACAAAAGAAATGTTCCAATCCGCGTAGGAGTTAACTCTGGTAGTTTACCAATGGATTTAATGAATAAATATGGAGTAACAGCCAAAGCTATGAATATTGCTGCAAAAAGATATGTCAAAATGTTTAATGATGTTGGTTTTGAAAATATTGTTATTTCATTAAAAACATCTACACCACTTTTATCCATGGAAGCATACAGATTAGGCGCTAGAACATTTAAATATCCTATGCATCTTGGTATTACAGAAGCTGGTACTATTTTAAATGGAGCAATTAAATCTGTTGCTGGTTTGACACCATTAATTCTTGAGGGTATTGGCGATACAATGCGAATATCTTTAGCAAGTGATCCAGTTGAGGAAATTAAAGTTGGTAAGCGTTTATTAAATGCTCTTGGATTATATGATAATTTAGTTAATGTGGTGGCTTGCCCAACATGTGGAAGATTAAATTTTAATATGTTTCCTATCGTTGATGAAATTGAGGAATATGTAAAAAAAATGAATTTTCCTTTACGTGTTTCAATTTTAGGTTGTACAGTTAATGGCCCAGGTGAAGCTAAAGAAGCTGATATAGGAATTGCTGGCGGAGCTGGAAAGGGTATAATATTTAAAAAAGGGGTAGTGTTTAAATCAGTAAAAGAAGCTGAGTTAGTGCCAGAATTAAAAAAATTAATTGATGAAGAATATGCAAAATTCCTTAAAAAAGGTAAAAAATAATTTGAATAATTCCTTAGATTGAGATTTAGAATCAATTCTTAATAACCAATCATTAGATAATTTATATAACCAATTAAGTAAAAACATAAACAAATTAATAAATATTTATGATGAAGGTAAATGTTATTTAGATGAATCTAAGTTTTCTAAATATTTGTCATTAAGCTTAACTATTACTAAATTTTTTAATCAAATTTCTAATTATGTTACTAATAAAATTAATGAAAATGTACTTTCTTCAGAAATGAGAATGTGAGAACAAAAAATTTTTGATTTATCCCAAAAATTGGATATAGCTTTATCTAATGAATACAATATAATTTTTAAGTATGAAGAAAAAATTAAAAAGTTTTTAAACCTTACAAAATATAAAAAATATAAAAGATTATTTAATTTAATTTTTCAATATAAACCTTACTTACTATCTAACCAAAAAGATTTAATAATAACTAAATATAAAAATGGCATTATTGATGTTGCTAGCATTTATCAGGTATTATCTACTTCAGAATTAAATTACCAAAGTGTATATAATAAAAATAATAAAAAAATTTCAATTAAAAATGAATTAGATTTATATGCTCTGTTAAAGAGTCGTGATCATGTTTTAAGAAAATCTGCATGAATAAGTTTGAGAAATGCATATTTAAATAATAAGAATACGTTTACAAAATTACTTTATTACAATTATTTATCTTTAAATTTATTATCAAAAATCAATAATTTTGATAATTTTATTAGTGCACAATGTTTTATTGATGAAATTGATAAAAATTTTTTATATTTAGTGCAATCAAAATTACAAATTTTTTCTAATCTTTATGAAAAATATAATAAGTTACATTTTTCTGCTTTAAAGAAAAAATATAAACTTAAAAAAATATATCCTTGGGATACAGAATTAAATCTTTTTTATTTTTCTAAAAAATATTCAATTGATGAAGCAAAATCATTAGTTTTAAATTCTTTAAAACTTTTTGGTCAAAAATATGCATCAGAAATAAAAAATATATTTAATAATCGATGAATTTCTTGATTGCCAAAAAATAACAAGCAATTAGGATCTTATTCTATTGGTGAAATATATGGCATGAAAAAATTTTTTATTTTTTTAAATTATGAATATAACCTTGATTCTGTATTTTCATTAAGTCATGAATTAGGACATGCTATGCATTCATTATATGTAAGCAATAATCAAACTATCTATTGTGAAATAGATACATTAACTGGAGAAATTGCATCTTTAGTTAATGAAATGTTATTAAGTTTTTATTTAATAAATACATTTCAAAATGATTTAAAATTAATTGCCAGTATATATGAAAAAATAATTTCCAATTTTTTTGATACAACTTTATTTCAAATTGCTTTAAATGATTTTGAATTACAATTTATTTCAAATTTAGATGATAATAATTTTGTAACATCTGAACGAATATTTGATATGTATTCAAAATCACTTTCAAAATATAATCTAATAAACAAGAATAATTTTAATAAAAATAAAAATTTTAAAAATTTATTTAGTATTTTTCAAATTGAACACTTTTACTCTGGATCACTTTATGTTTATAAATATGCAATTGCTGAAATCGTGGCTCTAAATATTGCAATAAAAATTTTTAGTAATGACAAAAAAGCAATTAAAAATTACATTAGTTTTTTAAAGTTTGGTTCATCAAAAAGTGCAATAGAAATGATTAAATTTTTAGGCATTGATTTAAGCAATGAAGAATGTTGAAATAATGCATTAAATTACATTAATAATTTAATAAGAAAATATAAAATTGTTATAGACAAACTAATAAAACATAAATAAAAATTTAAAAACTTATTTTAAGTTATTTTGCAACAAAAATTCTTTTGTAGCTTTTTTTAATTCTTTTTCTATCCCTAATTCACTTGAACTGTGACCGGCATTTTTGACAACAATTAATTTACTTTTTGTTAAAACTTTATTTAAATCATAAGCATTTACAATTGGACAAACAAAATCATATTGTCCATGAATTAATCAGCAAGGTTTATTTTTTAGTATTGAAACATTGTTTAAAATGTAATTTGGATCTTTAAAAAATGTTTTGTTAATTGCATAATGACACTCCATTAATGAAATTTGATAATCTTCCATAGGATTAGAAGGAATATGAATTGTTTTATTAAAAAATAATAAAGAAGATTCTCATTGACTTCATCTTTGACCAGCAATTATTCTTTTTTGTTTATCTTTAGATTTTAATTGATTGTAGTATCAATGAATAATATTTTTTTGATTTTGTTTTGGAACTATTTCAATAAATTTTTCATATTTTTCAGGAAATATTTGAGCTACTCCTGTTGGTTCCAAAAATCAATTTCAATCTTTTTCTCTTCCTAAAAAAATTCCTCTTAAAATTAGTCCAGAAACATTCTTAGGGTATTTAATTGCATATGATAATCCTAAAGTAGAACCTCAACTTCCTCCAAATATAAGTCATTTTTTAATTTTTAAAAAATTTCTTAATTTATCTATATCATCAACTAAGTGTTTTGTTGTGTTATCTTCTAAATGAAATTTTGGAACAGAATTGCCACAACCTCTTTGATCAAAAAGGATTAAATGATATTTGTTTAAATCAAAGAATCTTGGTGAATTATGACTTATAGACCCACCAGGACCACCATGTAAATAGACTGCTGGAATGCCATTAGGATTTCCTCATTCTTCTCAATAAATTTTATGTAATTCACTAACTTGTAAATATCCATTTTGAATTAATTTTTTATTATTTGTTATTTTTTGCATTGCAATATTTCTAAAAATTATTTATTATAATATCAATATTATTATAAGTAAATAAATTGCTTTGAACTATAGTAGATAAGGAAATGAATATGAAGATACATAATCACAAGAGTGAAACTTTTTTAACTGAAGATGGAAGTATATTAAGTACATCTAATAATTTTTCTTTTCCCATTGATCATATTGCAATTAGGCAAGAAGAATCTAAATTAAAAGGCATGACACCTGTAAGTGCATGATTAAATAGTTTATCTTCATGTCATTTGTTAATAATGAAGTTGTATGCTTCGAGTCAAAATTTAAACTTAATGAATGCCAAAATTATTATTGAAGCATCATCTGAGGGGGAACCAACAGATGATTATTATGGAATTAGAGAAATGACAATTCATTATTATATACAAGCTAATAATACAACTCAAGAAATTTCTGATTTTATTAGATATACTCAAAAACGTTGTCCACTTCATTCAACAATTGAGCAATTAAAGAAAACAAAATTAAATTATGTCATTCATGTGGTAAAATAACTTGTTATTTACTCTTATAGTATTTAATAATTTTAATTCCATATAAATAGGAAGATATTTACTTGCTACAAAATAGTTGGCATGATCGTTATTCATGTACACATAAAAAACCAAATCCAATTGGACTTAATTTTGCAAGGATGTATTTGCTGTTTGTTTCTGTAGTTAGTATAGTACTATTGCAATTTACACCAAATTATAGTGCATCTTTTAAAATTTTTTTAAATTTCATATGATACCCAGGATTAAGTATAGGACTAACTGCTTCAGGGTTTATTCTTGGTTATGATTTTTATACAGATAAACATATTTTTTGAAAGGAATGAATGAAAAAACAAATTCCTTTTTATTTTTCATATTATTTCTATGCAACTCTCACCATCATTATAGGTGTATTAACATTTTTGATTATTCAAAATACTCATTTAAACTTAAGCACATATATTGCACCTAAAAATGATAACAATTTTTTATCTCAAATTAATTATGGTTGAACAGACAACATTAGTAATTGATATGGTTTTTTAATTTTATATACCCTTATTCCAATGCAAAATTTTTATATTTTAGGAACTATATTTGTAGTTACGCTCTTCTTTTTTTTATTTTTTGCTCCATTTATTTTTAATTTCTTGAATAAAATATCTTTTTCAAGTTGTACTACTTTAATTGTTATATTTACATTAATTGCTTGTTTTTTATCTACATGATCTGATGTATTTGTAGCAAATCCAAAATTTAGAGAAGATATACCAGAATATTCTTATATAAATTTATTTACAAATTGATTTCTTATTTTTTATTTATTCTTAGCTGGATTTTATATTCGAAAGTATACAAAAGTAATTCCTTGAAAAATTGCACTTATAATTTTTGTAATTTTTTCTTTAATTTGCTTTTCTTTAGAAACTTGATTGGATTTCTGATATTACAATTTGAGTTCAATAAATGGATTAATTAATGGATTTAATGTTTTTTATATAGGAGCTAATATTTGTTCATTGCCAACACTAATTTTATCTTACTTATTCTTAAATATAGTTTCTTCATATAATTCATTTAAAACAAAATCTAATTTTTTGGTCAAAATAAATCATTTTAATGAAATTAATCAGAAATTTATTTCAGATCAATTTATGTTAGTTGGTTTATTAACAAGATTATTTATTGGTATTTTATTTTTTAAAATTACTTTTAATTTGGATTTAAGTGTAAACTCAAATCAAAATTTATTAGTTGGTAATTCTATTAATAAAGAATGATGGGGTTGATTGTTAATTTTTGTTAGTTTAGTTGTTATATTTTTTGTTTATTTAATATCAAATTTAAAAAAAGAATTTATTAGAAAAATTTTTAAACATACATGACTTTCACAATATTTAATTTAAAAGCACTATATTTAAGTGTTTAATGCTTACTAATTAAAAAAATTTGTAAAAAAATAAATACTAACTAACATAAATCTAAATATGATTTTATAATGTTATATGTATTTATAATATTAGATTTCTTAAATTTCAATTCAAGTATGGCAAATTTAAAGATAAACAATTTTGACATCACAGTAATAGTGCCAACATATAATTGTTGTGATTATTTGCCTTTTGCTTTAAATTCAATTATTAATCAAAATATTGTTTTTAATAAGATTGAAGTAATTGTTGTTGATGATGGTTCTACAGATGAAACTGAGATTGTTATGCAAAACTATTTGCATCATTATTCATCAAATATTTTTTATTATAAAAAAACTAATGGGAATTGAGGGTCTGTTATAAATTTTGTTAAAAAAAATAATTTAGCTCATGGTAAATTAATTACTATTCTTGACAGTGATGATTATTTTTTTGAAGATGCTTTTAGTAAAGTATTGCCATATATTGATTATGATATGATCGTTTCATCATTTGATTGTTTTATTGATGATGACAAAAAATATGTTTTAAATCCTTTTTTTGGCAAATCTAGACAAATAAATAATAAAAAAAAATTACGTACTCCTCATAGTCAACCTATATGTAAATTTTATTCAAATGAACTATTTTATAGTTTGGACGATCTTTTAGAAAATATGTGATATCAGGATTGTATTTTATATCATCAGGCAGTATCAAAATCTAAGAGTGTTTATTACATACGTGAATCGCTAGGCACTTGATTTTCTACTAGACCTGGAAATTCTACTACAACACCTTGAACAAATGATGCTAAATTTAATGCTTGATGTGAAACTTTAAAAAATATGTGTTTGAATGATGCTGGGGTAGTTGTTTATGTTTATAGTTTACTACCAGGTTTTTTAGATCAACTCAAAAAGAAAAGCCAGGTAATAAATTTACCTACTAAACCATCACATACTTGGTTGCCTTTTCTTTTTGCATGAGTATTTAATTGAGTTTTGTACTTAAAAATTCACAAGTGAATCAAATATCCTAAAAAAAATTTTTTAAATAATCGTCAATTAAAATTATTGAGGGAATAGGTTATGGGTAGTATTATTGCAGCAAAAGATTTAAGATCTGGACATACAATTTTTTTTAATAATGGAATTTATTTAGTATTAAGTAATTCATTCAATAAAACAGCAATGCGCGAGGGAATTGTCAAGTGTAAAGTTAAAAATTTACGCACAGGGTCAATTACTGTCGAAGTTTTTACAGGGATGAAATTAGAGCAAGCTCAAGTTGATAAAAAGAAAATGTCTTTTATGTATGGAGATGGCGATAATTTGAATTTCATGGATAATGAAACATATGAACAAATTTCAATTCCTATTAAAAAACTTGAATGAGAAAAAAATTTTATTACTGAGGGCACAGAAGTAAGCATCATTTTGTATGAGGGTGAAATTTTAGGTTTAACATTGCCTGATCAAGTTGTTGTTGAAATTGAAATGGCAGAGGATGCTGTTCAAGGAAATACTGTTACAAATGCCATGAAAAAAGCTAGGTTAGTAACAGGTTATCAATTAGACGTTCCCCAATTTATTTCTACAGGAGAGAAGATTGTAGTTAATGTTGAAGAAGGCACCTATGTTAGCAGATGGCAAAAATAATTTATGAGCTTAATTAATAAAAATGAAATTTTTAAACAAATAGTTAAAACTACACAGGGTTCAATTTTAATAAATTACTCTACTTTACAAGAAATTTTGACAAATGTTGTCAAGTCCTTAATTGGTGCTAGAGATGTTTTTTTTCAAAAATTAGAATTTTGTGATTTTGAGCATGATACTACATTTCAAGTAAATGTTTTTTTGAATACTAGAAATCAAAATAAAATCCAAAATAAAGTTATTAATAATATTCAAAAAGGAATTCAAGATTTTTTAAAAAATGAATTTCAAATAGAAGTTTTAACTGTCAATGTAGTGTTTTGTACTTGCATGAGCAAAAAGTAATTATGAAACAAATATGAGCAAAAAGAGTTGCAGTATTTGAGTACATATTTTCTTGCTTACTTAGAGAAGAAACTGATTCAAGTGTTATTATTTATAATTTTCAGAAATATGATCAATACAATAAGTTAGATGAATGGCAATTAAAAATTGTAAAAATGTTTGCTCAAAATTATTTTAAATATGAAAATCTAATCAAAAATAATTTAAAAACTAAGTGATCATATGATGAATTTGATAATATTGCCAAAGCAGTTATTTTTGAAGCATTAGCTGAGTGAGAAGTTCATAAAACTCAAAAAGCTATTTTAATTGATCAGTCTTTAATAACAATTGATCATTATTCTGACAAGCATTTAAAAAAAATTGTTCATGCTATTTTGGATAAAATTTTAATTTAAATAAATTTTATTTAAAAACAATTTAATATTAGTGTATATGAAACGTAATTGAAGATCTCATTATATTCTTGTTTTAGCTAATATAATTTTAATTGCAACTAGTGGAATTAATTTTGCTGTTAGGGATTTACTTATTAAATCAATAGATTCAAATTTATTTGGTGGCAATTTTTACTTTCTCTTAATATGTCCTTTAATTTCCATTTTAATTACTGGTTTTTTATATTTTTTGGACATCAAATATTTTGTTAAAGATTACCCTTATAAAAAATTTCATTTTAATAAAAAATGAACAGTTTTTTACATTGTGGGAATAGTTATATATTGCTTTAATTTGTTACTTATCTTTAGTTTATCAATTGTAATGGTGCTTTTATCAGTTAACCAAATTAATAATCCATCTTTCTCTGATGAAAAAGTTATTAAGAATTATATTTCTAATGTTACTTATATTATTTTGTGGTTTATTTTAGGATTTTCTTGTTTGATGAGTCTGTTGAGTTTTGGATTTATTAAATACGCTAGATTTAAAATTGATGTTGAACTTTTGCAACGAGAGAAAGGTTCTATAGTTGATGGCGACAAAACTGATAGTAAATCAGTAATTATAAATTTAGAACCTGAAACTTCAAAAGTTCAAAATGACTCTAAAGACAAAATAGATAATAGTAAACTTCCAACTGCAAGTTTATCAAATAATTAATTTATAGATTTATGAAAAAGAAAGAAAAAAATGTTTTGGTAATTGATATTGGTAATTCATATACAAAATTTGCTTTATTTAATATTAATGATGAAATTTTTTTTTCTTTTAGTTATCCTACAAAAATAATTTCAACAAAAAATAATTTTTTATTCCAAATCTTAAAACAAAAACTTAAATCAATTAATATTGATTCAATAATTTTAGGAAGTGTGGTTCCTAAATTAAATTCTTTTTTTATTAAAACTTTTAAAGAAAAATTATTATTGACTCCTCATGTAATAAATAAAAAAACAAAATTTATTTTTAAATTAAGTTCAGATATGAAATTGAATGAAATTGGCAATGATATTTTAGCTTTTGCAACATATTGTGCTTTTAAAAATAAAAATGTAATTGGTTTTTCTTTCGGAACTGCATTGGTTGCTATTTTAATAAACAATAATGTCCTAAAAGGAGTTAGCATAGTAAGTGGTTTAAAAACAAGTTTAGATGCATTAGTTGATAAAACTGCATTAATTAATATTAAAAATCTTGAATTATCAAAAAATTTTGATTACGGACATGACACTTTAACTGCTTTAAATTCTGGCATATATCATTTCAAAAATGGTTTTATGTCTAGTTTTTATAACATGGCTTTAAAGACAATTAAAAGTAATGAATTATTAATAATTTTAACTGGTTTTGAAGCAAGTAATTCAGAATTAAATTTTAAATATGTTATAGATAAAAATGCCATTTTAATTGGTTATTATTTAATACACAAAACAAACAATTGATAAAATTGTATAATAGTAACAACTCATTGCTATGCATTGAGTTTTTTTAATGTATTTTAAAGTTAACTTTGAATATGCGATCCAAGTCTATTTTAATTTGTGAAAATTGCATGTCTCGTAATTATTCTACAACTAAATCAAATCTTAAAACTCAACGTCTTGAATTAAATAAATATTGTTCAAAATGTAATGCTAAAACCCTTCATAAGGAGTCTCGCTAAATGTCACAAAATAATAACAATGAAAATTTTAATATTGAAAGTAATCAGTCTGAAATTCATGAACGATCTATTTCACGTCGTTCTGTACTTTCTGAGTATGAAGATCCAGATGTATTAAAAGCACATAAAGAACTAAAAGAACGTGTAAAGGAAAAACGCAAACAGGAAAAAGAAAACTACAAATTAGCTGATAATGAAAATGTTAAAGGCGAAAAATTAGGTTTTAAATTTCGAATTAAACAATGATGATTTGGAATGAATAAAGAATCTAAAAGAATTTCTTGGCCTACACCAAAATATTTAATTAGTAGTTTTTTAATTGTTCTTTTGATTGTTGCAATTTTAACTGGTTTGTTTTTTGGTATTAGTGAAATTTTTGTTGCATTAGGAATTTTAAAATAAATTTTTCTATAGGGAAGTTATAAAAAATATGGCAGTAAAAAATAAACAATTAATTGCTCAGTGGTTTGTCACAACTTGTACAAATGGCAATGAAGACACAGTTATTAAAAATTTAAAAGCTAAAGTTCAAGCAATGCATTTTGATGAATACATTATTGATGCAAAGACAATTAAACGTCGCGAAATAATTGAGGAAATTTTTGATGATAATAATCCTCAAAAATTACCACCAAAATCTATGCGAAATTCTTCTAATATTAAATGGAAAACATTAGGCAATGGTAAATATTTAAAAGTTAAAATCATTGATCGTAATAAATTTCCAGGTTACATTTATGTTAAGATGATTATGAATGATGATACTTGATTTGCCGTTCGTAATGCCCAAAATATTAGTGGTTTAGTTGGTTCTTTTGGAAAAGGAGCAAAACCTATTCCAATTACGTTTGATGAAGAAATGTTATTATCAGGTGAATCATTAGATGAAGATTATTATGCTGTAGTAACATCAAATTCTATTATTGAAGTTCCTAAAGATAAGTTTGATTCAGATGGCAATTTAATTGGTTTCGATTCAACTCAAGTTAGTAATTTAAATAAGAAGATTGAAACTGTTACAGATGTTAGTGATTTGTTATCTAATGATGAGAATAAAAGTATTACTAATAATTTTGATAATGAATATACAAATATTTCAAAAAATTCTAAATTAATTCCTGAAAATAAAATTTATAAAAGTAATTTAGATCCAAAAGATATAAATTCTAATTTCAAAATTGGACATACTGTTACAATTCTTTTTGGCGATCATGCAGGCATTGATGGTCAAGTAATTGGTTTAAATTTAGTTAACAATGAAATTGAAGTTCAAATAATTGATTTTATGGGAAAAACAATTAATCTTGTATTGCCTTTAAATCAAGTTAAACTAAAAGAATAATGAAAAAACGAATTGCTTTATTTCCTGGTAGTTTTGATCCTATTCATAGCGGACATATTCACATTATTAAGAAAGCAATTGATTTATTTGATGAATTAATATTATGTGTTTCAATAAATGTGGATAAATTATATGATTTATCTTTATTGGAAAGAAAATCAAAAGTAGAAAAGGTAATAAAAAAATTAAAATTAAAAAATGTAAAAGTTATTTCATGACCTAGTTATATTGTAGATGCAGCAAAATTATATAAGGCTAAATATTTAATAACTAGTGTAAGAAACATGGATGATTTTCAACAAAGTCTTCATAATGCTTCTATTAATAAAAAATTAGATAAAAAATTAGAAACAATTGTTTTTTTTAGTGATGTTGCATATCAATCTATATCATCCTCAGACATTAAAAAAACACTTAAGAAACATAATAAATTTTTTAAATCTAATAAAAATTAATTATTTTTTAAAAAATTTTTTGACATAATGATTAGTTCATTCTAGTTGATTAATTGGTGTTCATTCTTCATGTCCAGGAAACAAATAAAGATTCTTATTTTTGAATGTCTTGACAAAAAGTAATAAACTTTCATTCATTAATTTTTTATTTGAGTAATCAAAGTCTGTCCGACCAATATCATTATCAAAAATTAAATCACCAGAAAATACATATTTATCAATTCAATAACAAACACTGCCAGGTGTGTGACCAGGTGTTTCTAACATTTTTACTTGAATTTTTTGTAATGGTAATTTAAAAGTATTCTTTGTAAACCCAACAAATTGATTATACAAATTGTCATGTTCATCTAAAAATTCAAAATATTTAGCTTGTTGAGTTATTTTTAGTTCTAAATCGTTTTTATGGATATAAATTTTCGCATTAAATTTTGTAGCAAGTTTATTGCTATGACCTACATGATCATAATGTCCATGTGTCAATAATATTACTAATTTTTTTATTTTATGTCTTGATAAAAATTTACTAATTTTTTCTGAATTAAAACTTGGATCAATTACAACTGCTTCATCTTCATTCATTATTATGAAACTATTGTTATTTATTGAGCCACCTATCATTACATATAAATTATGAAATATTCATTGGTTTTTATAATTGCATTTATATAAATTGTTTAATTTATCTTTGATATTCATATTAATTTCTCTCATACTAATAAAATTTAAATAACTTTAAACACATAATTTACTTATACATTTGCAATAATTTTCTATGTTTTTATTAATGTTATAATATACAAGTATCATATTCATATAATAATTATATATTTCTCATATTTTTTGATTATTATGTTCTAAGTAAGTTCTGGAAATAATTTATGGAAATTTTTTATACAAAAAAACTTTGAAATGAATATCATTCTTTGAATAATGTTTCTGTGTGCCTTGTAGGCTGGGTGAGGTCAAATAGGGAAAGCGGTTCAATAGGTTTTATATCTTTTAGTGATGGTTCTACATTAGAAAATGTACAAATTGTTTATAAACGTGAAACTATATCCAATTACAATGAATTAAAAAATCTTACTTTAAGTTCTAGCATTCTTGTTGAAGGTATTTTAATTTTAACTCCAAAGGCAAAGCAACCATTTGAAATTCAAGCAACTAGAATTAGTATTTTAAAAGAATCAGATAATGATTATCCAATTCAAAAAAAACATCATGGTAACGAATTTTTACGATCACTTGCACATCTGAGACCACGAACTAATAAGTTTTATAGCATTATGAAAATTAGAAGTGAACTTAGCAATTCCATTTTTGAATTTTTCAAAAATAATGGTTTTACATATATTCATGCACCAATAATAACTTCAAATGATAGTGAGGGAGCAGGAGAGTTTTTTCAAGTTAGCAGTCCAGCTGATCCAAATTTTTTTGGTAAAAGAGCACTTTTAACTGTTAGTGGCCAAATGGCCGCAGAAGCTTATGCTCAAGTTTACAAAAGAGTTTTTACTTTTGGACCAACTTTTAGAGCTGAAAAATCACATACAAACCGTCATTTGTCAGAATTTTGAATGATAGAACCAGAAATTGCATTTATAAATTTAAAAGATTTAACTATAATCATGGAACAAATGATTAAACATTCAATTGTATATCTTACTACATATGCAAAAAGCGAGCTTGAATATTGTAATGAAAAAATTAATAAAAATTTAATTGATAATTTAAAGACAATTGTATCTAATTCTTTTGCAAGAATTGAATATAAGGATGCAATTGAACATTTAAAACAAGCTGTTGCTAAAGGTGTAAATTTTGAAAATAAGAATATTTATTTTGGAATGGATTTAGCAACTGAACATGAAAGATATATTTGTGAAAAAGTATTTAATCGTCCTGTATTTGTTCTAAATTATCCCAAAGAAATTAAAGCTTTTTACATGAAGCAAAATAATGATGGAGCAACTGTAGCTGCTGTTGATTTATTAGTTCCTGGTGTTGGTGAGTTATGTGGCGGTAGCCAACGTGAGGATAGTTATAATAAATTGCTTAAAAGATGTAATGAATTAAATATGGATATTTCATCTATTCAATGATATTTAGATTTACGTAAATATGGTTACTATCGTTCAAGTGGTTTTGGTTTAGGATTTGATCGTTTAGTAATGTATTTAACAGGAATTGATAATATTCGTGATGCAATTCCATTCCCAAGAGCTCATGATCAATTAGATTTTTAAAACTTAAAAAAATGATAAAAAAAAATATTCCTAATATCTTAACTGTATCTAGAATAATTTTAATTATTCCTATAATAGTTTTGCTATCGATTGAAACAAATCTAATTTACTCTTTTAATTTTTTATTTCTTAGTAGTGAAATTAATATTAATGTTTCTATTGGTTTGTTTATTTCAGGTATATTGTTTATAATTTCTGGATTCACAGATTGATTAGATGGATATTTAGCACGAAAATGAGATGTAGTTTCTAATATAGGAAAATTATGAGATCCTTTGGCAGACAAAATTTTAATTAATTCTGTTTTAATTATTTTTGCCGTAAAGGGTTATGTTCATTTCATTATTGTCATTATTTTTGTTGTTAGAGATATTATTATTGACGGATTAAGAATGTTTGCAATGAATCGAAATATTTTACTTTCTGCAAATATTTTTGGAAAATTAAAAACTATCTTTCAAATGTTAGCATGTTCTTTAACTTTTTTTGTATTTGGTTTATCTTTTAATTTAAATTTAACTAGTGGTGAAGAAATATGATATTGAATTATTCAAATGTTAATTTATTGATTTGCTTTAATTTTTAGTATTTTATCTTGTGTAATTTATTTTAATCAAGTGCAAAGATTATTAAAGATTAATCAAGAACAATAATAAATATTAAAATATGAGTTACTATTGTTCAATTTTTAACTATAGAGATATTTAGTATGCGTGATTACAAAGACTTTATAATTGATAAATTAATTAAAAATAAATACACCTTATCAACAGTTGAATCAGTTACTGGCGGGATTATTGCGTCTACAATAACTAGTGTTCCTAATGCTTCTCAAATATTTAAAGGAAGTATTATTGCATATACTCCAGAAATTAAAAAAAATTTAATTGGTGTTAAAGAAAATACTTTGCGTCAATATGGTGAAGTTTCTGCTGAAGTTGCAAAAGAAATGGCAATAGGAGCAATTAAAAAATTAAACTCTGATATTGCTATAAGTGTAACTGGAATTGCCGGTCCAAAAACTGTAGAAAACAAACAAATCGGATTATATTATTTTTGTATTGTAATTATTGATCGCGCTTATGAATATGAAGGAATTATTGATTCTGCTGAAGTACAAAAATGGTTATCTAGTTCATATGATAATCCACATGATGTTAATGAATCAATAATAAGAAGTATTTATCGAAAATTAATGGCTTCAAAAATTATTGAAGAATTATTTAAGTTGTTAATAAAAGATAATAGTAAATAAAATTTGTAGGATATAAAAAATGGAACAAAAATCTCAAACAGCGAAATCTAATTTAGATGAATTTACATTATCATTTGAAGATTATATTATTGATGATGAAATTAAATTTAAAATTTTATGTTTTTTTCAAAAAGAAAATATTTTAACTGCTTATGAATTTGCTGATGATATATCTAATTTTGAATTAATTACTCAAAGTTTTTTACAAAAACAAAAACCAAACAGTTTTGTTGATTTTTATTATGTTTATGTGACTAATAAAAATATTTTGCAAGAAGCAAAAGATATTTTAATTAATCTACCTATTTCTAAAGAAGAAATTAAGAATGTTGCTTTATTTTATTATGATTTAGATAAAGACAATTTAACTGAAATTATTTCAGCTGTTCAAAATGATAATTATTTGTACCAAAATTATATTAAACCTACAGAAATAAAAAAAATAATGAACTTAAGAAATAATCAAAATAATTATTCAAATTTAGAAAATGATATAAAAAAAAATATTATAGAAAAGCAATTAAACAATACCCAAAATAATATAGATGACATTGATAATGTTGTTAGCAATGATTTAAAAGAAAATGTGCAATTAGATGATTTTATTTCTACTACTGACACAAAACAACTTATTAATTATAATAACAAGCCTTTTTTAGATGAAATATCAGAAAGTATTGATAGTGAAATTGATGATGAAGATTTTTTTATAAATGAAGAACCATTAATTGAAAGTATTGAAAATTATACTGATCAATTAAATGTGACTCAAAAATTATTAGATGATTTTGAAGAAAATATAACTTCATCAACAGATGAGTTAAATAATATGAACACATTAGATCTTGATAATTTAGATCTTTTAGATAGTGATTCAAGTGATAAAGCATTGCATAAATCTTTATTAGAAAAATCGGATTATTTTAGAACTTTAGATGAAATTACTACTAATTTATCAGATGATAATTTATTAACTAGTGAGACAGATGATATTTTGGATTATTTATCAAATAGAATTAATACTAAAGAATAAAAGGAATAATTAAGATGAAGTATTTATTAATTGGTGGTGCAGGTTATATTGGGTCAAATGTTGCTCATTTACTATTAAGCAATAAAAAAAATCAAATTTTAGTTTATGATAACTTGTCATCAGGCACTAAAAAATCTTTGTCTAAAAATGTTCAATTTATTAATGGTGATCAATTAGATTATAAAAAATTAACTAGTTGTGTAAAATCATTTAAACCAGATATTATTATGCATTTTGCTGCAAAGCTTATTGTTTCTGAATCTGTATCGCAACCACTAGAGTATTATGAAAATAATGTTTGCGGAATTATGAATATTATTCGAATAATGAATGAAAATAAAATTAAAAAAATTATTTTTTCTTCTACTGCAGCAGTATATGGCAATCCAGATACTTTACCAATAAATGAAAAAAGTTTTACTAATCCAATTAATCCTTATGGATCTAGTAAACTAGCTTGTGAATTTTTATTAAAAGCATCTAGTGAAGCTTATGGGATTAATTCTGTAATTTTAAGATATTTTAATGTGGCTGGAGCTAGTGATGATTTTAAGTTAGGAATTTTTAATAAAAAAACAACCTTATTAATTCCTAGGTTAGTAATGGCAAGTTTAAGTAATTCAGAATTTATAATGTTTGGTGATGATTATAAAGAAACAAAAGATGGTTCATGCTTACGGGATTATATTCATGTTGTTGATTTAGCTAATGCTCATTTATTAGCTGCTGATTATTTATGTAATCCCAAACATGATGTTAGTGTTTTTAACTTAGGATCTAACAAAGGATATACAGTTAAAGAGTGTATTAACATGGTAGAAAAATTAACAAAAAAACAATTAAAAATTAAAATTGCTAACCGTCGTCCAGGAGATCCTGCAAGATTAATTACAACAAATAAATTAGCTAAACAAGAACTAAAATGAGTTCCTAAAAAAACATTAAAAGATATGATTACATCTGATTTATTATTTAGACAAGCAAATAAAATTTACTAAATTTTAATTGTTTAATAATGATTTAATTAAACTGTTTGGATTTATTTTTTTATATAAAATTTTGTATATTGATTCTAACAAAGGTGCTTTAATTTTATTTTTTTGTAATATCTCATATACAATGCTAGATGCTATATAACCTTCCACAGTTGTTGTATTTTTTTCTAATGCTTTTTTAACTCCAAATTCACCAACCATTAGTCCAAAAGTAAAATTACGTGATTTTTCATTTGTACATGTTAATGTTAAATCACCAATTGCACACAATTCATAACCAATATCAGAAACTTTTTTAGTTTTAGAAAGTTTTAGATAAACTGTATAAATTTCTTTAAATAAACTAGTTAACATTGCTGAGCGTGTATTAATAGAATTATGTAGATAATATGTTATTCCAGTGCCAATTGCTGCAACATTCTTTAATGCAGCAAAAATTTCTGCTCCTAATTCATTTTCTAATGGGACTAAATTGAAGTACTTATTATTAAATACTTTTTGTACATGTTTAATGACATTAAAATTTGAACTTACAGCATTAATTACTGTTACTTCTTTATCAAAAACTTCAGTTGCAAATGAAGGACCTAGCAATGACACTATTCCTTTGTTGTTTTCTTTAAAATTTGCTTTAATAATGTCGGATCAAAATTTTTTGGACTCAATATCAATTCCTTTTGCAACATTAATGATAATAACTTTACGTTTTTTTAAAATTGGTTTTAGTTTATGTAAGGTATTAATTAAGAATTTACTTGGTATTGCTAGCAAGATAATGTTTGTATTTTTAATTGCATCTGATAAGTCATTTGTTACTAAATCAGGTATTTTAACTAAATTCTTATTACCAAAGTATTTTTTGTTTATTCCTTGTTTTAAATCATTAATTTCATCTAAATCAATTCCTCACATTTGTACAATGTGATTATTTTCTAACAAAACATTTGCTAATGCTGTTCCTCATGCACCTGTACCCAAAATACTAATTTTTTCTTTCATTATTTTGACCTAAATAAGCAAATTTAAACATAATGTGTAAAAGTAAATTAATTATCTTTTATTTTACAAAGAAATTTATTGTATCTATTACAATTTTTGATGCAATTGTTGGAAATACTTTTGTTGCTTTTTGTTTTACACTATCAATACTTGATTCAAGTGTTGAACTATATTTAGTTACTTCAAACATGCTAATATCATTGCCAGAATCTCCAATAGATAAAGTGTGATTTAAATCAATATCTAGTTTTTTGGATAACATTTTTATTGCATTCCCTTTTGAAATTTCATCCGGATTACATTCAATAGACTGCTTGGATGTTATACATAGTTCACCTTTACTAAAGTTAAACATTTCTTTAAGTTCTTGATAAATGTTTTCAATAGTTATTTGATTTTTGTTTAAAAAATCAATATCAAAGAAAAAAATTGTTTTTAGAATATTAGTTTCGCTTACAAAATCATTAGATATGTCAAATTTAAATTCTGAAAAATTACCTTCATAGTTTAAAAACTCATTTACCAAATTTCGTTTAGTTTTAATTTCAGGATTAAAGACAACATTTCTATTTAGTTTATAACCTGCCAAAAGAACTTCAATGCCCTTATTTAATAAGTAATTTAAAACAGAAAATGATTTAATCAATTGATTTTTGTTCATTATTTTTTTAAAAATTATTTTATTTGCTAATGTATCAAAAATAATCCCGCCATTACAACCAATAATATATTTTGTATGTTCTTTGACAAGATCATTTTCAATACAAATTTTTAAAGCATCTTTATAATGTCTGCCGGTAGCAATACTAAATTCAATGTTTTTGTTACCCAAATTATGAATAACTTCTATAGCTTTTTTATCAATAACATGTGAATAATTTTCATACCTTAATAAGGTTCCATCTAAATCACAAATTATTCATTCAATATTTTTTTGCATATTAATTCTTTCTATTTAAAAGGATAAATCTGAAAATAATTAATTTACTTAAATTATATTAAAATAAATAAATTAAGTTATATATTGTATTAAGATAAAGTAAATGTTTACATGAAAAAAACTAATATTGTTACACCTTGAAACATTGATAAATCTCTTGTTGCTTTAATACCATGCGATGCTTACAAACTTGTTCATCGCTTAATGTATCCTGAAAATGTAGAAAATTTATATTTAACTTTTAGTGCAAGGGGTAATAAAAATAAAGAATTTCAGGATATGGCATGAAATCATACATTTGCTAAAGAAATTATTCATAAAGTATTTAATGATTTTATTAGTTCGGTTATTTTGTTATCAAATGAAAAAAATAATGGAAAAATAACAAACTTATTAAAGTTAAAATTAAATCAGGTTTTTGGATTCCAAGATTTTTCAATTGATTTTATAAGTTGTTTAAAGGAATTAGGCAAGTCAATTAAATTAACCAAAAAATTGCCATTAATAGTTATGGCGCATAAAAGTTTAGATCACATTCCTTTTCAAACTTGTTTAATGACTATTTCAGGGATAAAGCAAATTAATCCAAAATTTATTTGATTAATTAATTTTTTTGAAACGGTTATTCTAGAAAACATTTGACAATTTAATACCTCTTTAACAATTGCAAGGGATTATTATGAACTTGTTTATAAATATGCTAAAGTAAGTGCAACTAATTTTGATTTTGTTAAATATCAATGTCATGATTTTAGTATGCGTGGCATGAGTTCTTTATGAAGTGCAATATATAGTGGCAGTGCTCATTTAATGTATTTTAATGGAAGCGATACAATTATTGCCGGTAATGATGCAACATCTGTATTCGCTTCTGAGCATTCAGTTATGAGTATTGATGGTAAAAAAAATGAGTTTAATACCTATAAAAGATTAATAAATAAATTTTCTAATGGTAATTTATCTTTGGTTAGTGACACTTGAAATATTTGATATGTTTTGGATAAAATTTTACCTAAACTAAAAGAAAATATTTTATCCAGAAATGGTAAATTAATTATTCGACCTGATAGTGGCGATCCAATCAAAATTATTTGTGGAAAACCTAATTTTAGTTGAAAAAATAAAAAAACATGAGGGGTTATTCACTATTTAGATTATTATTTTGGCTCTAAAGTGAACAAAAAAGGATTTAAAGAACTAAATCCTAAAGTTGGTATCATTTATGGTGATGCAATCACATACACAAGAACAAAATTGATATTAGAAAATTTAATAAAACAAAAATATTCTTCCAAAAATATTGTTTTTGGAGTAGGGGCAACAACTTATCAAACTGTAAATAGAGATACTTTAGGATTTGTTTCCAAAATAACTTCAGCATTCTATTCAAATGATAAAAATGAAAAAAAATGATTTGATGTTGAAAAAAACCCCATAACTGATCACAATAAAAAGTCTTTAAAAGGTAGATTTTTAGATAACAAAGATTTGATTAGAATTTATTAAAATTTAAAACTTTATTTTTTCTTTTTTTTATTTTCTTTATTTTCTTGTTTATTAATTTCGTGAGCACATTTTAAAATAATTTTTTTGACATCATCCTTAATATCTTTATGCCTCAAAGCTGAATCAATTGTTGCAGTAATAAATCCTAATTTAGAACCAATATCATAACGATTACCTGTAAAAACTTTAGCATAAATTTTTTGATATTTAGATAGTTTAAAAATTGCATCTGTTAATTCAAGTTCATCTCTAATATCTGGTTTAATGTTTTCTAGCTCACAAAATATTTCAGGATTTAGTATATAGCGTCCTAAAATTGCATAATTAGATGGAGCATGCTCTGGGGAAGGTTTTTCAACAACATCTTTAATGGGTATTAAACCTTTATTTAAATTACTTTTGTTTATGTCCTTAGAGGGATTAATAATTCCATATTTATGTACTAATTCATTTGGAACTTGTTGAACTCCAAGGATATTACCTTTCAATTCATTGAAGGCTTCAATGCATTGAAGAAGAGCAGGTTTATCTTGCTTGTTTGGAACAACTATATCATCGCCTAATAAAATCGCAAATGGTTCATTATTAATAAAACTTTTTGCACAATAAATTGCATGACCCAAACCTAAAGGTTCTTTTTGTCTAATATACTGAATGTTTGCCATATCTGCAATATCTCTTATTTGCTTAAATTCATTTTCTTTTTTTTTCAGTTTTAGTCTATTTTCTAGTTCATACGAATAATCAAAATGATCAATTATTGCATTTTTACTTGAAGAAGTAATAATTAAAATTTCTTCAATACCACTATTTACTGCTTCTTCTACAATATATTGAATTGCTGGTTTGTCTACAATAGGAAGCATTTCTTTAGGCATTGCTTTAGTAGCTGGTAAAAATCTTGTTCCTAAACCAGCAGCAGGAATAACTGCTTTTTTAATCTTGATGTTTGAGTTCATAATTATCTTTGTTCCTAGCAATGAAATTTATACGTTAAGTGTTAGAACTTAAATTATATTATTATTGATCTTATTTTGTTCAATTCACAATGTTTTATTTTTAATTTAACTAATAGAAAGTGCTTAAAATTATTTAAATACTGTCTTTTATAGAATAAAGATTTCATGTTTTTAAGCAAAACTAATGAATTTCTATTAATTTAAATTTAGGTTTTGTGGTTTATTTTTATTAAATAAATATTTCTTTATTTGTCATATGCTAGTAGAAATAGCAGTAAATAATATATAAAGAGGTGGTATTCATAATCAAGTTAAATTATTATATTTTGTCTGAGTAAATGATCCATAAACACTATATGAATTTATTCCTGTATCCATAAAACCAGACCATGGAATTAAAATCAAATAAATACAATATATAGTGGGGTATATCATTGTTAAAATAATTCATTTATAAAAATTTTTTTCAAATAATTTATTTTCTTTAACCATTGTGGAAAAACTAAAAATCAAAAAGAAAACAGGATTAATAAAATGATTTCATGTTGAAGAAGTTATAAACAAATTATTAATACTTAAAATATTATGTGGATTGCCATTGATTACATCATTTTTTTCTGGCATACCACCAAATTGATTAACAATAAAATAAAAATTAAAAAAAGTAAAAGTAATAATTATGTATGTTGTTATAGATATTAAAAAATTGTGATTTTTAAAAATCTTATTTTCTTTATTTCAAAAATTAAATCACACATAAAATGTTATTAAACAATTAGTTTGGTAAGTTCATGTATCAAAGTTACTAAATCACACTAAAGCTACATTATTATTTTGAACTGAAGTAATAATAGCTACAATTAAACATAAAATTGGAGATATTATTGATATTATTAAAGTTAATAAATGCATTCATGATATTCAATTATAGTTATAAAAATTGAAATATTTATTTCAAACATTTTTATTCTTCATAATTCTTCATTTTTTTAAATTTCTAAATTAAAATAACCTTAATTAATTTTAACTAATTTAGTTTTTGAGATTAAATTTTTACTTTTAAATTTTAAAATGTTTAATTTGAATAAAAACAAAGCAACCCAAAAAGAAAAAAATCCTAATTTTTGAAATAAAAAAAATATTTCAATTGGAATAATTTTGGTTGTCATATTGTTATTAGTAATAACATTAACTTCAGTTTTTTTGTTTCAAATTAATTTTGGACTAATTCTTCAATTAGCAAATACCAATGTTTTATCTGGCAAAGAAGGATTTTTAATAGGTCTTATATTCATGTATTTATATCAATGAATTTGACATAGCTTTTCTATTTTCTATAATGCCAAAAAATTTAATGTAAAAGCTAAATGATATGAATGAATTATTTTTGGCGCAACAATTATTTTTATAAATGGAATAACCCCATTTGCATTAGGTTCAGAACCATATAAAGTTTATTGATTATCAAGGCATGGACTTAGTAGTAATGATTCTTTATTAGTTGTAAGTTCAACTTCGATTTATTGAACAATTACTCAAATTATAATTACATGACCTTCCTTTATAATTGTTTCAACTCATTATTCAGATATTGTGTCACAAACCAAAGGAATAATTGCATATTGATTTTCTTTTGGTGGAATGTTATTAGATATTTTAGTTTTTGCATCCATTGTTACAATATCTTACAGTAGTAAATTTCACCTTTTTTGTACAAAAATTTATAACAAATTACTTAGAAAGTTTAACCATTCATATAAAACTGAAGATGAGTTAATATTGCAATTTAGAGAGAAAGCAGTGTTTAAAAAAGCATGGTTACAAGAATTAAAAAGATGAGATTGTTTAATTGTTCAATCTATAGGAACAGCAGGGGTAGCATTATTACAGTATTCAGGTATATATTTTTCAATTCAATTATTAGGTGTTGATGGAATTGAACAATTATCTTATAGTGATATGTTTAACTTATCAAATGTTGCAGTTTCTGGAAATAATTTTATTCCCATACCAGGTGCAGAGGGTTCCATTCAACTTATTTTAAATATTTTTATTCAAGCATTTGCATCCAGTGTGATTACAAATCCTAATCAAACTAACATTGAATTAAATCAGGCAATTTTTGTATGAAGATCCTTTGCATTTTATCTACCTGTTCTAACAGGTTTGTTATTTTTGCCTTATGTTCTTTGGTACCATATTCATAATGAAAAAAATAACAAATACAAAACATCTAATGATAAAAAAATATTATAAATGCTATTGTATATAAACAATTAATACTAATTTTCAAATTAACAAATATTGAAAATAATTTAATACATAAGTTACAATTTTTTTTGTTTAAATTACTTGACTATGTTAGAATATTTGCCAAATATAAATTAATTAAATAAATTTTGAATTTTTTAAATTTTGGTGAATTTTATGAATTTATTAAATAAATCTTTTAATTTATTATTCTGAAATAAATTTTTTAAATCTAAAGTAAGAAGTATATTATTTGTTTTTATAATTTTATCTTCTTTAGGCATTGGTGCAGCCATAAGTTGGTTTGCAAGACCAAGTTCTAATAGTGAACAGAATCAAATTAATTTAAATTCTAAGCACAAAAAAATTTCTAGTGAAATTCCTAACAATGGTTCTCACGGAAACATTGAGTTAAGAAGAAATCCTATTAGTAATTTTGATAGTATTGATGTAAATAGTGCGTCAACAAATTTTACTCTTAAGTTGATGTTATGCACTAAACAAGTAAATACAACAAAAGATTATGGTGTTGCATTAGTTGATAACCACTATAATATTATCAGTTCTTGGTTCATTTCTAGTGTGCCCAATGTTGATGTTAGTTTGAATTATACAACATATATAGTTCAAGGAAATTCTCCTGATACTTTCTTTGTTTTAGCTGGAATTAGCAACTTAGCTAGAGCACTGAATTTAGCATATAAGCATTATGATTCTTCAGCATCTATTTTTAATAAAGTTGTTTCTTGTTCACTTCAAGATGCTCCAACTATCAAAATTTTTAAAATTCATGTTAATAGAAATGAAATTACATCTGATAATGAGAACCCTTGTTATGATTTTAAATATCCAACTTTTAAGGATGAACATTCAACAATTGATGGAGTTAAACATTTTGGGCATGCTGGTTTAAAATTTTTTACTGATAATGGTATATTTGCATCATATAATAATTCGCAACAAATTGGATATGCAGGTGATGTAACTTCTTTTGGAGCTGGTGGTTATTATCAATATTTATTTTATGGAGAAATGTTTCAATATAATTATGTTTCTGATAAAAATAGTGATGAATTTGCATTATTAAGTACATATATGAGTTCTGACCCTCAAATGGGCAATTTGTACGCTTATTATGATGATAGCATTGGTGAAACAGTTCCTGCATTACATAGTAGAAGTTTTTATAAAAATGTTTTATTAAAAGTAGTTAATTTATTTGATTTGCCCAGTGTTAACAGTCCATATGAATTAGATAATTACTATTCAATGGATTCTAAAGTTCCATACAAAATTAAGAATCCAGATGGAACAATTGTAGATGCTCCTGAAAGTGATCAATTAACTGCTGCAACTGCTATTTCAATAGCATTTATGATGGATTATGGAACAACAGATTTATATTCATCAGTGAAACCTTGTACAATTGAATCTGATATTTTTAATTCAAAAATAGTTAGAATTGATTGAAAATTAACTAATACTTATATTCTTCCTGGGTGATTTTTATTTAAGCCAAATATAAGTCCTGATTGAGTTGCATATGGATTTTTTTCTCCTAATTGAAATTATCCTGATGGAAATTCTATTTGATACTCTATTGTCTCAATAGAATATAATTCTGATCCTAAAAATAAAGGTTTTTGAGCAACTTTTTTTGGTCCAGAATGACGTGGAAACGCCACTTTTTCATATTTAGTTGCAAAAGTTGATTTATTTAATTTAGAAAATCAAGGTTGTGATGAATATAGTTAATTTAATAGTCTCATAAATGTGAATTTTTCACCTTATAGATTTTCAGTAGGAAATACTGCCGATATTTATTCCCCTATTGTTTGTAAATATTTTGTGTCTGAAAATCTTATTGCAATTACATTAGGTTGAAATCCAAATGGACTATTGATTGAGTTGCCAAATGAAAATAAAATTTTTTATATTAAGCTACCTAATTTATCCAATAATTTAAATTCAAACTTCAATATCAATTTTGGTAATTTGTATTATGATGAAATTAGTAATATATTAACTTATATTAATAATGATGGAATTATTTCTATACCTATTAACAAAGATAAAGGTAATTTGGACAATTTTGATTTAAGTTTAATTAAAAGTTTTCAATTTCCTAATGCAATAAAAAAATTTAAATTTGTATACAAAGAACCAATGTTAGATTCAACTATGAGTTATTCTTTAGATGGCACTAATAACATAAATGGTAATTTATATTATATTAATGGAATTACTAATAGAAGTGTTGACTATATTTATTCAACTCAAAGTTTGACAAATAAGACAACTGGTAATGTTAAATTATTGAACATAATAAATCCTAGTAGTTTTGGTTATTCTAATTTTAGAAGCAATGATGAATTTTCTGCATCTGAATTTAATATTTCTATAAATGATTTATTAAATAATTATTCAATGGAAGAGTTAAAAAAACTTTTTATTAAAAATGATCGAAGCGGATCTCTTCTACCTGTAAAATGTGTTGGAGCAATTGTTACCCATGCAGATACAGATACTATTAGATTAACTGAAGTTGTTAATTATAATGGAGAAACAATGCTTGGATTTGCACAAAAAAGTAATGAGTTAATTGATTATTGAAACTACCAAAGTGCAACTTACACAAATGTTTTTAAACATTTAATTGATTCAACTGTTTGATATATAGAACCTAAAAATGTTCCTTCAGATTCTAAATTAAAAGATGTTACAATTCATGATTTATTTAGTGAATATCAAAAAAATTACGATAAATTTCAAAAAGATTACTTCAATATCTTTGTAACTAAGATTGATAATAAAGTTGATAATTTAAATTATGAATTACAAATTAGTTATTGTGATGAAGGCAATAATGATATTAAATTTAAAACTGTTGCATTAACAAAATCAGGAGAAATTTCATTAAAAATAGCTAATCCTGGGTATAACAATGAATTAATATTTGATTATAAAGGTGTATTTAAACAATACTATGCCTCAAATAATGATGCTATATGAATTATTGTTGGATCCGTTATTGCTGTTGCTAGTGTTATAATCTTGGGTTTGTCAATAGGAATTCCATTAAATAAACGACATAAAACTTTAATGAGAAGGATGAATTTGACAGATAAAAAGTTTGATAATTTAGTTTCATCATTGGGTAAAGTATTTAAAACCTTAAATGATGGCATTACTTCAATTAATCAACGTAATTCCAAATTGCTAGAATCAAGAACAACAAACAACAACAACAACAACAATAATGCTAACAATAATCAATTAACTAATAACATTCCAACTAAAATAATTTCTGATAATAATTCCTTAGGCACTAAAACCTTCACTCAAATAACTCCACCATCTAAAGCAAATTTTTTAACAAAGAAACCAAGTTTTATTAAAAAAACATATCCTAAATTTAAAGGTTCTTCCGATTTTGGAAAAATTCCACCTATTGATAATAAATAGTAATACATAACTTAACATTTAGTTATTTACATATATTTTGTAATAAAACTCATTTCTCTACAATATAAAAATTTATACTTAATAGGTGTTATGAATTTTGTACGAGGAATGTGGACATGGGAAATGGAACTGTAATAATAACAGATACGAGTTCTACAATTAAGCCAAATGAATTTCAAAATATTAAGGTTATTTCTTTGTTAATTACTATTGATGACAAAGATACATATTTAGATGGTCGCGAAATATCTAGTAAGGAAATTCATGAATACTTTGTACAAAATAAATCAGGAAGTGTAAAAACTAGTTTGCCAAGAGCATCTGATGTAATAAATGTATTAAATGAAGTTGTTGATAAATATGATCAAGTAATCATGTTGCCAATTTCATCAGGGTTATCAGGAACATACAACCAATGGAAAACTATTGTTAACACTGAATTTGAAAACAAAAAAAATATTTATGTTTTTGACACTAAAGATATTGCAATTTCTTTGAAGTGATTAATATTAGATGTGCAAAAATTATGTAATGAAGATAAATCAATAGTTGAAATTGAAAATTACATTACTCAATGACACAAACGGATTTCTTGTACTGTAGTTTTAAATGATTTAACACAAGCTCGTAACGGTGGTCGCATTGGCAAAATTGCTTCATATTTAGGAACTATTTTAAAAATTAAACCAATCTTACATTTTCATGATGGTAAAAATACAATTATAGGTAAGAAACCTACTAATAGGTTGGCAATTGAATTTTCTTTGGAAACTTTTGATAAAATTTTTAATTTTGCTAAAAATAAAATTGCAAAGATTGGATTTTGCTCATCTTTTGTTAGTAAAGAGAAAATTCAAAAAACTTTAATTGAATTAAAAGATTGTTTGAAAAAGTATAAAATACTTAACATTGAGCAATCTGATATAACGCCATTAATTAGTGCTCATACTGGAAATGATGCTTTTAGTATAAACATTTTAATAGAACCTTTTTAAACTAATTGTTTCATAATAAATATATAATAGTTAGTGTTTTTGTTTTTATAAGCAAAAGGTTTTTTATCATTTTGTTTTTAATTCTAAAAGGAAATGAACATCTATGTCACAAGTAAAAGTAGCAATTAATGGTTTTGGTAGAATAGGTCGCTTAACTTATAGAACTTTAATGAATTATCCTAATATTGAAGTTGTAGCTGTAAATGATTTGACAGATGCTAAAACATTGGCACACTTATTGAAATATGATACTGCCCATGGTGTTTTGCCAAATTTTATTACTATTAATGAAGATAATAATATTTTAGTTGATGGAAGAATTATTAAAGTATTTGCTGAAAAAGATCCATCAAAATTGCCATGAAAAGATTTAGGCATTGATTTAGTCGTTGAATCAACAGGATTATTTTTATCTAGAGATAAAGCAAAATTGCATTTAGATGCTGGAGCTAAAAAAGTTTTACTATCTGCCCCTGCAAAAGATAAAGATATTAAAACTATTGTTTTTAATGTCAATCACCAAATTATTAATTCAGATGATAATATTATTTCGGCTGCTTCATGTACAACTAATTGTTTAGCACCCGTTGTAAAAGTGTTAGAAGATAATTTTAAGATTGTTACTGGAGCAATGACAACTGTTCATGCTTATACAGCTGATCAAAGATTACAAGATGCTCCTCATAGTGATTTACGAAGAGCTCGTGCAGCAGGGCATAATATGGTACCTACAACAACAGGGGCTGCTAAAGCAATTGGATTAGTTGTTCCAAGTGCAGAAGGCAAAATGAATGGAGTTGCTATTCGTGTGCCTGTAATTACTGGTTCAATAACTGATATAACTGTTGAATTAGAAAAACAACCAACAGTTGAAGAAATTAATTTGGCTATGAAAAAAGCAGCTTCAGAAAGTTTTATGTATTCTGAAGATCCAATTGTTTCTTCTGATGTTGTTGGTTCAACTTATGGATCTATTTTTGATTCTTTATTAACATCAATTATTAAAGCAAATGGCAAATCTTTGTATAAGTTATATAGTTGATATGATAATGAATCTTCATATGTAAATCAATTATGTCGTGTTATTCAATACTATGGTAGCAAGTAATTCTTATGATTTATAACAAAAGAACATTAAACCAAGTAGATTTAGATAATAAAACTGTTATTGTAAGACTTGATTTGAATGTACCTATGGATGGCCAAGAAATTACTGATGTTTCAAGGATTACTACATCATTACCAACATTAAAATATTTAATTGAAAAAAATTGCAAAATTATTTGTTTAAGTCATTTGGGCAGAATCAAGTCTTTAGATGATAAATTATCAAACAAAAAATCATTATTACCTGTTGCTAAAAAATTGCAAGAATATTTGGATAATGTTGCAACTGTTAAATTTTTAAACCAAAATATTGGCGACATTGTTGTTTCTGCTGTTCAAAATTTAAAACATAAAGAAATTTTATTACTTGAGAATACACGTTACAATGATGTTAATGATAATGGAGAACTTGTTAAATTAGAATCTAAAAATAACCCAGAATTAGGAAAATTTTGAGCTTCATTGGCAGATGTTTTTGTAAATGATGCATTTGGAACTGCACACCGTGCACATGCATCTAATGTTGGTATTGCTTCAAATATTGCAACTAATTGTATTGGTTTTTTAGTTCAATCAGAATTGGAAGCTTCTCAAAAAATTATTAATGTTCCTAATAGACCTTTTGTTGTAATTTTAGGTGGTGCTAAAGTATCTGATAAACTTGCAGTTATTAAAGCATTACTTGATAAAGCAGACAAAATATTAATTGGTGGAGGCATGGCTAATACCTTTTTTAAAGCTAAAGGATTAGATGTAGGCAGTTCCAGTTACGAAGAAGATTTATTACCAATTGCAAATGAAATTTTATCTTCACAATATGCAAACAAAATTGTTTTGCCATTGGATCAATTAGGAGCTCAAGTTTTTGAAAATGTAGATCCAATTTGGAGAGAATCAATGGAAAAACCATGGGTCAATTCATCTTGCATGTCTTTAGATGTTGGACCTAAAACAATTGAGTTGTTTAGTAATTATTTAAAAGATGCAAAAACCATTTTTTGAAATGGGCCATTAGGTGTATTTGAATTTGATAAATTTGCTAATGGAACAAATGCAATTGCCAAAATTGTTGCGGATTTAACATCTAAAGGTACATATAGTGTAATTGGAGGCGGCGATAGCGCCGCTGCTATTAATAAGCTTGGTTTATCTAATAATGTTAGTTTTATTTCAACAGGAGGAGGAGCAAGTTTAACTTTACTAGAAGGTTCCCCTTTACCAGGAATTGATTGTATTCAAGACCAATAATTTTATAAATTATTTAACTTTTTGATTTATTCTTATTTAGAAAATCTCTTTGTATATTGTTTTTCAATATTAGTAAATTGTTTATAAATTTGTAATATGTTCTAAAGTTTTGCCTAAAAATTATTTAAAATAATTGCCTTATTAATTTCAAACTAATTTTTGAAATTACATTGTTTTTGTATTGATATTTCATTATTAATTAAATTAGAATTAAACTAATAAGTTTTTTTCATTTTTAATTAAAAAATTGTTCATTTTGTTATTTTTTTGAACTTATATTATTAGATGGAGAAATAATTTTATGAGTAGTAATGATGACAAAATTTATTTAGAAGCTTTAAAAGAATTACAGAAAAAATATGGCAAGGAAAACCTATCATTGTTGAATGACAAAGATAAGTTAGATGTGAAATCAATTTCTACAGGAAGTTTTAAACTAAATAAAGCATTAGGAGTTGGTGGGTTTCCTTGTGGAAGAATTATTGAAATTTATGGTAATGAATCTTCTGGGAAAACTACATTAGCGTTACAAGCAGTTAGAGAATGTCAAAAAAATAATGGTCGAGCCGCATATATTGATCTAGAATGTGCATTAGATATGAATTATATGAAAAATTTGGGTATTGATTTAAATAAATTATTAATTGCTCATCCTGAATATGGCGAGCAAGCATTCTCAATAATTGAAGCTTTAGTTAAAACTAATATGATTGATTTAATTGTTTTGGATTCAGTAGCAGCATTGGTGCCAAAAGCTGAGTTAGAAACAAATATTGAAGATCAATCTATTGGTTTATTACCTCGATTAATGTCTAAGTGCTTGCGTAGACTACAGACAATAATGTTTAATTCTAGTGTTTGTATTATTTTTATTAATCAAATTCGTGAAAAAATAGGGATTATCTATGGAAACCCTGAAATTACACCTGGTGGCAAAGCTTTAAAATTTTATAGTTCAATAAGAGTGGAAATTAAGCGTACAGAAATATTAAAAGAAAATAATGAAAATATTGGAATTAAATCCAAAATTACAATTGTTAAAAACAAATTATCATCTCCATTAAAAATATTTTATTTAGATTTTTATTTTAATAAGGGAGTTGATTATTTTGCTGAAATTATTGATTTGGCTATTCAAACTGATTTAATTCAAAAAAACGGTTCTTGATATTCTTATAACAATAATAAACTATGTCAAGGTCGCTCTGGTTTACTTCAATTAATGCATAATGACTTAAAATTATTCAAGGATATTGAATCTAAGTATATTAAAAAAAATACTTTATCATAAATCTATATAAATAGAAATGTAATAATTTTATTTTCAATTCATATATAATTAGATATATTAATTCTTTTTTATTTATTTTTAAACCTTTTTATATTTATAAAGTTAAATATTTTTATTTTAAGTTGTTTTAAATAAAAATGTTAATGATAGTTTGTTAATTATTTTCTAATTAACAAAATTGGGTTTGGTTTTTATGAATAATATCTATGATTGGATTAAAAATAATCCTTTACTTTTCATTTTAATAATAACAATATTTATGTTTATTGTTCTTTTAATAACAATATCATTTATTATATTTCTATTTATAAATTTTAAAAGGAAAAAAGAATGTAAAACACACAACCATGATGGTGTTCATTCTGAAACAAGTGATAATAAAGAATTTTATGAATTAACTGACACAAATAAAATAAATAATGATCTAAAAAATTCAAATTTTAAATCTGATTTATTAAAAAATAATTCAATTAATAATTGCTATTTAGAATCATTTTATGAAGAAAACAAAAAAACACAGGATGTAAATCATTTGTATGAAGAATTATTAGAATTGAAAAACAAATATTCAATTTCTTTAAATAAGATAAATGAAATATTAGATGAACAAAATAAAGTTTTATCAAAAATATCTAATTTATCTATAGAAGAAGCCAAAAAATTATTAATGGTCAATATATATAAACAATCAAAATCTGAATTAGCAGAAATTTATAATTTTGAAAAAAATAAAATTAATAGTGAATTAGAGTCTTATGCACAAAATCATTTGATTAGTGCAATGGAATTGATTGCTGAAAAAATGATTGCCCAACGTTCATTGTCTACAATACCTATTCAAGATGAAAATTTAAAGGGTAAAATTATTGGAAAACATGGTAGAAATAAACATTTATTTGAAAAGTTAACAGGAACAGATATTATTGTTGAAAAAACTTCAGAAATAACAATTTCCTCTGCAAATCCTATTAGAAGAGAAATTGCTGTTAATTTATTTAATTTAATGCTTCAATCAAAGGTTATTGAACCAAGTAAATTAGAAAATCTTTATCAAGTAGTTAAAGAAGATTTTCAGAATAAATTAATTGCTGACGGCAAAAAAGCTTTAGAAGAAGATTTACAAATTTTTGATATTAACCCAGATATTTATCCTTATGTAGGTAGATTAAAATATCGAACAAGTTATGGTCAAAATGTTTTGGATCATTGTATTGAATCTGCAAAATATGCAGAAATTATTGCTAAACAAATTGGAATTAATTTTGAAAAAGCAAAACGTGCAGCTTTTTTTCATGATATAGGTAAATCTATAGATTTTAATGAAAATTATGATCATGTTGAATCTGGTTTAGCTATTGCCAAAAAATATTATTTACCTGATTATATATGTAATGCCATTGAATCCCATCACAATAAAGTTGAACCTGATAATATGTACTCAGCTTTGGTTAAAGTTGTTGACACATTATCTGCTGCTCGCCCTGGAGCTCGTAGTGATTCATTAAATGAGTTTATTAAAAGAGTAACAAAATTAGAAGAGTTATGTAAATCTATAGATGGTGTCCAAGAAGCATTTGCCGTTCAATCTGGAAGAATTTTAAGAATTATTGTTAAACCAGATGTTATTTTAGATGAACAATTAAATTTATTACATCATGAAATAAAAAAAATAATTGAAACTGATGAAATTACTAATAAGCATCAAATTAAAATAATTTTAATTCGTGAAAAAAGATTTGAGTTTTTAGTTAATAGAAAAGTAGATAATTTATTAAATTCAAATAGTTTTTTATCTTAATTTATATGCTTTTTAATTTAATTTTACCTTGAATTTTTTTATTTTTTGTTTTCATAATTTGGTTTATACCCAATTATAAGATACCTAGAAAAATTATTTTAATTTTGCTTTTAATTCAAATTATTTTTTGTGTAATTTGTATTGCAATTTCATCTAGTAATTTATCTAGCATTTTAGATAAAACTCAAGTTGATTATTGTGCAAATATAATTGCTATAATATTTGGAATTGTTTTTATTTTTATTTCCATATGACGAAGGTGAAAAATTGTAAACGAAATAATGCATTAAAATTATTAATTTATTTATTTCTAAGTGTAAATTTAGATTGAAATTTTTTTAAATATTATAGTTCATTATTATAATTTATAAATGTTTAACTTTTTATTAAGAGATTTTTATGAATACTGATTTTTATGATGATTTGAATAGTACTGATTCTAAATTTAATTCAGATACTAAGAATATAAATAAGTCAATTAAATTAACTTCTTTAAATAAATTTGAAGATAATAATTTATTGAATGATGATGCTAAACTATTGTTTAGTGCACATGAAAATACTAATAATGTTATTACTGAAAAAAATAAAAATGCAAGCACAAATTTAAATACATTATTTTCAAAAAAAAATAATTTTCAATTAACAAATAGTAGTCAAGAACCCACTGAACATATTTTTGTTGATAGAAAAAATAGCCAACAAGAATATTTATTTACTAAAGAAAATATTTCAAGCAATCTAACTAGTGGACAAATACCTCAGAAAGAAATTAGTTTAAAAACTAAGGATAACTTGATTTCTAATAATTTAAATGCTTTGAGCAATTTTTCTTCTTCTGAGAATGAGAAAAAAATAATTAATGATAAAGTTAATATTCCAATTAATGTTAATGAAATATTAAACAACATAGATCAAATAACTGAAAAAGATTTATCTAATAAACTTCATAATAATACTTCTAATTTTTTTTATACAAATATATTAAATTCATCTAAATTGAATAAAAATTCAAATAATGTAGGTGATTTTTTATCTAAGAAAAATAATACAAATAATCAAATGAATTTAGATGTAAATGAAAATTTACCTAACAATATTCCATCTACAAAGAATAAAAAAAGCAAAAATAAATTATCTTCTATAAACTTAAAATATTTACTTATCTTTTTAGGTTGATTAATAATTGTTATTTTGTTAATAGCAAACTTAGCAATTAAGTAGTATAAAGTTTTATTATTTATAATTACTTGTTACATAGTCTGTAATAATTTTTTCTGGCAAAACCATAGCAATAAATTTTTGTAGTCTATGAGTTGATTCAACATAAACATTGTGAATTTGAAAAATTATGTTTTGATTAAATTCTTCTACTTTATTTCAATCTCTATCACCTACATATTTATTTCCTGAAGTATTTTTGGTTTGAAATAATTCAATATTTCCATTTTCATTAATATTTCTTTTTCTAATTTTAGATATAGTTAAATTATTATCCATAATTGCAATAGTTATTTTGTTATCAAATTTTGGTAATATTTCATTGTAAAAAATATTTCAATTATCTAGGGTCATATTTAATGCTAACGATATACTTTCTACATGACTTGGTAAACTAAAAATTTCATTAAATTTTTTAATATCAATATTATGGATCATTCTAAAGATATTTCCTGTTCCAACTTGAATATCTTTAATATGTGAATCATTAATTACATTATTAAAAATGTTTTCAATATATTTACGCTCATTTGAAGTTCTGTTTAAATTATTTTTAGAATAATATCTATCAAATACAATTCTATTATGTTTAACTTTGTGGGTTGCAATTAAATCATCACTAGATATTAGTAATCGTTTTTCAATTTTGCTAAATGGTAATTTATTTTTTTCTGCATCAACTAGAATATTTCATAAATAATTGTCATGATTTAAAATTTGTTCTTTAAAATTTTGAAATAAATGTTTAAGCATAAATATTCTCATTAGATGAGAATATTTTTTTCGATATCCAAATCAACGACCACGTTGCAATGCAGTATCAATAGCTATCGCATCTTCTGCTCTATTAGTAATATAAGTTGTTAATAAATTATTAAAGGTAACGCCTCGTTCAATCATTGCAGAACCAACCACTATATTATTGGGCGTATCTTTATATAATGGATCATCAATTTCAGAATTAACAACATTAATTGATGTATTTTGTAAGTGTTTAACAAATAGTTTAACAAACGAATCTGACCATTCAATATTTGTATCATAAGATTTGAATACAGCTTTAATTTTGCTAATTATTTTATCACTCTCACTAGAACCTGAAATTTTTAAAAAATTTTCTAATGATTTTTTATAGGAATTAATTTTATCAGCAATCATATTATGACGTAAAATTTCTTTTGCCGTGTGCACTAACATGGCAGTTTTTTGTATTTTTTTATTTTGAATATGAAATAAAGATGCAGCAACTAAATAATGAATAATAGCAAGTTTAAATGATTCTGGAGTAGATTCGCGTTCATTTTCAATTGCTTGTTTTTCGTTATCTGAAACTTCAATAATATATTTTTCATAATTAATCCCAAAAAATTCATTAATTCCCATGTAAGCATCTCCAGGATCAATTGTGAATATATGGTCAGGTTTTATTGCATCATGCTGAGATAATAAAATATGAGCTTGAGGCGTTGCTGTTACTGATATAAAAGTAGCATTAATACCAAAAGTTTCAATCATTTTTTTAATTAATTTGTAAGTAAAAGATTCATTAGTTTTATCTTCTGATGTATTAAAAGATGCTAAATCTCCTTCATCATCAATAATTAAAAATTTGGTTTTTTGAAATAATGGAACAGATAAAAGTTCAATTAATTTTTCAATTTGTTGGTTTTTTAAACTTACAAAAATTGTTTTTTTGTTATTTAAAATTGATTTATTTAATTCATCAATGAAGGTTTTGTTATCTTTGCTAGCAATGATTTCTTTAATTTGATAAACATTTACTCCTGTTGAAAAATCATCAGTTGTAAATGTTTTTTTTAAACGATCAAATGTTTGTTTATTCAAAACATTATCTCTACCAGATAAAACAATTGCAATATCATAATTGGAACTAAATGCTTTGGAAATACAAGCAGAAAAAGTGCTTGTTTTTCCTGATTGTACTTTTCCCACTAGCAAAGCTTTTAATCCCTTAGGTGTTTTTCCTAAAGTTTCAATTATATTATTAGCTTTATTTTGAATTTTATTAATTGATTCATCATCCATTCCGGTTGATTTGCAATATTTAACAAATTGTTCTTGATGATTAGAACTACCAAATTGTGAAATTAAAGATTTAATTTCAAATTCAATATCCATTTGTTAATTTCCTTTGCGCAAATAATTATCAATTAAAAATTTTAATTCATCAACGCCTGCACCTTCGATAAGTGCTCTTTCTTCTGCCATTATGTAATATATTACAAATTCACAAAATGTATTGTAGGTTCGCTTACTATTGGCAACTATTGGTTTTAAGAAAGGATGTTCTTGATTTAGATACACAATAATCAACCCATCATTTCCATATTTCTTTTTAATTCAACAACCACTAGTTTCTTTATTATTGGCTGGTATTAGTTGAATTTTATAATCTTTACCATATTCATCTTTTATTGAATAAATATTAGTTTCTTTTTTATTTCGTTTCACAGTTTCCACTTGCAAATCAATAATTGTTTTAGTGTTTTGCATAGATTCAGCAATGGTTTCTACATTTTCTTCAGAATTATCAAAGTTTTGTTCAATTGTTTTGGAATTAAGAATATTAGTAGTTGCATACTCAGTATTAATTTGTGTTGTGATTTTATTAACTTCTTTTGTATCGCCTTGTTTACCAATTATTGAAATTAATAGATTTACAATTGTTTCATATTCTTCCTCAGTTAAAATGAAATTGTCACCAGTAATGCTCAATGGAATATTGTTAAACTCTAACTCACCATATATAGAACTATATTCAATATTACCTAGTGAACCAAAAATTTCTTTTGGCTTTAAACTTGTATTTGTCAATGCTCCACGGACTAACTTATTTGCATTGAAACAATAAATTCCAGAAATATCAGAGTTTGGTTTATCTAGTATACCAACAAACCCTTTTATTCCAATTTTATAATTTGAAAAATTAATGGATTCATCAATAGTAATATATCCTTTAGTGTTACTTTCACTGACAAATAATTTTGGTTTTTGAATCGGATTAAGAGCCAAAGCTTTTCTATAAGTTTCTATTTCTGGTTGTACATCTAATCTAGAACAATCATAGAATTTGTTATTTATTCTATAAACAGCTTTAAATTCAATTTTATCTAAATTAACATATTTTTGGAATATTCTATTTACATGAGCAACAATTTGTGAATATTCTAAAATATTTCATTTTTTGCTTATTTTTAATTGAAGTAATGAACCACTACCAAATTTGGTCCTCGAAATAAATTCTTTAGCACCATATGCTTTTAGTGGATCAACAATTAAATCATTATTTATAGTTGATAAAACTAATTGATAAGTTTCTGAATCTTCAATTTTTTTTGAATAAATTTTTGCACCATTACTAATTCATTGTATTGCGCGTACCCACTGTTTCCATCCTTTTGCCTTTAAATGTTGAAAATCAACTATTTGTTCTAAATCCTCTTTTCCATAACCTACACCATTATCAAAAATTAGTAATTTTTCATTGTCTAAAGTTGAATCATAGATTAAATAGATTGTTAATTTACTTGTATCTGTACTATTTTCATTAAAAAAATAAAAAATGGTTGGATCTAAAAGATGAGAAATAGCATAAGCTGGTGAATATGGAATATCTTTACATAATTCAGTCCATAAATTAGTACTTGACATATTTTCTCCTAAGTAAAAATGATTGTTAAATTGAACTTAAATGTAGAATAAATAATTTGAATATTTATTCATCTATAGACAATATTATATACCAACAAATTTTGCCACATATTGATTTTTCATATATTTCTTTTAAAATATCTAAAATATTGTATTTTAGAAATGAGAGATTATGTCTAAAAAAGTTAAAATTAAAACTAATGATAAAATAACTTTTTGAGGCTTCATGGGAGCTTTAGTTTTAGGAGTTGTTGTTGGATTAATTCCTTATTTATTGATTAAAATTTTTAATTTAAAAAGTTGGTTTTGATTTATTCCTTTCTTTTTTATTCCACCAGTTATTGGTGCTATAATTTATGGTTTATCAAAGACTAAGGTTGTTAAAGTGAAAACTGACAAACCTAATAATGACAATGATTAAATAAAAAAAGTTTAGCTTTTTTCTAATATATTAAAATAGAAACCAATTAAATATTTGCATAAAAAATAATTATTTTATGTTGAAGTTAGTTGGTTTTATTTTTTATGGAGTTTTCTATCTCATGTTTTCAATTTCAGGTACTCAAAATTTATTTGACCTTGTAATTATAGGTTCAGGTCCATCTGGAATGGCAGCTGGTATATATGCTTCTAGAGCAAACCTTAAATGTTGTATTATTGAAGCAAAAGCTCCTGGCGGAAAAATGATTAAGACGGGAATTATTGAAAATTACCCAGGCATTTTATCTAAAACTGGACCTGAATTAAGCATTGAAATGTTTAATCAAATAAATAATTTAAAAATACCCATAAAATATAATTTAGTTATTTCCATTGAAAAGTCTGACAATTATTTTTTATCGTATTTAAATAATGGTGAAACTGTTTTTTCCAAAGCAGTAATAATTGCAACAGGTTGTAATGAAAAAGCTATGCAAACTCCTGGTGAAGAAAAATTTTATAACAAGGGCATAAGTTATTGTGCAATATGTGATGGTTCTCTATACAAAAATAAAGTTGTTGCAGTTGTAGGTGGAGGCAATGCTGCTGTAGATGAAACTATTTATTTGTCAAATATTGTTCAAAAAGTTTATTTAGTTCATCGTCGCGATGAATTTCGGGCTGATGCTTTTAATGTTGAAAGACTTAAAAAAATTAAAAATGTGGAATTTTATTTATCTTATGTTCCAGAAAAAGTTAATGGAGATTCTAAAGTTAGTTCTTTTACAATTAGATCAGTTAAAAATGACTCCTTGGTGACTTTAGATGTGGATTGTGTCTTTCCATACATAGGGGCCATTCCAGCAACTAGTTTTTTAAATAATTTGAAAATAACTAATGAATTAGGTTATGTTTTAACCAACGAAGAAATGGAAACAAAAATACCTGGATTATATGCAGTTGGTGATTGCATTTCTAAAAAATATCGCCAAATTTCTACTGCAGTTAATGATGGTACGATTGCAGCTTTAAATGTAAAAGAATATTTATCTAACCAATTTAATTAACAATGAAAGAAACTTATAGTAAACTAGTTAAAAGTGAACTTTGTCATTTAAATTTTTCTATTAATGAGGCTAAATTTTTTCTTAAATCTTTTTTACTAAACAATATGTCCAAAAAAAACATATCTGGACAAGAAATATGATCAATTAAAACACATTTTTCTTTTATTGCACGTTTTGTTATTTCAAATTTAAAAAAACTTTATGATGTTAAAGACTTAAAAATTTCTTTTAAAAAAAATAATAATTCTGTTTCGAGACGTAAATATGAGATTTCATTTATTGGTAATTTTCAACAAATTATTTCAGATTTAGATTTATACAAATTTACTACTGATTTTAGCGCTAATAATTTGGCTAGTGCTTTCTTAATTGGTGCATTTTTAAGTGGCGGAAGTATTAATTCTCCCTATAATGGAAATTATCATTTGGAATTTCAATCATTTAGTTATGAATATTTAGTTCTTGTTAATGAAATATTAAAAATATTTACAAATAATAAAAAAAATCATATTTTGAATAGAAGAGCTAAATATATTTTGTACATAAAAAAGTCTGAAGTAATTGCTGATATTCTAAAGTTTATGAATTTAACTGAAACGCTATTTAAATTTGAGGATTTAAGAATTGAACGTGATTTTGTAAATAATATGCGTAGATTAAATAATTTAGATATTTCTAATTTACAAAAAGCATCTAAATCATCTAATGAAATTATTCAAATGATTAAATATATTAAAACTACAAACAAATATAATAATTTTTCTGCAAATTTGAAACTTTATTGCAACATAAGACTAAAACATAGTGAGCTTTCTCTTCATGATATCTCCTTAGAAATGTCTAAAAAATTAAAAAAAACTTTTTCTAAAAGTAATGTTTGATATTTAACAAACAAAATAAAACAAATATATGCAGATCTTAAAAAGAAAAATTCTATTTAAGTAAAAAAACCTTAAAACCATGAAATTTTAGAAAATGATAATAATATTTTAATTCCATTCATTTACCATCAATTATTATTTTTTTACTTTTATCTAATTTATTTTTAAATTCAAATTGAAAAGTTATTTTATTAAATGTTATTGAATTGTATTTTTTAAATATTTTTTGATCTTTTTTTCAATAAAAATCAATTATTTGATATTTTGGATTTATTTCATATTTTTTTATATTCTTAATGAATTTAAATTTTAAATGATTTCTTGGTATTAACAAAAGTTCAGAAAATCTTTTCATATTTTAATTTTAATTTAGTTACTTTTAAATGCTTTAGTTAAATGTAAAATTATTTGTTTATTATAATAGAATTACATAAACTTTAAATATTTGAAGATTGTTTATGATAAAGTAGTTAAATTATGAATGCAATTGAAGTAATAATGTTTATTATGTCAGTAATCGCGTTGATTATTGGATTGTTGTTGTCAAATTCAGGTAGTACTGGTGGTTTGGCATCACTTTCTGGTCAGGATTTAGAAATTTTTAAGAAAACTAAAGATCGCGGCTTAATTAAAATATTACAAATACTAATGTTTATTATTATGATTGCTTTTTTAGTTCTTGGTTTGGTATTTCACTTTACTTAATGAAAAAACATAAATACATATAAATAGGAAACAATAATGATTAAGCTAGAACCAATTGAAGAACAAATATTAGAACTTGTAAAAAAAGAAAATGGACGTCCAGTCCCGCCCGGAATTATGGTTCGTTTATTAGATAATAATTTTGGTGTAAAGAGCAAACAAAAAATTTATCAGGCAATTGATAGATTAATTGCTAAAGGGTTGTTGCGCCAACTTAATAAAAATAATAAATTGGTCCTTGGATATGAAAATAAACCTCCTTTATTAGATAAAATTCAAGAAGGAATTGTTTCAATTGGGTCTAAAAATTGCGGTTTTATTCGTTTAGAAAATGATGAAAGAGCAACTTATTTTGTTCATTCATTAAATTTAAATGGAGCTTTAAATGGTGATATTGTCAAATTTGCTCCTCTAGACAAAGAAGATAATCGCGATTTAAAAGATGCAATGATTTTAGAAGTTATCAAACGTACTAAAACACAATATGTTGGTAAGTACACATATAATGGTAGCAAGTATTTTGTTTATCCTGATGATCCAAAAATGTATTTGTCTGTTAGTTTAGACAATGAGTATAAAGAATTAAAAGAAAATGACAAAATTTTATTTGAATTGAAAGAAGTTTTTCCAGAAAAAAATGAAGCTATTGCTTCATTAATTAAGATAATTGGCAATGAAATTGATATTGGTGTTGATATAAATTCAATTGTTTATGATTTAGGTATTGATTTTGATTTTGACAATAAAGCTTTAGAGGAAGCAAATAAGTTAAATTTTGAAACAAATCATGCTAGAAACAAAATTCGCAAAGACTTAACTCATTTAGATATTGTGACAATTGATCCTGCAACATCCAAAGATTTAGATGATGCCATCTATGTTAAAAAATTAGATAATGGTAATTATCAGTTGATTGTAGCAATTGCTGATGTTTCACATTTTGTTGATTTTAATTCAGAACTTGATAAAAATGCATTTAAAAGATCTACTTCAGTTTATTTTTTAAATCAAGTAATTCCGATGCTTCCAGAAAAATTATCCAATGATTTATGTTCTTTAAATCCTGATGAAGATAAGATGGTTTTAATTAGTGAAGTTGAAATTAAATCAAACGGAGAGGTTGTTGAAAATTTATCATATCCTGCTCAAATTAGAAGCAAGCGCCGTTTTAGTTATGAAGAAGTTAATAATTTTTTTAAGGATGAAACAAGTTTGCCTAATGATTCTGTTTCAATTAAGCAAATGCTAAAAGATGCTAAAGATTTAGCTAAAATTTTGAGAACTTACAAACATAATCGGGGTTATGTGGAGTTGGAACTGCCAGAACCAATTATTGTTTTGGATGAGGAAAAAAATCCAGTTGATATTTTAGTTAAGAAACATGGCGAAGCAGAAAGAATGATTGAAGATTTTATGGTTTGTGCCAATGAATCTGTTACTCAAATAGCAATTAAAAATAAAATTCCCTTTATATATCGAGTGCATCCTAAACCAACACAAAGAAAACTTAAATTATTTGCAGAAGAAACTAAAAATTTAAATTTCAAAATTACTGGTAACTTTTTAGATATTAAAAGTAATACAATAAAAAATTGATTGGATTACAATAAGGATAATCCAAATTTAAAAACTGTTAATATTCTTTTGCTTAGAATGATGGCTAAAGCTTTTTATAGTTTAGATAATACTTTTCATTTTGGTTTAGGTAGTCAAACTTATACTCATTTCACATCTCCAATTCGCAGATATGCTGATTTAATTGTTCATCGTTTATTGTGAATGTTTTTATATGATCGTGAAGGTTACACCGAACCACAACGTCAAGCTTTAAAAGCTAAGCTTCGTGAAATTTGTGAATTAATTAATTTAAATGAAGTGAGAGCAATGACTTGCGAAAGGACTATCAATAGTCATATGTTTTGTGTTTATATGTCTAAAAACATTGGAGAAACATATGATGGTTTTATATCAACTATAACTAATTATGGTATGTTTGTTGAATTAGAAAACACAATTAATGGTTTAGTTAGAGTTATCAACATGAATGATGATTTTTATCTATACAATGAAAGCGAACTCGCATTAGTTGGTCGCGAAAAAGGGAAAAAATATTTTGTGGGTGATAAAGTTAAAGTTAAAGTTATTCAAACTGATTTACATTCAAGACAAATTGATTTTTCTCTAGTTTAAGCGTTATAATAAATGCTTGACATTAGTTTTTTTATTGATTCTATCGTAAGTTTATTAATTGGATTAGGTTTTTTCTTATTTTTTTTATACTTTTTTTTAAAATTGGAAAAAAATTCTTTTGTTAATAAAATAATAAAAAACAAATTTGGTTATTTTTTTACTTATTTCCTTTTTGGATTATTAATAGGAATAGTAAGTTTATTTTTCGATCTAATTCAAGCAAGTATTAACATTAATAATCAAAATATTAATACTTATGTTTTTATTACTGATATTGTAGTTATTGTATTATGTGGCTTTTATTTAAATCCAATAATCTTTGTTGGTTCTACAATAACTTATACATTGTCAACTATTTTGTTTCATATTAATAATTGAAATGAATTGTCACTATCTTTATATTTGTTAATTTTTTATTCAATTTTATGTTTGATAGTTACATTTTTATATTTACTAAAAGAAAAACGTTTTGTATTTCTTTTTGTTTTAAGTATTTTTTCTTCTATTTTGACTTTAATTAGTGCAATTTTATTTGTTCCAAAATCTGTTATAGCATTTGCTTATGTTTTGCCATGAATTGGTAATTTAACAATAATTATTTATTTTTTATTTTCAATTCCAATTGTCAATTTTATAGGAAAAACCAAACAACTTTCACATTTAACTAAATTTGATAAAAATAATTTTATTCTATTTGGTCATGCCCATGAATCTATATTAGATTACATTAGAACAAATAAAGTTAAACATGGCATTGTTTTATTATTTGATTTTTGTAAGCAAAATTCAAAAACATCACCCATTAATAATGTACTTATTAAAATGATTAAATCCAAAATAAATTTATCTTCAAAAGAATATAAACCAATTTGATTTTTAACTCCAAGTAATTATTATGGTTTGTATATTGGTGTCTCTGAAAAAAAATTTAATTTATCAAGCTTAAAATCGGTTTACGCAGGAAATTATTTATTAACGAGAAATTTGGATGATCCTTTTTTAAAATATGACAATATTTTTAAAACTTTACCAGAAAATGTTAGATATAAAAATGAATTATATTCTTTAAATTATCGATTTGTTGCAATGATTTATGGTATTCATTCATCAAATTTGGACAAAATTATTTTTACTCTAGAAACATTAATGCGCCAATATGAATTTATTAATCAAATGAATAGAATTCATGTTTTTAATCCTAAAGAATTTAGTTTAATTGAAAATGATGCAAATTTATATAAAAAACTTTTAACAAAAATTAAAGTTAATGAATTAACTCCATATTGAACACAACATACAAACTTGCTAAATTTAAATCAAAAATTTTATTATCTAAATTTATCTTGACCCAATAAACTCCTATTTAATAAATACGCATTATTAAAAAACATAAATAATTTAGAAATTTGTAATACTTTAATAAGAATGATGGCAATTCAAGGGATAAAAATGTTTGTGAATAACATTTATTTTCAAAATAAAAAATCTTTTTTAATAATTGACTATCCTATAAAATTGTTTACTGAAGAAAAATTTAATATAAAAAATTTTATAGCAAAAATTAAACAGCAAAACCTTTCATTTAATAATCTAATTATTAATCTTTTTAGTTTTGAAAATATAAAAAATAATGATCCAATATTTTTAAATTCTATTTTGAAAGATAATATTCGACATTTATATTCTTTAGGAATTAGATTCGTTATTAGTAGTGAATTAATTAATTTAAAAAACATCAAAAATCTTTGCTTAAATTTTTGTTTATTTGAATCAAAAAATATTAGCCAGTCTAAATTACTCAAATTAAATAATTTGTTAATGGCAAATAATGTTGGTATTCTTGTTGAATCAAATTCTTAATGTTTAACAAGCAAAAAAAAGAAAACTAAAGGAGTCGAACCTTTATGTTAATCTTAACCGAAGAAAGTTTTCATATGGCGGAGGTTGAGGGATTCGAACCCTCGCATGCTATTAAGCATCTACAAGCTTTCCAAGCCTGCCCCTTCAGCCGCTTGGGTAAACCTCCATTAAATAGATTAATTATAAATAATGGGTTAATTTTTAAACAAAATAATGAATGTATTAATGTTTCAATATTTATATCTATTTTATAAGCTATGTTAAAATTTTTTTAGTTTTAACTATTTTAAATATTACAGTAAATTAAGGGTTTTAAAGTGAATAAAATTGATAAATTAGTTAAACCAAGACAATCTAAAAAATTTTTTAATTTCCATATAAAACAAAATTGAGCTTTATTTAAGTTAATAAATTCTTCTTTTTGACGCAGTGTAGAAAAATGATTTATGGCATTTATTTTTACATTCTTTTTTATTGTCATTTTTGGATATATAAATCAAGCAATTTTAATTACATCTAGTTCTACTCATACTAAATTTGTACCAGCACTAGCATTTAAAAGTTCTTTAACAGGGTTAGTAGCTTTAATGGTTATATCAACAGGTTTGAATAGTATTCCAATATCAATTATGGAAATTAAAGAATCAGTTTTAATGAAACGAATTGGATCTACTCCAATTAAACCTTGAATGTTTATTGCAACTGTTACTTTTTTTTATTTTTTAATTATGATTGGACAAATATTATTAACATTATTTACAATTTTTTTATTTTTTGGTTTTCAAAATTTTATTTTATCTGGAACTGCTGAAAACCCTGTTTTAGTCACTGGAAACCAATTATTTTTTAGTGGTTTTAATATTGATAATGGATTTGTTCAAACAAACTGAGGAGGGTACATTTTTGGAATGACATATACTATGTTATTATCAGTTTTTTTAGCTATTCTTATAGTTTCAATAACAAAAAAAAGTGCTTCAGCTAGTATGATTGGATCAATGGTTTATTTCCTTAGTATGTTTTTATCAGGCATGTTATTCCCTCTTACAGTAATTTCAAATAACAATTTGTTATATGATTTAAGTTTTATTAGTCCATTTAGATATGTTAATGTTTTAATTACAATTGCTTGAAGTGGAATTAGTATTTTTGACTTTAATGCAATTAATCAAAACATTTCCAATGATGTTTTAATGATTGGGATTAAAAATATTGCTGAAGTTTGAACAGGTTACTTTGTTCCATTATTATTTATTGTAATTGCACTTATTTTATCTATATATAGGTTTAGATGATCAACTAGATAAGTAGGATACTAGGTTATTAAATATGAATTGATTTAATAAAAAAACTAAAAAAGAAAATTATGAAATTAGAGATCAAAATAAATTTGATATTAATCTTGAATTACAATTAGAAAAAATTAATGCTCCTATAATTATTGACAAGAATATGCAACATTCCGGAAAATCAATTATTGAGTTAAAAAATTTAACAAAATCATTTGGTAAATTCAAGCATAGCAAAGTTGTTGTTAAAGATCTTAATTTAACTTTTTATGAAAATGAAAATGTTGCTTTATTAGGATCCAATGGTGCTGGCAAAACAACAACAGTTGAAATGATTGCTGGTATTATTCAACCAACAAGTGGTTCTATTATTTATAAATTTGATTATGTAAATACTTTTCAAGAGGGTGTTGGGATTCAATTTCAAGACAGTTTATATCCACCAGGAATTATTGTAGCTGATGTAATTAAATTCATGATAAATGTATATAATGTTGATTTGAATCCATTAGAAATTAATCAAATTGTTGAGGCATTTGGATTAAAAAAAATATACAAAGAAAAAGTACATTCACTTTCTGGTGGTCAGCAACAAAGATTAAATATTTTATTGGCATTAATTCATAAACCTAAAATTGTTTTTTTAGATGAATTATCAACTGGGCTTGATATTAGTGTAAGAACTGAAATTATTAGTTTTGTTAAACGCTATTGTGAAAAATTTAATATTCAAATCGTGTTGGTATCTCATAATATGGATGAAGTTAATGAAATTTGTGACAGAATCATAATTATGCAAAAAGGACAAATTAAAGTTGATTTATGAACCAAAGATGTTATTGCTAAATACAACTCTGTAAGTGATTTAGCTAAAAGGTATATTTAATTAAAATGTATTAGCACTTTCATGTATAGAGTGCTAATTTATGATAAAATAAAATAATTACTGAGGTAACTATTATGTTTACAAACTTTACAAAAACTGATGATAAAGATATTTTGAAACAATATGGCAGAAATTTAAATGATGAAGTTGTTAAGAATAAAATTGACCCAGTAATTGGTCGTGATGATGAAATTAGACGTTTGATTGAAATAATTAGTAGAAAAAATAAAAATAATCCTGTTTTAATTGGTGAACCAGGAGTTGGTAAAACAGCTATTGTTGAGGGGTTTGCAAAACGTGTTGTTGCTGGAGATGTGCCTGATAATTTAAAAGAAGTTGAGATTATAGAGTTATCTTTATCTGCTATTATTGCAGGAACTCAATTTCAAGGTCAATTTGAACAACGTTTAAATTCAATTTTAAAACAAGCTAAGAATTCAAATGGCCAAATAATCTTGTTTATTGATGAAATTCATCAATTAGTTGGTATGGGAAGAAATGCATCAAATAGTGCAATGGATGCAGCTAATATTTTAAAACCTATGATGGCAAGAGGTGATATTAGAATTATTGGTGCAACAACATTAAAAGAATATCGACAATACATAGAAAAGGATGGAGCTTTAGAAAGAAGAATGCAAAAGATTCTTGTAACTGAACCCACAAAGCAAGAAGCTTTAACAATCATGAGAGGTTTAAAAGAACGTTGAGAAATTTTTCATAAAGTAAAAATTTTAGATAGCGCTTTAGTTGCTGTAGTTGAACTTTCTGATCGTTATATTTCTGATCGATTTTTACCAGACAAAGCCATTGATTTAATTGATGAAGCTGCAGCTAAAATCAAAACTCAAATGCATTCACAACCAGCTGAATTAGATGATTTAAATCGAAAAATAATTCATTTAGAAACTGAATTAGCTGCAATTAAAAAAGATAAAGAATATCTTGATGTAAATACAAATAGATTAACACAAATTCAAACAGAATTATCAGATTTAAAAAAACGCCAAAAAATTCTTTATACAGAATGAATGAATCAAAAACAGGCTTATGAAAAAATTACTAATTTAAAAGAATCCATTAACAGTACAAGTATTAAAATTGAAAAACTTCAAGTGGATGGAATGTATACTGAAGCTTCTAAATTGCTATATGTGGAATTACCAAAATTAAAAAAAGAATTAGAAGTTGCTAATGAAAAAGCTAAAAATATTAAAAATGACTTATTTAAAACAACAATTACTGAAAATGAAATTGCTGAAGTAATTTCAGCACAAACAGGAATTCCATTAAAAAAACTTTTAGAATCAGATAAAAGTAAATTACTTAATTTAAAAACAGAAATGCAAAAAAGAGTTAAGGGTCAAAATGAAGCAATTGAAAAAGTTGTCGGAGCAGTTTTAAGAGGTAGAGCAAACATAGGGGACCCTAAACGACCAATTGGTTCATTTTTATTTTTAGGTCCTACAGGTGTAGGCAAAACTGAAGTGGCTAAAACTTTATCAATGGCTTTATTTGATAGTGAAAAAAATATGCTTCGTTTTGACATGTCTGAATATATGGAAAAACATTCAGTTTCTAAACTTGTTGGAGCGCCTCCAGGTTATGTTGGTTATGAACAACCAGGTTTGTTAAGTGAAGCTGTTAGACGTCATCCTTATAGTGTTATATTATTAGATGAAATTGAAAAAGCTCATGTTGATGTTTTGAATTTATTTTTACAAATTTTAGATGATGGCATCTTAACTGATTCTCAAGGTCATAGTGTCAATTTTAAAAATACAATTATTATTATGACTTCTAATGTTGGATCTCAAGCAATTTTAAGTGGTAAAAAAATAGAAGCATTACAAGAAATTCAAAAAGTAATGCGTCCAGAATTTATTAATAGAATTGATGAAATTATTCTTTTCAATGAATTAACTGATCAAGATTATGATGCAATCATTGATCGTATGTTATTGGAATTGATACAGCGTTTAAAAGATCAAAATCTTTTAATTTCATTTACTAAGAAAGTTAAAGATGTTATTAGGTTTAAAGGATCTGATCGACAATTTGGCGCAAGACCTTTAAAAAGATACATTCAAAGAAATGTTGAAAATTTTTTAGCAGAAGAAATTATTTCTGGAAATATGAAAAAAAATATTATGTATCAAATTGATGTAAACGCAGATAATAAATTTATTTTAAATCTTGCATCTAAAATGAAGTCTTAATTTTTATGTAACATTTCTAAAACAAATTATGTATACTTTCATTGTTCATAATCAATTATAATTTATGTTAGGTAATTTGAAATTTACCTAATACTGTCAAGGAGTACTAAAATACATGAAAGTAATAGTTGTAGGTATAAATCATGCAGGGACATCTGCAATTCGAACTTTATTATCTCAAAATCCTAATTTACAAGTAACTGCTTATGATCGAAATGATAATATTTCATTCTTAGGTTGTGGAATTGCATTAACAGTAAGTGGTGTTGTTCAGAATATTAATGATTTGTTTTATTCAAACCCTGAACAATTAGCAAACATGGGCGCAAAAATTTTTATGTCTCATGATGTTCTTAAGATTAATTCAGAAACCAAAACAGTTACAGTTAAAAATTTAAGTAATAATCAAATATTTGAAGATAAGTATGATAAGTTAATTTTAGCTGCAGGTTCTTGACCTATATGCACACCAGGAATGGAACTAGATTTCCAAGATAAATATTGTGGTGGCATCAAAAATTTAGTAGCGTGCAAAACATTTCAACATGCACAAGAGATTATTGAAAGAATGAAAGATTCTAGTATCAGAAGTGTTGCAGTAATTGGATCTGGTTATATTGGTATTGAATTAGCTGAAGCTGCAGTTATTAGAAATAAACAAGTAACTATTATTGATATGTTACCAAGACCAGTTGGTGCATATTATGATGCTGAATTTACAGATGATTTAAATGTTTCAATGCTTAAACATGGTGTAAAAGTATTGATGAATACAAAGGTAACTGAGTACATTGTAGATAAAAAAGAACGAGCAATTAAAGGAATTAATACATCTAATGGAAAAGTAGATGCTGACTTAGTTATTTTAGCAATTGGTTTTAAACCTAATACTCATTTATTACCAAATGCTGAAAAAGTAAAAAATGGCGCATATATTGTTAATAAATATACACAAACAACAGTTAATGATATTTATGCTATTGGTGGTAATTGTGCTTTGTATAATGCAGCAACTGGTCAATATCAAAATATTGATTTAGCAACAAATGCAGTTAAAACTGGAATTGTAGCTGCTAGTCATATTAATGGAAACAATAATGTGGCAATTGATAGTATTGTCGGAACAAATGCGATTTCTGTTTTTGGACTAAATTTAGCAAGTTCAGGAGTTTCAGAAGAAACTGCTAAACGTTGAAATATGGATGTTACTTCTTCATACTATGAAGATAATGATCGCCCTGAATTTATGAATACTTTTAATAAGGTTAAAATTAAATTAGTTTATGATAAAAAGACATTAAGATTAGTTGGAGCTCAAGTAGGATCATCTAAAGAAGTTAATCATACAGAAATTATTTACTACTTAGCTTTAGCAATTCAAAAAAACATGACAATTCCTGAATTAGCTTTTGCAGATGTTTATTTTTTACCTCACTTCAATAAACCATTTAATTTTGTTTTAAGTGCAATTTTAAAAGCATTAAATTTAAACTATATTGATCAAAAATAAAGTTTTTACAAAAGTTAAATAAACAAAAAGCGCACCTTTTGATTAAAAAAAGCAAGGGGTGCACTTTTTGTTAATAAAAGTTAAATTTAAATTAATTTATTATTTTTATATTCAAATTTTTATATAGTTTAGATCAAAAACTAACCTATACAATTGATTTAATTAGTAACATAAATAAAAAATGAATCAAAAATTATAAAGATGCCAATAATGAAGTAAATAAAGAAATTGATTATTATCATAAATAACAAATGAATTTTATATAAAATACATGATTAAATTTATGAACTATTAATATGAAGTTTGTATTTTATAACTTATTAAAAAAAATAAATAATTTGAAATTAAAAAGTAAGATTATTAAAAAATTTAATAGATTTATTAGAATTAATGGTTGTTTTGTTGATGCTTTTGTATTTTGCATTGTTAAAGCATAAAGCGTTATAGTAAATAAATTAAATAACAATTATGAAAAAAATATTAATTTTAACTCATCATAATAGTAATGACATTGGTGGAATCGAGAGATATGTAAAAAATTTAATAGAAATTTTTACATCTAATAGTTATTTAGTTTATGAAATAAATATTTTCTCAGAAAAAAAATATCTTAATTTTGCAAAGCATAATTACAACTATATATACACACCATTTTTTGAAAAATTAAACTTAAAAAATAAAGAAAAAGAAATTTCAAATAAAAACATTTGAAAAAAAATTTTTTATTATTTTAAGTTTTATTTGTGTGAACTTAAAAATTGTTTTTTCATAAAAAAGTTTGTAAAACAAAACAAAATAGATATTGTTATAAACAATAATTTCTCGACCCCATTATTTTTTAATAAAAATACAAAATATATATGAGTTCAGCATTTTGATGAAAAAATTTATTCATCAATTTCAATGTTTCAAAAAATTATAAGAAAATTATTGTTTATAAAAAATGTTCTTCATTATCCTAATTTAGTTTTATTTAGTCAAAAAGATACAAAGATTTTTATTGAAAAGAAAATGGTAAAAAAAAATACTAATATAAAAGATATTGTTCCTGCAATTAATTTTCCTATAGCGACATCAATACCAAATTGAAATATTGATTTTAATAAAAAACTTAATATTTCATACATTGGCCGAATGGAAAATGGCCAAAAAAACATTTCCTTTTTAAATGAAATAGTAGAGTTATCAATAAAATTGAACAAACCCATAAATATTCATGCATATGGAACTGGTTTGGATGAAAATCTTTTAAAGAATAAAAAAAACATTATTTTTCATGGTTTTATTAATAGTGAAGAAATTCAAGATATATACAAAGAAACAAAAATTTTACTATTGCCCTCTAAATTTGAAGGATTTCCATTAGTTATAGTTGAAGCATTATCGCATGGAATTCCATGCATTATATCTGACACATATTTGAATGCAAGTTATTTAATTGATAATTCTAGAGGCAGTTTAATACCTAACTTTAATGCAAATGTTTGACTAAATGAAATTGAAAAAATTTTAAATTTAAGTGAAATTGAATATAATCAGTTATCGAAAAAATGTTATGAATTTGCTAAAACGAATTTAAACTTTCAAGAATTTAAAAACAAATGATTAAGCTTAATAAAAAATTTTTAAATATTAAGCAAAATTAAAGCACAAACAATATTTTTTGTTTCAATTATGATTTTTTGAATTACCTTTTTTACGATAAATACAATGATGTTTAAAGAAACTAATTTTATTTATCAAAATGAATTTCTTAAATATCTCATAATAAAAATAAATTGTAAAAATATTATTTCATTTAGACCAAATTGTATTAAAAGATTTTATTGAACAATTGATATCAAATGTCATGATCCATTTAAACAAGTTGAAAGCATGAAAACTAGACAAATAATGCTTATACTTAATTATGCATATAACTTTAAACGTATAACTTTGAAATAAATATTGCTATTATTTACAATTAGAACATTTATTTATTTAAAAAATTTTTTTATTCCTAAAATGCAATAAATTTTAATGATGCGTGTTATATGGAAATGGATCGGTTTAAAAAGTTAATGTAATGAATAATAAGAATAATTTTCTTTATTTTTTTATTTTTTCATTGTAAAATACTAAGTTACTTTAATCTTCACACTAAATTTTGCTAAATTTTGTATAGATTGAGGAGAGAGAGAAAAATATGAAAAAAAAGCATGCAAAACTATGTAGTTTGCTTACTATTGTTGGCACTTCATTAATAGGTTTTTCATTAATGGGTGCATTAATTACTTCAATAGGTTCAAATAAAGTTACTACTACTAGTCAATTAACTCAAAGTGCAACTACTAGGGCATCTGTTGTACCTAAACCTTTATCAGAAGCTGGTGTTAAAATTGTTTCACCATCTCTTTCAAGTGGTGCTGTTAGTATTGAAGATGTTAAGGATGTTGATGGTAATTACTTTTTACCAGCAACAGGTTTATCTGACAATTCTAATGCAAAAGTTGTTAAAGTAAATTTTCAAATGCAATACTTGTATGATTGAACTTGTAAGGATGCTAATTATCAAACACGCCAAATTGTTGCTGATACTGATAATTTAGGTTACTACTATGCTTTGTTAGTTAATGAAACTAATTGTGCTATTGCAGATGCGGGCGATGGTAATGATGATCAAAATCACCATAAATTTGCAAATGTCACAAGTCCTGCAATTGTTGTTCAATTGTATGATGATGGTTCTTCACTTACTGAAAAGCAAAGATATAATTTGCAATTACCAGATTTTTCTATTAATGATTATAATAGTTTAGGAAATCATTTAGCAACTGGCAGTCAGCCTAAACCTAGTGATAGTAATAGTGGATATGCTACAGATAATATTTGGAATCATGTATATGTTCAAGATGCTATCAAACCAGAAGATACAAATGATAAACTTTCATTTATCCGTAGTGCTACAGGTGGTGGTACCCAAATAGTAGGTGGTGATGCTATTGATGGAACACCATCTTCAAGTTCTGGAACTAGCAAGGGATCGCCAACATATGTTAATGATGCAAAAAAATCAATAATTTATAAATTACTAGATAAAAACTCTCCTCAAACTAATGGCACTAATAGTAATAGTTCAACAAATGGAGACTATTACATTCTAAAGAAACTTTATTTAAACAATGCTAATAACATGGTTTATATTAAAGATCCAGTTTCAAATAAAAAAATGATCTTAATATTTGGTGGTAATGCTTATCAAAATTTTTGGTTCTATGACTTTGTAATCAACATGGAAAGTCCAAAAAATCAACATGATGTAAAACCTTTGCTTTATGCTAACTATAATTTTGATCCGACTCATGCAACAACAATTAATGAAACAATGTATGATAAAGTTCAAAAGCAATATTACTATTTACCATTCATGAAAAAGAATAAGGTTTCTAATCTAGCTTGATATGTTGGTGGTGCAAAAACAATCAAATTATCTAGTAGAACTGGCAATCAATCTAATTCATATATCTTTTTAGGAATGATGCAACCAAATGTCTCTGATTTTAATGCTCAACTATATGCTCTAAATAAGAGTAATATTGCTGCAACATCAAATAGTATTGATGACATTAAAAAAGGAACTTATGGAACAACTGAACAAGTTAATTATTTTAATAGTTCAGATTGTGGTCAAACTAATTTTGCACAAAATAATTATGATCAAAATAAGGCTATGAATAGTGATCTTCAATTTGTGAAATCATCATCTGGTTCTTGAAATACTGAAAAGTATCAAAATACAGAAGTTCTTGTTGGTTCTTCATCAATTAATGCTTCTTATCAACTTTTATCACCAGCAGGTTATACAAATTCTATACCTCGAGATATTAGTAATTTTTGATATCCATTTTCAGCCATTCAATCATTAACTATTTTGCCATTTATGAGTAGTAGCATTGCTAGTTTAATTGCAACTGATTTGGATTCTGGAAAAGAACAATCAATTTATTTAAATGATTTCTTTGATGTTAATAGTTCATCACGTAATAAAACTTTTTCGTTATTTAATTGTGTTTATAATGAAAATCAATTTTATAACTTTGACTTTGGTAAAAAGTTTGTTCCAATTAACTCTACTTGAATTCAAGATATCCAAGGTCCAGTTTCACCAAATACAATTAGTGATCCAGCACATTCAACAGGTTTTTTAAATCAAGGGTTTATTAGAGTTGGACAAGATGATTATGGTTTTTCAAGAATTTTAACTAACATAAATCCAAAACCAACATCAAAATATACTAATGTATTAAATGATGGTTGGAACAATGTTGCCAGTCAAAAAATTGTTGCTTTTTCACCTCAATTAACATCTGAAGTTGTTAACACTACATTTGGTGAATATAATCGTGTTGCTGCTACTTTAGTTGTTCGTGGTTTTATTTATACAGTAACATATAATTTTGAAATTTTACCAAAGTTTGGTATTGTGCCAATAGCTAATTTAAACAACTCTGTTGTAAGCAATATTCCTAGTAACCATATTAATGATTTAAGCAATTTATTGTCACTAAGCTATAACAATAATGATTGATTGCTTAGTTATCAAAACAAAGACAATAAACACATATTGTATACTTTGAAATATACTTTAGATAATACTTGAGATTTTTATTCTAATGAGGTTTCAAATAGTAGCACTAGTGAACATTTAAATAAAGTTATTTTAAGTGGTTATGATAATTGTTTAACTATTAGTGATAAACAAATTAACTTCTTAAATATGTCTAATCCAAATAATGTTATTAGTTCTATATTTAATGGTGGAAGCATTGCTGATAACACAAACATTTGGGGAACAATTAGTCAAGTTGATTCTCAATATTTGGTTGATACTGGTTTAATTAAAGAAACTGCAAATAAAATTGTTCATACATCAAGTTTATTGAATCAATTAGTTCAATATTCTGGAGGTTGAAGTGTTGATCCATTAACAAACAAACCAACAGAATTACCAAAAATTATTAATCCAAGAACTGAAGGTTCAACTGTTGTTTTTGATATTGCTTTAAAATATTCTGATGGTGTTTACTATACATCAGCACCATTTGATTCAACAGAATATCCTGATGTAGTTCAATGTGTAGAATTAGCAACTCCAACATTTAGATATGAAGGTTTTAACCCATTAGAACCTTGAGTCTTACCTGTAATTATTTCTTCTTCAATTGTTGTATTTGTTATGATTTTATCTCTTGGTATTGTGATCCCAGTTAGAATGAGAAAGAACCGAATTTTAACTCAAAAAGGATTCTCATCTACAACTGAAAAAATTGATAAATTAACGGATGCAGTTAGCAACACATACAAGAAAATAAGTGAAGCCCAAATGAATAGTAGCAAACGTCCACAATTACTAAAATCTAGCGAAATGAATCGACAAGAAAACTATAATAGAAAAAATTTAGAGCCTGGTAAACCAACAACTCCTCCTAGTGGACCTAGTATGCCTCCTAAGAAACCTAATTAAGTAAGTGAGAGATAATTTATGAAAAAAAAGATTAACAATAAATACTTATTAATGTCTTTAGCTGGCATTACTTTAGCTAGTGCAATTGGTGTTGGTATTTACTCAGCTACTTTTAAACCAACAAATTATTTAGGTCAAGTACTTAATGCTAATTCAACCCCAATTACATCAAAAAATTTTGGGCAACAAGTTGGTAAAATTCGTCATTGACAAAATAATAATTTCAATGGTTTTGAAGTTAGAAATGGTGGTTTCATTGTTTTAACTGGAACTAATGCAGCTACAAGAATAGATGCTTTTGGTAACATTTTATGAGAATTTGATCCAAGTACAATTACAACTGATAGTTATGTAGGTGCAAGTGATTTTACTGATAAAAAAGTTGTTGAAGTTGTTGAAGATCAAGCAAACCCAAGTATTTATTATCTTCTTTTAGTTCCAAATCAAACACCAGATGTAAAACAAGAGTTTGATCCAAAAGACCCATTTTTTTATGATCAAATGAAGGGTGAAGGTGCAAAACAAGGACAAGCAACTTTAGTTCAAATTTCTGAAAATATTGCTTCTTATTCTGGTAGTTCATGAACACCATCTTACACAATTCTTAATCATTTAAATATTAATCCTGAAAAAATGGTTAACAATTATCCAGCTGACTGAAAATCTCCTTCAACAAAACAAGGCACGGGATCTAATACATTTTTTGCTAAAGATGATCACCCTTCTTGATATGTAACTAATTCTAGTGATCATGTTACTAGTGACACTTGAGCTCCTGGTACAGTAACAAACCCAAGCGATTCTAGTATTGATCTTGGAGTTAGTGGCACGACCATGGTACTTCCATGAAAACAATATATTACTAATTTAGGTAATATGTATGCTAATAATGGAGTTGTTTTAATTTTTGGTGGTAATGGATCCATTTTTAATGATCCTGAAGCTTTAAGTATTGGAGTTTGAAAATTAAATTTTAATACTAATGAAGTTGCAGGAATTCCATATGCTTATGTTTTAAGTGGTATTAGTTATTCACCATCATATAGTGGAACTAGTAAACCAACAAAAAATTGAAATTTTTGTTATGCACCTATTGGACAAACTAGTAATTTTCACTATGTTCCTCGCTTAGCAGTTGGTGGAATAGAAACTAATGTATCTTCATCTAAAAAATCATTTATCTATTTAGCTGCTGGAATTACTGTTGGTCAAGTTAATAACTCTCAAACTCGTCAATGAGCACCAAATGGATTTAGTTCAACAAGTTCATCTCATGTTGCTACTTTAAGAGAAAAACGTTCATTACAATTGTCTGGTCAAAACATTGTTTCTAATCCTCAAGACCCTGATCGTAATTCAATTGATCCATGTTTGTTATTTGGAACTGCTTTAAATATTAATTCATTACTAAACATGCCAACATCAGGATTATCTATTCAAAATTGTAATAATATTTTTGTTAACAATGATTATTTTGACATTGGAACAAATATGTCTTATAACTCATTTGTAGGAACATATTATTTCTTTGATAATAAGAGAAGAGTTACAGTTGGTGGTGGTTTGGTCCAACAAACTCAAGAAGAGAGAACCGTTGATAGAAATAATGCTATACGTAGAACTTTTCCATATGATTTTAATCCTACTATAAATTTAGCTCCATCAGGTCAACAAAGTAGTGGCAATTTTCCATTTGGTAGTGTTCAAGATTTGGGTGAACAATATTCATCATCAACTGGTTATTGAACTTTACTTGGAACATCAAAGGCAAGTTTTTCACTTAATTTATCAGTTTTAGTTGATAATGCACGCAATTATTACTATCCAACTTTAGCTTTCGGTTATTCACTCAAAGACATTGGGTCATTAGTTAAAGTGCAGATGCCTAGTGAATTGCCAGAATCTTTAGGCAAAAGTATATATGGTTATGCGATGCAAGTTGGTAAGTCAATTTTGTTCATTAATGAACCTAAGTTTGATTCAACATCTATTGTTTATCATGCTCCATCAAGTGTTTCCATTGGTAAAAGTGATTTAATTGGAACTGCATTGTATGGTAATTCGACAAGTAATGGTTCAAATGGTAATTATTGATATAATGCTGCAAATGTTAGTAGTAATGCAGACTACACATATGTACCATTTAGTTCATGTGGATATTTTGAAGTTGATAATGAAATTTTAAAATTAGGTGTTGGTGAATTTGTTGCTGGAATAAAAGATTTTAATGACTATGTCCCTTATATTACAGATCAATATGATATTAGTAAAGACCCATATGCTTTAACCGAGACAACTGATGAGGCAACTAATAATGTTGTAAAAGTTACAACAAAAAAATCTGCTCAATTACCATGAAATGCTTTCCAAGGATTAACTTCTGCTAATGATGGTCAATCAATTGCTAGTGTTTGATCTGATACTAATAATCCAAGCAATGATAAATTGCTATTAACATCTAAACCACAATTATCTGAATTTAGCAAAGATTTATTGTGAAAAGAATTTTGATACATTCCTAAAGATGGGAAATCAGATAACGGAGAATATAATCCAACTAAGGGATCACTAGTTAACACAGGTGAAAAACAAATTTGATTTGAGTGTGTTAAAGATGATGGTTCTCAAATGACTCCAAATGCAACTAATACAAGAAGCAATGATTTGGGTGCTAGTGGAAGAACCATTAGTGTTGAACAACCACTTATTTCAATTACTGCCCCAGATTTAAAATTCCCTGCTAATTATTTTTCAAGTTATGATGAAAATAAAGAACATTCAACAACTTCAGATCCAATTGCTGTTGCTTTAAAACCAGCTAATGATGGAATCAATATTCCTTTGATGTTTGGTCAAACAAAAAATCCAGGCAATTCACAATCACGAGAAATTGAAAAAGGAATCACTTATATTCAACCAGAATCTTCTTTACAATATGCAGAAATATCTTCACTTAACCGAGTTGATATTTTAGGGCAAGGTAATTTTGTTCAAAATTTACCTGATGACTTCTTATCTAATTCTTTAGGTTCAATTATCAAAAAGGTGCCATTATCAACATTTTCAAATGACCCATCTGATCTTCAAGAAATTAGCATTTTGGACCCACAATATTTAAGTCAAGTATTTAAAGTTACTCAAAATCCAAATTATAAACAAGTGCCATCAAGTTTACCTCAACCACCATATGGTCAAGTTGTGGTTGGCGTTTCAAACATTGATATGCTTAGTCAAAAAGCAGACTTTACAGCTTATTCATGAAATATTTTATTGGGTCGTTATGACGTAATGCCAAATTCATCAGATCTTAATATGAGAATTGCTAATAATTCTCAATTCCAAGGATTTAATGCAATTCAACCATGAGTGATGCCAGTAGCAATAACTGTCCCAATCATAGTTCTTTGCTTGGTGTTTGGTTTAGGACTTGCAATTGGAATACCGATGCATAAACATCTTAAGATTCTTAGAACTGGATTTGAAATGCAACATCAAAGAGTTAATAAATTAACAAGTGCTGTTGGTGGTGTATTCAAAAAAATTATTGATAATACCAATGCTAATAACATGAAGTCTAAGCCACAAATGTTAAAAGGTGGACCTACTCAAAATGCTACTAAACCACAAACAAAACAAATTGGTACTTCACATATTTCATCTCCTACAAGCCCTATAAATCCACCTAAATCACCTACAACACCTATAAAATCTTCTCCAACAACTCCTATAGGACCTAAGACTCCTGAAGAAAAATAGATTTTATATTTAAGTAAAATCAAGTTTAAAAAGTATTCCTTCAAATTAAATTTTGGAGGAATATTTTTGTTTTGAACTTCAAAAAATTTATTAAAATTTAACTTTATTGTTTGTTTGTAACAAAGGTAATAAAATGGATCATAGCAATGAGTTCAAGAAGTTAACTTTTGTTAAGGTTATACTTTTATTTATAAGTTCTATTTTGTTTATTATTGGTGGAATAGTAATTTCTAATATTTCTTATTTAGATAGGTTTGCACAAAATAAAATTTCTATTCAAAATAATTCATCAAGTTCAATAAATAAAAAAATGTTAAACATCAATTCTTACATTGGTGATGTAACTATGATTGCTAATAATCCAAGCATTCAAGTTTACTTTGATTTAGTGTTTCCATGAAAAAGTGAAAAGGTTCATATTAATTTAGATAAGTCAATGATTGATAAGTTTAGAAATAATTCTAATTCTAAAGTTTATCAACGATCATTGGGTGGTTTTGAATATTTTAATATTGGTATAAGTAATTCTCAAACAAATTGAGATGTAATAAACTCAACTGCAGGGAAATGATTCCAATTTGTTAACTTAATTGCTCACAATAAATATATTTGGGAAGAAGGTTTTAGTTCCAAATTCAATTTGATGCAAAAGATTATAGTTGAAGCAATTTCAGATCCTAATTTTGATATTGAAAAACCTTTTACTTTACATTTTAGACAAAATGGAAATGGTGAGTTTTATAAAAACTTAGTTTGCAATAAAAAAGGAAGTAATGTTTTTTATCCAATTAAAGAAACCATAATTTTGCCAAAAGATAATTCAGTTAATTATGAATACATGTCATTGAATGATAATCCTTCAAATGATGATAAAAATATATCCATTATTGAAGAAATTGTAACAACTAGTCAAGACAATAAAAGTAAAAAACAATCTTTCAAATCTAACAATGGAATTATTTTTTCACTACG
>NZ_JNJU01000001.1 GCF_000701785.1 Mycoplasmoides alvi ATCC 29626 | reverse complement strand
TATTGATAAAGCAACAAAATATTTGTTTAAGGAAATCGATGATGATTACATTGACACTTACATAAATGAGATTTGTGATAACCAATATGCTGAATTGGAAAAAGAAAAAAGAAAACAACAAATTATTAACCAAAGAATTAGAGAATCACTTTATAAAAAGCAAGTATTTTTAAAACAAAAAGAGCAAGAATTGATGCTTAAAGAAAACAAATTAAATTTTTTAATAAAAGGTGTTTAAAAAATGGTTTATAAAATGCAATTCTTTTTATTAAAATTGTGCATAACTCTCTGAAATTATAGGGACAAAGTCAAAAATATTTAACACAAGCATGAACTAAAATGGCAAAAGAGTTTTCGTTTAAGGACGCAAGGGAACTGGTCAATTTTTATAAGAAGCTATTAAAGAGCCTCACTGTCGCAACTAGTTATCCTAACGCAAAATTAAAAGATGTAAAAAATAAGTTCAACGCCCTAAAATCGTTGGGGTATTTTTCTAATTTAGCAAACCGCGAGATTGAAGGCATTGAATATACAGAAAGAAAAGACTCTTTTGAAGCTTTGCTTCTTTATATTGATAACTACATAAAAGGTGTTGATTTAGCGGCTTCATGTGAAACTCTTTATAAAGACAACTATATGGAAATTAACTCCAGATTAGATAGGTTGTCTCCAGCTGGCAATCCTATCCCATGGGTTTTTACCAGCAAAAAGAAAAAAGATGAAGCAATGGAGCAATTTAAATATCTCTCTGATTACAAAATTAGTCCGTTCATTGAGGACTCATCCAAGTTGCTTTCTGATATTGATAATCTAGCAAAAACAAATCTTGATGAAGTTAAGTATAACTACTTTAACAAAAGAGATTTATTTGCCGAAACAATAAAAAAATCAGATCCTGCAGCTTTTAATGACGGCAATCTTTATATTGAGAGACACAGAAACCTCCTAACAAAGAACAACAACTTAGTTAATGAAGTTAATGCTTTAAGAGAAGCTATTAAATCAGCTAGAGTAGAAATCAAAAAAGCGGTCGACTATTTAGTGGCTCAAGAATTAGTTAATTTATTAAGAGCGATTCCAATTGATGAAGTTAATCGTGATAAAAAAGGAATTAGAGTTAAATCTTTAAGAGATGCAGGTTATGAAAACATGGCAGACATTTATGCTGCATCCGTTTATAACCTTTCTTCGGTTTACGGAATGAGTCAGGATGTTGCTTATACAGCCAAAAGAGTTGCTAGTGATTATGCTAAAAAAGCACAGCAAGGAATCAAGATTAAATTAAGCGTAGACAATAAGAATAAACTGGCCACAAACGTTGTAAGAGCTGTATATGCCTTAAGGCAAATTAATAAATATTTAGATATAATCGATGAACAATATAGAAATCACGGACCAAGAATAAGACAATCTTTCGACCTTCTTAGGACAGTTGGAAATGGATCTATTTGGCCATTCGTGACGGATGATAGAAAGCAAGACTTTAGAAGTGCTTATTCTTACTTAAAAGAGAATCTATTTGGAGAATATGGTGCGACTATTACTAAAGCCATGCAGGATTATCGTCTTAACAAAGTCGGTGGAGCAGAAGAAGCGTGGGCTGATTTCGCACAGAATTCTATCCAATTCTATAACATTATCGAAGATATATGTCCTGGAGTGCTAGGAACTGACGATTTGGTTTATGGACTACCTGAGGATTTAGCCAGAGAGATTCAAGATGAGTGTATTTTCCCTGATGGGCTTCTTTGTACCTTAAGAAGATATCAAGAGTGGGGCGTTAAATACATACTTCACCAAGAAAAAGTATTATTAGGCGATGAAATGGGTCTTGGTAAAACTGTCCAAGCTATCGCCACTATGGTTTCTTTGAAAAACACAGGTGCTACGCACTTTATTGTTGTTTGCCCTGCTAGTGTTCTTACTAACTGGTGTAGGGAAATAACCAAGCATAGCCGCTTAAGAGTAATTAAAGTCCATGGTTACGGAAAAGTATATGCTTTTAGAGCTTGGCTTAGAAATGGCGGAGTTGCTGTAACTACATATGAATCTACAGGAGAATTTGAATTTGATAATCCTAATTATAAATTCAGTCAATTGGTAGTTGATGAGGCTCATTATGTTAAAAATCCTGGTGCAATGAGATCTAAGCGAGTTCGCGCTTTATGTGAACATGCCGAAAGAATCCTATTTATGACAGGTACAGCCCTAGAAAATAGGGTTGATGAGATGATTGAACTTATTAGCGTTCTAAGACTTGATATTGCTAACAGAATTAGCAGAATCGCATTTATGTCAACTGCTCCTCAATTTAGACAGGAAATCGCTCCAGTTTACTATAGACGTAAAAGAGAAGATGTTCTTACTGAGTTACCAGACCTAATCGAAAATGAAGAATGGTGTACTATGACTCCAGAAGAAGAGCATGTTTATGAAACCGCTGTTCTTGGAAGAAAGAGCTACATGGAAGCCCGTAGAGTGTCTTGGAATATAGAAGATATTCATAAATCTAGCAAAGCTAAAAGGTTATTAGAGATTATTGAAGATGCTAAAAATGATGATAGAAAAGTTCTCGTTTTCTCATTCTTCCTCGACACAATTAGAAAGATTCATGATTTGTTAGGCGATGATGTTTGCTTAAATCCAATCAATGGATCCATCAACCCAAATAGGAGACAAGAAATTATCGATGAATTTGATGCTGCCCCAGCTGGTACAGTTTTATGTGCTCAAATCCAATCTGGTGGTACTGGTTTAAATATTCAAGCCGCATCAGTTGTTGTTATATGTGAGCCACAGCTCAAACCATCTATTGAAAATCAAGCGATTTCAAGAGCATATAGAATGGGGCAATCAAGAAACGTTCAAGTCTTCAGACTTTTATGTGAAGATACAATCGATAAAAGAATGATGGATTTGTTAAAAGAAAAACAAGTCATCTTTGATGCTTTCGCTGATAAGTCTGTAGCAGCTGAGAAATCAGTCGAAATTGACGATAAGTCATTTGGCGATCTTATTAATGACGAAATTGAACGTATTAAGGCCAAAAATGGTGGTGCTATTCCAAGACCATTGAACCTATAGATGTCTCGAATGATGAAGCTGAAGAAGAAACATTCAATTAACTTTTAATAAAAAACATCAAATTACACCAAAAACAATCATTAAACCAATATATAGTGATTTAGGTAATAAAGAAAGTGCTCGTGACCTTTATAATTTTGTTTCCAAGAAAAATAAAACTAAAAAATCTATAGAAAAAATGATTGATAACTTTAGGAAAGAAATGCTGGAAGCAGCTAAAAAGCAGCAATATGAAAAAGCTGCGGAACTTAGAGATATTATCTTAGAACTTGAAGCTGAAATAAATAATTCAAAAAAATAAATATAATCTTTGCATAAGCATTAACAAATACATAAAGCAATTTAGAAAAAAATTGCTTTTTTTTATAATATTTAAGATTTTTTTAAAATAATTTTTTTGAAATAGTTTTAATTGTATGAAGAAAAAGGTAAATGTTAAATATTTATCAATAGTTTTTGTGTCCTTGTTTACTTTGTGTCTTTCTTCTTGTTCAGTTTCTACTTCAAATAATCAAATGATTGAAGTAATTGACACTGTTGGAGACAAAATTAAAGTTCCTAAAAATCCCAAAAAAGTTGCATGTATATCTAGGTGTACTTATGATTTGCTATTAGGATATGGATTATTTGATAATGTTTATGGGGCATATAAAGGAACATTGGATAATCCATGAGTAAATGAAATCTATCCGAATTCATCCAAAGTTAAATCATTAGCATATAATCCTAGTGCAGAAGATTTGTTAAAAGATGGTGTCGATTTAATTTTTGCTCCTACAAAATTTATTGCTGAAAGTTATCGAAATGTAGGTTTAAATGCAATCACAATCAGTTTATATGGAACACCAACATTTGACAACTTTATTTATAAATATAGTGATATTATTACAACTATTTGAGATAGTTCAATTGCAAAACAAAAAGCAACAAAATGGAAAACAGATGTTGAGCATGCAATTAATGAAATATCTTCAAGAATTAAAGCGTCTAATATTATAAAAGCAAAAAAACTTTTCTATGTTAGAGGCGATAAAGATAGAGGAATTAATTATACAGATACAGTAGGTTCATTTACTGAATATGGATATCGCCTTTTAGGATTAGATGATTATAGTAATAGTTTAGATAGTGATAAAACAATGCCTTCAGATGAAGAAATAATAAAATTTAATCCAGATTATATTGTTTGTGGTGGAATATATCAAAATAAAAATATTAATTTAATTAAGTTTGATAAAAAGTATAAAAATTTATCTGCTGTTCAAAATCAAAAAATTTTCAACATTCCAATAGGTCTGACAGCTTTTGAACAATTATCTATTGCTACACCAATTTTCTTTTATGATCAAGCAAATAAAATTTATCCTGATTTGTTCAAGTATGATATTCAATCATTATTATCTGAAAGTTTGAAATATTATTTTAATTATGACATAACTTCTGAAAAAATTAATTGAATGTTGAAAGGTTTGGGCCCAACAGGGAATAACTTATATTAGAAATGAAGCAAATTCTTAACAACAAAAAAAATTTAATTTTTTTAATAGTTTCTATTTTTTTATTGATAACAATTTTTTTTATTGCACTAATGGTAGGCAGATATACTATTAATGCTAATGATTTTTTTCATGCTACTTTTACAGGAGAAATAGGTTTTGAAACAGAAAGAAATGTTATTGTTAATTTACGACTACCAAGAACAATAATTGCTTGTTTATCCGGAATTTCTTTAAGTTTATCTGGCTTGTTATATCAAGAAATATTTCAAAATAAACTAACATCACCTGACTTATTAGGTGTTAGTAATGGCTCAGGTTTTGGCGCTGCAATTTCTATAGTTGCTAATGTTCCAAGTGCTTTTGTTAGTATTTTTGCTTTCTTATTTGGATTATGTACTGTTTTTTTAACAGTTTTTATTTCAAAATTATTTAAAAATTCAAAGTCTACAATTTTTCTTATTTCTGGAGTTATTGTTAGTGCTTTTATGTCATCTGCTATTGCTTTTACAAAATATTTGGCAAAAGATGAAGTTCAATTATCAAGCATTACATATTGATTGATGGGGTCATTTGCCAATTCTTCATTTCATGAAGTTTACATTTTAACACCAATTATTTTAGTTTGTACAATTGTTATTTTACTTTTTAGATGAAGAATTAATATTGTTTCTTTGGGAAGAGAATTAGCACAAACAAAAGGAATTAACTATTCATTTTATAGATATGCAATAATTGCAATTTCTACATTACTAACATCATCAACAGTTGCATTTTGTGGGACCATATCATGAGTTGGTTTAATTATTCCTCATATTGTTAGACTAGTATCAGGTAGGGATACAGCTAAAAATGTTCCATTGTGTATAACTTTTGGTGGAATATTTATGATTTTTACAGACATTCTTTCAAGATCTTTTACTTCTCAAGAAATTCCTTTGAGTGCAATTACAGGTATTTTTGGAGGAGTTATATTTATTGGCATATTGTTATCAAAGCGTAAGGTAAACTATGTCATTTAAAGTAGAAAATTTATTTTTTAAATATAGTAAACGTGGAAATTATATTTTGAATGATTTATCGTTTTCAATTAAAAAAGGAACCATAAATATTATTTTAGGTCTCAATGGTTCTGGTAAAACAACTTTAATCAAAACATTAGCAGGAATAAATAATGATTATGAAGGTTTGATTTTTTATGATAATTTAGATTTTAAAAAAACAAGGATTCATGTAAAAAGTAAATTAATTTCTTATGTTTCACAAAACCTTGATTTAGCTCATGATGTTCTTGTTAAAGATTATTTAACTTATGGAATTACAAATTTAATTAAATTTTATAATGTACCATCAAAGAAACAAATAGAATCAATATATGACAAAGCTCAAAAATGAAAAATTAATCATTTGATGACAAAAAAATTAGGTGAGCTTTCTGGTGGACAAAGAAGATTGGTAAATATTTGTGTTGCTTTACTTCAAAATGCAGAAACAATTATTTTAGATGAACCAACTGCTTCACTTGATTTAAACAAGGAAAATGAAATTTTATTAATATTAAAGAATATTAATAAGCATGAAAAGAAAACAATTATTTTTTCAACACATAATCCTAATCATGCAACATTATTAAAATCAAATGTTATTTTAATTAGCAAAGGAAAAATAGTTGATATAGGAGATGCAAAATCAATCATTAATATTGAAAAATTAAGTAATATTTATGGAGATACTTTATGTTTCAAAGAAAGTTTACAATATAAATGATAAGTTAATGTTAATTGTTGCTTAATTTTGTCTATTACAAATTTTTTTGAAGTTAGAAAATTAGATAAAATATTTTATTAAAATTTAGTAATTAATTTTTTTTTGAGTATTAATTATTGCTATTTTTGCTTTAAAAATTAGTTATTTCTTTTTTTATTTTTAAGTAAAAATTTATTATTTTAAAAAAAAACTTTAGTTTTAAGTTTTCAATTTGTTTTATTCCTATTTTATGCTTAAATTTAAAGTTTTTGCTTTTATAACTTTCAATACCTCCTCTGAACTATTAACAAATTTCTTGATCAATAAGGACAAAGATTTGGCACTTAATTTCTTTATTTTCAATTAATTTTTTTAATTGATTTAGTAATTCAATATGATTCACATTTATATTGAATTAAATTATTTTTCTTGTTCATAAGTTTTTCTTACATAAATATTTTTACTTTAAGAAATTACTTATTAAAACTTTTAACCAGTATTATTGAAAAAACTTAAATATTAAACACAGTTAGTAAAAAAATAATTTATTTTTTTGCATTTTTCATTTTCTTGTAGTATCATTTATTGTGTCATTAAGTGGGAGGAAGTGGTAAAAAATGTTTTTAGGAACATATGAGCATAGCTTAGATTCTAAGAACAGAATTAGTCTTCCTAGTCGTTTAAGAGCTAAGATTTCATCATCTGTAGTTATTAGCAAAGGATTTGATGGATGCTTAGAAGTAAGAACGCCTGAAGAATTTGAAAGTTATGCTCAATCATTAAGTAAACTTTCAAATACCCACAAAGACAGTCGCTTGATTATTAGACAGATATTTGCTAACTCAATTGATATTGAATTAGATGCATCAAATAGGATTTTGATTCCTGTAAATCTTTTAAAAGAAGCTAATTTAAAAAAAGATTTAGTAATTATTGGTGTTGGTAAAAAAATGGAAATTTGAGATAAAAATGCATATGAAAAGTTTAAATCAGAAAGCGATAGTACTTTTGAGGAAGTTGCAGAACGCTTAAATTCAATTGAAAATGACTAATAAGATTCATCAACCTGTTTTGTTAAAAGAAGTTATTGATAATCTTCAAATTGATTCAAATTTAACATATTGTGATTTCACAATTGGTTATGGCGGACATGCTTCTGAAATATTAAAAAAAATTAAAAAAGGAGTATTAATTGGTTTTGATCAAGATCCAGAGGCTATTAGATGATGCGAAAACAATTTAAACAAAGATAAGTTAATACTAGTTAATGATAATTTTTTGAATTTTTCTAAATATTTATATAAGTTCAATATTAACTTCATTGATAGAGCTTTATTAGATCTCGGTGTTTCTAGTTTACAATTTGATTGCCCAAATCGAGGTTTTAGTTACAAACATAATGGTCCTTTTGATATGAGAATGAATCAAACAAAAAATTTATTGACTGCTGAAGAATATGTTAGAAAAAATAATTTAAATCATTTAATTCAAATTTTTAAAGAATATGGTGAAATTAAAAATCCAATTCATGTTGCAAAAGTAATAAAAAAATACATTGATGAAAATAGAAATGTAACAACATTAGAAATTTCCAATTTAATTAAAAAGAATGTTCCAACTAAAATGCTTTATCAAAATAAGCATCCTGCAAGATTGTATTTTCAGGCATTGCGAATAGCAGTTAATAATGAGTTAAATATTTTGAAACAATTTCTAGATATTATTCCCAAGTTTATCAATTTAAATGGAATTTTAGCAATTATTACTTTTCATTCGTTAGAAGAAAAAATTGTTATTAAAAAAATTAATGAACTTTGCTCGGCACCTAATTTATTAGGAGTTCCAATAAATAATACTGAATTAATTCAATTTGAAAAAATAACTAAAAAACCAATTACTCCAACAAATAGTGAAATAGAAAAAAATTATCGTTCAAGATCTTCAAAATTATTTGTTATTAAAAGGATAAAAATATGTACAACTTAAAAACTGTTTCTGTAGCTATATCTTTAAATGAAGAAAAAATAAATTTAGTTGTTAGTGATAATACAAATGGTTCTTTTAATTTGTTGTATACAAATTCAGTTTTAAATGATAATTTTTATTCAAATGAAAAAATAAATAATGAGGAAAAATTTATAGAAGCTATTTTTAATCTTTTAAAAAATGCTAGTGATGCAATTGATTTGAAAATAACCAAAATTATTTTATCTTTTGATGGATTAATTAATAGTTTTAATATTCATAAAATAAAGACAGGTTTTTTTATTTACAAAAGTCCTGAAATGATTTATAGTAAAATAAATGAAGCCATTGATTTATGAGTAAATAAAACCATAAATTTATCAGAAAACTCTAAAATTATATCTTGAAAAATTAGCAATTGGGTAGATATAAATAATCAAAAAGTTTTGGATACAAATTTAAAAAATAATTCTAAATATAGAGCCAAAATTAATGTTTATACAACTAATAGTTTTTTAGTTGATAAGGTTGTTAAATTAATAGAATCATTAAATGTTAATGTTATTAACGTTTCATTATGCTGTCTTAATAGTACAGTTTTAACAAAAAAACAAAATGAACTTTTAATTGAAATTCATGAAAATGATTCACATGTACTATTACTTAGTAATGGTGTAATTGAGCATTCAATTAATTTAAATTTTAGCATAAAACAATTAAATGAATATATTGCATTAAAAATTAATAATAATTTACTTAATTTTTCAAAAATTAAAGAAATAATTTCTGATATCTTGGATTACAATGATGAAAATGAAAGTAACTTAATATTTTCACGTGATAGTAAATTTTTAAAAGCAAATTATTTGAAGAAAAAAGAAATATCTTCTTTGATAAAAGAATATATTTATCTATTAATTAATCATTTAAATAAAACTTTAGATTTAACCAAATTTAATAATATTTTTGTTATGTCTGATTACCAAACTATTTCTAACCATTTTGTTAAATGTCTAAATGAATTAAATATAGCTAATTTACAGATATTTAATGTGAAAAATAATTTTATGCTTTTAGACAATGAATATTATTTAACTGCTTTATCAGTCATTTATTTTAATCAAAAACAAAAATATAAACTATTTGAATCATGTGTAGAGCCTTATTATTCTGATGTTTATGATCAAAAAATGCAAGCTAAATTGAAAGCAATGACAATAAATACAAATATTACACAAATTGTTCAAAAATTCATAAAGTAAGATTTATAAGGAGTTAAACAATGAAAAAAAATAACAATATGAAAGATGTTTTATCAAGTTTTGATTCTGATCTTAGTCAAGATTTTTTAAAAACAAATAATGATAGTTTAAATGAAAATAGTAAAGTATTGAAAAAAGACAATGATTTTAATTTAAAAACTTATGAAGTAAGCAAAACTAAAACTAGTGACATAGTAACTTCTAGTTTAGATATTGTAAATTTTGACAACAATGATAATGATTCTAGAACAATTGATGATTATGAAATTTTACTAACTGAATCAAAAGATTTTTCATTTAAACCAACAGATATTATTCAATTAACAGAAAATTTATCAAATGTTGAAAATGTACAAAATAAACCAGTAATAAAAGTCATTGGTATTGGTGGGGCAGGCAATAATATTGTTGAATTTATTGCTAACAAATTGTCGATTTCAAACAATGTTATTTTTTATCAATTAAACACTGATTCACAACACTTAAAGTACTTAAAATCTAAATCAAATCGTTTTTTAATAGAATCAAAGATAACTAAAGGAATGGGATCTGGAGGAAATCCTGAATCAGGCCGATTAGCCATGAAAGATTTTGAAAAAAATATTTATCAAATTTTAGAAGGAACAGATATTTGTATCATCATAGCTGGGTTTGGAAAAGGAACAGGGACAGGTGGTGCTCCAGTTGTTTCAAAAATAGCTAAAACAATGGGAATATTAACTTTAGCATTTATAACAATGCCAAGTAGTGGTGAGGGCAAACATGCTTTAGAAAAAGCAGTAAATGGTTTAAAGGAATTAAAAGAATCTGCAGACGCAATTACAACTATTAGTAATGAAAAAGTGTTATATCAAAACGTTAAAAATAATTTATCATTGTTTGATGTTTACTCAAGATCTAACTATGAAATTGGACAATCAGTTAAAGTTATTAGTGATATTGTTTTATTACCATATCATCAAAATATTGATTTAGCTGATGTAAAAAATTTTTTTAGAAATAAAAATAATGTTAATTTATTTGCAAGCATGAAAATAAGATTTAACAATAATGAAATAAAAGATGTTGATAAAATTTTAAAACAAACTTGTAATCAATTAATTTTTGAGCAAAATTTAAATAATGCATCATCTGCTTTGGTTTTATTTTATGTTAATTCCAAAACTCCTTCCACTTTATATTCAAACACTGTTACAACTTTAAAACAGATAAGTGGCAATAAAGATTTAGATTTGGTTTATGGAATTAATATTACAGAGGATGAATTAATTGGTTTTGATGTTATTGTTGTTAATAATGAACCAACTATTTTATCAGGCAATAATATTACATCTATTTTAAAGATCAATAATTCCAATATATTTCCAAATAATTTAACTTCTTCATTAAATGTTAAGGATAATAATGATGTTATGAGTAGAAAAATGCGTCAAAAAATGTTAATAAGTAATAATCATAATGAATTAATAATGAATGCAGTTCATAATCAATTAGAAGATGATTTTAATGATTTAATTGAAACTAAAAAATTAACAACCGATCAAATGAATAAAATTATTAATAAAACATTTGAATCATATTTTGATAAAAAAAGTGACAATTTAACAAATAAAGATGCTGAGTACAATGAATCAAATATTTTTAAAAGTTAGTAGGAGAAATTATTAGTTTTTTTTATTGTATAATACACAAAATAAGTCATTATTTCACATTTAAAACATTTTATTTATTTAAAGTTATTTTTAGTTTTGTAATTTTTAGGTTTTATTAAAGATGTCTCAAAAAAAGGATTTTTATGAAATTCTTGGTGTTGACCGAGAAGCAAATGATCAAGAGATAAAAAAAGCTTTTAGAAAATTGGCCCAAAAGTATCACCCTGATCGAAACAAAGAAGAAGGTGCTGAAGAAAAGTTCAAAGAAATTAATGAAGCATATGAAGTTTTAAGTGACAAAACAAAGCGGTCCAATTATGATAAATGGGGTCATGATGGTATAGATGGTCGCCCAGAAGGTTTTGATGCCACTGATGCTTTTTCATCTTTTTTCGAAACAATTAAAAACGACTCATCATTTTTTAGTGATGATTTTGATACTGATAAAAAGAAAAAAAAGAAAAAGAAGAAAAAAGATGATCTAGATGAGCATGAAGATGAAATAGAAAAATTCATGCATGAACAGAATGCCAAGAAAAAAGAAGAAAAACGTAAAGCCAAGGAAGCAAAAAAAGCGGCTAAGCGTGCTAAAAAAGGTTTGTCAGAAAAACAAACTGAAAATGCTGCTGATGATTTTACTTTTGAAAATACTTCTTCTGATGAAATTAAAAAAGATGAAAATTCTAGTTTTAATGATTTAGATTTTGATAATCCTTTTTCTGATGAACCAGTAGTAAATTCATCAGATTTTGACATTGCTAATGACTTGCCAAATCAAGAAGATGAACCTGTTGAATTTTGACTTAAATATGTTGGTGATTCTTACTATGGTTATTATGATGACAATAATGACTGACAATGAAAAGGTTATTTTGATGAAAATCAAAAATGAATTCCTGAAGTTGATCAAACTATAACAAAATCAAATTCTAATTTAGATAACATATCTGAGGTAATTGAAAAAATAGAACAAGATGATAAAAAAGAAATTGAACCTGAAACTAATTTAAACTCTGAATTTGAAGCAAAAGAAGAAATTAAAGTAGACATTGATATACCTACTAATAAAACAGAGGTAGAACCAAAACCTGAAGTTAAAGAAGAAGATTCTTTAGTTAAAAATGAAAATAAATTAGAATCTAAAGAAGAAAAAGAAGAAGTAAAAAAAGATGATGATCCTTTGCCAACTTCTTCAGGAATTTCATCTTTAGGAAATTCAATGTTTGATTTATCATTTTTAAGTAAGAATCCAGTAGATAAATTTAATGACAAAGTTGAAAATGATTTAGATAAAAAATTAGTAATTAATGAAAATAATACTAATGATTACCCTAAAAATGATACAAATGAAAATGTTACAAAAGAAGTTTTATTGAATCAACCAGAAAATGAGTCAAGTGAAATTTTAAAAGAATCTAATAATAAAAGCGATGAAGTTAAATTTGAACCTTCAATTATTGAAGAAGAATTTAATAATGATTTTATTGTTAATGTTGATACTTATAAAAAAGAAAATGATTTGAGTAACAATGAAACATCATTAGTTGCCAAAATTCTTAATAATTATTCTACGACTATTATTAATGAAAAACAGGTTTTAAGTAAAAATGAAAACGATGATGAATTTTTTGTTTTAAATGAAAGTGATTTTGATTTCTCATCAATTGATTTAGAAACAACATCAATTATTAAAAATAGTTTATCTGAAAAACCAATTTCTTTATTGCAAATACCAAAGCGTGAAGAATTAAACATTGAATATCGAATTCAGATTGATCAAATTTTATTATTTAATGGAATTTCAAAACAAATCAAATATTATAGAAAAATTCCATGTAATCTTTGTGATGGTAATGGTAATGATATCAATGAAGCCAATTCTATTTTTGAGTGTTTTACATGTAATAAATCACCTTTCTTAATGAATAATTGTACAACTTGCAATGGCTTTGGAAAATTAATTGCTAAAACATGCAAACAATGCAAGGGTAAAACATATTGTAAAGAATTAATGAGTTTAGACCTTCGTTTGCCAGTTACTGATAAAGAAATTTATGAAAACTTATATCCAGGATTTGGGCATGTACATAATTCATTAATCAAGGGTGATTTAAGAATTGTTTATGAAGTTGTTAAAAGCAAGTTTTTTAAACCTCGTGATAATGATATAGTAACAGTAGTCATGGTTGATCCATTAGTGGCCGCAGATGGTGGATTTATTTTAATTCCAACACTTAATGATATTTGTAAATTAAAAATTAAACGTGGCCTAATGAATAATGATGTAATTATTATCAGTGGTTATGGTTTGCCTGAACATATTGATATCGATACTAATAAAAAAGTAGACCAAGGTGATCTTATTATTAAAATTAGATATGCAAATGTGAGTAAAAAAACTAAATCTAAAAAAACAAATAATTCGTGAGAAATTAAAAATGAAAATGTTATTAAATATATTAAATCTGTTGGTTCGGAATTAATTCCTATTTGAGAACTAGATTCAACAAATAAAAAGGATTTGATAAATATTAACAAAAATAAATTTAATGAAATTTCTCAATCTATTGTCAAAGTAATTGAAAGTAGTTTTAATTTAGACAATGAATTAAATATTTCTGAAGAATTTAAAGATTTAAATGTTAAAAAAAATAAAAAAAATAAAATTTAAAAGGGTAATTTTGTATGAACTTAAATAAAAAGAAAGATGAAAAAATTTTAAAAGTTAATAACAATGAAAATTTACAAACTCAAAATTTAACTTCCAAAAATATGAACGCTATTAAAAATAACCAAATTAAAATTCAAGAAAAAAAAGAAAATGAAATTAAACTTGAAAATAATGATCTTGCTGAAGTTCAAAATGATTGTGACATGAAAGCAAATGATAATGAGATAAAAAATCAAGAAAATAATGGGGAACAATTTGATGAGATTATTCCTATTAAAGAAAATTCATCATCTGAGTTTGATAATAAAATTCAAAATTTACTTAATCTTGTTAATAATAACATGAATACAAAAATTAAAGCAATTCGTAATGAATTTGACGAATTGATAAAAGAATTATCTAACCTTTATAAGGTTCAAGTATCAGAGTTTGAAAAAACTAGTGCAATTTATGCTAAGGCTAATGAAGATATCCAAGATAAAATTCAAAAATTAGAAGAACGAGCTAGCAAAGAAATAGCTCAAAAAATTGCAGAAATGGATGCTAGAAAAGTAGAAGAAATTGAAAATGCCAAAAAATTTGCAATGGAAAAGGCAGCTAATGGTGTACTTAAAGTTGTTGATACAATAGAATTTGCAATTAATTTTGCTAGCAAAGATCCTGCTATAAAAAATTATGTTTCTGGATTTAAAATGGCATTGGATCAATTTTTAAAATGATTAGAACAATTAGAAATACATCAAATAGAAATTAAACCTGGAGATCAATTCGATGAATATAAAATGAGTGCTTTAGAGACAACTAAATCTAATTTGCCTAAAAATTCAGTTGTTGAAGTTAAGATTTCTGGATACATGATGCATGATAAAGTAATTCGACATGCTTCTGTTGCAGTTAGCGATGGTTCATTAGAATCTAAACAAGTAGCTACAAAACAAATTCAAGTTTTGAATCAACAAGTTAAGCAGCATGTTAATAATACTCAAAATATTAAAACAAATAATTTTTCTAATAATGCTTCTTCAGTTAATAACAAAATTATTAATCAACAACAAGTTCAAAAAAATTTGGGGCAAAATCAAACAGTTCAACAGCATAAAACGCAACCACTTAATGCTATTAATCAACAACAAGTTCAAAAAAAATAAATTTTTCATTTTTGAAAGGGTATAAATATTACAATTATTATAGGGTTATCATAAAACCTTAATACAATTATAGAAAATGTACTCAAATTTACTTTATGTCTGATATTAAAAAAAATAAAATTGAAATTGAAATTTCTGATTCGATAAAACAATCATTGGAAGAAGGTTTAAAGAAAATTATTAAAACTAAACAACTTCCTGAAAATACTAGTTTAGAGCATTATATTCAATTGATTTTAAGCAACTATGTTCAAAGTTCAAAAGCAATGGAAAATATAAGCGATGATTTGGTGTCAGAATTGAAGGATAAATTAGAGACACTTTTTAATCCAGAAGAAATTGGCACTGAAGATTTTTATAAGAAAATGTTAAATAATTTTAAAAAAATTTTAAGTCCAGATGTTGAATACAAAAAAGAAAGTGTTGATAGTGATGCAAGCAAAGAAACAACAGAATCTAATAAAAAGAAATCTTAGATTGTGTTCTTATAAGATTTAGATTGTTGAGCAAATTTTTAATATGAATTCAAAAATAACTGATAATAATCTTAGGGCAAAACCATTAAAAAAGCAAATTAGAATTGCTGCAATGGTTGCCACTGGTGTTGAAGATATAGAACTTATTGTTCCAATTGATGTTTGAAGACGTGCTCATTTTGTTGTTGATTTGATTTCAATTGAGAAAAAAAATAGTGTTTTGCTTCAAGGTGGTGTTTCTATCAAATGTACACAAACAATTGATAAAACAAATTTAAAGCAATATAATGCAATTTTTTTGCCCGGTGGAAAAGGTTATGAAAAATTTTTATTAGAGCCAAAATTAATTGAACATTTAACAAAATTTAATGAATCTAAAAAATGATTGCTTGGTATTTGTTCATCTCCCATTGTTTTTCATGAACTTAAACTATTAAAAACAGCAAAAGTTGCTTGTTTTCCTGATGAATCAAATAGATTAGGAACAAATTTTTCAAAAGACCCAATTGTTGTTAGCCAAAATTTTATTACTGCAATGTCATTAGGATATGTTTTTGAATTTGCTCTAAAAGTTATTCAAACATTGTCATCTAAAACTGATGCTAATGAAGTTGCTAAAAGAATATATTATCAAAAATAAAACAAGTTAAAAGGTATATGACAATGTTTTCAATTCGATGAAAGGAAGCTCACCCTTCACCTGCGGTGAGGTCATATTTTGAATCTAAGTTAAATAAAATTTATCGTTTTAAAGATGTTGACCAAGGATACACAAAAGCTGAAATAGAGTATTTCAAACATGAAGATAGTTTTACAGTTAGATTAAATATTTCTATTTTAGGTTCACATAAAATTCATTCTGAAGATCATAATTCTGATGTTTTAACAGCCATAAATAAAGTTGTTGAAAAAACATTAGATCAAATTAGAAGACTAAGAACAAAAAGAGAAAAATAGTCTTCATGCCGATTTAGTTTAGTGGTAAAACAAGTGCATGGTAAGCACTAAAGACAAGTTCAATTCTTGTATTCGGCACCATATTAAAATGACACTATAACACAATCTTTTTCAAAAAGATTGTGTTAAATTTATAATTATTATTAATTTATGAAAAATTTAAAATTAAATGTTCAAAAAGAATTTAAAAAAATAAAAAATAATTTTATTCAAAGTAATACTCAAAAAAATTGTTGAATAAAAATAATAATTTTATTAGTCATATTTGCTATTGTTTTAGCTATTGTTTTTGGATTACGTGAAAGATTTTTGGGCGAAATTAACAAAGGTATAATTCAAAATACTGGCTTTATTAATATCAATGTTATAAAAAATACTGGTATTGGTTTCGGAGCATTCAACGATAATACAACTTTAGTTTATTTGTTGCAAATAACAGTTTTTGTAGTAATTTTAGTTATTTGATTGTTCAATCATAAAATTAGTTTACTAATTCCATTAACATTAATTATGGCTGGTTCTATTGGTAATATTTTAGATCGTTTAACTTCTGGTGATCATTCTGTTCTAGATTATTTTCAATTTTGATTTGGCGGTGCAATTTTTAATTTTGCTGATTCAGCTATTGTTGTTGGTTTCATAATCTTATTTTTTACTACTATTTATTTTTTTATTTTTGATTTAATTAAAGAATCAAAAAATGAAAAAAAACTAAAACAAAATAATAAAATTGAAGAAAAATTGAATAACACAAATCAACATTGCTTGTTTAGTAAGGAAAACTCCTTAATAGAAAAATAAAAAATGACTAAACATACTATTAAATTAAATAAAAATGAAAAAAGATTAGATATTTTTTTAGCTAATTATTTAAGTTTATCAAGAAATAAAACTTCTTTTTTAATTTTAAATTCATATGTCAAGGTTAATAAATTAATTGTTATTAAAAATAATTTTTCTTTAAAAGCAGGTGATATTGTAGAAGTTAATTATGATTCCAAAGTTTTTTTAGAAGAAAAAGTTGAATTAAAACCATATGAATTTCCATTAAATATTATCTATGAAGATGATGATTTGATAATTATTGATAAACCTAAAGATTTAATTACACATCCAACATCTCATAACAAAACGACTACTTTGCTAAATGCTGTTTTGCACCATGTTAATAAAGAAAAATATGAAAAGTTAAATTGCAAAAACAATATATATATGGTTCATAGACTTGATAAGGATACTACAGGATTAATTGTCATTGCCAAAAACTTTTTTACCATGTCTAACTTACAAGAACAAATTAAAAATCGTGACATGAAAAGATTTTATCTAGCAATAGTGAATTATCCATTTAATGAAACAACAGGAACAATTGATGCTCCTATTGGTAGACTTAAAGGTGATAATACAATAAGATTTAGTGTTATTAATGCTAAAAATCCTAAAAAATCAATCACTAAATTTTATGTTTTAGATCAAAATAGTCGCTATGCATTGATTAAATGTGAATTGTTAACTGGAAGAACACATCAAATAAGGGTACACATGAGTTTTATTGAGCATTGAATATTAAATGATCCTATATATGGAATAAAGTCTCAAAAATTAGAAAAACATAATCAATATCTTCATGCTTATCAATTAGAATTTACGCACCCCAAAACTGGAAAAAAATTATTTTTTCAAGCACCTATTACTAAAGAATTTAAATTAAAATTAAATACCTTAAATTTAAGCATCAATAAATCTATTGAATATGTATAATACAAATAAGTACTTATCTATATATGAAAAAATACAAACTTTTTTTTGATTCTTCTTTTAAGAATTTAAATTTAATTCTATTAAATAAGAATAACAATATTGTTAATTTTTTTTCAATACCAACTAATAATAATTTAACTGATATTGCCTTAGAATATTTAAATGTTTTTTTAAATAAAAATAAGGTAAAAAGAGAACAAATTGAGAAGTTTTATTTAACTATCGGTCCTGGAAGTTTTACGGGTGTTAGAGTTGGTTGTATATTGGCTAAAACATGATGCTATTTAAATAAAAATTGTTCTTTAAATGTAATTGATTCTTTAAGATTCCAAGTTCCATTCGCTAATGGTATTAGTGTTCTAGATGCTAGAGGTAACAAAGAATATTGTTGCGTATATAAAAACAATGTTGGAACTATAAAAATTTTGGAAAATACAAAATTTGAAGAAATATGCAAAAACAACCTTGATTTGCCATTATATAAAAATTATTCAAATGTAAATATTTCAGAATGCTTATTAAATAACTTAGAAAATTTTATTGAAATTGATAATATTTTTGAATTAAAACCTTTATATGTAAAAAAATCTGTTTAATAAAATAAGTTTAGCAATTTATGTAAATTCATAAAAATGAATTTCTAAGTTAATTATTTTATTGCAATCAACAATAAATGTAACATATGATGGTAACATTTCTGCATTTCTTGGCAATTCCAATGAACCAGGATTAATTGTTATTATGTCACTAATTTTATCTATATCTTGGATGTGCGAATGACCATATATTAAAACATTAGCATTATTTTTTAAAGCAATTTTAACTAAATCTTTTTTTCATTTTTCAAGATTAAATCGATTAGCTTGATGACCATGCATTAAAATGAATTTAATATCTTCGATTTTAAAAATTTCAATTTCATTACCAATATAGTCATTATTTCCCGAAACTCAAAAGTTTGCATATTGATTCATTATTTTTTCATCGGTGCAATGATCGCCTGAATGAATTACAACATCGGGATTTACTTTTTTTATTAATTCAATTCACTTTTCATTTCTGCCATGAGTATCAGAAACACACAAAACTTTTGTCATAATTTTAATAATTTTCTTTTTTCAATTTTTCTTTAATAGAAATAGCAACTTTTTTTGGAACAAATTGACTTAACTCTTCAATTGTAGCATTACTAATTTTAGAAATTGTTCCAAAATGAGTTAATAGTTTGTTTTTTCTTATTTTTCCTAAATTTGTAATTTTATCTAAAATTGAATTAGTAATAGATTTTTGATGTTCTTTTCTAAAATAAGTTATTGCAAATTTATGAACTTCTTCTTGCATATTTGCTAAAAAAAAGTAAATATTAGAATTTTTATCTAATTTAATTTTTTTATTAATTGTTTGAATATATGATGTTTTATGTTTCTCATCTTTTGCCAAACCAATAAGATTTGTTTTATTAATTATATTTAACTCTTTTAATGCTTTATGAGCAGCATTTAATTGAATTTTTCCTCCATCAACAATAATTAATTCTGGAAATTTTATTTTTTCCTTGATTAGTCTTAAATATCTTCTATATATAATTTCATACATACATTCATAATCACTTTTAGCTTTTTCATTTTTTATTTTATATTTTCGATATTTTTTTTTGTTAGGTTCTCCATTTTCATAAACAACCATTGCTGCAACTTTATTAACATTGAAAATATTTGAATTATCAAATATCTCAATAGATTTAAGATTTTTTATTTTTAATATATTGCCTAGTTCTTCATTAGCTTTAATTGTTCGTTCTTCTTTTAACAAAATTGACTTTAATTTTATATCTAACTCAATTTTGGCATTTTTAATTGCTAAATCTAAAATATTCTTCATCTTTCCTTTTTCAGGATTTAGAATAATTATTTTTAAATTATTTTCCAACAATTTAGATGTTGTTAAATTTAATGAAACATATATTTTTTTAGGTTTTTTATTGCTAGTATAATATTGAAATAAGTAACTACTTATAGCATCATTGGTATCACCTGCAAACTTAGAAATAGTTGAATTTTTGTTTATTAATTTTCCATTTACATATGAAAATATAACAATGCAAATATAATTATCAATTGATGTATAACCAATAACATCAGCATTATTTTTGTTGTTGTTTAAATTAATTAATTGCTTATTTGAAAATAATTTAATTGCATTTTGCAAACCTAAATAATGTTTTGCTTGTTCAAAATCTAACCTTTCAACTGCTAAGTTTTCTTTAATTTTTAATTCATTTAGCACTTCATTTGAACCATTTGTAAAAAAATTGTCAATTTTCTTTTTCATTAATTCATATTTTTCTAATGTATCTTCATTTACACAAGCGCCCATACAAAGGTTTAAATCGTAGTAAAAACATTTTTTGTTTTTACTAGAATTACATTTTCTTAAAGGAAACAATTTGATTAATAAATTATAAATCTCATATGCTTTCATATCTGAATTAGCAAAAGGTCCATAATATTTGCCTTTTTTTGGATTAAATTCATGTGTATATAAAAATCTTGGTTTTTTTTCATTAGTAACAAGAAAGTAAGGATAACCATTGTTATGTTTAAGTAATACATTGTATTTTGGTTTGTATTTTTTTATCAAATTTGCTTCTAAAATTAATGCTTCATTTTCATTTTGAACAGTTATAAAATTAACATCAAAAATTTCATTAACTAGTTTAAGTGTTTTGCTATCTTTACAAGTCAAAAAATATTGATGAGTTCTTTTATATATGTTTTTAGCTTTTCCAACATAAATAACTTCATTTAATTTATTTTTTCAAATATAGCATCCATATGTTTTTGGAGCATTTTTTAATTTATTTTTTAAAATCTTATTCATTCTTAAAATAATATATTATCTACATAACAATTAATTAAAATGTAAAAATAAAAATTTATATTTAAAATCTTATGAATATAGTATATATTTATAGATAAATTTTGTAGATACATTTTATGAAATTAACAGATAGGCAAAATCGTTTGCTAAAAGCAATTATTGATGAGTACACTACCACTGCTGCTCCTGTCGGTAGTAAAGTTTTAATTGATAAGTATTTTAAAAATCTTTCAAGTGCAACAATCAGAAATGAAATGTTTTTTTTAGAAAAAATGAATCTTGTGGAAAAAACACATACTTCATCTGGAAGAATGCCATCATTAAATGGTTATAGATATTATGAAGAACATCTTTTAGAACCAGATATTAATTTTAATATTAGAAGTAGATTAAGAAAAATATTAAATAATAGAACTAGAACCATTAATGAAGTTATTGAAATTTCTGTAAATTTTATTAATGAAATTACTCAACTACCATCTATTGTTACTCATATTAATGCAGATGAAAGATTATGTAGAATTGATCTTGTTAAATTGAGTAATAAGTTGGCATTAGTTTTAATTATTTCTTCTTCAGGTAATGTTGTAAAAAAAACAATTCAATTTGATGATTTACAACAATATAATGATGTTTCTATTTGTGTAAAAGTTTTTAATGATCGATTATTAGACACAAAATTTTCTGAGATACCATCAAAATTAATTTTATTAAAAAACATTATTAAAAAAATGGTTAATGAATATGAATTTGTAATTCAAGAAATTGTAAATAAAATTTTTGATTTCAATACAAAATATACAAGCAATATTTATGGAACAAAAAATTTAATAAAAAATACTGAATTTCTAGATCGTGAAAAATTGATTAAAATAATAGATTTGTTGGAAAATACATCAATTTGAGAACAAATTGCATACAATCAACAAAAAACAGGAAAAACTATTATTACTTTCGGTGATGATATAGGTGTTGAAGGTGTTTCTGTTGCTTCAACAGCTTTTAATTCTGAAGACGGAACAAAACATCAACTTTCTGTTGTTGGACCAACAAGAATGGATTATGCAAAAATTAAAGGACTATTAAATATTTTTAAAGAAGAAATTGAAAAAATAGGTTTAAAAAATGAAGAAATTAAAGATTAACATTAAACCAATAATTTTGCATGTTAATAAAGTTAAAAAAAAATTTATTAAAAATGATCATATTTTTTTTGACTTATACAAAGAATTCAATAAAATGAAGATTTTTGATAATTTACTAGCAATGATTTGTTATTTTTGAATTAATAAGAATAAAAATATTTTAACCACAAGCATTAATAATAGTCAAATAAAAAAAGCACCATGTGATGAAAACAATGAATTAATAAATGTTTTCAAAGAAATCATTTATTTTGCAAGTAAAAAAATAGCTGATATTAGTTTAGATAATAAAGAAATTGAATATTTTAATTTTGAAAAACTTTACAATGAATTTTCTAAAAAAAATGCAAGAAAACTAACTGAAATTTTTTCTACACATTCAATTAATCTTAAAGAAGAATTACTTGCAATTGAACAATGTTTAGAATCATTAATCAATTTTAATTTTATTGATTTACATACAAATGAACTAAAAATTCTTAAAAAAGAAGAAAAACTTTCAAAATATGATAATTTGATTTTATTAGTGGAAAAACAAATTGATTATTTGTCCAATTCATATTCAAGTTTTAAAAATGCAAATTCTCCAAATTTTAATTTTATTTTTAAAACAATTTTAACCCTTAGAAAATGTATATATTAAATTAAAAATAAAATTAAATTATGACAAATAAAAGTAAAAATATTTTAAATTCAATAAATGAATATAGCGATTTTAAAAAGATTGATAAAAAATTTTTAAATCAATTGTCATTTGAAATTCGATCTTTTATTATTGAACTTTCTAAAAACAAAAATATTCATTTAGGAAGTAATTTGGGAATAATTGAAACAACTATTGCATTAAGCAAAGAATTTGATTTAAATAAAGATATTTTATTTTATGATACAGGGCATCAAGCTTATGTTCATAAAATTTTAACTGGTCGCAAAAATTTAATGCATACAATTAGAGATACAAATGGTATTGCAGGTATGCAAAATATGAAAGAATCAATTTATGATTATTATTCTGGGGGGCATTCTGGTAATTCTTTATCAATTGCTAGTGGATTTTTAGAATCAATTAAATTTGAAAAAAAGCAAATTGAAAAAAAATGAGAAATTTTAATAAATAATTTTCTTAGAATAGAAAAAAATAAAAAGAAATTAAAGAAATTAAAAAAATTAAAAAAAACATTTCAATTTAATGAAAAATATGTTGTTCCAATTATTGGAGATAGTGCTATTGCTAATGGTATGGCCTGTGAGGCTTTAAGTGATATTAGTTTTAGAGATTTAAGACCAATAATTGTTTTAAATGATAATGGAATGTCAATTTCAAAATCTGTAGGTTCTATTCCATTAATGATTTCAAATTTAAAAACTAATAAATTATTAAGTTTTATTGAAAAATTTTTATATTTATTACTATGGAATACTAAATTTGGCAAAAATATTTATTCTTTTTTATACAAAAATTTTCATAAAATTGGACAGTTATTATATGGTGGTAACATATTTACTTCATTAGGGTACCAATATATTGGGCCAATTAATGGGCATAACATTAAAAAGTTAATTATTGCAATTAAAAAGGCAAAATGATATCAAAAATTTCAACCAGTTGTATTGCATATTAAAACTGAAAAAGGTAAAGGTTTAAATAATAATAAAAAAGATTTAATTGGAATAAATCATTCATCAAATTTAGAATCAAAAAAAATAAAAACAACTGGCGAATATTTAAGTGAACATTTACTAGCATGGGTTAATTTAAACAAAAGTATTTATGTAATTAATCCAGCAATGACCTATAATTCTGGTTTTTTAAAATTTTCAAAAATCCACAAAGAAAATTATTTAGATGTAGGTATATCAGAAGAGCATGCTATTAGTATGGCAAGTGGTATGTCTATAAAGAAACTAAAACCAATAGTAGTAATTTATTCATCTTTTTTACAAAGGTCATATGATCAATTACTTCATGATCATTCTCGTTTAAACTTGCCATTAACATTATTAATTGATCGAGCAGAAATATCTGGAGGAGATGGGGATTCTCATCATGGAATTTTTGATGTAAGTTTTTTAAAAACATTTCCAAATACAATTATTACATCTCCATCTAATATAATGGAAGCTAAAATGTTGATTGATTTCTCAATTGAATCAAATACAAATAATATTTTTGCAATTAGATATCCAAAAATGTTACCATTTATATCACTAAATGAGCATGATAGAAATGAAATTCAAGAAATTATTAAAAATAAAAGATGAAGGTTTATTAATACAAATGATAAAAATAAATTTGCTATTGTGACATATGGAAAATGAGTTAATATTTTTTTAGATTTAATTCTAGATAATGATTTTAAAGTTGATGTAATTAATGCGATATATATCAATTCATATCAACCCAATTTATTAGAAGAAATTTTTAATAAATATAAAAATATTTGTGTTTTTGAAGAAATTTATGGAGATTTAGGTTTGTCAAATGATTTTTTGAAATTTAAACATAAAAAAGATGTAAAAATATTAGTTAAAAATTTTAAATGTTTTCCAGGAAGTGGTAATAACAAAGACATTTATAAAAATAATTCACTTGATCCTTTGATGACATTAAAAGAATTAATAAATTTGTAATTTGCTTTTAATTGTAATTGCATATTAACATTACATACCTACTTACATGCCAATTATTAGATTAATAAAATTTTAAAAAATTTAGTTATATAATGATCATGGATGTCTTATAAATTATTTTGTAAAGTTAGTTTTATTAACTTAAAATTTAATTAATGGAGATTGGTGATGAGTACTATGCATTGTACTTCACAAGTAGTTTTGTCTAATTCAACATCACAAATTAGAAAAGAAAATAATGAATACTCTCAAAAAAAATTAGTTTTACTTTGAGGATTAATATTAGTTGGTTATTTTCTTTTTGTTGTTCAATGATATTCAATTTCTAACTTTCAAGGTTCAGGATTTGGAACTACAAATGCAAATGGATGAGGGGCAACTTTTTTTAGTTCACCACCATCAGCTATAGTTTCAGGTTCTTTAAATTGAACAATAACACTAGGAAGGGCAGTTGGTTCAATTTTAGCCGGTTGATTAATAGCCAAGATTGGCCATAAGTATGCAGTTATAACTGTTTTATCACTAATGGTTTTATCTTTCCCTTTTATAATAGTTTCGCAAAATCAAAGTTGAAATGCATTATCTATTGCTGGTGGTGCCAGTTTGTCTCCTGATGGAGTTGCAACTTTAGGTATGTCATTGTTTGTTATTTTTAGAATTTTTTTAGCAGTGGGCGGCACAACACTAATAACTTATACTAATTCAATTATTTCTAGAATGGATAACAAAGAAAAAGCAAAGTACATGACAATTAATCAATTTGGATTTAATGGCGGTGCTTTTGTTGCAAATATATTTTTTGTAATTCCAGGTGCAATTGGATTAGTAAATGGAAATTCTATTATTTGAACTGCAATATTGTCTAGTTTTGTCATTTTAGTTTTTATTATTCTTGTATTATACGTCTTATACGGAACTGAAATGGTAAATAAAAGTTCAAAGTCACAAATTTCGCCAAGTAATGAACAAATAACTTTAGGAAAAGTTATTAAAGAAAAAAATACACTTGTTTTAGCTGGAATGTTTTCAATTTGATTAATTTCAGTTGTTTTTATTACTTCTTCTACTATGCGAACATTTATTGAACAGTCACCGGCTAATTTTAAAGCATTAGCAATTGCTAATGCTTTAAACCCAAATGTTAAGAACATTAATACATCAAGTTGATATTGAGTTTGACCAACATTTATTTGTTTATTTGTGGCTGGTTTTTTTCTTGGAATTTTTTGATTAGCAAATTTCGGGAAAACAATTTTTGAACGTCGTTTTTTTGTTCGTTTTATGTTTGCTTTTGGTTATTTATGCATGTTAATATCATTATTATGCGGTTATTTTGGAGGTTATGATAATACAGCAGCTTTAGTTTTTATGTTAATTTTTATTTTCTTGAGTGGGTTTTTTTTGTGAAGTGTTCAACCTATTTTATTAACAATTCCTCAACAATTAATAAATTCAAATCCTAGGTACATGGGTTTTGCTGCTGGTTTAATTTGAGGAATTGGATACTTAGGGTATACGATTGGTGAAATTTTAATGAGTTCATTAACATCTTTTGTAAGTCCATTTGGTAATTTTGCTGGTAATTTTCAAATTGTTGGAGAAACAATTAGAAATGAGGGTATAACTACTTATAATGATGCTATCAAAGAGTTTAACAATTTGTTATCAACTAATTTCTTGTCAATAAAAAGTGTTGAAACTCCTGGAATAATTGCTAGTTTTATAATTTATTGAATTATTTTGTGTAGTATTTTTCCATTAACTATTGTTCAACCAAAATCAGGATATTGAAATAAAAATAATGAATTCATAATTTTTTATGAAAAGTGGAATCCATTTAAAAATTTTATGCAATGAAATATCAAAAATAAAAATTATTTAATTGAAACATATTCAAGGTAGGTTTATTATTTATGAAAAAAATTAATGTTATTTCAATTGGATCAGGTGCTGTTGGTAATTCTTTTTTATATTCATCAATTAACCAAGGTTTATCAGGAAGTTATGGAATTATTGACATAAATGAAAAAATAAGGGATGGAAATATTTGAGATTTTGAAGATGCAAGTTGAACAAATCAAAGAACATTTAATATTTATAAAGCAGAATATAAAGATTTAAAAGATGCAGAATTTGTAATTATTAGTGCAGGTCGACCACAAAAACCCAATGAAACTAGATTACAACTTGTTGAAGGAAATGTCCATATTATGAAAGAAATTGCTAAACAAGTTAAAAATTCTGGTTTTAAAGGAATTGCTATTATTGTTTCTAATCCAGTAGATATTATGACATATACATTTTGAAAATATTCAGGATTACCAAAAAATAAAGTAATTGGTTCTGGAACTACATTAGATACTGCTAGATTACGACATTTCATTGGATCACGTGCTAGTGTATCTCCTAAGGCAGTTCAAGCTTATGTTTTAGGCGAGCATGGAGATTCTTCAGTTGTTGCCTTTTCTCAAATTAAAATTGAAGGCGTTCCACTATCAAAACTAGAAAAAATTCATAAAATTAACAGTAAAAATTATGAAAAATTATTAGAAGAACCTGTTCGTAAAAAAGCTTATAAAATTATTAATAATAAAGGTGCAACATATTATGGTATTGGTAATTGTGTTGCAGCAATTTTAAGATCAATTATTGATAATAGTTATGAAATTTTACCAGTTTCAACTTATCTTAATGGAGAATATGGATTTAAAGATATTTTTATTGGTGTTCCTAGTGTTTTAACACGTGATGGTGTTAAAATGATTCTCGAAATAGATCTTAATAATAAAGAAAAGAAAAAATTATTTGAATCTATTAAAATTTTAAAAGAATTTGTTGTTAAATATGTTAAATAAATAAAATAATTTATTTTAAATCTTCAACTATTTACATTAGAATTGAATGAATAAATACTAAATGAAAAGATTAATCAATGAATAAATATGAATATTTTATAAACGATGAATTTGAATATTATTACCGGCCTGCTAAAAATAAAAATCAACAAACAATAATTTTTTGTCATGGTTATGCAGCAAATTGTTATTATCACAACTCGTTTAGTGACCAAATTTCTGATAATGATTATTATTCTATAGTTTTTCCAGGACATGGAGAATTATCTTATAATCCTCAAAAGCTTAAAGTATCATATTATGCTAAATATTTGGCTAACTGAATTAAAAAAATGAATTTTAGTAAAATTATTTTAATAGGTCATTCTATGGGGGGAGCAATTGCAGTTTGTGCCACCAATATGCTATCAAAAGACATAGTAGATAAACTTATTTTAGTGTCACCTATGAATTCAACATCTGTTTATAAAGGAATAAAATTTAAAACAACATTTAGACCTAAACCTAAAAAAATGAAGCAATTTTTATATAAATTTTCACGTTCATTGTTTTTTGATAAACGTTCAATTTATGATGATCCAATTAATGGAGAAATGCTTTTAAAAAACGATTTAAAATATTATAAAGATCATGCAAATGCATTTTTATTACTTAACAATCAATTAGGAAGTTTTAATGAACTTTTATTCATTAAAAATAATTATAAGAACTTAGATACTAAAACATTCTTAATTTTAGGAGAATGTGATTCAATTTTACCCATAAAAAAAACAATTAAAAGATTAAAACATGATGTTAAAGATATTTGAATTATTCAAATGTTGAGGACTGGACATTTACCATTCATAGAGCGTTCTATCGATTATTTTAAAATTATTCAAAACATCATAAATGAAAAGTCTTTAAAAAATGTTTATTAATAAATTTTATAAAATTATTTATTTTTTTTAACTAAGTCTGTAAACTTAAATGTCATAAATTGCATTTTATAATTTAAAAATTTTCAAATAGTTAATAAAAGTATTTTAATTAAAAATTTTGATGTATTTTTAATGAAATTGCTTGTACACACAGACATATATATATTAATTAGATTTTGATTTTTCAAAATAATTTTTTATTATATTGCTTAATATTTTGAATGCTAAATTAATATTTTTATTTGCTATTTTTTCAATTTGTTTAACATTAAAAGGTAATTTTTTTTGTTGAAAAATTCTAGCCGGTTCGCATTTATCTGCAACAAAAACTATTTTATCTAATTTTGAAATTTTATTTTTGATAGGTTCAGTATGTCTATAAACAGCTTGCAATATTTTTTTATTTTTAAATAAATAATAATACTTCATAAAATAATAACCAACATATGGATGTAATGTTTTTATTGATGTGTATTTTTTTATATTAAGTAAATTAGCATAATAGATTAATTCATTATCAGTAAACTCTTTTGCTAAATCATGAAATAAACCAGCTATATATGCATCATTAGGTTTTATATAATTATTTTTTATGGCTAATTTTTTTGCTAAAATTGCAGTTCTTTTGCAATGTTCTCATCTTTCTTTAGACAAAAACCTTTTAATTCTATCATCTGTATATAATCAATTATCATTAATATAATTAATATTTTTTTGACTCATATATTTTTTAATAGAAGTCTTTCTTAATGTTGATGATGAAATATCAATATTAGAATTACCAATAATTTGAATTTTAAATTTTTTCAAATTAGTTTTATTAATTTTATTTTTTGGTCTAGACACACATATAATATTAGTTAATTTAGAAATTTCTTTTGCTTTTTTTCATGTATGAAAATTATTTAATTGATCTGAACCTATTAACAAATATAATTTACTATTTGGAAATTTTTTAAGAAAATAATTTATTAAATTTATTGAATATAAATTTTTATTTTTAATATTTCAAATAGATAATTTAAATTTTTTATATTTATTTATATCATTTTTAATCATTCTACATCGATGATTAAAATGAGAAATTAAAGAATTTTGTTTTAATTCATTTGTATAAGATGGAACAAAATACAATAAATCACTTTTTGTTTTGTTCATGGCAATTTTTGCTACTGTTAAATGACCTTTATGAAATGGATCAAAACTGCCTCCATAAATAATTACTTTTTTCATTGTCATTTAAAACCTTGAATTATTTATTAAAATTGGTTTAGAAATATTTTTATCCATATTTATTTTTAATAACAAAATATTTTTTAAAACAATAAAACCTAAATTATCAAAAAATAAAATATTAAAGTCATCTTTCAAAATGTATTCATACTGTGCCATTTTTTTATTCTTATTTTCTATTAAAGGATTAATTTTATTATTTTTTAAATTTTGCCCATAAATTTCTACATTTTGGTTTAAATAAGAAATTAAATTTTTTTGTTTATTTTTTTCATTATCAACAATAACAATTATTTCAGCAAAGTTTTTAAATTTAAATAAACGATCATTTTTAATTTGAAAAACTTTATTAACAAATTTTGATTTTGATCCAGAAAAATTTTTTAAATTTTCATCTGAAATTAATGTTTGAAAACTATTTTTATCAATAAAACCAGGTAAATCAATTATAGTAGCATAATTAGGTATTATAATTTGTTTTATGTCTTGGGTTGTATTTTTATAATAACTTGTTGTTAAAAAATCATTTTTAAAATTTTCTTGATGTTTTAGTATTCAATTAATTATTGAAGATTTTCCTGAGTTAGTAGGACCGCAAAAAACTACCTTAGATTTGATTTTAGATGCTTTTAATAATGCATTATCTATTAGTTTAAAATTTAACTTTTTAAGTGACGAACATATTATAATTTGTTCTTTTTTAACTTTAAAATCATATTTATCAATTAAATCATTTATTTTTCTACTTAATAAATTAATATCAAAGATATCTGTAAATAAATCAATTTTAGAAATAATTAAAAAAAATTTTTTTGATTTTTCTTTTAATTTTAAAATTTCATTTTTTTTAAAGAATATTTGAGAAAATGAACAAACATAAAAAGTAGTTTTATCAGAAAAATCAAATTTATTTAAAACATTAGTAACATGCTTTTCAATATCGTCTTTTTTATGATTAAATGTATCTTGGTTATAGTATTTTAATTTAAAACATCTTTGACATAATTTTGCTTTTTCTATAACAGGTGTATAACCAATTTTATCTATAATATTTGTTAAAAAAACACCACAACCCAAACATTTTTTATTTATATTCATATTATTAAAGAATTTCATTTGCGCCATCTATAAATTCTTGGTTTAATGAATTAATATTTAAAAAATTATTTTTTTCTAATTTTAAATAAATAATATTTTCAATAAATTTTTGAATTTTTTTATTATTGGTTTTTAAATCATAAATTACTTCTAATAATGGATGGACTAAAATTGATTTACAACCTAATCTATTAGCTAATAAAATATCTATAAGCAATTTATCACCAATAATTATTGTTTCTTCTGGTAATATTTGATTTTTTTTCATATGTTTTTTTACCTTATAGACTAGTGGTTTTTTTGCATTAGAAATATAACCATCAATAATATGTTCATCAATTAATTCTTTACAAAATTCAAAAACTCTTTTTTTAGAATTATTTGATAATATTCAAATATGAATTTTTTCATTTTTAACTTTTTTTAAAAATTGTTTAACATTATTATTTGGTTTTCGACTAAAATGAGGAACTAAAGTATTATCTAAATCACAATAAATTGTGCCTATATTTTGATTTACCAAAGAAAAAATATTTATTTTTTCAAAACTATTTATATACATACTAGGTCTAAAATAATTTAAAAAAGAATTATTTTGAGATTTCATACATTACTCATTTTTAAATTGATCCATTTCCTTATCTGGCAAATAAGCAAAAATTAATGATTCTAAGATAGGAGAACTCATTCTAGAATCAAAATCTAGCAGTGGAATTTGATTTACTGAAATAATTTTAGGTTCTTCACTATTTTCTTGATAACAAATAATATTTTTTTGCTTACCATCAATTAATATTGCACTAACCAATTTATACGGTTTAGATTTTATTTGATTTAAAATTGGTTTTCCCATTGTTGCTCGACTTAAGGTTATTAAATCTTTAATTGCTATTCTTTTAATTCCGTTGCTTGCGAATAATACAACATAGTTTTCATTTTCAGGTTCTATTATCGAACAATTAATTAAAAAATCTTCATTTCTTAATTTTATGCCTCTAACCCCCATACCCTTTAAACCAATAACACTAATTTCATCAATATTAAATCTCAATGCATTTCCAAGTTGAGAATAAAGAATTATTTGCTGATTTTCTCCACAAACTAATTTTGCATCTACTAGAATATCATTTTCTTTTAGATTCATACAAATGCTTGGTTTGATAATTTTACAATTAAGGACATCTCTTATATAAAATCGTTTTACCATTCCATATTTTGAAACCAAAACAATACTTAAATTATTTTCAACATTTAAATTATCTTTTAAAACTTTAGCAAAAATAATTTTTTCATTATCCCTTAAAGTAACAATATTGTTTATATGATTACCTAATTCACGAATTTTTCCCTCTTTAATTTTATGAATTGGTAAACAAATAAAATTGCCAAAGCTAGTAATTATTAATATTCGGTCTAAAACTTGTGCATTTGAAACAAATACTAATGTATCATTTTCTTTCATTTTTAAATTACACAATGTATTTAAATTATCAATTTTTTGAGTTGTATATTTTATATAACCATTGCGGCTAATAACAACATTAATATCTTTATTTTCAATAATATCAACATCAGAAATAACAATTTTTTCAACACCTTTTTCAATTTTAGTTTTTCTAGGGTTGTTAAAAATTTTTTTATAATTTCTTAAAATACCTTTTAAATAATGTTTACGATATTGTTCATCATTAAGAATTTTATTTAATTCAATGATAGTTTCATTAAGAGTTTTAAATTCTTCTTGCAAACCCAATACATCTGTATTTGTCAATCTATATAATCTTAGTTGAACAATTGCTTCTGCTTGATTATTAGTAAAAGCAAATTTTTCCATTAAACCACTAATTGCACTAGTTTTATCTTTTGACAATCTAATTAATTCAATAATTTTATCAATAATTGAAGTAGTCTTAATTAAACCTTCAATAATTTCTAAACGGTTTTTTGTTTTGTTTAAGTCAAAAACAGAACTTTTAATAATTATTTCCATAGCATGTTCAAGATAACTATCTAAATAATTAATTAATGTTGTTTGAATAGGTTTCCGGTTATAAATTGTAATATTATTAATGTTATAAGTAATTTGTAACTGTGTATTTTTAAACAAATATCGTTTTATTGTATCTGCAATTTTTTCATCACCTTTGTATTCTAAAACAATTCTAATTCCATTTTTATCTGATTCATCACGAACTTCATTTAAATATGCTATTTCTTGATTATCAATTATTTCTTCAATGCTTTTAATTATGGATGATTTATTAGTTTCATAAGGTATTTCACTAATTACCAATTGCATTTTATTATTTACAATTTCATTATCTATTTTAGCTCTTAAAATAAATTTACCTTTACCTGTTTCATAACTTTCTTTAATTCCATTATCATCACAAATAATTCCACCTGTTGGAAAATCTGGACCAGGGAGAACTTTAATTAAAGAATCTAATCTACAATTTGGGGAATCAATTTTCATAATAATTGCATCAATCAATTCATTAATATTGAAAGGAGGGATGTTTGTTGCATAGCCAGCAGCAATACCAGTAGCTCCATTAATGAATAAATTCGGCAACAATGTTGGCAATAATGTCGGTTCATATTCAGTGTCATCAAAATTAAAAACAAATTTAACTGTTTCTTTTTCGATTTGGTTCATCATACTAAAACCATACGTAGAAAACTTAGCTTCAGTATAACGCATAGCCGCTGCACTATCGCCATCAATTGAACCATTATTGCCTTGCATATCGACTAAAGGAATATTATTTTTTCATCATTGGCTCATTCTAACCAATGCTTCATAAATTGAAGAATCTCCATGTGGATGATACTTACCAATGACTTCGCCAACAGTTGTTGCTGATTTTTTATGTGCTTTTTCAGGATTCAAACCAATTTTATACATTGCATAAAGAATTCTTCTTTGAACTGGTTTTAATCCGTCACGAATATCAGGTAAAGCTCTGTCTTGAATAATATACTTTGCATATTTTCCAAAACTATCTGACATAATTTCATCAAATTCTTTTTTCTGAATTTTTTGATAAATTTTATTATTCATAATGATAACTACTCATCCATAATAAATTCAACATTCTGATTAATTCAATCCTTGCGTGAAGATGTATTTTCTCCCATTAATGTTGTTACTCTTCTTTCAGCTTGAACTGCATTTTCTAATGTCACTTGTACTAGTTGTCTTGATTTTGGATCCATTGTAGTTGTTCATAGTTGATCAGAATTCATCTCACCAAGACCTTTATAACGCTGAATTGAATATTTAGAATACATTTTTTTTAAATCTTCAAGTTCAAGGTCATTTCATGCATAACTAAACTTTTTACTAATATTATTGGTTATTTTATATAAAGGAGGCATTGCAATATAAATAATGCCTTGTTCAATTAAAGGCCTCATGTAACGATAAAAGAATGTCAAAAGCAAAATTTGAATATGTGCACCATCTGTGTCAGCATCAGTCATAATTATAACTTTATGATATCTAATATTTTTAATATTAAAATTTTCTCCTATCCCAGTTCCTAAGCAAGAGATAATTGATAAAATTTCTTCATTTTTTAATAATTCAGATAACTTAGTTTTTTCAACATTAATAACTTTACCTCTTAATGGTAAAATTGCTTGATATTTCCGATCTCTACCAGTTTTAGCAGTACCACCAGCAGAATCTCCTTCAACTAAAAATATTTCAGCTTGCTTAGGGTCTTTAGTTTGAGCAGCTGTTAATTTACCAAATAAAACTTTTTCAGATTTAACATTTTTTAATTGTTTAATATTTTCTTTAACTTTTTTAGCAGCTAATCTTGCATCTCGTGTTGAAATTATTTTGTTAATAATTTTTGATGCATCTTCTTTATTTTCTTCAAGAAAAAAATATAATTTTTCATTTACAATTTTTTGAACAATTGTTTTAGCTTCTTGGGTAAATAATTTATTTTTAGTTTGACCTTCATACAAAATCATACTTTCTGGTATTTTTACAGAAACAATGGCAGTTAAACCTTCTCTAATATCATTGCCTTCAAAATTTTTATCACGCTCTTTTAATAATTTATACTTAATTGAATAATCATTAATAGTTTCTGTTAATGCAATTTTAAAACCTAACTCATGACTGCCACCTTCATTTGTTTTAATAGAATTGGCAAAAGATAAAATTAATTCATTTTCATCAAGTGTAAATTGTAAAGCAACTTCAACATCAATATTATTTTTTGAACCTTTAAAATAAGCAATTTTAGATATAGGTTTTTTTGATTCATTTATAAAAGAAATATACTCTTTTATTCCATTAATTGAATGAAATACTTCGTTATTATTAGGATTTATTTCATCAATAAATTCAATTTTTAAACCTTGGAACAAAAAAGAAGTTTCTTTTAATCTTTCTTTGATAATAGATGAATTAAAAGTTGTTACTTTAAAAATAGTTGGATCAGGTTTAAAATGAACAGTTGTTCCTGTTCTATTTGTTGTTCCTGTTTGTGATGCAGCTTTTTTTATGTTTCCGCCATTTATATATGATGATTCAAAGATTTTACCTTCTCTTTTAACCTCAACATTCATCCACAAACATAATGCATTAACAACTGATGCTCCAACACCATGCAAACCACCAGAAATCTTATAAGAATCACCGTCAAATTTTCCGCCAGCATGTAAAATTGTATAAACTGTATCAATTGTTGACAAACCTGATGAACTATTTTTACCAATTGGAATGCCGCGACCATTATCTTTTATAATTACTGATCCATCTTTTTTTAAAATAACACTAATTTCATTTGCTGATCCATTATGAACTTCATCAATAGCGTTATCAAAAATTTCTCATATTAAGTGATGCAAACCACGAACATCAGTTGAACCAATGTACATCCCTGGTCTTTTTCTAACTGGTTCTAAACCCTTTAAAACTTTAATACTATTATCATTATATTGCATTATGTATTCTTATGTCTATAAACAATAAAATAAACTTCTTAGTTGTCACTAAAAAGTTAATTTATACTAACCAAGTAATTAATAAAACTTACTTTTTTTTGCTTTTACTTTTTGATAAAGTTTTCTTTGGTAAAGACTTATTTTTAGATTTAGTAGATGAAGAAACTGTTTTCTTTTCGCCTTTATTTTCTAAAATCGAAGAAGAATAAGATTTAGCAACCAAAAAACGAACTTTTTTTCTAGCTGGTATTTTAATTTTCTCTTTTGTGAAAGGATTAATACCAGTTCTAGCCTTTGTACTTACAACTTTAAATTTACCAATATTAAAGAAACGAACTAACTCATTTTTAATTAATTCACTCTTAATTATATTTTGCATAGAAGCAATAATTTCTTTCACCTTAACTAGTGGAACGCCTGTTGACTCACTAATTTCTTTGATCATTTCAGATTGAGTAAGTAATTTTTTTGTACTTGATGAACTCATTTTAAAATAATGCCCTCTAATACCTAATTTATTAAACATTTACTGCCAAATATTTTAAACACAATTTCAATTAAATGTAAACAAGCAAAGCAAGTTAACACCCAAATTTGAACACCTTGATCCAAATTTCTTAAAGTAATTTAGCAATTATAAACAAGTAAATTTTAATATTTTTTTAGTATTTTGATGAATTATTTAAAAAAACTTATTATATTAAAATTATTTTTTACTTATCTTATTAAAATAATCTCCTTCTTCTCTAAAATTAATTTTTATTTCAGAATTTTCATTAATTGCAACAGTTGAAGCCAAAGACATAGGATTTACAACATTACCATTTGCATCTTCAAGTACACAATTATCGCCTGTTAAAATTTTTAATGATTCATATTCTTTTAATAAATCATTTTTATTTTTCATTAAATAAGATTTGTATAATTTTTTGCCCCAAACCATTCATAAAGTAAGAATTATAACTGCAAATACAATAATAGAAGATATTGTCACTATAGGTATAAATCATCTTTCAGTTGAAATACTAAATCGATTTTCTAAAGACCTTTTAGTTAATGCATTATTAACTAATAAAATTTGGTCATTTGTTGTTTTGGCTTTTGAATTAATATTAGCATTGTTAAATACTGTAGGAAAAACAATTTCAATATTTATTTCACCTAAAACATTGTAGTCTTTAATTACAATATAATAATCAAGTTTTTGAAATTTTTTATCAATTCCAAATAAATCAAAAATCATTTCTTGAGTTAATTCTTTAGTCTTATAATTCTCCAACATTTCTTTCAATTCTGTTGGTGTTTTTTTAAGTAATTGAGATGAATGATCAATGTTAGCCTTAATATCTTCAGGATTAATGCTAGTAAAATTTGTTACATTAAAATCTAACAATCTTACATTTTTAGTTTCATTTTCTGTAGTAACATTATCTTCATTATTATTTTTAACAAGATCATTAGTGTTGTTTTTAGAATTTATATTTTCTTTTAATTGACCAACTTTATAGTCGACAATTAAATTAAATACGCCTATATTATCATTAGCTATAGTTTTAATTTCAAAATTGTTGTCTTTGTTTTTAATACTTTCTAATTGAATATTTTTAAAAAATGTTGGAATTTCTAAAAAATCTTTAAAACTATTTGATAAATTATTCTTAGCATAGCAAGAAGCATATTCATTTTTTCATGTATCAGTATTCATTAATTTAACTAAATTAGCATATCTAATATGAATTGGTGCAATATCTGTATAGTACCTCTCATCACTAATTTCACTTGATGTCATTGTTGGATCAAAATTTCAACTAATTATTCCATCAACATATGAATCATAACTATAAAACAAATTAAACTTATTTGTGTACTTATTGTAAATAATATCACTTATTCTATTACCATTTTCTGCAAAGAAATTTAAATTGTAATCATATTTGTAGGAATTTAAATTGTTTATATCATAATATCTAATAACATTTTTATTATTATTTAAAGTAATTATTCCACTTGTATCTTTATCATTTAATTTTGTCACTGCTACCATTTGACTAAATACTGATTTATTGCAACCTGCAGATTCTTGTGAAAACTTATCATTATTGATTGTACTATAACTTCAAAAACGAATACTTCCATCATTAATATCACTATATTGAACATAAATTTTTTTAGCTTGGTCATCATTTACCATACTTTTAATGCTAAATGGAAGTTTGACAGTTGGTCCACCAGGAATTATTTCTCCTTTGTCTAACAATATAATGTCACTCCCAACAGGATTACCATCATTCTTATAATTTATTCCAACATATAATTTATTGTTTACTGAAATACAATCAACCAATTGAATTGAATTAAAAGGAATATCTGCAACTCTAGGAATGGAAATTTTATTTGAAATTTTTGTTAATACAGAAGTAATTGTTAATTCTAATTGAGGAATTGAACTATCTTGAAGGTTATTAGTGATAGTTACACTAATTACTGATGGCATTTTATTAAAATTACCAGCTACACTGTATGAATTCAAAGGTACATCAACTATTTCCCTAGATTTTTCATCAATTGTTTGTGTTTCTATGTCTATTGCATAGTAAATAGCAGTTTTTTCATTTCAACCTGAAATAATAATTCCTTTAGAAACATCATTTGCATCAACTGGACTAAGTTTATCAAAATTTGAATTCAAAATAATTTCTTGAACCTTATTAAAATTTTCATCAAAAACTGTTAATAAAGATGCAGACACCAAAGGATTAGTTATTCCTGGCACATAAATTACTTTATTATTTAAATGGATAATATTTTTACCGATTATTAATGTTTTAGCGTTTGTATCATTAATTGTAGGAATAGAAACTTGATCGCTTTTTTTATCTTCATTAACTAAATTGTTTTTAGATAAATTATTTTCTAAATTACTTTCTGATGAAATTGATTGATCAAAATTTTTAATACTTACCTTAGAGTTACTTCCATACTGAAACCCTAAACTTGTAACTACAATAATAGGTAAAATTGAAAGTGTTGTTAATAGTAAATTCTTAAAAGTTTTTTTTGTTTTTATTACCTTTTGCATAAATACAACTCCAAATTTAGCTTTAAATTTTCACAAATGCTCAAAGAAGGCAATTTGCAATTAATTTTAATGAAATTTAGCATCAATAATCAAGAGCAAAATAACATTTTTTTTCTATTAAATTAATATTTAATAAATTTTTTGTTTTTTATCAATGGATCTTGGATAATAAGTCAATTAACTTATGCAAAATATGTTTTAATGTATATAAAAAATTAGAAAACATTTTTAGTTTTATTTCAAATAAGTTAAAATCTAAAACTATAAAAATTTTTTGTTTTTACATTATATATATTATAATGCCACTATAATAAATTTGCTTTTGTTGTTTGTCATTATTAAATTTTGTTGCAATGGTTAATAATAAAATGGATTATAAAAACAAGAATATCAAAAATCATAAAAATATTGAACAAAGCATGAGTTTAACTAGTGAAGCTTTGTTAAAAAATAAATCAAAATGGGAATTGTTTTTAGAAGGTTATAAAAATCACCACAATGAAGACTTTTCATGACCTGAGTATATAAAAAAATGCAAAATCCGTTATGGTGAATTTGATATTAAAGGTTTTATAAACAACTATGGAAAAGAATGTGAAGAAGATTTCAAAAGATTTCGTAATGAAATTTTAGAAGAAAAAGGATTAATAAAAAAGAATCCTAATGAGTCAGATAAATTAGTTCCAATGATTGAATTTGATGAAAAAATCTTAGAATTAATGGTTAATGGTGACAATCTGAGAACAAGAATGCTAATTGATTTTTTAAACCCTGAAACAAGAGAAGGCAAAAAACGTTTAAAAAAATCATGAAAACAAGCTAAAAGACAAAAACAAACAAAAAGAGAATGAATGAAAACGTATGTTGGGATTCCTTTTAAAGCTGGCAGACCAGATCCTCAAGATACTAAATACACACGTGATGAAATTTTCGAAATGATTCGCGATGCAAAAAAACGATTAAATGATCTAAAAATTAAAAAAAGAAATTCAGCAACTAGGCAAATGAATTTTACAATTGAAACCCCTAGTAAAGCAATTAATGTGTCAAATATTGCTGAATTAAAACATTTGAATAAAGGAATTGATGATCTTAGTATTTTTCAACCAACAATTAAATTTAGTGCATTAACAAATAATTTTTCATCAATTGAAGATGAAAAAGATTTAAATAATGACACAATTCATAATATTAATAATGAAATTAAAAATGAAAATAATATATCAAATAAATTAGATTATGAAAGCACAATTATTACTAATAATGAATCAAGTAAAAATGAAGATAATTTAATTACAATTCAAGAAGAAACTCAAAAAATAACAGATGACATTAATTTTTTTAAAATTCCTGAAAGCATATCTAACAATGCAACAAAAAATGTTTCTGAAGATAATAATTTAAATGAATTAAATAATGATTCAGAAATGAAAATTAACAATATTGATTTAATTGAAACAAAAATTGTAGACAATTCACCTTCTGAAATAGATAGATCAAATTACTTGACTAATTTGTTAAAAATTGAAAAAAATATTAACGACCAAATAGATAGTATTAAAAATGATAATGAATTAATTAGACAAGAGTTGTACAAAACAAATCGAATAAAACAAGAAGAAGAACGTAAATATGAACTATTAAAAAAACAAAAAGAAGAATTAACTAGAACAATTCTTATGGAAAATGAAAATTATTTAAAATAATTTTTACTTAGAAAGGAGGTGATTTTAATGCCAAAAGTTAAAGTTGTGGATGGAGATCTTGAAGGAGCTTTAAGAAAATTTAAGCGAATAACTAGTGAAACTAAACGAGATGCTTTGCGCCATGAATATCATCTTCGTCCAGGATTGAGAAAAAGAGAAAAGCAAAAACTAGTTCAAAAACGTTTGCAAAAAAAAATGAGAAGAACTAGAAAATAATATATATATATATAGTGTTATGCACCCATTTTTAAAAGTTGGGTGTATTTTTTTTCAAGAAAATAAATTTTTTTGTATTTTTTTTCATTTTTTTGAACTTATTTATATAGGTGAAAAAAATGGAAGTCATATACCAAGAAAAGGAAAATGAATGCGGCGCTTGTGTTATAGCAATGCTAGCAAATGAAATTAATGATTTATCATTGGATCGATCAGACATAATTAACAATGCAATAATTTCAAATTTTGGTATGAATTTATATGATTTAGAAGAATTGGGTTTAAAATATGGATTGCAAATTGAAAGTTATGAATGTGAATTTAAAGAACTTGAAGACATTTCATCAAAATGACATATTGGATTAGTGAAACGTTTAAATGGATTTCATTACATTATATTTAGAAAAAAGAAAAAGAATTTGTTTTTAATTGTTGATTCTAGCAAGGGAAAATATGAATTAAATGAAGCTGAATTTAAAAAAGAATTTGCAAATCTTATTTGTACTGTTGAATCTATTAAATTTGATTTAAATAAAATTACTAAAAATAAAAAAATAAATTTATTTAATTTTATTTCTTGAAAAATCTTAATTGTTTGCTTATTTTTTGAATTATTTGTAGTAATTTTAAGTTTAATTGGCGCACAATTTTCAAAATTAATAATTGATGCCACTATTGGTTATGGAACATTATCTAATTTAATAGCTATTATTAGTCCTTTTCTTATGATAAAACTAGCTGAATTATTTACTGATTTTGGTATAAATTTAATTCAAGGACATAATTCAAAAATAATTTATAAAAACATTTGATTACAACTTTTTAAACTATTAAATAAACATACCTTTAATTTTTATGAAAAAAAGCCATATGGAACATTATTCGAACTTGATAGCCATATTACAAATCTTATAAATTTTTGTTTAATAAAAATAACAAATTTTATTACATCATTGATTTTATCTATAGTTACACTAGGAATTTTAATTTCAACACATGTATTTTTTTTAATAATTAGCATTATACAAATAATTGCAATTTTTATTTTTGTTATTATTCAATTTTATTTAAATAAAAGTTATTTGTTTAAATCAATAAATAATTTACAAAAACATAATGATTATTTATCAAAATTTTCCAATTTACTTTTATATGAAAATTTTTTTAATGAATATGAAGAAATAGTTAAATCAATAAAAAAAAATTTAAATGAAAATTCAAAACTTAATTATAACATTTCAATAGAAACTTCAATTATTGATAAAATTTTTGAATTTGTTAAATTTATTTTTTCAATTTTAATTATTTCATTAGGAATAAGTTTAATAATTTCTGAAAAAAATTTTGATTTATCCAAATTAATTTATATTTCAACAATTCAGGCATTACTAATATCTAATGTTGATACACTCATAAAATTTGGTTTCTCATATAATTCCTTTATTTCTTCATATAAAAAAATTAATGGCTATTTTAACATTACAGAACATGAAAAAGCAATTAATAAAATTGATAAAATAACTAAAGTAAGTTTTAAAAACATTAATTTAACAGATGGAATTAAAGAAATATTCCAAAATTGAAGTTGTAATCTAGATAATTTAACAGTTTTAACTGGCAAAAATGGTTCTGGAAAATCTTCTCTTCTTAAATCACTTACTTGCAGATTTAAGATGAAATCAGGTGAAATTAAAATAAATGATTACTCAATTGATGAAATTAATAATGAGTGGTTTGCTAAAAATGTAATTTATATTAATGGAAATAACATAAGTAATAGTTTATTAATTTCTGAAAAAATTTTTCAATTTGTTCAAAATCATTCTTTTGATGAAAAAATATATTCTATCTTGAATAAAATTAATTTTTTTGAAACTAGTCCCACAAATTATAGTTCAGGACAAATTCAAATTGCTAGATTAATCATGTTGCAAAAAGAAAAAAATAAATTAATTTTGTTAGATGAAACACTATCAGCAATAAATTATTCACTAAAAGAGTCTGTTTTTAATTGTCTAATTAAACCATTAGTAGAAGACAATTTTGTTATATTCGCAGAACATGATCCTAACTTAATAAAACTTGCCAATAAAATAGTAGAGGTAAGATAAATGAAATCAAAAATAATTGCAATTTTAACATCAATTTTAATAATTTTTATAATTCTCATTGTAGTTATTTTTTGTGTAAAAATTAAAATAAATAATCCTTGTAAACTATTTATAACTGATAAAGAAACATTTTTAGTTATTGAAAATAATGATATTTACAATGAGATAAAATCATATCAATATTTTGATTTAATTGATCAAAAAACAAAAGAATCTACAAGATTTTATGTTAAAAATAATTTTGTTCAATCTATAGAAAACTTAATTTTTTTACAAAACAATAAAGATTGTGCATATAATGTTGGTTGACATGAAGTACTATTATTCATTAGGTCAGAATCAATTGCTGAACATTATTTAGGGTTTTAATTTTATGTTAAAAAGAATAAATAATTTAAAAACAAAAATAAATAATATTAATATAAGTTTATTATCTAATATCATTGATAAAGAATTTTCAAAATTATTTAATATAACTTTAAATTTTTTTTATGAAATTATTTTTTTAGATTCAAAAAAAATGCTTACTTTAAACAAAAAAACAAGAAATAAAAATTACATAGCAGATGTTATTACAATTTCATTTTTAGAAACAAAAAAAAATATTTCAAATTATGAAGCAAATTTTATAACTCCTTTGTTAGGTGAAATTTATTTATGTCCTGAACAAATTAAAATAAATGCAATAAAATATAATGTAACTTTTTTAAGTGAATTATCTAGAATGTATATTCATGGAGTTATGCATCTTTTAGATTTTGATCATGAAAAATCAAATACACTAGAGTATTTAACCCTTAAAATTCAAAATAAAATTAATAAAAATGTTTTAAATAAGTATAAGAAATATGAAAAATAATCACTTAAAAAATGAGTTAAAAAAAAATACTAAATTTAAATTTAGTTATGCATTTCAAGGTTTATTTTTTGCAGTAAAAGAAGAAATTTCATTAGTTGTTCACTTAGTTATATCAATAATAGTTTTAGTAATTTCTGGAATTTTATATAAAAAGATGACTATCATAGAATGAGTTATTATTGTTTTAATCATTGGAATAATAATTTCATTAGAATTGGTAAATACAGCTATCGAAAATTTGGTTGATTTAGTATCATTCAAATTTAATATTAATTCTAAAAAAATTAAAGATATTTCAGCAGCTGCAACATTAGTAATGTCTATAACTGCCATAATTATAGGTTTATTGATTTTGATACCAAAAATTATTTCATATTTTCAAGTTACAAATTAAAATAAATTAATAATATGTCTACAAATAATGAAATTTCAATAATTGGTTGTACAAATGCTGGAAAATCTACTTTAATAAACCGTATATTTTTAAAAAAAGTATCTATAGTTTCTCCAATGGTACAAACAACAAGAAACGCTATACCAAATGTTTTTAATAATAAGTTAATAATATGAGATACACCAGGCATTTTAAAACCAAAAACAAAATTAGATTATTTTTTAATTAATGAAATGTTTGAATCAATTAAAAGATCTAAAACTAATATTTTAGTTGTTGATTCGAGCCAAAAAATTAATCCACACATAAAAGAAATATGTAATTTTTTAAATAAATTTAATGATAAAAAAAATTTAATAGTATATAGCAAAATTGATTTAATAAAAAATCAAAATGAATTTAGTGAATTAAAAAAATTTTTTTACAATTCATTAAAAGAAATTACTGATGAATTTTATCTTAATTTACTTTATGATGACATTTCAATTTTAGTAAATAAAATTTATGAAATAAATTCTGATAGCGAAGATTCGATATTTATTGAATCAATTCATGATGATTGAAATGATGACTTATTAATAACAGAATTCATTAGAGAGCAAATTATCAAACATACATCTCAGGAAATTCCGCATTCATCATCTGTAATAATTGAGCAAAAAAAATATGATAACATAGCAAATATTTTTCATATTCATTGTGCAATAATAGTTGAAAAAGAAAGTCAAAAAAAAATAATAATAGGTAAATGTGGTTCTAAAATAAAAGAAATAGGTATATGTTCTCGAAAATCTATAAGTAACATTTATGATTGCAAAATTAACTTGAAATTATTTTGTAAAGTAAGAAAAAATTGGCGTAATGATGATTATTTATTAAAAAGTTTTGGTTATAAAAAATGGCAAAAATAATATCTAAAGGCTTTGTCATAAATTTAATTAATTATGATGTATTTGATCAAATTATAACTATCTTGGATGAAAAAGGAGATAAATATTCACTAATTTCATTTGGATCTAGAAAAATAGAATCAAAAAATGGGCGTCATTTAGTTGTTGGAAACTTTAATGAAAATGAATACTTTCCGTCTCGAACAAAAAACAAAATTGGTCGATTAAAAAAAACATCAACAATTTTACCTATTCCATGAAAAATACATGATTATTTAAGTTTTCACTTAATAAATGAATATTTAAATTTAATTACTTTTAGAGACAAAAAAGTATTTTTGTTTTACAAAAACATTATTAATATTTTAAAAAGTTTTAAATACAAAGATATTACAATTATTATCTATATACTCATTTACATAATAAATACAAATAATTTAATGATTAGTAAAACAAATTGTTCATTATGTTATTCTAAAAATGTAAATTTTATTCAATTAAAAACATATTTATGATTTTGTGGTAATTGCATTTACACTCATCAAGAAAAAAATATTTTTAAAAATAATGAGATCTTAGATTTGCTTTTTAAATTAATAAATAAATCTGAGATAAATACAAAAATAACAATTGAAATTGCTATTGACCTTATATTTTTTTTACAAAAAATTATTTTAGATTTATTAGGCATTTCTTTTAAGTGCTTAAATAAAGTTAAATAAAATTATTTACAATATTCATATTATTTTTACATTTAATTTAAAGACACATTCATATGGAAAAAAATCAAGAAACTATTGTTAACTATTTAAAAAAACATGGATTTGTTTATCAAAATTCAGAAATTTATAATGGATTGTCAAATGCTTGAGATTATGGACCACTTGGTGCCATCTTAAAAAATAATTTAAAGCAACTACTTATAAAACACTTTGTTTTTAGTGAACCTAACATGACATTCTTAGATAGTTCAATAATTTTAAATGCTAATGTATGAAAAGCATCGGGTCATTTAGATAATTTTTCAGATCCTTTAATTGATTGTAAAAATTGTAAAAATAGATTTAGAGTAGATAAACTTTGTGAAGAGCAAAAAAAAATAATAATAAGTGAAAATTTAAATAATGATTTACTCGATAAGATTGTTTTAGAAAATGGCATCCATTGCCCTATTTGCAAAAAAAAAGATTGAACAAATGTTCGTAAGTTTAATTTAATGTTTAAAACTTTTCAAGGTGTTACTGAGGATAGTTTAAATACTTTGTATTTACGACCAGAAACTGCACAAGGAATTTTTATAAATTTTAAAAATATCTTGCGTACTCAAAGAATGAAAATACCTTTTGGTGTTGGTCAAATTGGTAAAGTTTTTAGAAATGAAATAACTCCAGGTAATTTTATATTTAGGACCCGAGAATTTGAACAAATGGAAATCGAATATTTTACAACTCAAACAAATGCTTTAAATGATTTTGAATTTTTTAAAAATAAAATATATTTATTCTTAACTGAAATTTTAAAAATTAAAAAAGAAAATTTACGTATTTACAACCATAATAAGGATCAATTATCACATTATTCTAAGAAAACAATTGATTTTGAATTTAATTTTCCACATGGTTTTGGAGAACTGTGAGGATTGGCTCATAGAGGAACATATGACTTAAATGCTCATGAAAATTTATCTAAAAAAAATCTTAAATATCAAGATCCTTTATCTAATGATCAATTTATTCCAGATGTAATTGAACCATCCGTTGGAATTGAGCGCCTTTTATATGCATTAATTTGTAATTCATATTCTATTGAAGACATAAATAACAATAGCAATAATAATAGTGATGATGATAAACGAGAAGTGCTTAAAATTCCTTTTTGCTTATCGCCATATACAGTTGCAGTTTTTCCTTTAGTAAAAAAACTAGATTCTTTTGCTGAAAATATTTATTTAAAATTATTAAAAAATGGTTTTTTTGCTTTTTTTGATAAAAGTGGCAGTATTGGAAAAAGATATAGAAGAATGGATGCGATCGGGACTCCTTTTTGTGTAACAATAGATTTTGATACTGAAAAAAAACAATTAATTACAATTAGACATAGAGATACTATGAAACAAGAACAAATTGGTATTGATAATTTAATTACCTTTTTAAAAAATAAATTAGAAACAAATAGTTAAATGGAAAGAAACAATATTGTTAATGAATTAAAAAAAAAAATTGATATTGTTCAAGTAATTGGACAATATTTAAATTTACAAAAAAAAGGAAATAACTTTTGAGCAATATGCCCATTTCATTCCGATACTAGACCTTCACTTTCAATTTCTCCTTTTAAAAAGTTATTTAATTGCTTTTCATGTAACACAAAAGGTGATGTTTTTAATTTCATTCAACTTTATAAAAATATTTCATATGATAAAGCACTAATTGAAGTTTGTGAATTAGTTGGTATCAATGATGAAAATTTAATTTTTTTTAAAAAAAATAATAGTTATAGTGAAGAGAATCAAAAATATTACCAAATTAACAATTTAGCTTTAAAATTTTTTCAATTGAGTTTAGCAAACATAAATGCTGTAGAAATAAATAATTATTTAAAAAAACGAAAATTTAAAAAAGAACTTATTGAATATTTTTCCATCGGTTGTGCTTTAGACAAAAATAGTGATTTGTGTGATGCTTTATTAGAATCTAATAATTTAGGTTTTAATATTAACATGACTGATTTAAAAAATATAGGTTTAGCTGTAAAAGATAAAGAAAAAACAAATTTTTTTATAAATAGAATTATATTCCCTATATATGATGAATATGATAACATAGTGGCATTTTCTGGTAGGTCCGTAATTGATGATATAAATATTCCAAAATATAAAAATACTGAAACAACAAAAATTTTTAAAAAAGATGAAATTTTGTACAACTACAACAAAATTAATAAAATAAACAATCTTAATTCTATATATGTGTGTGAAGGATATATGGATGTCATTGCTCTTCACTCTATTGGAATAAACAATGCTGTTGCTTTAATGGGACTAAATCTAAGTGATCATCATATAAAATTGATAAAAAAAATAAAAGAAATAAAAGAAGTTATTATTGCATTAGATAATGATAAACCAGGAATTGAAGCATCAATTTCATGTGCAAAAAAATTAATATCACATGGAATAAATGTTTCTTTGTTTAAATATCCAGATAATAGTTCAAAAGATATTGATGAGCTAGTAAATAAAAATGAATTAAATCAAAAAAATATTATCGATTTAAAAATTGATTACTTTGAATATTTAATTAATTTGGAAAAAAACAAACTATCTAATAATTTTTCTAACAATGAAATAATTTATAGTGTTGAAAAAATTTTTAAAGAAATAAAAACATTTTCTAATCCAATTTTATGAGATAGATATATTAGTCTTATATCTAACAAATTTAATTTATCAACTAGCAATTTAAAAGAAACATTTGATAAATTAATAATTAAATCTGCAATTAATTCAAATTATTATCAAGATAATTATGAAAATAAAACGAATAAAAAAAATATTACAAATGAATTAATAATAAAAATCAAAAAAAATTGTATTGAATACTATGAATCCATTTTAAACATTGAAACTTATTTAATTGTTTTGTTTTATTATCATAAAGATGCTTTAATTGATTTTAATAACTTAACAAATATAAAAAATACTCATAATTATTTTCAAAAACTTTGTTTACGATTAACTAACTATTACAAACTTAATGAAAAAATAACTTTTAATTCATTTTTAAAATTAGCAGAAGATGTAAAAAATGATGATACTTCTGAAGATGCATCATCTTTATATTTTAAAATAGTTAAAAACATTAAATATGAAAATCAAATTTCAATCTACAATTACGATGATTTAAAAAAAGAAATTATTCGCTTGTACCAAACAATTAATTTGTTTATGTTAACAAAAGATTATTTAAAAAATATTTTTTTGTATTTGAATGATCAGCAACTTTTTAACAATCATTTAAAAAATATAAAAGAAATAAATAAAAAAAACCAATTATTTTATGAAAAAATAATGAAGTTTAAAAAATAAAAAATTATTAATATAATTCATTGTATGCAAACTAAATCAAAGTAAATAATTAATTATTTCTTGTTTTATGATAAAATAATAACTTATGCAGTATTAGACAAAATATTAAATTAGAAGATTTATTTAAAATTCATGAAAAAAACACAAACTACAAAAAAAATAAAAAAAGATAAAATTAATAAAGAAAATAATACAAATAAAATAACTTCAAATTTAGATAAAAAAAATGAATCTTTAGATAATAACAATAAACAGTCTAAAGAAATAGAAGTTTTTTCATCAAATACAAATAAAAATAAAACAAATTTAAAAACTACTGGTAGATATAATTCTAAAAACAAATCTATTTTTCCTACTAAAATAAATGACCAAAAAGAATTTTTGTCTAGTGTTCCAAGAAAAGAAATTGTAATAAATAGAATCGCTAAAAAACAATCTTTAAAACCTGTATTAAACAAAGTACATAAAGATAAAGAAATAATCATAGAAAAAAAACGAAGGGGAAGAAAACCTAAACATGCGCCAAATAATGAGAGAAATGAAATTATTTTTACAGATATATTAGAAGTTAGTTCAAAAAATCGTAATTATGATAGTGAAGTTAATTCTGTAATAAAACAATTACAAGCAAAGGCTAAACAAAAAAGGAGAAAACATCCTTATTTGTCTAATGAAGAAATAGTAAAAAATATTAAAAATCATGACTTTACTGATGAAGAAAAAACTTATATTTTAGATACTTTGTTTGATTCAAACATAAAATTAGATGATAATGTTGAAGAATATATTTCTGAATTTAGTAAAACACAAGATTTAAGTGGAATTGATGATAATATTGAAGAGTTAACTATTAAAGGTACAAGCACTAGAGATAAAGTAGAAGATAATGTAAGATCTTTTTTGGCAACGTTAGGTTCCTCAAAAATGTTAACTTTTGATGATGAAATTAAAATTGCTAAATTACTTGGTAGTAATGATGAAGAAACAAGACAATATGCAATTAATCAGTTTGTGACTTCTAATTTGCGTTTAGTGACATCAATTGCAAAAAAATACTTAAATCGAGGTTTAGATTTTATTGACTTAATACAGGAGGGTTCTATTGGTTTAATAAAAGCAATTAGTAAATTCAATTACAAACTAGGAAATAAATTTTCTACATATGCAACTTGATGAATAAGGCAAGCAATTACTAGAGCAATTTCTGATCAAGCAAGAACAATAAGAATTCCAGTTCACATGGTAGAAACAATTAATAAATTAATTAAAGTTGAAAGAAACTTGACCCAAACATTAGGAAGAGAGCCAACTGTTGAAGAACTAGCGGAAGAAATGGGTGGTCAAGTTAATGGTTTTACACCAAAAAAAATAGTTGAAATTCGTAAATTAAATAATGATCCTGTTTCATTAGATAAACCAGTTGGTGATGATGAAGAATCTCAATTTATCGATTTTGTTAAAGATAAAGACATTGATAGACCAGATCAATTTACTAATAAAAAACTAGTTATTGGACACATTAATGAGTTGTTTAACAATACTTTATCTAAGAAGGAAGAACAAATAATCAGAATGCGTTATGGTTTGTCACCTTTTAAAGCTCCAATGACTTTGGAAGAAGTTGGTAACAAATTTAAAGTGACTAGAGAAAGAATTCGTCAAATTGAAGCAAAAGCATTAAGAAAATTAAAACATCCTTCTAAAAATACAAAATTAAGATCGTTTTTAGATGACGACAAAGATTAAGTTTATTTCAAACCTCATACCTAATAAATTACATGACCTAATAATAGATGTAGGTTGTGATCATGGTTATTTAAGCTTAATTTTGATTCAAGAAAATAAATCTAAAGTTGTTTTAAATATTGATAATAAAAAAAAGCCCTTAATGAATGCAATAAAAAATACAAGTAAATATGAGTATAGACAAAGGATTTTTAATGTCTTAAATGAAGGTTTAAATAATTTGCCATCATATTTATCGCCAAATTACATTGTAATAGCAGGAATTGGAACTAACAACATTATTAATATTCTTGAGAATGAACATGTAAGTAATTCAAAAACAAAGTTTATATTTCAATCAGAAGGAAATATTGTTAAATTAAAAGATCATTTAACTAAAAATAATTTTAAGATTTTATTAGAAAAAGAAATTGTTATTAAAAATAAGGTTTTTAACTTCATTATTTCTAGTAAACAAAACAATAATTTATAAATTTTATGTCACCATCATTAGCTATTTTTTTACTTATTTTTTTATCAATATTTATTGGTTATATTTTAGGTTCTATAATGACTTCAGATGTTGTTGCTTTTTTTGTAAAAAAAAATGCACGGCTTCATTGAAGCAAAAATCCAGGAACAACAAATTCCTTTCGTGTTTATGGAAAAAAAATAGGTATTATTGTAGGTTTTGGTGATATTTTTAAAAGTTTTATAGCATTTCTTATTAGTTGATCTATTTATAAATTTTTATTGGAAGAATTCATTAAATCTGAAGTTAATTTAGTTGAAAAAGTATATTATTTAGTTTATCTTGCTAATTTTAGTTCTATTGTAGGTCACTGTTGACCAATTTTTTTTCATTTTAAAGGAGGGAAGGCAGCTGCTCCTACAGTTGGATTTTTAATGTCTACATCATTTTGATGGTTAATAATTATTAGCATTGTGTGAATAATTATTGTAATCAAAACAAAATATGTATCATTAGCATCATTGATTTCTTCAGCAATCTTAATATTTTTACCATTGATAAATTATATAGATTACTTAAACTTTTTTTCTTTAGGACAACCTTTTTGAATCGAAAAAGAAAATTATGCATCTAATTTAAATGGAATTGGCGGTTATTTAACTTATCAAAATGATTGACAAATAATTTTATTCTTAGTTTTGAATAATATATCTATATGTTTAATTATTTTTTGAAAACACAAAGAAAACATAATTCGACTTATTAATCATAATGAAAATAAAATTGGTTCTTCCAAAAATGAAAAAACAAAAAAAATATCAAAGAAAAAAAACTAATAAGCAAATAATTTCAGAAATTATTGATGTTTTAGATAATTTGAGGTTTTATATACAAAAAGATGGAGGAGATTTAAAATTTATTAATTATAAAAATGGGATATTAACAATTCAATTACTTGGAGCATGTGTTGGCTGTGAATTAGTTGATATCACATACAAAGAAGGGGTTGAAAAAATTTTAATAAGTGAAATAAAAGAAATTAAAAAAATATTAATAATAGATCCGTTGTCAAAAAATAAGTAATTATTTTTTGCGTTTTCTTTCTTTGAAAGATTTAATTAAAAATATTACTATAATAACAAGCAAACAAAAAGCTAATAAAGATGCGAATGAAATAGAAATTATATTTGCTAAAGTAAGTCCAGCTTCAATATCTGTAACTGTTAAAATTGTAAATACCATTCCAAAAAAATTAATTAAACCAATTATTATTGCTACTAAAAAAGCAGATACCATAATTTTTCTTTCTGTATCTTTTTTATTTATAGAATCTTGCTGCTTTAATTTAGCTATTAAAAGATTTATTGAAGTTTTAAGATTGCTAGTTTCATCAATTTTTTTAACAATTTTTTTTATTTCAGGTAATCCATAAAAATCATCATATCAATCAAATGATAAATTTTCCAAAACCCTTATTTTTTCTCTATAAAAATAAAAATTCTTTTTAATATCTGTGTTGTTAAAATCATATTCAATATCATTCCTCATCCAAATTCTAGACTGAACATAAATTTGTGCTCAAAAATAATTAGGAAATAAAGATATTGGCTCATTTTGAATTATTAAAACTGATGGAAATGCTGAATCTGATAAATATGTTATGTAATTATTATTAATTTCACAATGTGTTGACTCTACTTTATTCAAAAACCGATCAGATAAATCAAAATCACAAGCTAATTTAAATACTACATCTAAAAATTTATTGTACTCAATAAAGAATGAACTATTTAAATTTATTCCAAATAATTCAGGATAAATTGTCATTAAATAAATTAACTTAATATTTTGATAATTTTTAATAATTTTTTTTGATGAAACAAAAGGAATATTTTCATCTATTTGTATACTATTTATTGGTATTGATAAACCAAAAGCTTCATATTCACTTTTAGATTCATATTCAGAAACAATTTCTATTATATCTTCAAATTTCTTTACTTTTTTATAATTTGGTTTGGAATCTAAATTATGTTTAAAATAATTTTGCCTTAAAAATTTTGCAAGTTCAAAAAAATCATTTTCAGGCTTTTGATTTGGGTCTTCTTTGATTAATGATGGTCTATCTAAAATGCTTAAAATAAGTTCAGGTTTTTCACTTGTAAAATAAATTTTCAATTCTTCATATAAGGATAATGTAACCATTGTTGTTATCAAAATTGAAAAAAACAAATTATCACTAATATTTTTCTTTTCATCATCTGAAATGTTTGTTTTAAAATTTAAATATTTTTTATTAAATAACTCTGTTCAATTATCTTTCAAATCATTTGCTGTTATTTCCTTAAAATTTATTGATGAAGTTGAATATTTATAACTTTTTGTAGATTTTGATACATTGTATCTTTTTTTATTTGAGTTTAAATTATATTCACCTACAAGATCTAATATGTTATTTAAAGAAATTGGATATAGTTGTTTAGAAATATAATGTCTTACTAAACTAGATACATATATTTTATCGATTAATTCATCATTACTAATACCTATATCACTTAATTTTTGATAATCAACTAATTGTAAAGAAAAACCACCAGATAAAATTTTGTTTTCATCATCTAAATAAAATGATAAATTTATCTTTTTTATGTAAGAACTTAAATATGAATTTGAATTAATTTCAACAACAAAATTATATCTTCTATCTGATAAATTGTCAGAAACAATTTCAATATCTTTATCACGTTCAATATTTTTGATATATAGAGGTTCATTAAATTTATCATAACTTTGAACTTTAAAAATATCACATTGGTAACTTCCTGTTTTGGAAACTATTTTTTTTAATGCCAAGTTTAACATTAAATTAACTTTTTCAAATTTAGTTAAATTATCTATTTCAATAAATTTTTCTAATTCTTCACCTTCTAAGGTTTTAACGATCTTAGGTAAAATTTTATTTACAAATTTTTTATTAGAAATTTGATTTAAACTATTAAAAAATTTTACATTTACGTTGTCAATGTAAAATGGAAAGATATTATCAATTTTTAAGGAAACAATTTTTTTATCGGTCATTTCTATATTACCAGTATATTTTTATTAACCTTTTTTTTGTTTAATATCACTTCTAATAATAACACATAAAGCCAACACACCAATTAACAAAAGAATAAAAGCAAAAAAAGAACCAATCCCTATTACTATTAGATTTAATGGATGTTTTAAACTTTCACTTGCAGCATTAGAACTAACTGTTAAAATAGAAAATGTAGTTGTAAAAAAATCCAATATACCAAATGCTGACGCAGCAATAACACCAATTGTTAAATAATTCCGCTCTTTGCTTTTGCCATAACGTTGGTCATCACGGTTAAGTTTTTTTGTAAGTAAAGTTATTGATTCAGACAAACTAATATGTTTTTCCATATTTTTTACAATTTTTTCTATTGGTAATCCATAAAAATCACCATAAGTGTCAATTTGTAAATTGTTCATTTCATAAATTCTGTTTCTTAATTTTCAAGGTTCAAAATTTTTTTCTTTATCTAATGCTTTATCAATGGTCATTAACTTTCATACTCTTGATTGAATGTATATAATGGATCATAAATATTTTTTTGATAAATCATAAAAATTAGAATATTCACTGCCAGATTTTAAATTATCATTTCAGTTGCCATCAATCAAATTAGCATTTTTCACTATTAATGAAGATAATGATGGGTTTATAAATGAAATATAGTAACAACTAGTTTCACAAATGATTTCATCTAATTTTTCAACAATAAATTCTTGAATATCATGATCATCAAAAATGATATTTTTTACAATTTTTGTAACTTCATCAATAGTAGAAAAATTAGTGTTATTAATTTCCAATCCAAATAATTGGGGGTACATTGTGAATAAGAAAAAAAGTTTTAAATCATTATTTTTTAAAAAAATATCTTTATGATTATTAAAAAAAATATTTTCAAAATTAGTTTCAATTTCATATGATGGTATTGAATGTCATAATGAATGACTTTCAAATTTAGAATAGTCTAAAATAATTTTAAAAGCTTCATCAGCAGTTTCGATTTCATCTAAATTAATTTCTGGTAAATGTGCATATTTATTTTTCGCAAAAATAATAAGGTTTATTAAATCGCGGTTAGAACTGCTATTATCTTTTAAATTAACTAAATTTTCGTAATTATTTATGGAATTTAAAACTAAACTTGGTTTTAAACTTTTCAAATAATTTTTAAATTCTTCATATATTGCTAGCATTATTATTTGAGTCACAAATATTGAATTAAACAAATCATCTGTGAATGTTTTTAAATCTACATTGCTTAGATTAATGTAACTTGAAAATTTTTTATCAATAAAACTATTTCAATGTTTTTTTAACTTTGAATTAAATGAAATTTCAGTATCTTCTTTAACAATTTTTAAATCATCAAAAAGTTGAAGAAGATTTGTAAAAGAGATTTTTTTAAATTCATTTTCTAAAAAATAACGTTGCAAATTGTTTAAAAAAATTTTTTCATACAGTTTATTTTTATTAATTCCTTCCACAGAATTTAAAGACTGGTTTACAGAAAATGCTCCTGAAACCATTTTGGTTTTTTCATCAAAACAAAAAACTATTTCAATTGATTCTGCGTACATGCTCAAATAGCTATTTGGATTTATATCAATTTTAAACATGTATTTTTTTTGAAATGATTTGTTACCTAAAATTTTTAAATCATAATTTTCATTGTCTTCAGCAACATATAAAGGATTTCCTAATTCATTTCTTGATTTAAATAAAAGAATCGGATTATTTTTATCACCAATAATTGAATTTATTTTTATTAAAATTTTATTTAATAAATTTTGAAATGTTTCAACATTATTAATGTTCTCAATATCAAAAATTTCTTTAATATCATTATTACATTTGTTTTTTCTTATATCTGAAATTAATCTCTTATAGAACAAATTATTTTTGTATTTTTTAGTAGTTACATCAAAAAATGTTTTATTAACATCACTAACATAAAAAGAATATGTATTTTTGATTTTCAATTTAGTTAAATTAAGTTTATCATTCATATTCATTTTATAACCTTAAATTTAGTAATTTAACCTTTAATATTTTACAATAAAGAAACCATCATTAGGAAATAATATAATATATGATTAATAGTGTAAAATACGGTGATAAATGTGGTTAAAATTTCAATAATCTATTATTTAAATGGAAATACCAAAAATTTAAAAAATTCTATTAATTCATTACTACAAATGAATTCAATAGAAAATGTTGAAATAATAATAATGAATGATTGTGCATCAAATGATGTTGTGGATATACTAACTTCATCGAAAATTTTATTACATAAAAATGTTAAATTTGTAACATTATCACAAAATTTAGGACATTCATATTGCTATAACTTAGGTTTAAAAATTTCTAGTTCTAATTACATTTATTTTGCTGGTCAAGAAATTAAATTTCAAAATAATTTTGTTACTGAGATTTTAAATTTAATCACCGATAATAAAGATCAAGATTTAATTGTATTTAAAAACAATTATGATAGATATTTTTCAATTTCCTCAAAAATTGATAAAGAAGAAGTGAAATTGTTTACACAATTGGATTCAGAAATTTTATGCCAAAATGATTGAAATTTAGCTAATAAAATTTTTAACAAAGAATTTTTAATTAAGAATAAAATAAAAATGACTGAATTTCATTATTATCCAGCCTTGTTTGTTCTTTCTGTATTTTCTAAATTTAAAAAAATGATATATGTACATAAATCACTTGCAAAATTATCACATACTATAAAATTAACTAACAATCTTTATGATTTCTTGTTCCAGATTCATGAATTTTATTCAATTGAAAAAAAAATAAATTTTTTGGATAAAAAAATGAAAGATGCTCTAGAATTTTGAACAACTAAAATTACATTATATGATTTTATAAATTATGTCATTAACTCTGATATGAATGATGAGGAAAAAGAACTTGCAATTTCATCTGCATACAAATTAAATTTAAAACTTTATAGTAATTTCTTTGTAAATGAATGTTTTAATTTAATAAATGAAAATAAATGAAAACATTATTTTAAATCATTTAAACCAAAATTAGCATGAATTCAAAAAGAGTTTGATACAAAATAAAATGAAAATTAGAACCAAAATAAATAATGATAAAATCTTATATTCTGTTTCTAAAATTATGATTCGATTATTAGCTAGATCATTTGACACAATTTTATTGCTAGGATTATTAATAGGAGTATATTTCATAATAACTTTAAATAAAGAATTAACATTTGGTGAATTAGTTTCAATTGAATTTTCTGTATCACTTGTAACTTTCTTTATTTACTTTATTTTAATACCTTTTTTTACCAAAGGATTTACACTTTTTAGATGAATTTTTAAAATAAAATTAATTGAATTAATAAATAGACGTAAGTACTTCTATCATTTAGTTATTCACGATTTGTTCATTTGAATTAATTACATGCTTCTTATCCTAATTTTTTCTATAATAACCGCAACATTAAATAAAAATGATCAAATAGAATTTTTTAAGTCATTATTTGTTTCAGAAAGTAATGTAAACTATGTTACTATTATTTTCAAAGTTTTATTTTCTACTTGTGGTTTAATTTCTATTGTATTTCTCGTATACAATTGTATAAATAGCGGAAAAAGATCTATTCAGGATTTAATCAGTTGAACAGTTATGATTAGTATTAAGAATCCAACACCTGAAGAACCTAATAGAAATATTGCAACATCAGAATGAAAAAAAATAACTATAAATCATTTACCTGGTAATATAAATTTTAAGAAATAATATAAATTTTATGTCCTTAGAAAAAATAAATAATTTTTTTAATAAAAATAATGATTGAAATCTTAACAAACAACAAGAAAATGTAGTTTTTGCACCAAAAAATGAAAATTCCTTAGTTATTTCTGGTGCCGGAACTGGAAAAACAAAAGTTTTAGTATATAGAATTGTTAATTTAATTAAATCCTACAATATAGATCCTAATAGAATTTTGGCAATAACATTTAGTAAAAAAGCAACAGATGAAATCAAGACAAGAATTCAAAAAGAACTAAATAGTTCTATAGAATTAAAATGAATAAATACATTTCATGCATTTTGCTTTAAAGTTTTAAAACATGAAATTCATAAATTAAATTATTCAATTAATTTTTCTATTATTGATTCAGAAGACAAAAAATCTATTTTTAACTTTATTTTTCAAGATAAAGGATTAAATAGAGAGATATTAAAATTAAATTTAGTTATTAAGTATATTGAAATATGCAAAAGCAAAAACATTGAAATAGATAATTTTTTAGATGAATATAAAATTTTTTATAAACTTAATAAATCTCAATGTGATCTTTTAAAAAATGTTTTTAAAGAATATAACCTTTATCTAAAAGAAAATAATTATTTAGATTTTGCAGATTTACTAAATTTTACATTTAAAATTTTTAAAAAATTTCCTGATATATCAGAGAAATGATCTAAAAATTTTGATTATATACTAATAGATGAATTTCAAGATACGGATGATATTCAATACTTTATAATGAAAAGCATTATAAATAGTAAAAATAATATTTTTGTTGTCGGAGATCCAGATCAATCAATATATGGCTGAAGAAATGCAAATGCCAAAAATATTGATATTTTTAAAAATGATTTTCCAAATTCATCTGTTTATTATTTAGAACAAAATTATCGATCTAGTCAACAAATTTTAAATGTAGCTAATGATATTATTAAAAATAATAAAACAAATTTATCAAAAAATAATTTATTTTCACACAAAAAAAATGGTCCTTTACCAAAATATTTTTTAGCACAAAACCAAGATTTGGAATCAACATGAATTGTAAAAAATATAAAAAAAATAATTGCAAACAATAAAGATGAAAAATATAAAAACATTGCAATTTTATATAGATCTAATTTTTTAAGTAGAAATATTGAGCATGCCTTAGTTCAAAACAATATTCCTTATTACATATATGGATCAATAAAATTTTATCAACGTAAAGAGATTAAAGATTTAATTGCTTACCTTAAGGTAATTAATAATAAAGATGAAATTTCATTAATTAGAATAATTAATATTCCATCCAGAAAAGTTACTGATAAAACTATACAAAAACTAAAAATTTACTCAGAACAACATAAAATTACAATTTATGAATCATTGAAATATGTTCATGAAATTAATATTTATAAACCTGCAATTAATCATTTACTAGAATTTTATGAATTACTAGAAAATTTACGGATTAAAAACACTAGTAAAAATTTAAAAATATCAGATTTATTAAAAGAAATTATTAAAAAAATTAATTATAAAGCTGAATTTGATGAAAAATTAGAAATTGATAGATTAAAAAATATAGATGAATTAATTAATTCTATAGAAAAATATGAGTCTGAAAATGATAATTTTAATCTTGAAAATTACTTAGAAAACATTCAATTGTTATCTAATGATAATGCCGAAAGTAAACATGATTCTGTACAATTAATGACTATTCATTCTGCTAAAGGATTAGAGTTTGATTATGTTTTTATATATGGTTTAATTGAAAATATATTTCCATCAATATTACAAAATAATCATGAAGAAATTACAAATGAAAAAATTGAAGAAGAAAGAAGAATTATGTATGTTGCTGTAACTAGAGCAAAAAAAGAATTGTTTATGACATCTTCATTGGGTATAGATTTCAACCATAACTCTAAACTACCATCTAGATTTATTAGTGAAATTAATTCTAACAATCTTGAAACTACAGGATTTACAAATTTAAAACAGATTCAAGAAAATAAAAATGATTGGTTTGATTCTAAAAAATCAATAAATTATAAAGATATGTTTTATGATAATATGCCTACATACATGTTGCATGATAAAATATTTCATTCAAAATTTGGAGAAGGCATTGTTATAAAAATAAAAAACAAAACTATTGTTGTTGCATTTGCACTACCAATTGGAGTAAAAGAAATAATGAAAAATCATACTTCAATTACAAGAAAGAGTGAATAATGTTCTTATTTGTCAGAAAATTAAAATATAACAACATAATTAGAAATAAAAAAATTAGTGAAAGAAATGAAATAAGTTTTATCGAATATAACAAGTTAAATGAATTAATATTTAATAATTTTTTTATTTTTTTATCAAAATATGATATCAAAAGTATTGCCTTTTACTTGTCTACTAAAAATGAAGTAAATACAAAAAAAATTATATCTAAACTTTTAGAAAAAAAAATTAACATCAGTTTACCTCAAGTAATAAACAATAAAGACATGATTTTTAGAAAAATAAATTCATTAAATTTTGATTATGAATACTTTAAAAATATTAAACAACCATCATCATCTAATTTATTCATTAAACCGAATGAAATTCAAATGATGGTTATTCCTTTAATTGCATATAATAAAAAAATGTTTAGATTAGGTTATGGTTCAGGTTTTTATGATAAATTTTTAAATAAAAATGATAAACAAAATAAAATCTTAAAAGTAGGATTTGCTTATAATTTTCAACAAGATGAAAATTTTCTTGTGCATAAACATGATAAAAAATTAGATTTTATTATTAATGAAAATGAGGTAATTGAATAATGAAAATATTGTTTTTAGGAGATATTTTTGGAAAACCAGGAAGGGATTCAATTAAGCAAAATTTACAAAAAATAAAAGAAAAATATGAAATTGATTTAACAATTGCTAATGCTGAAAATTGTAGTCATGGAAAAGGACTTACACTTGAACATTATTATTATTTAAAAAAAAATGGAATTGATTTTTTTACAATGGGGAATCATACATGAGCAAAACATGATATTAAAGAAGTCTTAAATAATAATGATATTGTTAGACCCATTAATTTAAATTCAAAATTTGAACATGCAAATTCGGGAGAAGGAACTAGAACAATACAAATTAAAAACAAAATTATAAGAGTAACAAATATTTTAGGAAATAGTGTAACAAACATGGATTCAATTACAACTAATTCTTTTTTAGCATTAGAAAATGTTATTAAAAATATTTCTAATCCAAATGAAATTCATATTGTTGATTTTCACGCAGAAACAACAAGTGAAAAAAATGCTTTCTGTATCTTTTTTGATGGAAAAGTTCATGCAATTTTAGGAACACATACACATATACCAACTAATGATTTAAGAATTACTCCTAAGGGTACAATTTATATTACTGATGTTGGTATGTGTGGACCTGGTTTTGGGAGTGTAATTGGAGCTAAACCAGAAAATGCAATTTCAAAATTCTTAGACACAAGTAAAAAATTTAAACTAGAAGTATCTGATTATGGTTGACAACTAAATGGAATAGTAATGGAGTTTGATGATTTAACTAATCAAGCTAAATCATGTGAACAAATTAGAAAAGTCAAAGATGATCCTAAATATTTGACATGAAAATATGAATATTAAGACTCCTTAGTATGCATAGAACCAATTTTTACATATTCATCATAAATTTCAGTTAAAGAATACCGATATTGAGCAAAGTTTATAACATCTAAATTATTATCAATTAATTCTTTTATTAATTTTGATGCAAAATTAGAATTTAAATCTTGAACTATAAATTCTTTATTCAAATTGTCCCATTCAAAATTTAAATTAAATTTTTTAAAAATTTTAATAGCTTTTTCTAAATGTTCATTTGGAATTTTAATTAAATATTTATTTGCCTTAACATAATTTTTTTGAATATCATCAATTTTTCCTGATAATACAATTTTTCCGCCATCAAGAATAGTTAAACTATCAGCATAGTTGTTTACTTCACTCAAAATATGTGTTGAAACAAAAAATGTTGCTCCATCTTTTTGTAGTTCTTTTAGCAAATCAAAAAATTCTGTTCTTGCCTTTGGGTCTAAATTTGCTGTTGGTTCATCCATAATTAGTAATTTAGGATCTATCAATAATGATTGAATTAAAATAACTTTTTTCTTTTGTCCAGAAGAAAATTTTTCAGGATTTTCATTTCTTAGTCCATTCATGTGCATTTTTATTAATAAATCATTAATTTTTTTAATTGCCTTATCTTTTGATAATCCCATAATTTTAGCTAATGATAGTAAATATTCAAAAGTTGTAAAATGTTTTGGAAATTTGGTGTATTCAGGAATGTAACCTATTTTTGATTTAGATTCTGGTTTTACATTTAAGATACCATCAATAAATATTGAGCCTTCTTTTTTTGCATAAGCTCCAATAATACATTTAATTGTTGTTGTTTTGCCTGCGCCATTGGCTCCTATAAATGCATGGAACTGTCCTGGATAAACATTGAAACTAACATTAGTAATTGCTGGTTTTTGTTTTTTTCCAAATTGCTTAGTTAAATTTTGAACAGATAAAATTGGTTTAATAAACATAATTACTTAATATCCTGATAGTAATAAATAAAACCAATGCACAAAAAAAGCGAGAATGAAATAATAATCATCAAAGTAACAATTATTGATGGATCAATAATTGGTAATGTTTCAACATTATAAGTAAAATTTAATTGTTCTGCTTGCAATACAATTAAACCCAAATTTGTTGAAAAGATTTTACTAGCAGTTTTATTTTCTAGTAAATTTAATAAATAAATACTTGAATATTGATTAATTAAAAAAGTTTGTAATGTTGCGCCAATTAATTTATTTCTTTCTATTGGTGTAGAATAACCTAATTTAAACTTTAAAGCCCTATACAAAGGTAAATTATTCATTATTAAATCTAATTGATTTCATTGTTCATCTTGGGTTAATCAAGAATTATTTATTCCTACAACCAAATCACTATTAGAAATAGAACTAATAAACTTATTAAAATTATTTAATCCATTGGTTGTATTAAATTTATCCAAACCATAAAATAAACTTATTTTTGATTGAAAAACATTTTTTGCAAATTGTTCATTATTATCAATAAAATAATTATTTTCAAAATTACTTTGAAAAATAGTCATATTATTTTGTGTTAATAAATTAGAATAAATGGAAAATATTTTACTTAAATTTTCACTAATTTCACCAGGACTATTAATTTGATTAATTGCATCAGTAATTTGATCAATTAACTGGTTTGTTTCCAAAAGATTAGTCATGCTATTATTTGAATTAACTAGTGCATCATCAATGTTTGTGTCACTAACATTATAGAGATCTGTTGTTGCATTAACTCTAGTAGATTGATTATTGATTGGATCAGAAAGATAAGTGTATGATGGTGTTGAAGAAGTAAAATTACTTATAAATGAATTATTTGTTGATGGTAATGGCATAAAAATAAATTGTGAATTCAAACTACTACTATTTAAAGCTGAATTAATATCACTTAAAGGTAAACCAAAAAGTATATGCGTATATTCATCTTTATTAATTGAATTTAAGAATCTTCATGTTGTATTAATGGGTGAAATTGAAATATTACCATTATTATAAGGTGCTAACCCTCCCAAATTATAAAGTGAACTAATCATGTTTCCAAAATTTAAATAAAATGAATTATTGTAAAAAGTTTCCTTTTCGGCTTGTTCATATTCTGACTTTATATCAACATATTTAACGCTACCAAACGAATTAGCTAATTGATAAACAATACTTTTACTATTATTTTCATTAGATAATTTTATGTTTTGTTGTAGTAAATTTATACCTTTATTTCGTAAAACTTTAGCTGGAGTATCAAAAAATAATTGTGACAAGGGTGTAAAAAAATTAAAAATAATTGCAATCAAAATAATAATCATATTTGTTGCATTCTTGCCAAATTTTAATGATATTAATATTGCTAAAGAACCAAAAAAAAGACCAATTACAAATGAACCTGTAAATAAACCACCTATTAAATCTCCAACCAATTTATGATCCATTTTTGGTATTGCAAATGTTAAAATTCCTAAAAAAATTGTTATTAATGCATAAATTAACAAAATTAACAAAAATAAACTAAATTTAACAAGTACAAAATTAACTCTACTTATTGGTTTAGAAATAATTATTAATTCAATTCCTGTATCAACACCTTCTCTGAATAAATCCAAAGCAATGCAAGAAGCAAACACAGCAACAATCGGCATTACAAATGATGCAACTTGAATCAAAGGGTTATTTCAATAATCAGCAGGAGAAGAATTTAAAATTGCTGGAATAATCAATAAAATTAGTGAAAGTATTAACATGTATGCAACAAAAAGCATTCAATTTGTAAAATTACGAATAACTATTTTCAAAAGAAAACTAAAATATGCAAAGAATACATGTAGATTTTTATATATTATTTCTTTGTTGAAAAAACTGTGAATTGACTTAAAGTCAAATTTATTAAATTTATTTTTCACTTCTAATTCACCTAAGAACACTAACAAAAGTGTTATCTTTTAAATTGTATAAATATTTTAAAAGAAAAAATAATACTATTTAAATATTCGCTTATAAACATCTTTATATTGTCTAACAAAAACAATGTTTAAATCTTTCATTATCTCTTTAGGAACTTCACTCAAATACCTTTCATCTTTTTCAGGCATAAAGATAGTACGAACACCACCACGATAAGCTGAAATAGTTTTTTCCTTAACTCCTCCAATAATTAAAACTTTGCCTCGAAGTGTTATTTCACCTGTCATTGCAATTGTTGGATCAACTTTTTTGCCAGTTAAAGCTGAAATAATTGCAGTTGTTAAAGCGATTCCGGCACTAGGACCATCTTTAGGAACTCCACCTGTAGGAACATGGATATGAATATCAATTTTTTTAAAAATTTCTGGATCAATTTTGAAATCTTTTGCATTAGATTTAACATAACCCAAAGCAACTGATGCTGACTCACGCATTGTTTCTTTTAAATTACCTGTAATTACAATATCACCTTTTCCTGATGAATATGTAACTTCAATTGGCAACAAATCACCACCTGTAGATGTATATGCCATGCCATTCACAATTCCCGGAATTGTGTCATCATCTCTTGTTGTATAATCGAAAATTTCTTTTTTTAAATAAAGTTTTACTTCTTTAACATCTATAACTTGAGAATTAATATTCTTTTTCTGACTTGCAACTAAAAATTTACGAGCAATTTCTTGAATTTTTCTTTCCAAACTACGGACACCAGCTTCTCTTGTAAAATGTTTAATTATGTATTTTAAGGCTTCATCTTTAAATGATAATTCTTTATTAGTCAAATCCATAGATTCCAAAGTTCTTGGCACTAAATAATTTTTGGCAATTGCTAATTTTTCATGTTCAGTATAAGATGTCAATTCAATGATTTCTAGACGATCATACAAAGCTTCAGGAATAGCATCAGCATAATTTGCAGTTGCAACAAACATAACCTTAGACAAATCATAATCTTCTTCAATATAATTATCATTAAACTTATTATTTAATTCTGGATCCAAAACTTCAAGTAATGCACTTGCTGGATCGCCATGCATTCTATCTACACCGGTTTTGTCAATTTCATCTAATAAGAATAAAGGATTAATAACACCAGCTTTTTTCATTCCTTTAATTATTCTTCCAGGCATTGAACCAATATAAGTTTTGCGATGACCACGAATTTCAGATTCATCATGAACACCACCTAAGGACATTTTGACAAATGTTTTATTCAATGCTTCAGCAATTGATTTGGCTAAACTAGATTTTCCAACTCCTGGAGGTCCAACTAAACACATAATAGGACCACGTATTTTTTTTGTACGTGTTTGCACAGCTAAATATTCAATAATTCTTTCTTTTACACTATGTAACCCATAATGATTTTTATCTAAAATCTTAGCAACTTTCTTAATATCTGAATTATCTTGATTTTCTTGTCATCATGGTAAATCTAACAATCATTCAACATAAGTTCTAATAATTGAATTTTCTTGAGAATTCATTGAAGATTCATAACGATTTAATTCACTAATAACTTTATCTTTAATATTCTTTGGATAAGGATTATTATTAACACGTTCACGTAATTCAGAAACATCATCTTCTTTAGATGATATATCGCCCAATTCCTCTTTAATTGCTTTTAAACGTTCCCTTAAGTAAAATTCACGTTGTTGTTTTGATAAATTTTCATTAATTTTTTTACTAATTTTTCTATCAATTTGAGTTAATTCACTATTTTTAGCATCAGAAGATTCTTTTGGTAATGTTGTAGCTTCATCATACATGTATTTAATTATCATGTCATATCTTTTAACAACATTTAATTGTTCTAATAATTGCTGCTTTCTGTAAGTACAAATTGGCAAAACATTTGAAATCAAATCAGCTAATTTATCAGCATCACCAGAAATTGAATGCAATTCATAGCCATCCTTTGTAGTAGGAATTCTTTCCTTATCAACATTTTGCATTATAGTGTCATTAAATTCATCAAAAATTTTACTAATTTTTTCTTCATTTTCTTTGCTGTTAACATTTATTGAATTTAATAATTGATACTCAACAACAACATTTTTACTCTTGCTATAATCATATTTTTCTAAAATTTTTACTCTTTGTAAACCACGTAATTCAACAATAGATGATTGCAATTCTTTATCATTATTAAAAGTATCATTTGTTTTAATAATTTCGCAAAGAGTCCCAATAGAATTAATGTCTTTTGCTGTTGGGTTATCAATGTTAATATCATTTTGTGTTACCACAATAATTTGTTTGACTTTACTTTTTTTAGCCAATGTTATAGCTTGTAAAGATTTTTCACGACCAACATCAATGGTTTTTTTCGTGTGAGGAAAAATAACAATTCCTCGAGATATTAGAATAGGTGCTTTTTTCATTGTATATTTCTCCTTTTAAATTAAAACATTTATTGGCAAATTAAATAGATTAAGAACAAACAAAACTTTTATCATGTTTTTAAATAAGCAATGTTTTTTGCATTATGCATATTTTACCACAAGTAGCACTTTAAACATAAAAGTGCCAATTATTTTTTATTTATATCTATTAAAAAATTAACAATTTTATCACTAATTACCATTGTTTCAATTAAATCTCTTTGACTATTTAAATTACTCATTATTAAATCTTTTTGTTTTTCCTTATCATTTGAATTAAATTCTAAAAATATTTCATTAATTCTATTATCTATATCCTCATTAGTGCATTCAATGTTATTTTCATCTGAAATTTTTTCTAAAACTAATGAATACTTAACATTTGCTTCAGCCTCTTTAGTAATTTCTTCTTTAAATTTTTCCTCAGTAATATTTTGCATTGCTAAAGCATCTTTTAGTTCTAAGTTGTATTTTTTAATTTGACTTAAATATGTATTCATAATCTTTTGATATTGATCTTTAACCAATTTTTCAGGAATGTAATCAAGAATTGAATTATCAATTAAAAACTTTTTAATTGTTGCAGTATTTGAATTTTTTAAATTAATTTTTGCATTTTTAATTAAATCTTCTTTTATTTTTGATTTAAACTCATCAATACTTTTGGAATCTGCATAATTACCATTTTTTAGTGTTTTAATATAATCAATGTTTAAATCTGGATATTTGATAACTTTAACTGATTTAATTGTAACTTCAAAAGTAACAGGTTTTCCCTTTAATTCATAAACATGGTAGTCATCAGGAAATTTTAAATTAATTACTTTAGTTTCATTTTTCTTCATTCCTACTAAAGAAGACTCGAAACCATTAATAAATGAATTTGAACCAATTTCTAACTCATAATCATTTGCAGTTGCTGAATCTAATTGTTTTCCATCAACTATTCCCTTGAAATCAATAATTGCAAGGTCAAACATTTCAATAACTTGGTCTTCTTTATCAACTATTTCAGCATCATTTTTCATTATTAATTTAATTTGATGTTCAATATCATTATCTAAAATATCATCAATTGTTTTAATATTTTCTATTTTTTTATAATCTGGTAACTTAATTGGAGGAATTAAATCAAATTTAAAGATAAATTCAAAAGCATTATCATCAATTTTTTTAACATCAACATCTGGATTTAATTCAATTACATCATTATCATTTTTAACAATTGCTTCATTTAAAATTTCTTTAAAAACTTTATCTAAAATTTTATTAGCAGCTTTTTCATAAACTAATCCATAGTTTACAAATTCTTTAGCTTTCTTTTCTGGAATTTTGCCTTTTCTAAAACCAGGTATAGAAAGATTTTTTACACTATTTTTAAATGCTTTATCAACTTCAGATATCCATGGTTCACCATCTACTTTGATTTCAACGTTAAGTATTTTATCTAACTTATTAGAATTTACTATTTTATACATTTTTCTCACCATTTTAAATTGGTACTTATTTGATCATTAAAAACTATTAACAATTTTAATATTTTATTCTGTATTTATAACATGTAATATAAAATCAAATATGTGTTGATTTTTATTAATTAATTCTTTAAATTTATTTGGATAAAACAAGTTGCTAACATAATAAACTATAGTTTTTCCTAATTCAATTGAATTAATTTTATTTGGAAATTTAGGAAAATAAAAATTTGCAATTTGCTCAACAATTGATAGTGCCATATCTTCTAGTGATGGTTCTTGAAATAATAAATTGGATATTTCCTTTTCTACCTCATTGTAATAATTTAAAACATCATTGCTAAATAAATTATGTCCTAAAATTATTTCTGATGAATCATTTATGTTATGATTAAAAAAAACTATTTTTGAATTTACAAAATCTAAAATTTCAGATATTAGATACAAAATATTAAGTTTTAAATCATTTTTAAATTCTTTACTTGTAAAAATAAATCTAAAATAGTCAATATCTTCTTTCGCAAAATAACCAATTGGTTTTGTAGTAAAATAATCAAATATGTGAATATTTTTTGGAAAATTTTCTAAAGCTAGTTTAATTAAAGATTTTGAATCTAGATTTTCAATTTTATTATTTCTTTTTTCATAAGTTTCTTGCCTAATCAGTTTAATCATCATGTTATAATACTTTTCAACTTTATCTGGAATATATGGCGCTTCAAGTTCTTCTAATAATAATTCAATAGCTTTTTCATAATTTTTTTTTTCAAATTCTTTATATGAATTATTTATAATTTTTAGGTAAAAATTATAATTAACAATTGAATTTAAATTTTCATTTTGAGAAAAAAAATTTACAAGTTCTTTAATATTTAAAAAAGAATCAAAAAAATTATTTGCATTTTTTTTCATTTTCACTTAGCATTCCATTTGCAATAACATAGAAATCATTAATTTTAAAATTATTTCTTTCAAAATAATGTTTAATATTTTGATTAAGTTCTTCATCAAAAGGCAATGTTATAAATTTATTGTTATCAAAACTAAAACAATAAACATGCTCATGACTTTTATGTCTGAGATTAAACAAAGGTTTAAAATTTCTTGTATTTAGAAATGCATTTACTACTTTACATTTTATTAATGAGTGCAACACATTATAAACACTTGCAACATTAGGTTTCTTTTTATTAGTTGTTTCTAAGTGTTGTATAATATCATCAATAGTATGTCACTTATCATGATTTATTAAACATTTAATTATTTCAATTCTACTATTAGTTAATTTCAAATTTGATTTCTTTATTTCATCTAAATAAAATGTCAATATGTCATTATTTTTCATAATTTTATTATAACTTAATTATTACTCCTTTAAAGAAAACTAAAGAGTAATTCTATTTCCTTTTTGTATGGTGGTAATTTATCTACATAAGGTGTTTCTAAAATAAATGGAATATTTGCAAAATTTTTGTGCTTAATTATGTTTACTAATGAGTTAATACCAATAGAACCTTTGCCAATATTTGCATGTCTATCTTTTTTAGAACCAATTGGATTTAAGGAGTCATTTAAATGAACCAATTTTATTTTTTTTATAGAAATATATTTATTAAATTCACATAAAACATTTTCAAGATTAGATAAATCATAACCTGCATCGCTTACATGACAAGTATCAAAGCAAATACCAACTCTGTCTTTTTGCATTATTCCATTCAAAATAGATTTTAATTCATAAAAATTTTTTCCAATTTCATTTCCTTTTCCAGCCATTGTTTCAAGACATACAATAACATTGTGTGTTTTTTTTAAAACTTCATTTAAACTTTTTTGCAAATTCATTATTGCAATTTTTGGTGTTGTTTTAACAGCACTTCCTGGGTGTAAAACAATATATTTTGCACCAATTGAATTTGATCGATTAATTTCATTTATTAAAAAATCAATACCAAAAGCACGTTTAGATTCATCAATAGATGATAGATTGATTATATATGGAGCATGTACAATAATATTTTCTTTTGATAAATTAAAACTTTGCATTAAACTTCATGCTTCATTAATTTTTAATTCAGATAATGGTGAACGTTTTGAGGATTGAGGTGGACCATTATAGATCATAAAAGCATTTGCATTATAACTTATAGCTTCTTTAACACTACCCAATAAATAATCAGGAGCTTTCATTGAAACATGAGATCCAATAATAATTTCTTTATTTTTCATAAATTTTAATAATCAATAAATTTTTTAGACGAAATACCTAAATCATAATGATGTTTTTTCTTTTCCATATGTGTTAAAACACTAGAAATCTTAGAAATTTCTTCATCCATATAATGACCCGAAATAAAAACATAACGATCTTTGCTTATAATTTTTAAAAAATCGCAAAAATCTTTTGAACTTAAAATTTTATTTGTAACTAAATCAATGATTTCATCTAAAAATAAATAATCAAAATTTTTATATTCTTTTTTTAAAAAATTTAATGCAGTCTGTGCTTCATTAATAATTTTATTTTTTTCAATATCATTTTTGGTTCAAATAAAATGATTTGTAGTTTGAAAAAGATGAATCTTTACACCTAAAGCTTCAAGGATTTTATCTTCACTACTTCTGATTCCCTTAAAAAATCTAATATACAAAATTGATTTTTTTGAAGCAATTGCTCTTAAACACAAACCATTTAATGCTGAAGTTTTTCCTTGTCCAAAACCATAATAAGAATAAATCATTACAAAAATTATTTAATCTTAACTTCTATAACACTAACCTTAGTTTTATTTTTTCCAAACTTTGTGTATTTAACCACGCCAGAAGACATTGCAAACAATGTATCATCTTTTCCTTGACCAACATTTTTTCCAGGCCAAATGACATTACCTCTTTGCCGATAAATAATCTGCCCTGACTTTGCCAATTGACCATCAGCCAACTTAGCACCTAAAAATTTTGGATTAGAATCGCGCCCATTTTTGGTCGAACCAACACCTTTTTTAGAGGCAAAATATTGTAAATCTATATTGAATCAAATCTTTATATTGTTAAAATCTTTCATAAACAACCTCATATTTATAAATTGATTTTTTGTGAAGAACCTAAAATTATAACATGTTTAGGATATAACTTAGCAATTGCCTGAATTTGTGTTTGAATAACTTGCATGGCCACTAAATTTTGCAAATCACTATTTTGCAATTCACATAAAAAAAAATCATTTTCTTGATCTGAAACAACTTTAATATTTTTTTGCTCAAATCAATTTATTCCACCAAATACAATTCCACTTATAGCGGCACACACAATATCTTCACCTTTAGGACTAAATAAAGCATGACCCTCAATTTTAATACCACCCGGGTAAAATGTAACTGAAAGCATTGGTTAACCTTTAATAGAAATAACTTTCAATTTTGTGTATGGTTGACGATGACCATATTTTTTTAAGTGATGTTTTTGACTAATATGCTTGATGACATTAATTTTTTTTTGTTTTCCTTGTTTTTCAACAAGACAAACAACCTTAGCATTTTCCAAATAAGGTTTTCCAATTCTATTATCAATCATTAAAACTTTGTCAATAACAATTTCACTACCAACATCTGCTTTAATTTTTTCAACATATATCTCATCTTTTTCATGAATTAAATATTGCTTAGAACCACACATCACAACAGCAAACATTTCATACCCTCCAAAATAGACTCGTTCATAAGGCAAGCAAAAAATGCTATTTAAAATTTTAACCTTAATTCAAAACGGTTCAGTTGGAATAATTTACATTCTTATGTAATACATAATACAATTAAAAATTCAATTAATTCTAACATAATTTTAAATAATTAAGTTATTCTTTATCGCTATGTTTTAATAGCATCTTTATTAAAACAAGCATTAAATTAAATTTATATAAATAATTTAAGAAATAGACATAAAAGTTTCTTATAAAATTTTTTGCTTAAAAAATAATTTTTTAAGTAAATATGATACATTTTTAAGTCTAAATTCTATAAAATAATAGAAAAAACTAAAAATTACACATTTTATTAAATATTTTTAAGTTAACTAAAATATATAATCATTTATGCATAAGTTTGTAAACTAAATTATGCAAAATAATTTATTTTTTTTCTTTATTTATTAAATTTTCAAAGGCCGAAACAAGATCATTAATAGTTCTTAATGACATCATTACTTCATCAGTCAATTGAACATTAAAATATTCTTCAAGACTCACAATAACTGAAAAAGTATCCAATGAATCTAAACCTAATTCTTTAAAATCAACATTTAATATATCATCATTTATATTAACTTTTAATTGTTTTTCTTTAATAATATTTTTTAATTGTTCTAGTACCATAAAATTTATAAAATTTAAAAAACCCTTAAACATGTTTTATAACATGTTTATTATAGCATTATACATTTTTACTTAATTCAACAATAATTTGATCTCAATATCTTTTTGGTAAATTATCAATCTTAGAATAATCATTGTCAAAATATCATAATACATTTAACAAAATATTTTGTTCATTGTAATTTACTTTATAATCTATTTCTAATGTCATAGTTGAGTTTTTATTCTTAAAAAATGGGTGTTGGTAAATAGATTTAGTAATTCATGATTTTATATTTTTAAATAAAAGATTTTGATCTATATCAAACTTTATTACATTGTTATATGAATTTGGTATAAAAGCTTGATATGAAATTAAATTATCTCATTCGGGATTGTTATACAAATATGAATGAATATTTGCATACATATAACAATATGAATCAGGATTACCAAAAGGATATGTTAAATTTTGTAATTCAATAGATGATTCTGGATATTCTTCTTTTAAATGAGTTTGAGAAGTATTGGTATTGTTACTACTACTACTACTACTACTACTATTATTATTATTATTGCCACTATCATTTAAATTAGAAGATGACTCATTATTATTAAAATTATTTTCCTTTACATTTTTCTTTTGAGTGGACACAATTGTTATAATTGCTAAGGTTATTGTAGTAGATAACATAATTCCATTTGTAATTCAAAGTAAAATTTGTTTTATTTTTTTGCTCATAATTAAACTCTAGTAAATCCATTAAGTGTATTTATTGGAAAATAATTAAATACAAAAAAATCTAATTTATTTAAATCATTTAATGGAATTAAGTAATTAAAATTATTTATTCCTGATATTTTGTAATAAGAATTTTTAGTTTGAATATCAAAATTTATTTCATAATATCCATTTCCCCCTTCTGGTAAAAGAAAATTATGTCCATTTTGCAAATCCTTAACTAATTCTTTTTTAACTTCATCATAAGTGACTTTAAATGGTAAAGAAATTGTGTGTGTTTCATTTGCAATTAATGAATAATTGCGTTTTTCTGAGTATGTTAAAACTTTATATCCACTATTTCTAGGTGTATGATAATAAAAATTTAAGTTCATATTTGACATAATTAATGGAATTGATGCTGTTATTTCGAATAAATTTTCTATTGATTGTGCTTTTGACAAGTTCATATAATAATTTGAAATTCATGAGAAATTAAATTTTTCACCAAATGCATTTGTAGAAGAAGGAAAAATATCATACAACTCGCTACTTCCATAATTATTTGCAAATTTAAAATATGAATCTAAAGAAACATCAAATGAGATATTTGTTTCATAAAGATCATCTAAAAATGATTTCAATGCATAGGTTTCCAATTGATTTTGTATACTGGAAAGAAGTTTTTCATTACATGCAAATCCTAAACTTGCAGGAACAATTAAATTTTGAAAATTAGCATTAGTGTATGACAATTTATTCTTTGGTATTTGAATAAAAGCTCTATAAGCTGTTCAACCATCATCAATTGATTGAATATCATCAACAGGAATTAATTGTATATCTTGTTGACTATATTCAGGAATATTAAAAGACATTACAATTAAATTATTTGGCAAAATGCTATTTATTCTAAATAAAATTACATTATCAAAATTAATGTAATTACTAGTTGTGTAGACATTTGATGAATATAACTTCGCTTCAAAATATTTATCTCCATTTGGATCCAAAGGGTTTAAAACCCAATTGTTCGAATAAGAAATTTGATTGTAAGTTACTATCATAAAATTAACTCACAAAAATTTTTACTAGCTTCATTTAATAATCTATAAAACCATGGTTTACTATAAAATTTATCAGATGCATTTTTGTGGTTAATAAAAAAATCTTTGATTATTTCACGGTCTTTTTCATTCAAAGTTTCCAATGCCCGTTCTATAAGATTTATAAAAATTTGATCTTTTTTAGTTAAATCCTTTATGTTAACATTTTTATTATTAATTGGTAAGTATTCTCCTAAACATTTTTTTATAGAATTTACATTTGTACTTCTAAATTTTATGTGTTGATATTTTCTTATAATCTTATCTGCTAAGCGACGATATTCTGCTGATGTATAATTATTGTTTAAAAAACTTAGTCTATTTATCATTGTTTTTTTCTCTTTCCATAATATTTAGTTACAAAAAAAATTAATTTTGTACAAAATATTTTTAATTTCCTTTAAGTTTTATCTTATTTGGACATTTAAAGTCAATAAGTAAATTTTTTAGTTTTTAGTGTTAAACACTTTTTCTAAAAAATTTTAGAAACTTTTTTGTACAAAATTTATTTTTTATGAACTTTATATAGTGAGAGAGAATTAAATAAAATACTTCTCTAAATAAATAGAAAATAATTTGAAAGGATAAAAATGTTATCAGGAATAATCGCAAAAATAAATTATGTTGGAATAAAAAAAATTAATGTTCAAATTAATTCAAAATTTTATTGAATAAATGTTATTGAAAAAAATAATTTTAAAGTATCTGACAAATTTAAAAAAATTTTTTGCAAGCAAATAACCCAAATAGTAAATAATGAAATAAAAAATGAATTATATGGGTTTGAAACTATTAAAGAAATTGATTGATTTCAAACATTAATTAATTGTCAAGGAATTGGTCCTAAAACAGCAATGAAAATAATGAATCATGATATAAATAAAATTAAATTACTAATTAAAAATAAAAATTTAGATGAATTAAAAAAAATAGAGGGAATAAATTCTAATATTGCCTCCTATCTAATTATGAATAACTGAAAAAATTGAGAATTAAATGAAATAGGCAATAATGAAAACAAAATAGATAATCAAAAAATAACATTAAAAGAAGTAGATCGAACTGAAATAATTTCAACATTAAAACTACTTGGTTATGATGAAAAAATAATTATTGAATTAATAGACAAAATTAAATTTGAAGAAAATTATGAAGTATCAGATATTGTTTCTAATCTAATTAAATTAATGGCAAATAATGAATATGAACATCAAGGAATTTAGTGATTTTGAAGATTTTATAGGAAAAAATGACATAAAATCCCAACTTAAAACTTTTATTAATGCTTCTAAAATAAAAAATGAAGTATTGCCTCATATTTTATTATATGGACCTGCTGGAGTGGGAAAAACCACTTTAGCTAAAATTGTTGCAAATTGTTTGAAAACAAAAATAAAAATAATACAAGCAAATAATTTACAAAAAATTAGTGAAATATTAAATATATTTTCCCTTATTAACAAAAATGATATTTTGTTTATTGATGAAATTCATGCATTAGATCAAAAGTTGATGGAATTTCTCTTCCCTATAATGGAAAATTTTAGTGTTGATATTGTGATTGGAAAAGAATTTAATAGCAAAATAACAAGAATGAAAATTCCTAAATTTACTTTAATTGGTGCAACAACATATTACGGAAAAATACTTAATCCACTAGAAGATAGATTTGGAATAGTAATTAATGTTGATTATTACTCAATAGATGAATTAAAAATTCTTATAGAAAAAATAACTGAAAATTTAAAAATAAAATTAACTAACAAAGATATTCAAATTATTGCAGAAAGTTCTAGATTTGTTCCAAGATTAGCTTTAAGACTAATAAATTCAATTTATGATTATAAATTAGCAAAACCTGGAATGAAGATTGAAGAAATTATGAAAGAATTAAACATAAACAGATTTGGTTTAACAAAACAAGATATTAAATATTTAAAATCTTTGTTTAGCAATAAATTCTTGGGTTTAAAAACATTATGTTTAATAAATGATATTGATCCATTAACAATTGAAACTAAAATTGAACCACTTCTTTTAAAAATGAATTTTATAAAAAAAACACACAAAGGAAGAATAATTACTGATGAAGGCAAAAAATATTTAAATCATATAGTTGAATAAAAATAACTAAAATTAATAATTTTCTTTTGATAAATTATCCTTAGTTTGTGAAACCAAAATTATTCCAGATTTAAATGAAAATTTACCATTTATTGATGGCAAAAACTCATTACTAGAAAAACTTTTACCGCTAGGAATGTTTTGAGAATTTAATTCATACTTTAAATTTAATATGGATAATTTTTGTATAGATGTCAAAGCATAAAAACCAACATATTTCATTGAAGAAAATGGTTTTAATGTTCATTTTCCAGGCAAATAAATTTTTACTCAATTGTTTTTATCAATAAATTCAATTTTTTTTACAAAAAATTTATATTTCACATTAGTTAATGCAGATAAATTTGCAAGTAATTGATCAATTCTTCCTCCATTTCAACCATAAACCTTAACACATTTAACATCTTTTTGTTTTAATAATCAATTTAAAGCTAGTTCAAAATCTGTGTAATCTTTTTTTGAATTAAATTTAATAAAAATATTAGATTTTTTTTTAATCAATTTTAATTCATCAGAACTAACTGAATCAAAATCACCAATTGAAGCAAATAAATCTATGTTGTTGTTTAAAGCAATTAAAGCTCCTTTATCAACACCTATTCATTTCATTTTACGTAAAGTTTTATTTAAGTGATTCTTAAAATAAATAAAATCTAAATCACCATTAAGTATTAATCCATAGTTCATATAAAAAATTATAATTTTAAATTTATTTAAATAAAAATATAAACACATTTTAAAACTTATATAAAAATAAAATAATAAAATTAGTATGCTTTGCGGTTAACTGCTGATGATTAACAATCATTAGAGGAAAGTCCATGCTCACACAAGCTGAGATGCTTGTAGTTTTTATGTAGATTTAATAAATAAAATCTAGCTTCTTTTTAAAAGGAAGACGGCGCAAATAACCTAAAGTTTTTTAATTTCAAGTAATTAATAAATAATGGTAATTTTGCATAAAGTGCCACAGAGACGAGTGTTAATGAAAATTAATAGTGAAACGTTGGTAAACCCCATAAGTGAGAAACCTAAATGTTGGTAAGGGAACGCAAAATTAAGAAATGAATTAAAATTGCGACACATTACATAATTTAAATGTGTAGATAAATAGTTAACGTCCTTAATTGGATACAGAATATGGCTTATAGCAAAGTATAGAGACCCTAAATTGGGTCTCTATTTTATTAATGTTGAGTTTTTATTCTTCAAAACGATTACTATCAAAAAAGTTCCCTTCAGAAAAAGACTCAATATCAAATTCTTGAATTTTAGGCAAATCTTCTATTGTTGATATACCAAATAAATCAAAAAATTTATCAGTAACTGAATAAATAAATGGACGTCCTCATGTATCAGCTCTACCCAATTCTTGAACTAATCCATGATTAATTAAAATGTCAACTAATGGAGCAGAATCAGAACCTCTAATTTCTGAAATTCTTGGTCTAGTACATGGTTGATTATATGCAATAATCGCAAGAACTTCCATAAGTTTAGAATTTAATGGATTCTTAAATTTAAGATTAGCATATTTTTGCATTTCATTCTTGATATCTGGTTTAGTTAGTAATTTAAATTTATTACCATACTCTTTGATACAAGTTCCAGTATCTAAATCTTTATCCATTTTTTGTTGTATTAAAAGAACATGATTTCTAATTTCATCCATAGTTAATTTAGGTAATATTTTATGTAGTTCTGCTAGATTCATTCCTTCTTTTCCTGCAACAAATAATGCTCCATGAATTATTGCTTTAATATCTAATTTAAATTCTTCTAAATGAGAACGTTTTTTAGGTAAATTTGCCTTTTTCTTTTCTAAAAAAAATTTTTTTTCTTTTTCAAAAATTGTTTTATTACTTAAGTCCTCTTTTAAAACAGGATTATTATTTTTATTTTTTTTTTGAAACTTGTTTTTTTCGAAATTTTTAACTTTCTTTTTCATAATGAATTACCATTAATTATTTTTATTTTTTTCATCTATTTCTTTTTGTTTATTTCTTAATTTTTCTTTTTCAGATTTTGATAAATTTCTATATTCATCTCTAGAAACATAAGCATCACCATATTTAGATTTTAAATAAGCTTCTCGCTTTTTAAAATATTCTTCTGCTCGTTGTTTTAAAATTTGTTTTCTATACTCTTCTGTTTCTTTTTTAAAATCTTCTTGTCTCTTAATCATTTCTTCAATAGATTCTTCAGGTTCATTTATCTCAATCTTATTACTTAATTTGATATAAATTTCATCATCCATTTTTAGCTGAAACATTTCAATCTTTTGATATCTAGTCAATACAAGTAAAGCCAAAAAACATGTAACAAAATACATTGAATTTAATTTAAATGGATCAACTTTAGATAGCAAATTTGTTAAAGATATTTTTTCTAAATTAGAATCTTTAATAATTTTATATATTTCATCTTGAACATCTTCTACTGACAATTCTTCAACAATAATCTTAGGTGAATTTGCAAGTTTATTTTTAAAACGTTGAAAAATTCTTTGCATTGCAAAAATTAAATTATTAGGATTAACATAGTTTGGCAATGGAGCTTCTGGTAAATCATGTTTGGGTGATTGAAAAACTTCTCAACTATCAGCTTCCTTGCCAATCATATTAAAACGTTCTAATTGCATTTCTTCCAATTTAGGCAAAACTTCTCGATAATGTTTATATTCAATTAAATGTTTTACTAAACGATCACGTTCTTTATTATTGGATAAATCATAATCATCATTAACATCATCATTTTTTTTTGGCACAATACTTTTTGATTTTAATTCAATTAAATATGTTGCCATTACTAAATAATCAGTAATTTGTTCAATATCAATATTTTTCATATTCAATTTAATAAATTCTAAATATTGAGTTGTTAATTCAGCTAAATTTAAATCTAAAATATTCATTTTCTTTTCTTGAATTAATGAAAGTAATAAATCAAATGGTCCTGAAAAATGTTTAAAATTTAAATTAAAAATGTTTTCTGAAATATTTTCAGAAACATTTGCTATGCTAACACTTTTTTTACGATAAAACAAGACTTTAAATTTAGAATAATTTTTAGTTTTATAAAGTTCAAAATTATCTAAATTTGGATTAAACTTAGTATCACATTTATAGTCATTGAATAATTGACTAATAATTAATTCATCAGCAAATGGAAAAAATGCCTCATAAATAATTTTTCCACCTATGACATATATATCCACATTTTGAAAATCTTTTAATACACCTTTTACAGTTGAATAAGTTAAACCCCCAAGTGCAATATCATTCTTATGATTTCGTGTCATAATAACATTTGTTCTATTGATTAGTAATTTATTTATACTTTTATAAGTATTAAAACCCATAACAACAACTTTATTTATTGTTGTTTTTTTAAAATGTTCTAACTCTTCAGGAATATTTCATGGAATTTCATTATTTTTACCAATTCCATGTTTTAGATCTTCACACCAAATAAGTTTAATCATAATTACACCGAAACTTTACCTGAAATTTTAGGTCAATAATCATAATTAATCAATTGAACATCATTAAATTTAAATTCAAATAAATTATTTACATTTTTATTTAATTTAATTAATGGTAATTTTTTTGGTAATCTTTTTAATTGTAATTTTACCTGTTCAATATGATTTTCATAAATATGAGCATCACCTATTGTATGAATAAATTTACCACATTTCAAGTTTGTAACATGAGCAATCAATATATTTAATAATGCATAAGAAGCAATATTAAATGGAACCCCTAAAAATAAATCAGCACTTCTTTGATACAATTGACAATGTAATTTATTATCTAATACTCTAAATTGAAACAAAGTATGACAAGGTGGCAAAGCCATATCATTAATTTCTAGAGGATTTCAAGAACTCACTATCAATCTACGTGAAGTTGGATTCTTTTTGATTTCTAAAATTACATTTTTAAGTTGATCAACTCCATTAAAATTTCGCCATTGTTTACCATAAACAGGTCCTAAATCACCTCATTTTTTGGCAAACTCATTGTCATTAATAATTTTTTCTTTGAATCAATAAATGTCTTGACCATTAAATAAATTAGATTTTTTAAATTTTTCATATGGTCATTCATTTCAGATATTTACATTATTTTTAACTAAATATTGAATGTTTGTATCTCCACTAATAAACCAAAGTAATTCATGAAGAATTCCAGCAAAAAAAATTTTTTTTGTTGTAACTAATGGATAACCTTGTTCTAAGTCAAATTCCATTCGTAAACCAAATTTAGATAATGTTTTAGTTGCTGTCCTATTTTCAGTTATAATGCCATTTTGAAGAACATCTTCTAATATGTTTAAATATTGAATCATATTTTTATTTCTTTTCTAAACTCAATTTTATTTTCAAATAGTTTTCGTGGATACTATTTCTAATGTTATTTGCAACATTATTTGAATCAACATTCATAAACTTTATAGGCATCAAAGGTTCTAAAAATCTAACATAAACTTTATAACCTTTATATTTATTTATTTTGTAATTTTTATTTTTTTTATCCATTCTTTGTTGTGTGTTATATAGAACTACAGGAACAATTGGCACAAAAGTTCTATAAGCTACTTTTAGTGATCCTCCCTTAAATTCTTTAATTTCATCACTAAATGTTCTAGTACCTTCAGGAAAAATTCCTAGAGATATATTGTTTCTAATCAAATTTTCCTGATCTTCAATAGAACTTGCTATTTGTCGTATGTCATTTCGATCTATAAAAACAACATCAATCAATCTTAATATCTTACCAAAAGGTTTGTCTAATAATTCTTTTTTCGCTACAAAAGTCACTAATGGATAATCTTTATGATTATTTAAAATATTTATTAATATTAAAGGATCAATATTTGATTTATGATTAGGTACAAAAAGTACTGGTCTTTTTGGAACATTATCTCAACCTTCTTCAATAATTTTTATACCTTTAAAATACAAAATTCTACTTACTAATAAATAAACTGTTCTAAAACGTTCATCAACATTAAACTTTTCAGGTGATTCTAAATATTTTTTGGATTTTGACAAAGCAAATAAATATCTAAACAACACTTCAATACCAACAATCGGAAATGTTAAATATTGCAAAAACCTAATAAAACACCTAGTAATTTTATTCATTATTTTATTAAATTACTTTCAGCTATACATATTGCACTAATTGTATTTGACTCGTATGAAACAGACAAATGCAAATTAATAGTATTGTCATCTACTAAAAAACACTCATACGAACCATTAATTTTTTTAATTTCTAAATCTGTAAACAATTGTTTAGTTTTTAATGACTTATAGATAGCTTCTTTTAATGCTCATCTAACAGATAAAAACATATTTTCTTTTCGATCATCTTTTAATTCTTGATATTTTTTCAACTCCGATTCAGTTAATAAACGCTTAATAAATTCATCAGTTTTTTTTTCTGCAATTTTAGTTATATTAACAACATCAATTCCTACACCTAAAATCATAAATTACATCCTTTGTATAAAAACTTAATAAATTTCTAATTTACGTAAAATCAAGTTCATAAACTTACTCATTTCTTCTCATTTTTCTTTGATAAAAGCATTACGATCTTGAAAATTTTTTTCTAATTGTTGAACACGACGCATCATAGCTTGATGACCATAACCATTGTTGTATAAATCTTGAATTTCCATTTGTAACTTTTTAATAATTGCATCCTGACGACTAGTTTTTTCACTAATTGATTCAAAATTATTAATTCCAGTTAAATAGCGTTCAAAAGATTTTTCATAATGATTTAATGTTTTAGCAATTTTATCCAAAAATTCATCAACATCATCAGGATCATAACCACTTGAACTAGTTTCCTTGAATCGTTTGTTTAAAATTTCATCAACAGTTACTCTTAATGCTTTTTCATTATCACTAGACTTCATTTTATAAACCCATATTTAAAAATTGATACATTAAGTTTTATTTTAATAGAATAAAAATAAAATAACATTTACTACTTATTATATTTTAAATAAATTTATATAATGAAAAACAAAAATATTACAAAGAAGCTTAATAAATTAGAACTTAAAAAATTAATAGAAAAATATAATACATTTTTAATCAAAACAAATGATCCTAATATTCATTTTAGTTTTATTCTAAATCAAACAAGAATAAATGTATATAAAACAGGTACAATAGTATTCCAAGGCAAAAATGCCGATGAAACATTTAATTTAATTTTTAAAAAAAACTGAAATATTAAGTTAGAACAAAACAAAATTAAAAAAAATATTAATAATGAAATTGGTTCAGATGAAGTGGGAGTAGGTGATTATTTTGGAGGAATTAGTGTATGTGCTGTTTTTGTAAACAAAGAAGACAAATTTGTTTTAAAGAATATTAATGTTCAAGATTCAAAAAAATTAAATAATTTACAAATTCAGCAAATGGCTCAAAAAATTATAAATGCAAACATTAAAAATTTTATTGCTCATGTGGATGCTAATGAATACAATAATTTATTTAATAAATACCAAAATTCTCATGTTATAAAAACTTTTCTTCATAATAAAGCAATTAATGGATTAATTCAAAAATATAACATAAATAGAGAAAATACAATAGTTATAATGGATCAATTTGCTAGTAAAAAAAATTATGAAAATTATTTAAACAAAATTGAAGAAAAATTAAAAATAAAAATTGATATTTTTGAAACTCAAGGTGAAAGCAAATATTTGTCGATCGCAACAGCATCAATTTTGGCTCGTAATTTTTGGTTGGAATCAATTAAAAAATTAGAAAAAAAAATAAATTCCAAAATATATCTTGGTTCAAGTAATCCAAAAGTTTTAAATTTGAGCAAATTTATTTATGAAAAATATGGTTTTGATGAACTAAAAAAATTTGTAAAACTTCATTTTAGTTTTACAAAAAAAATAATTAAATAATAAGTTTAAAATTTAAAATGATTTGACATTAGAAGTTTATTTTATTTTTGCACAAAAATTTTGTTCAATTCACATTTTTCCACTAATTTATTACTAATTTGATTAATTTCATTTGAAGATAATGTTTTATTTGTTTGTTTAATGTAATATCTAACTGTGTAACTGATGTCACTAAATTTATCTTTTTCCTCATTGACATATTTTAATTTATTTTTATCATTTACATTTTCTATAGACAACTCATTACTTTCTTCTACATATTCTTCAGAATTGTTTATTTTTTCTTTTTTATAAATAGAAATAATTTCTCATTGCAAAATTTCTGGGATTGAATTAATTATGTTCATAAATACATCAAATGATTGGTTATTAAATAAACAAAAAGTTATATCACGATCAATATTTTGTAATTTACTATAAGGAGTATACTGATGTTGAATCCTGTTCAAAGAAGTTATTAATTTTTCTAGGTTAATGTCTAAAGCATAAATCATGTTGTCATCTAAATGATATTTTTTTAAAATTGATGGTTTAATTTGCCCCATAAAACCAATAATTTCATCATATACAACTAGTTGCAAAGAATCATTGACAATTAAGTAATCTGATTTGTTAATGGGTTTATATTCACATCTAAAACCAAATGTATCAACAATAACATCACTTAAACCTTTCATTGTTAATAAATTATTATCAATTCCACTTTTAAATGGTATGTTCTCAAATAACTTAGAAGGAACTACAATTCCAACATGAAAATCAGAAGTTTTTGCTGTAGGCAAACTTTGTAATTCAAATATAGGTTTTAATTTATTATTACGTTTTTTATTATATTCAAGAACCCTTAATAAATTATTAATCATATTTATACGAAAATATTCATGTTCAACAGAAGAAGGGTTTAAAACCTTAATTGGATTTTCATAATTAAAAAAATTAAAAATTTTTGCATCTTCAAAATTAGTTAAATTATAAGTATTTACACTAGAAATTTGTAAACTATGTAATTTGTAATTTAATTTAGTGATTAGCTCATAATTATTCTCACTGGATGAACTAAATAGATAGTTAGCATTAATTGGTTCAGCTTTTAATGAATTAATATTGACAATTTTTACAATTTCCTCTGCTATATCTTGTCAAACTCATATGTCACTTCTATAAGCGGGAACAGAAACCATTTTTCCATTGACATAAAAACCTAGATTTTGAAGTATATTTTGGATTTCTGAATCAGATAATTCTTTATGAGATAAACCAATTAAATTACGAATATCATCAAAATTAATTGGAATTTTTCGATAGAATTCATCAACATTACATTTAGTATTTAAAGCAGAAATTTGTTGATAAACATTATCTTTTAATAAATATCGATAAACATGATCAATTGTTAGTTTTGTTGCATACAATGGAATTTGTTTAGAAAATAATTTACTTGATAAGGTATTTAAATGCAATCTTTCTGCAGTTTGTAAAATTTTTGTTTTCTTAAAATTAGCAATTTCAATTAAAAATGATGTAGTTTCAGAAGTTACCATAACATCTTTGGATAAAATAATACCAGCTATTGAAACAATTTTAACGCGATCACAAACAAGCAAATCGCCAGGCAAAATTTTATATCATTTCCCATCAGAAGCTAAAAATTTATCTTCGGTTGTAGCAATTCTTAATATCAACTCTCCTTCAATTTTTGAAGCATCATACACATTAATTGGGTTGCCAGTTAGCAAAGATATTAAAGTACAATGATCTATAATGTCATTAACTGGTTTAATCATGTGATTAATTAAAATACCCTTCAAATCTCATGTAGATTCTTTTACACGCTTACTTCTTAATCCAATTACATCAAAATAATTACAATAAGAAGGTGCATAATTTAAAACTTTATATGGATTATTAAATCATTGCATTTTGCTCTTATAGTTTCGCATTTTGTCTTTAAAATTAAGTTTTAAAGCAACTGCAATTTCACGACAAATAAATTTAGCACCTTGCCATTCTGGTCGATTAGTTGGAACATTAATATCAAAAACAACATCATTAGTACTAATATACTTTGTTATTTCTTTATCAAATAACTTTGCATCATCAAGAACAATAACTTTTTTTAAATCATTGTCAGAAATATATTTTTTATAATCAGGATTTAATTCTTCATATGAACAAATCATTCCTTCAGATATAACACCATTAATATTTTTAGACACAATAGTTTTGCCATTTGGTAGTTCAGAACCAATTAGAGCAACAATTACATACTTTCCAATTACTTCTCTTTTACTTACATTTTCAGCACCACAAACAATATCACTTACTTTAGAACTAGTAATTTGAACACGACATATGGTTAAATGTTCAGAATGAGGGTGTTCTTTAATATCAACAATTCTACCTATTGTTAAGTAAGTATCAATTTTAGGTGAATAATAAATCCCCTCTACCTCTGCTCCAATTGAATTGAGAGCATTGGAAATAGTTTTTTCATCAATATCATCAATATAGTCAATGAAAGTACTCATGATTTTTTTAGACAACAACATATTAATTTAATCCTTAAATTGATCATTAAAACGAAAATCATTTTCATAAAATTCACGAATGTCATTTATTTCATGTTTTATCATTGCCAAACGCTCAATACCAATTCCAGCAGCTAAACCAGAAAATTTTGAATTAATTCCAACAGATTTAATTACTACAGGATGCAATAATCCTGAACCTAAAATTTCTATTCAACCAGATTGCTTGCAAACATTACATCCTTTTTGACAATTTCAACATTTAACATCAACTTCAAATGATGGTTCAGTAAATGGAAAATAAGAAAGTCTAAATCTAGTTTTAATTCCATCAGAAAAAATATAGCTAATAAATTTTTGAATAAATCATTTTAGATTTGTTAGAGACATATTTTGACGAATTCATATAAAATCAACTTGTTTAAACTGATGAGAATGTGTTGCATCATCAGTATCATTGCGATAAACATTGCCAAAACTCAAAACACGAATATCTTTTTGCTGATTCATTTGCAAAACAGCTTGAATTGTTGATGCTGTACATTGAGTTCTTAATAAATGTTTATTATCTACATAAAATGTATCTTTAGTGCTTCTTCCAGGATGATCTATAGGAATATTTAAAACATCAAAACAAAAAGTGGTTGTAGTTAATTCATTATTATTTACAATTTTGAAATTAAATTTTTGAAAAAACAAAATAATTTCATCGATTGTTTTCTGAAGAATATGATTTGTTCCAGAAAATAAATTATTTGCTGGCAACATCATATCATAATTAGGAGAAAACACTTGATCAATTTGATCCTCAATTTTATTCTTAGTATTTTCTACCAAAAGATTAATTTCATCTTGTAAAATTTTTAATTGTAATCCTATTTCTTTTTTTTGGTCTTCATTTTCAGTTGATGCCAAATGTTGAAAAAGTGGTTTTATAAATTTTTTTGTAAAAACATTTTTAATTTCATACAATTTTCTAACATTATCAATGTCTTTAATTTCTTCTTTAAGCTGCCAAATTAATTCATCATGGTTAAATAACATACAAATACCACTTTCATTAATAATTAGAATTATTTCTTTGAATGTTTATTTTATTTTTAGATAAATAAGCTTCAAAAATATCATTTTTTGTAAAATTTAAATAGTAAGTTAATTTTAAAAATTCTTTTAAAAATAAGTTAGTTGACCTTGAATCAGAAATATTTTGAGCTAATTTAAAAAGTTTTAAAAAGAATGTAGTTAGTTGTTTGCTACTAAGTTTGTTTTTAATGGGTTTAATCTTATAAACTAATAAACAATCAAATTGAACAATAAAAGTTAATGCAAAATGTAATACATCCGAAAATTCACTTAAAATAACATGGTTTTCACTAGATGGTTTAATTGATCAAAATTTAAAAAAACGAATTTCATTAGCTAATTCAGAAAGTTCAACAAGTAAAGCTAATTTTCTTTTTAAAAATGTTTGTGAATATGAAAGTTTGAACTTACTAAGTATCTGTTCATCTAATTTTTTTTGAATTATAAATAATTTTTTTAAATTTCAAATCATTCTTTATTAACTATTATTTACTCATTACTTCTTTAACAAGTTGATTAAATTCCTGTGGTTGATTAATAGCCATTTCTGAAAGAATTTTTCTATTTATTATGATGTTATTACTTCTCAATTTATTAATAAAAACTGAATAAGTGACACCACACTCTCTTAAAACTCCATTTAAACGACTAATTCACAATGCACGAAAATCTCGCTTTTTATTTTTACGATCACGGTAAGAATACTTAGCAGATTGAATTACAGTTTGTTTAGCTATTTTATAAGAAACATGTCTAGTCCCAAAACTACCTTCTGCTTCATTAATTCATTTTTTGCGACGTTGTCTTGTAACAGTTCCACCTTTGACACGCATTTTAATTTCCTCCTATGCTATATGTGTAATAAAAACAAGTAAATAAAATTAATTTATTAAGTTGCGAATTGTTTTTTCTTGGTTTTTGTTAACTAAAGAAGACTTTCTTAAGTGTCTTTTTTGTTTGGTTGTTTTATTTGGAGCTAAATGAGATGTATAAGCATGTTTCCGCTTAATCTTTTTGCTCTTAGTTAATTTGAATCTTTTGGTTGCAGCACTTTTTGTTTTCATTTTAGGCATAAAATTATTTAACCTTTCTTTTTTTGATCATTTTCATTTACTTTTGGTTTGTAATTTTTGTTTGGAACAATTGTTGCTTCATAGGTATTAGCAGCAGTTCTAGTAAATTTTTTTTCAATTTCCCCATGATCTCCAATCAATTCAATAAATGAATTGAAGAGATTATTTATAATTTCTTCTCTAGTAATTAAACGATTAAAAGCTTTCACAGAAAATTTTACATGAAATCCATCATCTAATCAATTAATAGCATTCTTTGCCCTTCATGATATATCATGTTGACCAATTGTAGGTTTAACATTTATTTCCTTGACTTTTATAACAGTTTGTTTCTTTTTTGACTCTCGCTTTTTACGTTTTTGTTCATAAAGATAACGACCATAATCTAATAATTTTGCTATTGGTGGATTGGCATTTGGGGAAATTAAAACAACATCAAGTTGCTTCTCATTGGCCATTTGCAAAGCTTGTGACTTAGAAACTTCTCCTAAATTTGTTGCATTTTCATCAATTAAAATAATTCTATTAGGTAAATTTTCATTCATTAGTGGAGTATTACTATTTTTAATACTTTTTTTTGCATTACCACTATTGCTGTTTTGTTGATTACTATTACTACTCATTTATATCCTTTTTACAAACACAAAAATAAAAACCTGTGACTAACTAGCATAAACAAATATAAACACAAGTTACACTTTAATTAACCTTCATGTATTAAACCAAACTTTAAACATGACAAGGTGAGTTAAAAAACTTCTTTTGTTATATTAAATTAAATTTAAATAAACATAGCAATTATACAATACCACAAAGTAAAAATATCTAATAGTTATTTTTTTGTTGATGTTACCTATGTTTAAACCTATCTAAAAATTGTAAAAAACATGAAAATAACATTTAAACTCAATAATTAAAATATCAAAATTTAATGTTTCTATATATTTAAATAACAGTGCATGCATTAAATAAAAAATAAAAATTATACTATAACATTTGATTATAAATTTTAGTTAGAAACAGCAGTAAATTGTTTATTAATAAAATTTTTATTTTTAATTTCATCAACTAAAGCTATTGCATAATCAGCATAACTTATATAACTTTTGTTTTCAGAATTCATAATAACTTCATCATTTCCAATAATATATTTTCCTGTTTCCTTGCCTTTCTCATCAAAAAATATTGCTGGACTAAAAAATGTTCATCTTACATTTTTAGAAGCTTTTAAAATATCTAGTTCTTTCATTCTGATAATTGCAATATTTAAAAATTCTTTTGGGAAAGATAAACTTTCAAAAACATGCATTTTATGAGAATTATCAGTAAATAAACTACCTGCTCCACCAACTACAATATAGCGGATTTTGGTACCTTCTAATAAACTTAATAAATGAGTTGTAAAAATAATATATTGATCTAATAAATTATTTTCAGATACTCCAAAAGCATTGATAATAACATCAAATGAAGATAAATCTTTTTTAGTTAGATCAAGGATCTTTTTTTGAAGAATTTTAATTTTAGATAAACCATCTAACTTAGAACTATCACGAACAATTGCAGTAACATTATATTTTTTTCTTAAACATTCTTTCATTATTAGCATACCGGCTTTGCCAGTTGCACCTATAATTGCTATTTTCATAAATTAAACTTTCTTTTTAGAATTTAATTAAAGTATAACAACAAGGCAAGAAAATTGTTTTTATTTGCTTGAAAACTAAAATTAATTAAATATTTTGATTGTTACTCAACTAGTTCTGTGTTTTTAAAATCTAATAACTTAGATTTAATTGAATCTAGAATTACATTTTTCATCAAAATTCACTCATACTCTTTTATTCGATACATAACATAACCGCGAGATTCTAAAAATAATTGATCATCATAACTTTCTATTCTATCTTTAGCTGTCATTAATGATGATCATCTATCAATTAAAATACCTAATGCACACTTATTGGAACTAGAATCCATAATTCCAATATCAATTTTCTTGTTTCCTACTGGGAGATTAGCACTTACATAGTAATTGACTGGTAAATTTAATTTAAGTAACTCTTCATAAACTTCATTAACAAATTGATTATCAAATTTAGGGTTTGAATTTTTTTTCTTGAATAAAATCAATTCTTCTGATTCTTTAGCACTATAATCGTCCAAATATCTAATTCAATTAATAAATACATTGGCATCTGCGCTTAATAATTTCTGTGCTGGTATATCACTAGCTTTAAATGATTTAAAGATAATCATTTTGCTTTTCGCACGCGTAATTGCAACATTTAATCGATTTCGCCCTCCATCTTTATTTATTGCTCCAAAATTAGCTCTTAAAATTCCATCTTCATTTTTTGCAAAACCAACAGATAACAAAACAAGATCAGCTTCAGATCCTTGAACACTTTCCAAATTAGTTATAAAAATACACTTATTAATTTTTTCTTTAATAGAAATATCAACATTATCACTATTTACCAACATGTCTTCAATTAAGTCAGCTTGTTGAATGTTAAATGCAATTACTAAAATAGATTCAAATTTTTTGTGATTAATTTTAATTGCTTTTAAAATTTCTTCTGCTTCTTCTTTATTAGAACGATTTATTCATCTACCATTTATATCAAAAATTTCAAGAGTTTTATCCCTTCACAATCCATTAAAAGTTGCAATGTTTAAATTGTTGTTATAAATGTTCATATTAGAAAATTCAACTAGTTGTTTAGAAACAGAACGATAATGGTTTCTTAAATGAAATTTATTTCATCGAGAATTTTCTGCTTTATCTAATAAAGAGACAATTGATTCATTATCATCGATTTCCATAGCATCACTATAATTGTTAGAATCATTGTTGTCAAAATCATTTTTTAAAGATTTAATCACTTCATTATCATCAAATCTAGTCATAAAAAAACTTGTGGGTTTTAATTGATTAGAATCTCCTGCTATTGTGTTAACAGAACAACGATAAACTAAAGGATATCCTCTTTCCAAAAACATTTGACTAGCTTCATCAAAAATTCCATAATCAAATTCATGTCTATTTAAAGGAATAAATTCAGCAACTACGTCTGGACTCATAACTCAAATTGAAAAAATTTGTTTTAACTCTTGATAGTATTCATTAACAAAAGAATAAACAGAAGGTTTTCTTGGTTTAGATGCTTGTTTAAACATTTGTAAAAACCTATCTTTTTTATCTGATGATAATTTTTGTAAATTATTTCTTATCAAATTTATTTGATTATTAAAAATTAATAAATCATTATCTTTTACAAAAGAATCTTTATTTCTCTTAAGTAAAGATATGGTTTCTTGAAAAATGTTTGTTCTTAACAATTCTAAAAAACGATTTTCAGAAAAAATTGATGATCATCAATTATGTTGAATTACTGTTTTTCATTCTAATGATGATATTTTAAATTCTTGAATTTTATTGTAACTAACCCAATTTAATTTATTTAGTTTACTCAAACTATTTAAAAAATCTTTTAAATCTAAAGCAAATTTTTTATATTTTTTTCTAACAGCTGCACTTGGAAAATGAATAAAATGCAATTTAAAACTACTTGAAATATCTTCTTGTTTTTCAAGCAACAAATATAAATATTTTGCAAAAATTGTATTACTTTTATTTGAACAAATTGCAATACTATTTTTTTTATCTTTTTCATTTCTTAAATTAAGTTTTAAAACAGTTTTTACTATGTTAGGAAAATGTTTAAGTAAATCATTATATTCTTCACAAAGACTATTGAAGTAAACATATTCACTTCATATTTTTTTAATAAAATCATCAAAAGTTTCTACATCAAAAATGTAATGATTTTCTTCAAATCATTTTTTTAGTTTTTTAATAATAATGTCATCAAAATTATTTAACAAATATATTGACAAACTTTTTCACAGTTTATTTTCATTAGTTCCATCAGGCAACAATAAGTAACCAGAAATTGGAATATGCTGCACAACATCAAATGAAGTTATTTTATTTGAACTAAAATCAATAAAATTTTCACTATAATTATCTTTTTTCTTGGCAAATTCAACTTCACTATAAATCAAATTACTAAAATACAAATTAAATGATCTAAATTCATCAATTTTATCTTTTAACAATGTACCCAATGAATTATTAGAAAAGTCATTTCTATACCATTGACCTAACTTTTCTTCCATATTTAAAATGCGTTTATAAAAATTATCCTTAGTATCAAAATCATAAGCATATAAAATAAGTGGATCTAATTCGCCAGAACGTTTAACCAAAACATCCAATGCTGCTTTTTTTTCTGACACAAGCATTGCATTCTTGTTGTTATAAATAATGTTCGCAATAAGATTTGATATTACTTCAGATTTTCCGGTTCCTGGAGCCCCAATAATCAATGTATTTTGTTCTAAAGCAGATGAAATAGCATACTTTTGATAAATGTTTATGGGACGACCAACTTCAATTAATGATTTTGCAGTCGTTACAATTTGATTTTCATAGTATTCTACTGATTTTTGAAATGAATCAGATTCAAATGGATCACTAGGATCATTGGATAAAATATTACTTAAATCTTGTTTTAATTTACCACCAGTTAATTGTAAATTGCATACAATAGCATTAGGAATAACTGATAAAGCACCATTTTGGTAGTCAATTGATAAATTATCATCACAATATTTTTCAAAAGAATAAAAATTTGAATCATTAGACAACAATTCCTTATTACAAATAATTGGTTGGTTAGTTATTTTTTCTAAATCAGTAATAATTTCTGACAATGATGTTCTATCATTAAATTGATTAAGTGGTAAATTATTGGAATATTCATGCATCAAAAAAACATATAATCGTTCATTAATTGTTAATGCTTTTTCTTTTTTAATAATATAAAGTTTAGTTCCGTCAAATTTAAAATCAATTGGAATATTAACTAATGGTCCCTTAATAGGAGTTTTAGTAGTTATTGTTGAACCTGATAAAAAATAAAAACATATATAAAGAGATCAAATTCCTTTTTCTAAATAAGAATTATTTGCTTCCCTACTAAGACTTTTTAAATTTTTCTTTAATTTAAAATCATAATCATTCAAAATTTGAATAGCATCTAATATTTGATCTTTATTAAAATCTTTTTGAAATTGTTTTAGTTTAGCATTAGAAAATGCATTAATGTTATATTTATCAATAATTTCTAAAAAATCTTCATATTTTTTAGTCTTTAATAATTCTTTACTTATTTCTTTAACATCAATTACTTTTTTTACTAGTACTTTATCAATATCATTATTCAAAAGTTCATGTAATTGACTTTTGTCTATTATTGATAGTAAATCAATCACACCTGAACTTTTTTTTAATTTGATTGCTGAATCCATTTTTTTCACAACAATCATATTATTTAACTTAAAATCTAAACTCTTAGCCATTAATAACCCTAACCATATCTAGAAATTATAAATAAAGTTTTTAAATATATTAAGTAATTGTTTTCTTAAGATTCCATCATTACATTAGCATTATACAAATCATAATAAAACCCTTGAAGCTTTAAAAGTTCTTCATGAGTACCTTTTTCAATAATAGATCCAGAATTCATAACTAAAATTTGATTTGCATGAACAATTGTTGATAATCTATGAGCAATTATAATAATAGTTCTTGTTTTCATTAATTTTAAAATAGCATCTTGAATATCTTTTTCAGTTTTTGAATCTACTGAAGAGGTTGCTTCATCAAGAACTAATATTGGGGCTTTGCTTAAAAATGCTCTAGCTAGAGCAATCATTTGAATTTGTCCATCACTAAAATCATTAATTCTTTCTGAAATAATTGTGTCATATTTTTGTGGCAATGATTCAATAAAATTATGAATATTAGCAGATTTTGCTGCATTAACTATTTCTTCGTTTGTAGCATCTAAATTTCCATAAGCAATATTATTCCTAATAGATTCACTAAATAAAAAGGAATCTTGTAAAACAACTGAAATATTTTTACATAAATTTTCTTGAGAAATATCTCTAATATCATAATTGTCAATTAAAATTGAACCACTATCAATTTCATAAAAACGGGATAATAAATTAATAATTGTTGTTTTTCCGCTACCTGTTGGACCAACAATTGTTGTAGTTGTTTTGCAAGGAATTTTAAATGAAATATTTTTCAAAATTTTTGTTGATTTATCATAAGAAAAATTAACATTTTTAAACTCAATATTGCCTTGTACATTTTGCATGAAATTCGTTGCATTATCAACATAATTTTCTAAGTTAAGAATTGACAAGCATCGATCACCTGAAACAATCATTTTTTGTACATTTCCAATTAATCTTAAAGATCAAATAGCTTCACCATTTGAGTAACGTGCAAGCATAGAAAATGAAGTTAATGTTCCTACAGTAATTGATCCGAATGCACCACTTCCAATATTATTAATTGCAAAAATAATTGCTACTACATATAAAACTGATAACATAATATTTTCAACAAATTCATTTCATGGAAAAATAAGGTTAATTTTGGATTCTGCTTTAATAGAAAGATTTTTTTGTTTTTCATTAATATCTAAAAATCTTTGAAAAGCTAATTCTTGTAAATTAAAAAATTTTGTCACCCTACGATTACTAATTTGTTCTTCTACTTCTACATTCATGTCACCAATTGAATATTGAGCATCACGAAATTTTGATGCACTAAATTTAGCAAATAAGAAAGCTCCAGTAGTTGTAATAACAAACATAGCAACCATAATTAATGCCAATAATGGAGATAAAATAAACAATGCTATGTAAACTCCAATAACAATTACTGGTGCAACAAACATATTACTAATGTTAAAAGACATATTAACTGCTAATGCATTAACATCAATTGTTGATCTAGCCATTAAATCACCAGTCATTTTTTGTTGAATTACACTATAAGACATGCGATGAATTTTTAAAAAAATTAAATCACGTATTCGATAACCTAAGTTAAAAGAAAGTTTAATAACAATTTTTGTTGCATACAAATAAAGCAGAAAATAAATCATATATCCTAAAAAAATTAATAAGCAGCCATAAAACAATTGACTTCACCCTTCGCTAATAATTTCAGGATTTGAACTAGAAAATTTTTCAAAACAATTTTGAACCAAAAAACCAATAAAAACTGATAATGAAATACTTAAAATACTTTTAATAAATGCCAAAAAAATAGCGCCAATTAACTTCTTTTTATCATTATACAAATAATGCCACAACAAAGAAATAACATTAAACCATGTGTAACTATGGGTATTTTTCTTTTTCATTGTTAAACATCTCCAATGGTTTTTTGAGAATCACTAATTTCTTTGTACAAAGCACAACTATTAAGTAAAAAATTGTGTGTACCTTCAGCGATAATTTTTCCATCTTGCATAACAATTATTTTATCTGCATGTTTAATTGCTTTTATTTGTTGTGAAACAATTATTTTAGTGGAATTAGAGTAATTAAAATTTAAATTATTTATAACTTGATCTCTTGTTAAATTATCTAAAGCACTTAAAGTGTCGTCCAAAATTAAAATTTTTGGTTTTCTTACTAATGCCCTTGCCAAAGAAAGTCTTTGTTTTTGGCCTCCTGATAAATTAGAACCATATTGATTAACCTTACTATCATACTTTAAAGGTAAGTTCATAATAAATTCATCAGCACAAGCAATTTTAGAAGCTTGTTTAATTTCTTCGTCAGTTGCATTCTTATTGCCATTTAGTATATTAGATTTAATTGTTCCTGCAAAAATTAATTTATTTTGAAATGCATAACCTAAATTATTACGTAAATAAACTAAATTTAAATCTTTTATTGGAACATCACTTATTTCAATTTCTCCAGATATAGGTTCATGTAATCGACCAATTAAATTTACCAAAGTTGATTTTCCAGAACCAGTTTGTCCAATGATACCAATAGTTTCATTAGGATTTATAGTTAAGTTAATATTTGTCAAATTTAATAAATTGAAATCATTTTCATAAGAAAAATTTACATTTTTAAACACAATTTTTGGAACAAATTTATTTAATGTCTTACCAAAATTTAAATTTTCAATTGCACTATTTTTTATGTCTTGAATTCTACGAATAACTGGTTTAGTCCTATATATACCAAGCAAAGTACTTGTCAATCCATAAACACAAAATACATTACTAAAAATGTAATTTATGAATGCAACAATTACACCCACTGTCAGTCCACCAAAAATATTCTTTGTTTCAATAAATCCACCAAAAATTAAAATTGCAATAATTGAAAGATTTAATAATACATACAAGAGAATTACAGCTAACATCATAAAAATTTCAGCTCTAACAATTGTTTTTAACCAATTTTTATTATTTATAGAAAAACGTGTGTATTGGTGTTTTTGTAAATTAAAAGCCTTAATTATTCTTATTCCAAGAATATTTTCCCTAACAATTTGATTTGTCAAATCCAATGATGCTAAATTTTTTTCATAATACTTATCTGCATATTTTTGGGTTAAATATGATATCAATGCCCCTAAAGGAATGATTAATAAATATATTGTAGATAAAAGTGGGTTTAAAGTAATTCCAAAAATAATATTTATAACAATATACAATGCATATTCATAAAAATACATAAAATAATTTATTGCAGATTCTTGTAATAAATACATGTCACTATTTATCCGATTAATAATTGAAGTTGGTGACATCTTATTAAAGGCATCTTCATGAAGATACAAAATATGTTTATACAAATTATTTCTTAATAAAAACATCATTTCCATTGTTATTTTAGTTAATTTAATACGGACAACTATTCTTAAGAAAAAAGAAAAACTTACAAAAATTATTGTTAAACCAAGCAAAATAAAAAGTTTTTGATTAATATCAAGTGCACTATTATCGTACAATCAACTAAAAAGTTTTTCTCAAATAGTGACATCATTATTTACAAATTGATTTTGATAATTAGATAAAATGTCAATAAATAGCGATAATAAAATTATTGCAAAACTATTTGCAGAAACATAAATAAAAGTTAAAAAAATCATTAAAAATAATGTAATTTTTTTCTTCTTATTTAGTTGACAATACAATAGTTTCATAATAAATTCTTAAAAAACATTAATTAAAAGTTAGTTTTGAACTCTTAGAAAGTTATTATTTAAAATAAATGCATTTATAAATAAAATGTTCACTGAAAAAGCAAGCACAATCTGCTATACAAAGCATTTTTTGCCTTCCTATAACAGAATATTAGTAAAGTTATTAAAATAAAATCTATCTATTAGAAATTTTACCATAGTATTTAAATTTACATATTTTTGTTTGACACTTGAATAAAGAATTTTTTTATTTAATTTAACTAACTTTAAAAATGTTAAATCTTAAAGAATTTGTTTTTTTAAAAAGAACTTAATATGGTATAAATTTAGTGCTTATATAGCTTTTGCCTAAATTTCTTGAAAAAGTTTGTTTAAAATTCACTAGATTAACAATTAAAATGAATTCATGTTTTATGAGAACAAATTTATCAATTAAAAAACTTATTAATAATAATCGTGTCCCTTTTTTCCTTTTAAAAGAAATATTAAAAAATTCAATTGTTTTTATTATTTTTTCTTTTTTAAATGTTTTTTTACCAATTTTTATTTGTTTAATTTCTGCAAACTTAGATGTGCATGGAGCATATGCAGCAATGGGAATTGGTTATGTTACATCATTTCTATTGGCATATTCTCAAATTGGCTTTACCTTTGTTATTTTTTCAACATATTATGTAATTCAAAATAAAAAAAATAATAAGTTATATCCAAATAATGCTAATCATCTTATATATGATCAATTATTTATTGCTTTAATTTATGGTTTAATCATATTACCACTTTTTATTGGTCCAGCATATTTATACACCAAACACGCTAATGCTCATATTAATACAATTGATTCTTTAGAACCAGCATACAATATGATTTATAGTTCTAGTGGTTTTGTTTTCTTAACAACCATTGCTTCAACATTGATTATGAACCTTTATTATAAGTTAAACAGTAAATGGGTAATTTTTCACATATGCTTAATGTTTGGCATGATGTTTTTATTTTCAGCAATTTTATCACTATATACACCTTTAAAATCTATAGGACTTGGATTGGGTTTGTCAATTGGAACCTTAATCTCTTGCTTGTGTTCTTTTATTCATAATTATTTTGTAACTGATACTTTTAAAAAAAATAAAATTAATATCAACAAAACAAATATTTTGAAGCTAATTAGTTATACATGAAGACCAATTTTAATTAGTTTATCAATTCAAATTTTTAAGGGTGGTGCATTATTATTAATTAATTATGAAACTCCAACTGATTTAACTAATGTTGTTCCATTAAACTATCAAATGTCTAGAATTATTTGATACAACATGATGTATTTGATTCCTTTTGTAACTTTAGGATTTGCTGACTCAATTTATTTTTATTTTGCAATTAATCCAGAACAAAAAAATAATGTTCAAATTCAAAAAAGTATTGGATTTTTATTCATTTTTGCATCCATTGTAACCATTTTAATAACTGTTATTTGCTCATTTTTGATTAATCCACTAGCAAGTGAATATGTTAAAAATCAAGTTGCATCATATGATACTGAAACAATTAAAGTAAATTTACTGCTTGTAACAAAAGAACAAATTATTTCTATTATTAAAAATAATAGTGAATTAACTGAATTGCAAAAACAAGAAATTATTAATATATTAAATACTCAAATTATTGATGGAATAACACTTAATGATTTTATTGCAAGATTTATATCAAATAATTTTTTAATCCAAGATTACATTGGATTAAATGCAAATAGTGTAACAAATTTAATGAATTTTCCTAATTCCTTTGCTTATTTTTATTTGGGAATCTATTGTATTTTTTACCCATTAGGACAATTACTTAATGCAGCAAGACTTTCAATTTCATCAGAAAAGCATCCAGCAATTTTAATGGTATTTGCACAAGGACTAGCAATTTTGTTTATTGTGTTATTTGGAATTGGATACCAAAAATCAGAAAAATTTTTTTTAATGGAAGCATGATCATTCCCATTAGCAATTATTGGTATTATTGCTTTTCTTTATATGGGTACCATGTATTTCTTAAAATTAAAAACTGCTAAAGAGTTAAAAATAAATAAAAATAATTTATAAAGATTTAAATTTGATTATTAAGAAAATTGAACCCCTTGTGGGAATAATTTAGTTTTAAATTCATTTCCATATAATTTTTGAAGATTTTCCCGATAAGAAATTTTTTGATTCGGAAATCCTCCCTTAATTAAATCATAACCCTCTAAATTGTAGATTCCAAATTTATTTTGATAATTAAATCCTTCGCAATATAAAGACATTACAACTCCGACTTTAGCATGGTCATCTCCACCAAAGAAAATTCCATCAGTAAAACCATCTTTATCCATTAACATTGAACCAGATGCTCCTTCAGCAAGATTTCCATAATCAATAGCACTTGCTAAACCTCATAAATTGTAATAAGTTTCTAAGCCATAAGCTTGGCGATAATCATAACCCATGTATGACAGAGCAATAATAGAATCAAAAACTCCTTTTTTATCAGTATAAGTATTATAAAAAGGACTAGTTGATAAATTAGATAAATCATCATAACTGTTAAGAGGATTATTTGAATCATTAACTGGACGACTAGAAGTTAATTGAGTTTTTCTTCAATATGATGACTCTTCGATTACAGGAAAACCTAAAATTGAAAAATAATTAGGTTTATTTAAAGTGTTATTTTTTAAAATAGATTCTTGTCGATATTTAAAATGTCTTTGAGAATCATTTACATAATCTTGGGTAATTTTTTTTGCTTCTTCTGGGGAAGCAAAAGTTACTTCCATTACAGCAAAATCTATATATTCTTCTGTATCACTTCATTTTGGACTTGTTGAAAACATTCTTGGTGATGTAGTTAAATAATCATTACCAATAAAAATAGTTTTACATTTATTAGCAGGTACTTCAACATGAATAAAATTAGATTGCTGGTCGGTTGAATTACCATAATTTACATTTACTTGAGGATTATTTACTGTTTCAATACTAACTAACTCAGTGTCATAATAATTATCACCATCATATCTATCAGGAGTAATTTGGTCATTAGGTATTTTTAAATTTTGAATTACATGAGCATTAGTAGCTAAATATCATGTAGTTGGATATGATCCATCTTCAGTTAATTTATAGTCTAAAATTCAACCAGTTCCAAAAGCATAACCATCATTGTATTCCTTAAATCCTAAAGAAAAAGTATTTTTTAATTGATTGATTTCAATTTGATTATATACTTTGCTAGTACTTAATTCGGCAGTCTGATTTACACCTAAAGAAGGTTGAGTTACACTTGGTCCATATGATGGATTTACTGAATTATTAGGAGTATTACCTGGTGTTGAAAAACTATTAGCACCTGTTGTAATAGGATTAGCATTATTTTTAAAATAATTTGTATCTACAGGTTCAGGTATAAAATCTTCTTTAACTAAGGTATATGGAACTCTAAAACTAGGATTTGTTCATTTGTTAGCATCAAAACTTATATCAGTTGATTTTGCTACAAGAAAATTAAATTCTATAATGTGCATATTTTCATCTTTTCTAAGATAATTCATTTTGTATTTAAATTTACTATAATCAAGATTTAAACCTTTTACTTTATAAAGAAAATTATTCAGATTCATATCAATTAATTCTTGTTTAGTTATTGTTGGTTTGAAAAGAACTGGAGTTGCTATTTTTAATCTATTTAATTCCTCATCAACTGTTGTTGCTGGTGATGATGGAGCTATAAATGAGTAAGGTATTTCAAATAATTTGCTAATTTGAGCTAGAACATTAGAATTATTTTTAAATTGAACTTTAATGTTAAAAGTAAATTTACCATTGTTCATACTTAAATTAGCAATTGAATATGTAAAACTTGAATTTTTATCTAATCCATTGATCAAATTAATGAAATTAATGTCTGTTATGTCATCTAATTGCTCAATAGTAAATTCTTTCTGTTTTATAGTTAATGTTAATGAATTAATTCGATTTATTTCAACAGTCAAATCATTACTACTAATAATTGTATAAGATGCAACAAATTCTTTACTTAGTTTTGTTAAACTAGTATCATTTTTGCTAGAAATTTTAATTTGAAATGTTATTTTTCCACTTAAATTATTTGAATTTTTAAATATAACATTATAGTTGTAGTTTGGATCAGGAGATCAATTTTCTAGATAATCTAAAAAATTGCTTTCAGTAATTTTACTTAATTGATCAGAAGTTAATTGATTAATACGTAAAAATGATAAATCTAAATTATTAACTCTTTGCACTTCTTGATCTATTGAAGAAGAAGTTGCTGTTGCACATGAAGTAATTAATATAGGCAATGGAAGAACAACAATACCAGATACTAAAACTATATTTCTTAAAATTAATAATTTTTTAAACCGAAACATAAATTAACTAAATACCTTTTTATTCTTTAAATTAATTCTCTCAATAAATAAATTTAATTTTATCTGTAATGAAATAATAGTTTCATAAATTGTTGTTAAACAATAATTGATCACTACAAATTAAGTAATACTACAATATTTATAATTATACTTTTGTGATATATAACTATATATCATGATTTGATAATAGTGTTTAATGATTGTTAAATGATTTAAATCAATAAAGTTTTAATTTTAATTAAAGTGTTTTTAAAAATTCAAATTTTAAAAATTTTTTTTACATAATTAACATTATCAAACCTTTTGAAAAATTATTTAAATCTATAACAAATAATTTATTTAAAATTCATCTAATTTTAAAAAATAGTAGCAAAGTACTTAATAATAACAAGAAAGATATAAAAACAAGTGATCTTTTTTACATAAAAAAATTGAAAAAAAGAAAGCACTATCTTATTTTGTTAGATTTATCAAATATAAATGGTAACTCATTTAATAATATTAATTTTTTCCAATACAAATTCATTTAAAACAAATATATTTGAAATAAATGAAGGTAATTTATATATTTCTTCTATAAGGTCTAATTTATCAAAATATGGTTTAATAGTAGCATATTAAGAACTTTATTAAGAATAGTTCCAAAAGATAATAATTTTAGAGGTCAAATTTTAAGAATAATATGTTTAAATGACTTTATATTAAATGAATAGTAAATCGATTAAATTTTTTAAAATATTTTTAATAATGTTTATTTTTTTTGAATACATCAATATTAAAAAGCACAAATGATTAAATATCATTTTACATTCATTATTATTCAAACTTCTAATAAAAAAATTTAAAATTTTTTGTTTGTTTACTGATTGTTGGGCGGTTCCTGATTGTAGTAATTTTATTTTTTTTATATTTCTTCTAATTTCAAAAAAAATATATCCATTAAAAGATGAATTTTTTGGAGTAATATTTGCTATTGATTGATTGTAATAAGTTTGAAATCCACAAATGGAAATTTTATTTTTGTCTGGTTCCAATATGGAAAAAAATGTACTCATAGGAGCTGCTATTTTTAAATTTTTGGATTGCACAGCAAATTCACTTAAAAATTTATCACTATTTAATATGCATATATTATTTGTCAAATTTCCAGAATTTATTCAAAAATTTTTACCAATTCAAAAATCATTGTTTTTAGTTGATGGTGTACTTCCAATATTTATATCTGCCAATTCTTTTATTTTTATTAATTTTTCATCATTATTACTTATTAAAATATCTCCAATATTAACTATTTTTTTTATTTTTGAATTTATAAAAATTAATTTTTTTTCAAAAGGTTCAATAATGTTAATTATTTGCTTTTGAATTTCTAAATTTGGTAAATTAATTGATAAATTTAAAAATAAATTTTTGGTTATGTATTTTAACACCGATCCAACCATTAATTTTTTTATATAAGTTTTATTTTTAATTAGTCAATAAAAAAAATATTTTTCATAAATTTTTTTATTATCTAACACTAATTTTCATATATGTGTATCCATGCAAAAAGAAATCATAGATATAAATGGTTTAGGATCACAATCAGGGAAAAAATACAATCCTTCACCTTTTTCTACTTTTGTTAAATTGTAATGATTTTTACTAAAAAAAAGTTTTGTTGAATTTAATATATTGTTTAAAACATCTGTATGTTTAGGAAAAGGTAGCCCATAATTAGAATTATTACTTAAAAATGACGCCAAATTCTTGTTTGGTTTATTACCACTTATAATAGTACAAATTTCTTTAAGTTTAATAATCTCCATTATTTAACCCCTAAATGTAAATAAATTATATTTTAAATTTATATTAAAAATTTAGTAACTTAATTCCTTTAACAAAAATAAAGGACTTAACATGAAATACTTAACTTATTTAAAAAATAAAAATTTATCTAAAAATACAATTAATTGCTATTTAAAATATTCTAAAATTTGAGTAAATTACTTAAATAATAAAAAACCAAATAAAAGTTTATTTGTAAAGTTTCTAAATCAATATAGAAAAACACATTCTAATAACTCTACAAAGCTACTATATTCTTCTATCTTATCATTTATAAAATTTAAAAAATTTCATAAGTTATATTTTGAGTGTAAAGATATAAGACTACCTTCCACATTATTGAAAAATAAGACAATAATTCATTTAAATGAATTTAATGAAATTAAATCCTCACTTAGTAATATCTACGAATGATATGAAAAAAGAAATTGAATTATTTTTGTTTTTTTATTTACTACTGGAATAAGAGCAAATGAACTAAATCAAATAAACAAAAAAAATATTAATAACAATAGAATAAAAATTATTGGAAAGGGTCAAAAGGAAAGGGAAATTTTTTTTAAATGAATATTTAATTAGTTTATTGAATACATGGAAAGCTAATAGAATAAATATTTCAAAGAAAAATAAATTACTTAGTTATAAGCAAATAAATTGCATTGTAAAATATGTAAGCTTTAAATATTTTAAAAAAATAATAAATCCTCATGATCTAAGAAGATCATTTGCAACAAATCTTTTAAGAAATCATGTTGATTTAAAAACAATTTCATATTTATTGGGTCATTCCAATATAAATACCACTTCTAGATATATTTTTTTTACCGTGGATGAAATTCATAAAAATATAAAAAATATTTTTTAATTATTTAGTTTTTAATCTCCATTAATGGAGATTATTGAATATAAATTAGGTGATTTATTTTCTAAAAAACCTCAATATGGATGCAACCTATCATATAAAAAGAATGGAAGAATTAAATATTTGACACAATCGGATATAGATTCTACAAGTTATGAAGAAATTAATTCTTATCTAGATGATTTTGAATATAATGAAAAATTTAGGCTAAATTTCGATGATTTTTTAATGTCAAGAGCAGGTACAATTAAAAGTTATTATTGTAACTACAATGAAAACGTAATGTTTACTGGTAATTTGGTTAGATATACATTTAATAAAAAATTATTATTGCATAAGTATTTATATTATTGAACATTAACATCAAAAGCAAAGCAAATATTTAATAAAATTAGCAAATCAGGAACTACAATGCCTAAATTAAATCCTCCAGCTTTTGCTAAAATTAAAATTTTATTGCCACCAATTTCAATTCAAAAGCAAATAATTAACATTATCGAACCAAACGAACATTTTTTTAAAAAATATTCAAATTTAATAAGAATAGATGATGTAAATAACACAAAACATGATATTCAAAAAATAATTAACATTATTGAACCTTTTAATTCATACTCAAACAAATTAAAAGAAAATCTAAATAAAATAAAAAATATTTATTTAAAAATAATTAATAAAAACAGTTACAAGAAATCGTTAATGATTAAAAATGTAACTTTTGAAAAAGGTGTGAATTTAAAAAAATTATTATTTGTTGATAAAAAGGAAATTATTTTTATTAATGTTGCTGCTATAAATGAACATCCAAATAAATATGTTAGTTATAAAAATAAAAATTTAATAAATGTAAATTATGGAGATGTTTTAATATCATTGGATGGAACACCTGGAAAAGTAAATAATTTTTTGTTTGGCATAAATGGATATGGATACAAAATTTTTAGCAAAATTAGAAGTAATTATGAAATTTATTTCTCTTTGCTATCAATTGAAAATCAAAAAATTATTCAAAAATATTCAAATGGAACATCAATAAAGCATGCTACAAAAGCAAAAGAATATTTAAAAATTTACAATTTTAAAAATTATGAGAAAATTTTATATTTTATGTATCAATATGAAATTAAGTTAAAAAAATTAATAAATAAATGTTATGAAATTACAAATAATTTAATAGAAATTATGATCTTATAAATCTAATTTTTTTATTACTTCCACAAGTTCTTTTTCCAAAGAATCAGATTCCTCCATTAGTTTTAAAAGTTCATCTATGTTTTGTTTTAATTCTTTTTTAATTTCTTCTTCAGATCTTTTTTCTTCTTCTTCTAAAGCAATATACGATCCAGGTAATAAAGAAAAATCGTTTTCTTCTATTTCTTCCATATTTACTGATTTAGCCAATCCAGGAATATTAATTTCATTTTTATTTGAAAAATCATTGTAAATTTCAGTTATTTTTTTAATACTTTCTTTTGATATTTCTTTAACCTTTTTTTGTCCTTCAATTAATTTACCCATAGATTGAGCGTCAATAAACAAAACTTTGTTTTTATTTATTTTTTTCTTATCAAAAATTCAAATACATGCCGGAATTGGTACTGTATAAAATAATTTATCTGGCAAAGATATAATTGCTGAAACATAATCTGCTTTCAAAATGTTTGCTCTAATTTTCTTTTCATCCTTATGACTACTAGTTAAAGAACCATTAGCCAATATAACAGCAGCTTTGCCATCAAAATCTAAATGCTCCAAAATTATTTGTAATCATGCATAATTAGCATTTCCAGTTGGTGGTATGCCAAATTCTCAATTTTCGTGACTTTCACGATCATAATTTTTTATATTAAAAGGTGGATTAGCTAAAACACTTTTAACTTTTAATCCTTTATGTAGATCGTTTGAAAATGTATCTGCTGATTTATTACCTAACTTAATATTTCCATTAAAAAACCCTTGCAATAATAAATTAATTCGAGCTAGTTTTCATGTTTTATCATTATATTCTTGACCATAAATTTCCAATTTATCTGGATTTAATTTATTTTCAATCATATGTTGTCTAGCTTGAATAAACATACCACCTGATCCACAGCAAGGATCATATAAACTTTCAGTCGGATTAATTAAATTTACCATTAAAGATACAATACATTTAGGTGTATAAAATTCACCACCTTTTTGTAGTTGTTTTTTAGCAAAATTACCTAAAAAATATTCATAAATTCTTCCAAAAATATCTTCTTCGCTATTAAAAGAAACATTTGCAAAAATGGATACAACTTCACCAAGTTTTTTCTTATCCAAGCTTTCTCTAGAATAGTTTTTATTAAATAAATTTATTAAAGATGGATTTTTTGATTCCAGTTGTCTAAACGCTTCATCTATTTTATTTCCAATTTCTGGACTATTTGTATATTCGGAAACATATTCTCACTTTGATTGATTAGGAACAATAAAACTACAATCGTAGTCTTGCAAATAGCAAGGATCCTCAATTTTAATTTTTCAATCATCAGGATAGTCATTCTTCATTTTTTCTATAGCAGAATCATATTTATCAGATATTTGCTTTAAAAACAAAATTCCAAAAACAACATGCATGTATTCTTCGGATGATAAATTACCCCTTAAAGATTCTGCTGCATCCCATAAATTTTTTTCTATATCTTGAATTGTTGAAACATTTGAATTATTTTTATTGATTTTTGACATATACCTAACTAACCCCTCTTTCTAAGGCTTTATTAATTATTTTATTTACATATTTTTCAGCACCAATATCTCTATCTTCGGGTGGAAAATTATATTTTTTCATAATTTCTTTAATATTACGTTTTAATTCCAAAATTAATTTTTCATTACGGTACCAATTGTTTGTAAAACTTTGTGTATTAAGAAATTTTTCATAAACTTCTTTAGCTATTTTTAAAGCAATTTCTTTGTCCTTTTTATTGTTTGTTTCTCCTGAATCACTACTAATTATTTTATAAAATGCTAATTCTTCAAATGGCATTTTTAATTGGTCATCATTCTTAAAATTATTTAAAATATCTTCTCCTACTTGCTGTAATCTATTTATGAATTCTTTAAAAGATATAAATCCTTCATTATATTTAGATAAAAGTTCTTTCATCCTATCTATAAATGATTTTGATCTAATAACATCAATTTTCTGGTATTCATTTGCAACTTTTAAATACAAATTATACTTGTACATTGCTTTTGTATTTGGCATCAATTCATCTTCTTTGACTTTATCTTTCATAGATTCTTCAAATAATTTTCTAATATCAATTGGATTGCCAAGATTATCTTTGTCAATTGTAGAGGAATAGCTATATTGCATCGAGTCACATAAAAGTTTTTTAAAACTATCTATGTAATCAGCAAAATTAGCTTTAATATTTCTGACTATCAAATTCATAATCGAATTATGAACACAAATTAAACACATAGTTCTATTTTTATTAAATTCATCCAATATGTGCATTATAGATTTACTATCTTTCTTTAACTCTTTGACTATTATTAAAAAATTATCACGTTCTTTGATTTTTGTATTTTTACATAAATCATCTAACATTAATTGGTATGAAGCAAAACATGTATTTGAGTTATCAAAGCTTAAATTCAAATTATAAAAAAATCTTTTATAAATTTCATCTATTTCTTTTACTTTAATTGACTTAAATTTTTCTATATCTTCTGGAATTATTTTTTTTAATGATGTACTCTCAATTGCTTTATCTTTGTTATACATTTCATAAGCACGCTTTAAATGATCTGTTATTCCAAAATAATCAACAATTAAACCCGAAGTTTTAACTAAATTTTTACTTTTATCTACATAAACCCTATTAACACGTGAAATTGTTTGTATTAAATTATGCAATTTAATTGGTTTATCAATGCAAATTAAATCTAATGAAGGAACATCAAATCCTGTTAATCACATATCAACAACAATCGCAATCTTAAAATTACTATCAGGATCTTTAAATTCTTTTGCAGCACTAATTGGATCACTACAAATAGATTTTTTCATTTCTGGCAAATCTTGTTGACTAGGTGTTAAAATTAATTTTGTTATTTCATCAAATGATTTAAACTGCTGAATAAGATTTTTATAAAAATAAAAAGCTATTTTTCTATTAAAACAAATAAACAGTGCTTTACCTTTCAAATTATTTTTTTTTGCATTGTATAATTTGCCAAAATCTTCAACTATCTTATCCATTCTTTTTGGATCAGAAATTAAATTTTCAATTTTATTTAATTCTTTATTCAATTTTTTTCTTGCTATATTTCCTTCTAAACCTTGACCTTCTTCAATCATTTTTGATGTTATTTCATCATACTTTGCATTAATTTCATCTTGAGTTTTAGCATCAGATGGTGTTATAAAAAAAGTATGCTTTCTTTCATAATTTAATTTAACTACAACGCCATCATTTGTAGCTTGATTCATTGTATATGTTGTAACAATAGGTCCATAAATTTCTTTTGTTGAAATGTCATTGTTTTCAATAGGTGTGGCTGTAAAACCAATAAATGTTGCATTTGGAAAACAATTTCTTAAAGTTAATGCTGGACTTATTTTTGTTATATTTTTAATTTCTTTACTTTTTTCATCAATAATAGGTTTTTGTTCTTCGTATAAATTATTATGAGAACGATGCGCTTCATCAGTTATTATTAAAATATTACTTCTTTCAGAAAGAAAAGAATTACTTTTTTTCATCTTGCTATCTTGAAATTTCTGAATAGTCGAGAAATAAATTCCATCTTGTCTAATTGAATCTAATTTTTGAACCAAATCTTGGATATTTTTTACTTGCTTAGGTGTCTGAAATAAAAAATTTTCTGCAATTAAAAAATTATTATACGTTTGGTTATCTAAATCAGATCTATCGCTAACAATAATAATTGTTGATTTTTTATGCTCATTTGTAAAATTTCGTGCCAAAAAAATCATTGAATAAGATTTTCCAGAACCAGTAGTATGAAAAAAAATACCACCTTTTTTTGTTTTATCACTTATTGCCTTATTAATATTTTTTAACGCCGATCTTACGCCATAATATTGATGATATGATGCTATAATTTTAGATTCATTAGACTCGATAAAAAAAGTAAAATTTTTCAATAAGTCAATTAAAGTTTCTTGATTAAATAAATGTTCTATAAAAAAATTTGATGGTTCATATTGTTTATTTTCCATTGATTTTCAATAATGAAAATGATCTAAACTAGAAAAAATAGATCCAAATTTTGTTGTTGTTTCATCGCTAATAACGTTAAAAAAATTAAATGTAAATAAATTAGGTATTTGATTACTGTAATTTAATATTTGATTGTATGCACCTTCTAAATTAGATTCACTATCATTCAATGAAAAAATATCAAGATTTTTAGGATTTTTTAGTTCTCAAATAATTATAGGGAAACCATTTAAATAAATAACAATATCAGGTCTTCTATTTTCATTTCCATTTACTACTGTTAATTGATTAGTTACAACAAATATATTGTTTGAAAAATTTTCAAAATCAATTAGTTTATAATTTGTAATTTCCCCTTGATTATTCTCAATAGAAATCCCTTCTAAAAAATATTTATGTGCAGTTAAATTTCTTTTGAATAAATTGCTACTTTGATTTAACTCTTCTATGATATTAATTACTTTATTAACAATTTCTTTATCTATTTTTTTGTCAGCATTAATTTTTTTAAAGGATTTTTCAAAATCCTTTCAAACGCATACTTGACTTATGTCAGGGCTATTATCATATCTATTAATTCGTAAATTTCTAAACTCTTCCTCAGAAAAATATTCAAAATGTTGTTTTTTTAGTAAAGAGATTATATGTTCTTCAAAATCTAGTTCTTTCATACAAATGTTCAAATTAATTTTTACTAAAACTTTACACATATTTTAAATTAACATAGTTTAATGTAATAAAAATATTAATTAAAGTATCTTTAAAAATTAAAAATTCTTTATACGATAACAACACTGTTTTGCACAAAAAAATTAAATTTCATTTATATCTTAAAATATAAAAATTTTAATTAAACAACTTTTCAAATGCATTAATTGAAGTTAAATCATTATCTAATTTCAAATAATACTTAATTTTTTGAATTAACTTTTCTTTATCTGATTTGTTTTTTAATATTTTCATTTTTTGATAACAGTTAGGACAAAGAGCAACCGTGTTATAAACTGCATCATGACCATTTTCTTCAAGTGGTTTTACATAATAAACTTGAAGAAAAGGCTCATTTTTGTATTTAAATGGTGCATTTTCTTCGCATAAATCACACATACCATTGGCTCTATTTTTTGTATATGCTTCAATATATAAATTTTTATAGTAATATGTAAAAATAGCATCCTTTTTTATTGGTTTTTCTTTTGCAGATATTTTTGCTTTATATTCAATATTTTCCTTTTTTTCTTTGTTTACCAATTTAGCTTTAAATTGTTCAGCAGATTTTAAACATTCAATATCAATAGCTGTGTCATGTTTCGATAATGTATAATTCTCAATTTTTCTTTTCATCGGGAATTTTCAAACTTTTCTAAGTTTGCCATCTTCACCAAGTTCATTTGTTTGATATGCTTTATCAGTAAGTGTTACAATTCCAACATATTGATATTCATTAGTTTTATATGATTCAAATAAATGAATTTCAACATTATTTTTAAAAGATTCATTTAGTCTTTTATTTTGCTTATAATTGAGGTTTTGATCACCACTTTTACCCATTCCTGTATAGTGAAATGTTAAATTATCCAATCAACCATCTTCATACAATGGTTTTTCATGATTCGCAAACAAAATAAGAATATTTTTTTCTTTTACAAAGCGCATTCCACCTGAATTAGCACATTTAAAAATATTCATAATTTCTTGATTAGAATATATTTTGCCAACAATTAATTCACTAATTCTCATATTTATGTAAACACTTATTTGTTGAAATAAACAATTATTTTACACGATTATAACAAACAAATTTTTTTAATTATATTTTTTCGTCATTAACTAAAATACTCATATTTTACACTACAATTTCTTAGTAAAGATATGATAGTAATGCGAAAAAAGGATATAAAGTTATTTGATGTTTTTACTGATACTAATTGAAAGTTGAAATGCTTAAAAAGTCACAAAAAATAATCAATTATTTCTGTCATAATAATTGAGTAATATATTCATGCAATAATTACATATTTATAAGTTAATTATTTTAATCAACTTAGAAAAATAATTAGTGGTTGAAAACAAAAGTTAGATTTAAATAAATTAATCTTATCAAATGATTCTAAGATTTCTATTTTAACTAAATACTTAAACAAATTAATTAAGACATTAATAAATTTTTTGTAGAGCTAATAAAGCAAAATATTTGTTGTTAGAAAATATTTAAATTATTATCAATATAAATCATATAAACTCATATAACTTGTGAGTATTTTTATAAAAAATTGTTAAAAATCAAAACGAATGTTTTAAATGCAATTAATTTTGGCTCTATTTCAAATCAAGAACATGATTTTTGTTTGTTAGTCTTAAAGTAATTTGAAAAAAGTTAAATTTAGTTTCCCAAATTTAGAAAATGCTAAAAAATTTAAAACTTTAAATAATATTTTAATCAAAAATTTTAAGTCATTTTTCTGATGCTTGAATATTTAAATATAAATTAGCTTTAAAATTTTAATTCTTTTAAATAAATTAAATAAATTTTAATTAATAGTCATTTAAATTATTTACAACTCTATTTAAATTTACAACATTCTTTAAAAATTTATCATGTAAGCAAAATAAATAATAAATTATCTAGTTTTAATTAATTAATATAAAATTGTTAATATAAGTGATAACTTTTAGTAAAGTTAATTTGATTGGTTTATTTTTAGTTAAAAGTTTAAAATGTTATGACAAAAAATAAAAGTACAAATGTCATACTAATATGTGTTAGTGGTGGTAGTGGTTCAGGTAAAACGACAGTTGCCAAATCTATTGCACAAAACTTACCAAAAAAATTAAAATCTAAGATAATTTGTCAAGACAATTATTACTTGCCATTCTCAGATAAATCGATATCTCAAAGAAAAAAAATTAATTTTGATCATCCAGACTCATTTGATTGAGATTTATTAGTTAAACAACTTAATGATTTATTAAATAATAAACCAATTGAAGTTCCTACTTATGACTACATTAATTACACTCGTGCAACTAAAAAAATAAAAATTCATAATGTAGATATAGTTATTTTAGAAGGTTTAACATCTTATTTAAATCCTGAAATTGAAAAATTGGCTAATTTAAAGATATTTGTAGACACACCAAGTGATGAAAGATTAAGTCGTCGTATAATTCGTGATACATTAGAAAGAGGCAGATCAGTTGATCAAGTTTTAAAACAATGGAAAGAATCTGTTAGACCAATGTATAAAGAATATGTTGAAAAACAAAAAGTAACTGCTGATATCATTATGCCATGATATACAATTAATGACACAGCTTTAAAAACAATTAGTGGAGCAATTAATAGTTTTTTTAAAGATAATAAAAATTAATTATATGAGTTACTATTCTTCTGAAAAATTTATTGTAACCAATCATGCTAGAATTAGAATTAAAGAACGATTAAAAGTTTCAGGTGACTCTGATCTTGTAATTGATATGATAATAAATGAAAAACTTAATGGTATAGTTCCGACTTATTTTGACGATAAATATGATTATTACAAAATACCTGGAACTAAAAATATGTATGCATTAGTTAAAAAAAATACAAAATTAATTATTACTGTTAAACCATTAATATCCTCTTATTTTTTTTAATTTCATAAAAACAAAAATACTTTTCAACATGTTTAAAATAACTTAAAAGTTAACAAATAAAAAACCATCTTATGATGTTTTACTTTCACAAGATGGTTATACAAAATAAAAATGGCGCGCCGAGAGGGAGTCGAACCCGCGACCGCACGCTTAGAAGGCGTGTGCTCTATCCACTGAGCTACCGGCGCAAGAGTAATAAAATAAAATAGACCATATGAATTATAAAAAATTAAATATATATTTTAAATAAATATTTTCCTTTTTAATAATATTAGGTATCTAATATTTAAGACTTTGTTAACAATTGTTACAATGTTTTTACAAAGTATTTTTGGCCTTTTAATTGTTTTTTCATTTTATTTAATAATTTTTTTGATTTATATGATTTATGGAATAGAGACTACTATGTTGTTTTTAATTCATTGAAGTATCTCCTCTTTTGCTTCTATGTAATCTTTCTCTTTAAAATTTTCTTTATTTTCCCATTTACAAACAAATTCTGCTATGTCTTTGGCATAATTTTTATAATTTGTAACAATTCCTCTACTTGTTCAAAAGAAAAAATAACCAAAATGATTTAGAATTAAAGATAAAAAACAAACACTAAATCTTTTATTGCCATCAATGAAACAATGTTTCATTAAACATTTAGTGAATATTTCATTAACATAATCAAATATAGACATATTTTCATAAAAAGCTTTATTAGCTGCTTGTTCAATAATATCTTTAATTAATTTTCTAGAATTTATACTTTCTTCAATCAATTCATTTATTGTTAAATATTTTTTAACAACAAGAATAGCATCATCTATTAATGTATTTAATTTATTTACCAAGTCTTTGTTAGGTATTAATTCTATTGATTTAATTTCTATAGGTTCTTTTGTATTATATTTTTTTGAATTAAAATAAATAATTCCATTTTCTTCTGTATAAAGTTGGTTTCTATATTTTTTTCAAAATATTTCTTTTCAACCATCTTTTTTTAAATCTTCTTTAAAACCACAAATTATTTTTTTCATTACTGCTTTGAAAGTTCTTTAATTAAATCTTTAAGTGCTTGTGAACTTTCTGGAAATTCTTCATTTTCAAATACTTGCTTGATAGCACGTTCTCTTGCTTCAAGTGAAAACAAATCACAAACATCTTTGTTTTTCTTATTATTTTTTTTAATTTTTTTCTTATTCATAATATTTATTTTCTTTATGTGTACTTAATTTTATGACAAATAAAAACAATTTAAAGTTTGTTTATTTTTTGTTTTGTTAATAAAAGTAATCCAAAAAATTTCTAAAAGCATCTAATGTGTGTCTAGAGCATTTATTATATATATGAATTATAACACCTTTATTAACCTTTTAATTTTTATAAACATTAATTAGCTCATAATATATTCTAATTAAATTGTTGTGCAATAATTTTTTTATAAGAGTTATGTATCAATTAAGAAATATATTTTTAACAAAATTAATCTTAAAAATTAATTTAAACTTAATTTTTTTTTGACATTAATTTGTATTTTTTAATTAAATTATTTTTTATCTTTTTTTCAATTGCTTCATGTTTTATTTTTTGATTTATCTTGTGAATTTGAGTTTTAATTTTTTTCTTATAGTTGGGTTGAACTTTGGCAGTTTTCTTTTGATTTTGAAGTTTTTTAATTGTTTTTTCGTATTTTAAATCTTTATTAGTAGAATAATTTTTCTTTTCTTTATAAATCATTTTATGTCTAATTAAATCTTCATTTTTATTAACTTTTAATGGAATTCAAATAAGACCTTTATTAGTTAGACGTTGTAAAATATGTTCATCATTTTTATCATACATAACATAAGATTCACCAGTGTATTTGGAACGACTTGTTCGTCCTGAACGGTGAATATATCAAATATCATCCTTGGGTAAATTTCATGAAATAACATGAGAAACTCCATCAATGTCTAAACCACGTGATGATAAATCCGTTGTAATTACATATGCAGCCTTTAATTGATTAATTTTTTTAAAAGCTCTTTTTCTTTCAATTGGATTTAATTTTCCATGTAAGACAATTGCAGGAATAGAATTATTAAAAAATCATTGTTCAATTAAAGCAATATCTTTGTAGTTGTTAACAAATATTAAGCATAAATAAGGTTTAATTTGTTTTACAATTGCTGCTAAATTATCTAATTTATCATTTCTAGCGCTAGTAATTAGAAAGTGCTTTATTTTATCATTGATTCATATAGAATTAGAAACATTAACAATTTGTGGATTATTGATTGTTTTACTTAACTTATTAATTGCATCTTGATGCAAAGTAGCACTTAAAATAATTTCTACAGGTTTTGATTTAAAAAAACGTTTTTTTAATTGATTAAATTCAACCAAAAAACTTTGATCAATAAACATGTCAGCTTCATCATAAACAACATATTTTAAATATTTTTGTAAATTAAGATTAAGTCCATACTTAAGAGTTGCCAAAAGCCGATTTGGAGTTGCCACTAAGATTTGTCCAGTTTTTTTCTGCATTTGTTTTATTTTTTGTTCAAAATTTGATCCTCCAACTAACAAATCAATTTTTAGTTTTAGATCTTTTTTTTGGAACATCTTTAGAACATTATAAATTTGAGTAGCCAATTCGCGTGTTGGACTAACAATAATAGCTTGAATTTCATTACATTCTAGGTCTATTTTTTCTAATATTGGCAAACAATATGCTAATGTTTTGCCCGTTCCAGTTTGTGAAACTGCAATTACATTCTTATTTTTTAAAATTAAAGGAATAACTTTTTCTTGAATTAAAGTCAATTTATGAATCTTTAATTCATTCAATGTTTGTAAGATATAAGGTTTAAAATTCATAAATAAAACTTTTTAAGTTAGACCAAATATTTTATAAATTAAGTTAATTTAAGTCAAACTATTTTTTAATACAAGATCTAAAAAAGTTGTTGTCAAATCAATAGTTTGATAATTGTTATCTAACCCTATACTTGTAGTACCAATAAATTCTACACTAAATTTGGTGCCATCCATATTTGTAATTTTTAAATCAATCTGATCAGTAAATTTATAAACAATTGAATTTAATATAAAAGCATTATTTTCATCTAATCAATACAAACCACTATAAAGATTCAAAAGATAATTTTTTTCAAAACCTGGTGTGTTCTTATTTGAAAGATCTAAATCAAAATCAAATACTTTTGGTGTAAAAGATTTTTTTATCGAATTAAACTTATTTTGAACATTTGTAATATCATCATTGCTATTAGTAAAAAAAATAATTCCATTTAGAATTTCATTTGGGATTAAACTATCTTTAGCAACAGTTATTGTAGTGCTTTGTGTTAGTCCCAAATTATTGATTAAATTTTTATTATTTTTTAAAACACGATAAATTCTTTTATGAATCGATGTCGATGAATCATCTGTTGTATTTAAAGTAATTTGATTTTTTAATGACTTTAAATATGGTAATTCATTAAAATTTTTATTTTGATTTTCAAAAGTGAAATTTTTTGAAAAATTATCATAAACATCACCACAATATAACTGAACATTAAAACTTAAGTTATTTTTAAAATCATCAGCAATAACTGAATTTTTATCAATTAAAATAGCAAATTTTTCAGGCTTATCTTTAAAATATTTGTCATGAATGCTTGTTAATTTTGTGTTTTGTACTAAGCTATTATCTGGGTAATTTCCATTAACATGTTTAGCTCAATTAGCTAGTCCTAAATAGTATGAAGGATAGTGAGTTTTTAGTTGATTTTGGTCAATTCTTGTTTCATTAATTAAAAAAACTTTTGCATCATCGCTAGTTGGAACATCACCTAAAGAACCTAATGCTGAACTATTTCATTTATGCGATTCCTCAAAAACTCAAGAATTAGTTTCAGAATTATAATTACCACTTTGATAACTACATTCAAAATTAAAAACAATTTTTTTGTTACTAGTTTCACTAAATGTTGCATGCAAATTATTAATTACAATTTTGTTTTTAACTAAATCATTTTTTGTAGATATAAATCTTTGATTCATTTCATCATACAAAATAAAATCTGCAAGGTATTTAGTCAATCATTCATCTGAAGTGATTTTAGTAATTTCACTACTTAAATCAGATGAACTTATAATGGGTTTTAAATCTGTAAATCATTGATTTTGATTGATTTTAATTTGTTTTAAACTAACTGAACTAACATTTTTAAAATCATTGGTAATGAATCCACTAATTGTAATTGATTGATTAATTTTTTGCTGTTTATACATACCTGAAAGATTTAAAACAAGTGTTCCATTACTAGTTGAACCTTCAGAAATACTTACTTTTAAATTTTGAAAATCAACCAATTTACTTAAAATATTATTAAATCAGTCATTAGTTAAAGATGTAAGCGGAGTTGATGAATTAATTTTAAATAACTTGATTACTGAATTATAAGCACTCACTTTTAAAGGAGGATTACTTGGATTTTGTGGATCTTTAATTTCACCTCCACTTGAATCAAGATTAGTTGGTAATGGTTGTAAATTATTAATTTTAACTATCTGAGATAATGGTTGGGTTTGAATTTTTTTGTTTTTAAACCAACGATTTGCTAAAACATTAATTGTTAATTCAATTTCAGTTTCATTTGCTTGTGATGTTGAAATTTTGCAATCAAGATCACTTTTATCTGTTATTAAACTAACATCACCATCAAAAAAATAATTTAAATTTTTTAAAACAAACTCATTAATACCATAGTTAATAATTTCATCATAAGCTGCAAGAGTTGTTAATGAACTTAAATTAATATTATTAATTTTTAACTCACTACTATTAGCAATGTCTTTAATTGTTGTGTCAACATGATAACTATTGCTAACATTAGAGTTATTATCTGAATTAGTTGATGCTTCAGCACAAGCAACCAAACAAGCAGGCAATGTAACAATTGGCAAAAAAGTACTTAAAATTAATGTTAATTTTTTCATTTTTAAATTTCTTTTAATCTAATAAACATAAAACAATTCAAATCTAATAAAGATTATTTTAAATAATAATTTGTAACAAACTATTTAATCTTTGGTTTAATATTTTTAAAAGTTTTTCAGCCATAGTATTTGGCAAATTTTTTCAAACTTATTTCAATTTCAATTAGACGATTATACTTTGCAATTCTTTCAGAACGTGACATAGATCCAGTCTTAATTTGTCCTGTTAACATACCAACAGACAAATCAGCAATCATAGTATCTTCAGTTTCTCCAGATCGATGTGAAACAACTGCTGCCCAATTAGCTTGCTTAGCAAGTCGAATAGTTTCAATTGTTTCAGTTATAGTTCCAATTTGATTTAATTTTATTAAAACAGCATTAGTAGCTTTTTGGTTAATTCCTTTTTTTGTCAATTCAGGATTTGTACAATAAGTATCATCTCCAACTATTTGTACAAAACTACCAATTTCTTTAGTCAATAAAGCCATACCTTCTCAATCATTTTCACTTAATCCATCTTCTATAGAAATAATTGGATATTTTTTAACTAATGATTTTAAGTAATTAATCATTTCTCTGGTTGTCAAAGTGGCTTTATCTTTGTTTAAAACTCCAGCTTTTAAAGCTTTTTTAAAAATATATTTTTTACTTTTTTCATCATAAAATTCACTTGCAGCAACATCAAGAGCAAAACTAACATCTGATCCAATTTTGTAATTTGCTTTTTTAACAGCTTCAACCATTAAATCTAAAGCTTCTTCAGCAGACTTTAAATTTGGTGCAAAACCACCTTCATCACCTTTATTAGTATTAAGTTTTTTAGATTTTAAAATGTTTTGAAGACTATGAAAACAATTACTTGCAATTTCTAAAGCTTCTTGCAATGTTTTAGCGCCCAATGGCATAAACATAAATTCTTGAAAATCAATTGTATTATCAGCATGAGCCCCACCATTAATTACATTTAACATTGGCACAGGCATAATATATTCTTTAGGTGATACTTTAAAAATTTTCTTTGATATATACTGATATAACGGCATATTTAAATTATTTGCAGCAGCTCGAGCAATAGCCATTGAAACAGCTAAAATTGCATTAGCACCTAGTTTACTTTTGTTAGTTGTTCCATCTAACTTAATCATTTCTTTATCAACTAAAGATTGTTGATCAGCAAAAAACTTGTTAACTAACTTTGGAGCAATTATTTTATTAATGTTATTAACAGCTTTACTAACACCTTTACCATAATATTTTGATAAATTATTATCACGAAGTTCTAATGCTTCTTTTTCTCCTGTTGAAGCACCTGATGGAACCATAGCTTTACCTGATGCTCCACTAGATAATGTTACATCACAAGCCACTGTTGGAAATCCACGAGAATCAAATACTTGGTATGCAAAAATTTTAACAATTTTCATACTGTCATTTTTATTCTTTTTTGTTACAGACATACAAAACCCTTTTTTAACTTTTTAATAAAAATTAAAACTTAAACTAAAAAATATTACAAAGATTATAATATTTGCTTATTTATTTTTTATATTTTTCTGGATGTTGTTTTTTCATTTGTTTAATGAATTCATCTTTTTCTAATTTGCCATAGTTATTCATTAAATCAACACACACTTTATATTCTTTGTAAGCTCATTCTTTATCCTTAAAACCTAAAATTTCAACACTCTTTTTTTGTAAAATTTTGTAAGTTTCAAAAAAAACTTTAATTTCATCTAATAAATGTTTGTTAAGGTCATCAAGTGAATTTATATGATCAAATCTAGGATCACAGTCAATTACACCTATTAATTTAGTATCAGTTTCTCCATTATCAATCATTTCCATTGCCCCAATTATTCTTGTGGGAACAATAACACCAGGCATAAAACTTTGATTACCTATAACCAAACAATCTAATTCATCTCCATCCCAATCTAATGCTTCTTTTATAAAACCATAATTTTGAGGATAATAATCAGAACCATACAAAATTCTATCAACTAAAATTTCTCCAGATTCTCGATCAAATTCATACTTAACATTTGAATTTTTTGGAATTTCAATTTTAACTTTTAACTTAAATGAGTTCATTTTCCGTATTTACCAAAATAAAAAATAAAATAAAAACTCATTGTATTGTATCATTTTTTAATAAATATAAAATCTATGGTATATTTATTAGTAGTAAATAATCTTCAGGGTAAGGTGCAATTCCTAATCGGTGGTATAGTCCACGAGCGAAAGCAGATTTGGTGAGATTCCAAAACCGACGGTTAAAGTCCGGATGAAAGAAGAGTATTTTTATTATGCTTTCTCAAGTGTTTGTTTTAACGTAAGGTTAAAATAAACTATTTGATTTGAAATCCCTGATTACATTAAAAAGTTAACATGAGATTTCAAAACAATTTTTTAAATAAAAAAAACAATAACAAATATTATTCAAACACATTTAAGTTATCTTTTTCTGCTTCAATGATTTCATTGTCAATAATGTTTTCTTTCATTAGTGCATTTATAAAAATACCATTTTTAGCACAAATGTCTTTATCAATTGATATTTCAATAGTATTTATTATTCCAATAATTCATGTATGCTCATTTGCTTGATCTTTTGTAGCAACATTAATAAATGCATTAATTAATTTTGCATGAGATGGCGCAAATTGAATTGGAATCTTTATTTTATTCATCACAAATATACTAACAATATTTTGTTATTCATGTGTTAAAAAAGTAATTGATAAAAATAAAAAACTAAAAAAAGAAAAAACCAAATGATTGGTAATATGATTAATAATTTCATTGATTAATGTAGTAATATTGACAAGTTTAAATGGAATTTTATTTACACCATTGTATTGATGATGATTATCTCCAAGTTTGTTTCCTAATATAAATTTTTTAAGTACAGAAAAAATATATAACGATAATAATTTTTTACACATATATTTATTGGGCATACCAAATTATTGATTAGGAATATTTGCACTTTTTTCAATATTTAATGGAATAAAATTTCTTTTTATAACTTTTTGTTCTATTCCTGTTCTATTATTTTTTCAAAAATTTAGTTTTACTAGATCTTTGTTTTAAGTTTTTAATTCTAACTAAATAACCATTAGGTCAAGTAATAAAATTTTTATTGTTTCTTTTTACAAAAAGGAATAACATTCTTTTAATATATTCATATAATAAAAATTTTTCAATTGTTTTAAATTCATAATCCATATTTGTGCCATATCAATAAATACCGCTATTTGATAATTTAAATGATAAAAAATCATTATAAGAAAATCTTATTTTGTATATTTGATTAGTTGCAACTAACCCTTGGTTAGTTATATAAAGCTTAAAATTATTTATTAAATTTTTAGCTACTTTAGTTTCAATGTCTATTTGGTCTATATCTATATTTTCCAAAACAAAAAGTGCATATTCATCTACATTTAATTCGAAATCTACAATAATTTTTTTGTTAATTCTACGTTTTTCAAAGTCTAATGAATTAATGTTATTTACATACTCTTGTTCACGTGCATTTAAAAAATTATTAATATTAAATGCATAAATTATTTTATTCAAATGTTTTGTGTATTCACTTGTATAAAATTCATTTTTTTTAATTCAATTTGACAAAACTTCAAATCTGTATGCAAGATAATCAATTTCAGTATCAATGTCATAATATTTTTTTGTATCTCTAATAGACCATTGGAATATATTATCTTCATTTAAAAGTTTAATAAATTTATTTTTAATTTTAATTTCATTTTCCAAAGAACTATATTTTCTTAAAAAGAAAGTTTGAGATAATTTAAAATTTTTGTTCATAATAGTTGCAATTTATAACAAAAAATGTCGATCAATAATGATCGACAAGTGAAAACTTTAAAATGGTCCTAGGAATGAGACTTGAACTCACAAGATGTTGCCATCGGTAGATTTTGAGTCTACTGCGTCTGCCATTCCGCCATCCTAGGAAAAATATAATCTAATTAATTATACTTTAAATTTATTTTTTTCGATAATCTTCACCCTCCAAATAAAAAACATTATCACCTACTAAATTATTAATTCTACTTAATAATCTTTCTACAGCTTTTTTGTCTAATTTTGATGTTTTAGATGACAAATAATATTTTTTCAATTCTTCAAGACTATAGTTACTTATAAAAATAGTAGTTTTATTATTTTCGCTACGATAATCTAAAATTCTTACCAAATAGTTATTAAAAAATCAATCTCTAACAGTTTCACTACCAATATCATCTAATATAAGTATTGTTGCCTCATGTAATTTTTTTATTTCAATATCAATATTTTGATTTAAAGAAAACTTTTCAGTAAAATTATTTATTAAATCAACAATATTTAAAAAAGCAATAGAAATTTTTTTATTCAATTTAGTCATATTCATTGCTAATGTATTACAAAATAAAATTGATAAATAAGTTTTTCCAATTCCACTTTTGCCATACAAATAAAAACCTTTTTCAAAACTTAAAATATTTTTTTGAATTTTATTCATGTATCGAAGTAACGGAATTCGTGACTTATCTCAATTTTTATCAATATTTTTTTCATTAATAACTAGTTTTAACAAATCTTTGTTAAAAGTTTTTCATGAGTAATTTTGGATATATTTGTATTCTTTTAATTGTTTTTTATATTTTGAACAAATTGTTTCACAAATAATTATTTGATTATTTTTAACAATTTTAGGTCAAAGATGATAACCATTCTTATTTATACATTTTGTAGAATTTGACAATCTGCATGATAAATTATCTTTATAAATTTTTCAAAAATCTAATGCATTTTTTTCATAGGAAGCATCAGAAATATCTAAATCTTCGAAAATTTTAGACTCCTTAATTTCAATAATTTTTTTTGAAAAATCAATAGGTTTTGAAATGTTTTTAACAAATAAATCAATAGTTTTAATTTCTGATTTATTTTCCTTATTTTTGGATAAATTTTTATTTTTTCATTTAACATCAGTCATAAAATTTTATATTTTGAACATTTCATCTAAATTAATTTCTTGATCATTTTCATGCAAACTACTCATAGAATTGTTGCTTAATTTCATTTTTATGAAATTACTATTTTGCACATTTTGTGTATTAGAATATGAATCATCAAAAATTTCAATTGTTTTTGTTTTTGCAATATATGCATTAGACAAATGAATTAAAACTTCTTCTAAAGTATTTAAACTTAAACAATTTATTGTATCCACTATTTTCTTCAAATACTTTTCGTTATATTTTCCTTTTGTTTTGTGTAAGGTAAAATCTGTTATTAAATTGATTATTTCATCTGAAATATGTGAAATATTTTTTAAATCATCAATAATTTTTGTTTGTTTTTGTGATAAAGGTGATTTTTGAATGGAAGACAAATATTGATATGGATTAATATTCATGTAATCAGAGACTATCAATTTTACATCATCATTTGATAAACTACCATTAAATAAATTTACATTTCGATGAATTTTTACATAATCAAATGATTTAACATTTGGAGTACTATTTATAAAAAACTTAAATTGCTCACTTAATTTATTTGAATCAACTTTAAAGTTTTTATTTTCCGAATCTTTGATTATTGAATTACTCACACAAAATTTGATTTCATCTAAAGACAAATTATGAGTTTTAAAGTAAGTTTCAATAATTAATTTTGAGTTATTATCAATAACTATTGTTTTATCCAAATTATTTTTTAAATAAGAATACAATTCATCATAATTAAATGACATTATTTCATTAATTTTTTCATTATTGAAAATAGTATTAAATGTTGCTGAAATATTAAGAACATTTTCAGGCATTCTTCTTCCGGCAAAAACAAGACTTATTCTTTCATATTCTGATAAACCAATTTTTTCAATTAGTAAATGCCTAAGTTTTTCATTAGAAATAAAATGATTTCAATTTAATGGTTGTTTAATTTCAATATGAAATATTTTTTTATTTGCTTTTTCTTCTAAATAAGTTGTAATTAGATCAATTGCTTCTAATCTTTCCCTTATTAAGCAAAATTCATTAGAATTAATATTTAAACTATGAAAAATTCTCTTTATAGGACTAATTATTCCTTTTAAACTTTCTTGGACATCAAATTCATCAATAAATCATTCAAATAAAAAAATAGCTTTTTGACCAACAATGGGACCATATATATTACTCAATTGCTTTCTTGAACAAGAAAAATCAAATGGTCTATAAATAATGTAATTGATTTTTTCAAATTCAGAAGACAATAAAGACATAATTTTTATACTACCTCATCATTATTAAAAACCAATATTCATCAGTTTAAGCATAATAAGTATAAAAACAAAAATTATTTCAAACAAAACATATATTTGTAAAAAAATAAAAAATATTAATATTTGTTATTTTTTATAAGTTTTCCACAACTAAAATTTAAAAAAAATAAAGAAAAATCTACAAAAAATAAGGATTTTTTTATAAAAAAATAAAAATTATCCACATTTTGTGGAAAAAAATACATTTTCCAAAAAAATAAACTTTTTTATATGCTTTTTTTATCTAATTTTATTAAAAATTCTTTTATTTTTTTAGCAGCTTCTTCTGGTGTAGTATTATTTTGAACAACAAGATCAAAATTATGTAAATTTACATCTAAATCAAATAAATCAACAATGTCTTTCTTTAAATATTTAAATTTATTTAAATTATTTTTTTTTATAAAATTTAAAGGTGCATTAATAAGAATAAATTTATCAAATAAATACAAATAATCATTGTAATAATTATTAAATTCATTTAAAGCAGAAGCAGATTCCACTAAAAGAATCTTACCTTTATATTTATTTTTTAATGACAATATGATGCTTTTTATCAATGGTTGTAAAATGAAATTAAGATAAATTAATTTTTTTTTATCATTAAAAACTAAAGTGCCTAATTTTTGACGATCAACTTCTTTAGAATTAACATATTCATTACCAAAATGTTTTTGAATTAATTTATATCCAATTTTGTCATACTTATAATAAGAATGAATTTCATTATCTAGTATTTTTATTGAAAAATCATTTGATAATAAATTAAGAATTGTTGTTTTCCCTGTTCCACTAATTCCAGTAATACAAACAATCATTTATAATACCTGACATTTGGGGCAATAGTATGTTCCTCTGCCATTTACCTTAATTTTTTGAATTATTGTATTGCATTTTGAACAAGGTTTATTAGTTTTTGTATGAACTTTGAGATGTAATTGAAAAGAACCAATATGCCCTTTTTTAAACTTATATGAAGCAATTGTTGTTCCATTACACTTAATGGCTCATAACAAAATTTTTTTAGCATTTTTTACAATCAATTTAACTTTAGATAAATTTAAATTTTTAGCAAGCGTCATAGGATGTAAATTAGATGCAAATAAAATTTCATCAGCATAAATATTCCCGATACCTGAAACTTTAGTTTGATCAAGTAAAGTAGTTTTAATAAACTTTTTTGAATTTTTTATCTTGTTTAAAAGATAATTTGCATTAAATTTGCTATCTAAAGGATCTAATGCAATTTTACTAAGTTCTTTTGATAAAAGATAATCATTTTTTTTATAAATATTTAATGTACCAAATCTTCTTGTGTCATGATATCTTAACTCTTCTTTATCAAAGATAAATCTAATTAAAACATGTTTAGTGTCATAAATATCATTTTTTTTATCAAAATAATATTTTCCTTCCATTCGTAAATGTGAAACCAAAATTTTATCATTAGTAAAATGAAAAATTATGTACTTTCCAAGTCTACTAATATTTAAAAATTTTTCTCCAATTAAATATTTTTTAAATTCATTCTGGTTAGAATTTTTAATAATTTTCTTATTAAGAATAATAATATTCAAAATTTTTTTATTTAAAATGCATTTTGATAATTCATTAATTACAGTTTGAACTTCTGGTAATTCTGGCATACAAAATCCTTAACATCAATAATTTATTAATTATTAAAAACATATTTTTCCATATTATTTATTTTGTATTCGTGAAAAAAACTAAATAATTTTTCTATTTGAATTGATGTTCTTAAAAAATCAGAAATTTTTTTGTTAAAAAATATATCTTGTTTAATTGTTGATAAATTTTTACATTTAATTGCAATATCTTTAAAGTCTAAAAATAATTTTTGTTGTGATTTTGATAATTTATCTAAATTATTAAAAATATTATCTAAAGAATTGAATTCTTTTAACAGTTTTATTCCCGTTTTTTTGCCAATACCTTTTATTCCTGGCAGATTATCTGATGCATCTCCGACAATTCCTTTATAATCTGTTATTTGATTAGGTTTTAATCCATCCATTAATGATAAAAAATTATCATTATTATAAACAACCATTTCTGAAATACCTTTTTTAGGCATATAAACTTCTGTTAAACTATTAACTAACTGAAGCATATCTTTATCAGAACTAAAAATTTTACAAACTATATTGTTTTTTTTGGTTAATTCAGCAAAACTACCGATAATATCATCAGCTTCTATTCCCTCTTGTAAATAAACATTATAACCACATAATAAAATGGCAGTTGGTAAAATTTTTATTTGATCAATTAATTCATTTGGTGCTTTTGCTCGATTAGCTTTATATTGATCGAATATATCATGTCTAAAAGTCTTGCGACCTGTATCAAATGCAATTAAGGCATATTTTGGATTAAATTCTTGCAATATTTTTAATGACATAATTAACATTAATTTAATTGCATTATTTGGCTTAATACCATTTTTTAAAAAATATTCAATTTGATTGATAGTTGCATAATATGCACGATAAGTTAAAGCATTACCATCAATCACAACAGCACATTCTCTAGCACTACATGACATATTAACTAATTTTTAAAAATTCCTGTTTATTATCATCATATACTTCAAGCATTTTAACTAAGTAACAACCTTTAGGATCTATTTTTATCAAAATTAAACAAATATTATCTCTAATTAAAAAATTTTTATATTTTTCATACAAAGCGCTTCACACCACCATTCTAAGAATATGTGAAGTTTCATCTTCTATTGCGATAAAAGCCATGTTTTTATTTTTTTTATCAGTTTTAATACTAACATTGCTAAATTTTACTAATACTTTATAAAAACCATCTTTAGATTCTATAATTTCATCCAAACTACCGTTAGATGATATTCTAAATTTTTTTTTCAAAAAACTAATAGGATTTTCTTGTAAATTAATAGCTAATATTTTTTGCTGATGTAAGCTATATTCTTTTTGCTCATTTTTATTCATTTCATACAAATTAATATTGTATTCTGAATTATCAACATTTTTGCCAAATAAGCTTAGTGATAGTAACATAGGAAGATTCATTATCATTGTTTTTCGATTAAATCCAAAATTATCAAAACTTCCTGCATAAATTAAATTTTCAATTGCTGCTTTACCTACTTTATTACTATGTAATTCTCTAACTGCAATAGCAAAGGAATCGAATCTTTCTTTAAGCATATTAGATCTTGCTTTAATAATTTTTTTTATGGTTTCATTACCAATTCCCTTTATTAGATCAAATCCCATAATAATTTTCTGATCAATAGCATAAAATGTTTCTTTTGATAAATTGATATCTGGGCTAATAAATTCAATGTTTTTATCAATAGCTTCTTTAACATATAAATTTATTTTCTTATCATCATTGCTATTACCTTTTAATAAGGTTACATAAAATTCTAATGGATAATGAGCCTTAAAATAAGCAATCCAATAACCTAATAAAGAATATGCAACAGCATGTGAATGATTAAAACCATAATTTGCAAAATTAAAAATATAACTATATATTTCTTCTGCTGCTTTTTTAGAAAAATTATTATTAATAGCAGAAGCAATAAATTTACTTTTTAATTTTGATAATTGATTTTCATCTTTTTTAGAAATTGCTCTTCTAAACATATCAGCTTCTGCTAAAGTAAAATTTGCAACAACTTTAACAATCTCAATAACTTGTTCTTGATACACTATTATTCCATAAGTATCTTTTAAAAATGGAATTAATTTATTTGAAATAAATGTTGTTTCTTCTTCATTATTTTTTCTTTTAATAAAAGTAGAAATATTATCTTGTGGTCCTGGTCTATATAATGATGATACTAATGATAAATCCTCAATTGATTTTGGTTGTAACATTTTTAAAACATTTTTCATACCATGTGATTCAAATTGAAAAATCCCATTTGTTTGTTTATTGCAAAAAAGTTTAAAAGTTTTTTCATCATCTCTTGGAATATCAAGTAAAGAAATAAATTTATTTTTATTTAATTTAATTAGTTTTATTATGTTATCAAGAATAGTTAAATTTCTTAATCCCAATAAATCTATTTTAATTAAACCAAAACGTTCTAAATGATCCATTGAAAATTGTGAAGTAAAATGATTATTTAATCCAATTTGAATTGGAATAATATTTGTTAGTTCAACATTGCTTAAAATAATTCCGGCAGCATGAGTTCCAATTTGGCGCGGCAAACCAATTAATTTTTTTGCTATTTCAAATAATTTAGGATATTCTTTAGCTTTTTGTTTTAATTTATCATTTTCAATTATTGCTAGTTCTAATTCTTCATCATACTTTGCATCTATTAATTTAGAAATAATGTCAATTTCTTTTAAATCAATTTTTAAAATTCTACCAGCATCCCTAATTGCCATTTTTGCCTTTATTTTTTGAAATGTTATTATATGAGCTGCATGATTATCTTTATACTTATTGAAAATATAATCAATAACTTCATCACGCCTACTATCCATGATATCAACATCTATATCAGGCATTGTTTTTCTTTCGGGATTTAAAAAACGCTCAAAAATTAATTTAAACTCTAGAGGATCAATGTCAGTAATAAATAACGAATAAGAAACTAGAGATCCAACTGCAGAACCTCTTCCAGGACCAATAATAATATTTTCTTTTTTTGCTCAATTTATAAAATCATAAACTACTAAAAAATAATCATTAAAACCCATTGAATTAATGATATCTAATTCATATTTCAAACGATTAATATATTCAATTGGAATGTTATTTTTATTTTTAAATCTTTTTTTTAAACCTTCTTTACATAAAGTTTGTAAATAAATTCTTGATGAAATATTTTTTTGAACTGGATATTCAATTAAAGTTGTATGAAATTCATTTAAATCTCAATTAATTCCATGTAACAAATTATTAATATTTTCTATTTGATTATCTGAATAAACTTTTTTAGCTTCTTGCTCTGTTAAAAAACTATTACCTTTAGGACTCATGTATATTTCATCAAATGAATTAAAAATGTATTCATTTTTAATAGCATTTAAGACATTAATTAAATAGGCATCTTCTTTATTAAAACAAGTAACTTCATTAAAAGCTATTCCTTTTTCACATTCAGAATTAGCAATGTAATATTCAACATCTTTTTTTTTAGGAAGATAATTACCTTCTTTTATAACTATTGCAACATCTTCTAAATAATTATCCAAATCAAAAAAAGTTTTACACATGATAAAACTAGATATTTTCAATAAATTTTTATAACCAATATTAGATTTTGCAAACAAAACTAAATTGCTTAATGAAGATTCATGAAATATTTCCAAACCTATTACAGGAATTAAATTGTTTTTTTTAGCTAAATCAAAAAAATCAACAGCACCATATAAAACATTGAAATCTGTCAAAACAACATATTTCTGGTTGGTATTTATTGCAAAACTAATAATGTCCTCTATTGACAAAATAGATGAAAGTATAGAGTAGTATGACTTTACATTTAGATTAACAAACATACAGGAATATTTGTATCTTTTTCAAAAAAAGAAATTTATCTATTACTTTTGGCAATTTTCTTTTCCAAATTTTTAATTTCTTTTTTTAAACTAGAAATTACACTTTTTTCAGTTGCAGTTTTTAATTGAATTTTTAAATCTTCAAGCAATATTTGATCAGCATTCAATTTAGAAGAATTACCAACAATAACTTTAGTTTCATCTAACTTAACACGTTCAAATTGTTCAATATCTTTAGAAGTTGACCTAATTTTTAAAGTTTTCTTATTATCCTTATTTTGCATAATTCCTTACTCGCTTGAAACATCTAATGTTAATGTAAAAATTAATAAATAAACATAGATTAAGTATAAAATATCAATTCTAATAAATCTAAAATTTAATAATCAAATTATTTTTGATTTGGATTGTCTTTAGATATGTTGACATGAGATAATTCACGTCTTTTATTTTGGATTTCTTTGTAATTATATTGTCTATTAACAACATTTCTATTTTCATAATTTCGTCGTTGTATTTGCGCAATAACAATTTCTTCATCATTTTTGAAAGCAAACAAAGGTTTTTCATTAATACCCATTGCAACAGCATCAGCCAATAAGTTCATAAATAAAGTAATAGAACGAATGGAAGTGTTATTAGCAGGAACAATATAATCAATTAAGTTTGGATTTGCATTTGTATTTGCAATTGCAACAATAGGAATATTCAACTTTCTTGCTTCCATAATTGCATTTTTTTCATGAACTGGATCATCCACAACAATTACATTTGGCAATCCATGCATGTTCTTTATCCCACCAAAAAATTTTTCCAATTTATTTAATTTTTTAATTATTAAAATTTGTTCCTTTTTTGTATATTCACTTAATCCATTTTCACGGCGCTCTGTTAATTTCTTTAACTGTTTGATTGAATTATTTATAGTCTTAAAATTTGTTAAAGTTCCACCAAGTCATCGTTGATAGATATAACTAATTGAAGGAACACGATTTGCAATTTCTTTAACTAATTCTTGAACTTGCTTTGTTTTTGTCCCAACAAACAAAATAGTGCCATTATTTTTAGAAACTTCAAAAAGAAAATCAAAAGCATTTCTAAGTTTTTCGTGAACAAGTGGCAAATTAAATACATCATACGGAGTAGTAAAATTAACTCCCCTTTTTGTATATATGTAAGGCTTCATCTTTGGATTTCATCTTCTTTTAGAAACACCAATATGACCGCCAACTTCCATAATTTTACTTGTACTTACTATTGGTTTTTCAATGTGCTCATTACTTTTTTCAAAAGTTGTATCTGAATTTACTGTGCTATCTAAATCAGTTTTTGCAGCAACACTATTTGTAGTTGCTGATTCAGAATTATCAATTTCAATAATCATTTAAAATTTAAAAATAACCTTTCTAATATACTTGATTCATAACAAAATGTAAGACAAAAATTTATTTACATAAAATAAATAAAATTTAAAAACATTTGTAACAAATTATACATAATTTAACATAGAATTGACTTTTAATATTAAATTTATCAATAAAATGTATTTTAAAAATATAATTAACTTGAATATAAATAGTAAAAGAAATATAGAAATGAAATATTATTCCTATGAAGATTGCATATCTGATTGACTCATCTGCTGGAATTCCAGAAAATCCCAATAAGCATATTTACTTAGTTCCATTAGAAATTATAAAAATTGAAAATAATAAGGAAATAACATACAAATCAGGAATCAATTTTGATATTAATAATTTGAAAATTGAAATTGAAAATAAATCTCAACTAAAAACAGGTCAAACAGTTATTGGAGAAGTTGAAAACAAAATTTTTGAACTATTAAAAGAATATGATTATGTGATTGGGATACCAATTGATAGGCAATTTTCTGGAACTTTTAATACATGAAAAATGTTAGAAACAACTTTTGAAAATAATAGATTTCATGTTGTTGATGCTTTAATAGTTGAATCAGGAATTAGTTTTATTATTGAAGAGATTGATAACTATCTAAAAAATAATGATGAATGTGATTGACAAAAAATTGATGAAATTGTTGATATTAACAGAAAAAAAATGGCAGGAGTATTAGTTGTTAATGATGTTTCAAGATTAATTGCAGGTGGCAGATTAAAAGGTTGGAAAGCTTTTTTAGTTAAAACATTAAAAACAAAAATATTGATTAAAATGCATGGATTAGACGGATTGCTAACTTACTTTAACAAAACACAAACTGATGATAATGCTAAAAAAATGTCTTTAGAATATCTAGATAGCATAATTAATTGAAAAAAACATGGAATAAAAAATGTTAAAATAATTACATCTATTTTAGACACAAACAAAAATAAAGAAATAGTAGCTGAATATAAAAAGCTCCTACCACAAAACATTGAATTAGATTGAACATATATTAGTCCTGTTATTGGTTTGCATACAGGAATGAATAATTATGCAATATTTATTCAAACTAATTAAGAGCATAATATATGGAAAATAAATACATAAGCATTTTTTATAATTTTCAAACATTGCAAGATACATTAGTAGTAAAAATTAGTGGTAACAAAATACCTAGTAAAACCATTTTTAAAAATAATTTATTGTTCTTTTATGATAATGAAAATAATATATTAGGTTTTAATATACATAAAGTAAGTGAAAAAAAATTAAAACTAAATTATGGTTTAAATGAACCAACACCTTATTTAATTCAAGAATTAGAAAAAATTACAAATTTAGAATTATCTCATTTTGTTAATAAAATTCCATTTGTTGTTGGAGTTATAAAGGATGTTGAAAAAATTTCTAATAGTCATTTAAATTATTGCACTGTTGATATAGGTGAAGAACAATTAAAAAAAATTATTTGTGGGGCAAATAATGTCAAACCAAACATTAAAGTAGTGGTAGCACTACCTGGTTGTATTATGCCAAATGGACAAGAAATATTTAAATCAAAACTTATGAATTTTGAATCTGAAGGAATGATTTGTAGTGCAAAAGAATTAAATTTATTTGATTCAAAAAATATTCCAAAAAGTATTCTAGAATTACCAAATGAAACAAAAGAATTTAGTCAATTTAAAGAAGTATATAATTGCAAAAATAATATGCTTTAAAAATAAATCTTCTAAATACAAGTTGCCATGTAAATGTAGTTAAAATTTAATGAAAATTTTGAAAAGGAAAAATATGGAAATAAAAAAAATAAATGTTCTTGAAAATTTTTATTGTTGCATGTCAAGATGTATTGACTATTTAAATGAATATGTATTTGATGGTTTATTCAATGAAATTGTTTTTGTAATTCAAGGGGAAAGATCAACAAGTGTTAATTCATTAGGTGTTTTTTGAGCTAATAAGTGAAAAATTAATGATAAAAAATCTCATGAACTTTCAATAACATCTGAAGCAATTACTTGGCAAGATCCTAAAAAAATATTAAACACCTTAACCCACGAACTAATTCATTATAAAGCATTTGTAATGGATATTAAAGACACAAATAAATCTGGAAAATTTCATAATAAAGAATTTAAAAAACTTGGTGAAGAAATAGGAGCAATTTTTGATTTGAAAGACCCAAAAATAGGTTATTCTGATTTTAAAGCTAGTCCAGAATTAGATAAAATTTTTGAAAATTGTATTAATGAAAGTGGTTTAAACAAAATACTAGGTGAATACACAAGGATCAAAAAACCTAGTGAAAAATCAATTAAAAAATTTTTCAAGTACATGTGCCCTGGCTGTAATATATCCATTAAAGCCCCACTTGATGCACAAATAATTTGTGCATCTGATGGAATTGAGTATGAATTTAGAGATAAACTTCCAATTAATGATTTGGATGATTAAATTTATCGGTTAAATATAAATAATAGTCTAATTAAGTTTCAAACAAGGCCCATTAAATTAACTAACATTCAAAATCCATAAGAAGCTGCTAATGAATTAGTTAAAGTTCTATTGCCAACTAAATCAACAAAATCACTACTTTGTTTGATTTGTGATACTATAAACACTATATAACCCAAATTAAATAATCCGCCAACAAGAGTTGAAACAATTACAAATCATGAATTAGAATTGTAACCACCACCAAAAAATGGAGTAAAAATAAACATAACTGAAAAAACAACACTAGAAAGCAATCACACTATTGTGGCAGCAATGATAAAAGTAGAAAATTTAGCAGATGCTTTTCTTGACATCTTAATTCCTATTAATGACATTCCAATAAACATTAAACCTGCAACACCAAAAACTGAAGCTACATCAATAACATTGATGCCAGAATTAAGACCAACTGTAGAAGAAAATTTAATTGCATATAACAAACCGCCAATCCCTATTGATTGGGCAATTATATATAAGGTATATACAAAAAAAGTAAAAGTCATAGTTCCATGAGTTTTACCCCTTAAAAACATTCCCATTATTGTAGAAACAAGAATAAATATTGGTGAAATAATTAAAAAATTATTTGCAACGTTTGCACCAGAACTATTTTGTGGTAGTAAGTAATAAAGGAGAAATGAAAAAACAAATATTAAAAAGAAAGAAATTCCTGTAAACAAAAAAGAACGTGACAATAATTTTGATTGCTCTTGCCTAAAAACTCATCTACTTTCCAATGGGGTATAAACATTATCGTAACTCACAAAAATCTCCTTAGTTTAAGTAGTGTATCTTACAAATTCAAAATTGAAGATATAGTACATATATTATATTAATTTTTTGGTTTTCACTAAAAATAACAAAAACCATAAAAACTGCTATATTCTTAAAATAACAATTAAATAAAGTTATTAAAGGAACACTTAAAACAAATTAAAAACATCTATACAATAATATATGTAAATTTATAACAAATGAAACTTTATTAAAAAGTAGAAAATTATTTTTAAAAACTTATTTTTTTAAAGTTAACTTAATTAAAGGATCTTTAAAATTAACATGTGATCCAAAAGCTGGAATAATAGTTAAGTCATAATTAACTAAACATTCATTTAAAACAACAATTGGTGTAATTGTTTTTAAATTTTTATTTCTGATGATATCAAAATCAACATCTACCAAATCAGCATAAGGTTTAATTGTATCCCCAACTTTAATTTTAGGTTTAAAAGCAATTAAATTAGAACTATCTAAATTGGTACTAGAATTTAAAGTAACTGTATCTAAACCAATATGAATTAATATTTTGATACCATCAATATCAAGAATATATGCATGACCTGTTGGAAATGCAACTTCAACTTTAACTTCTTTATTAGATGGAGAAATAACTTTTTCACTATCTGGTTCAATAGCAAGACCTTGCCCCATTAAATTTTCTGCAAATGTTTTGTCTGGAATATCTTTAGAATCAACAACAATTCCACTCAATGGTGCATGAATAATTATTTCATTTGGCAAAGTATTCATTGATGATGTATCTGAAGTAATTATTGGTTCATCTTTGCTACCATTTTCAATTTGATCAATATACTGTTTAAGTTTTTCACTATCAATACGATGATCAATGATATTGTTCATTTGGGTTTTAATTGGTTCACTTTCAGTTCCAAAAATTGCATGAACTAATGTTGGACTTGGACTTAATAAACCATTAGAACCCAATGCCTTAATCTCATTTTCATCAACCTTGGATGGATCAATTACATTAACTCGAAGTTTTGTAATACATGCATTAACTGCTTCAATATTTTTAATCCCCCCAAAAGCATCAATTAATTTGTAAGCAATTACTTGAGTATTAGTAAACTCTTGATCTACTTTAGAATTCTTACTTGCCATGTATTTTTTCTTAGAAATTAATTCTCCGCCACGACCAGGAGTTTTTAAATCAAATCGTTTAATCAAAAAGTAAAAAATAGTAAAGTAAATTGGAATATAAACAATGCCAATAATTGGTACAGCTCAACTATGAACATTAGCACCTAAAGCATCAGGGACAATTCCATAAATAGTGTAATCAATTAAACCGCCACTAAAAGTCATTCCTAAATTTGCACCAAATAATGACATAAATCAAAAACTAAATGCACATAAAACTGCATGAATTCCTCAATACAATCAAGGAGCTAAGAATAAGAAAGTAAATTCTAATGGCTCAGTAATTCCTGTTAATAATGAAGTTAAAGCTGCAGAACCAACAATTGAAAAAGCAGTTTTACGATTTTCTTTAGGTGCAGCCATAATCATTGCTCCAGCAGCAGCTGGTAAACCAAAAATCATGAAAGAAAACTTACCTTGTTCATATTGACCAGGATTCACACCCGGGAATGCAGGAGTAAATTTAGTTGCATCAAATGGAACTGATGTTCCTGAATTTAAAGCATTCAATAAATCTTCATTTGTTGTTGTGACTGCCCCAGGGTTTGGGTTTCATGTATTTTGGGCAAACGTTTCAAATGTCATCTTATAACGTTCATAATGTTCACCATTAGATAAAATTAATTCTTTGCCAATTAAATTACTATTTAATGCAAATCATAATCTTTGATCACCAGCAAATGCATCAGTACTAAAAGCACCGTTACCATTAAGACCATTAATAACACCAACTCAAGTCTTATCATCAACTAAAAGATGTTCAGAACCATTTAAAACATAACCAATAACTGCATAGACACTACCATTCATGTGGATATAAGGTGTAATTGATCCGGCATTAGTCATAGTTCCGCCCGCAGTGGTGTACCATAATGGAGTATAAAATGCATGGTGTAAACCAAATGGCACTAATGCTCTTTCAATATAACCAAATATTAATGCATTAGTTCCGCCATTAGCACTTAAAGTACCTAGACCAATACCAATTTCATTCAGACCTAAACCAATTCCAGGTCAAATCATTGCAAAAATTAATGACAATGGAACCATTGCTAATAATGAAATTATTGGCACAAAACGGGTTCCAGAAAAAAAACCCAAAATTTGTGGCATACGAATTTGATAAAATTTGTTGTATAGAATGGCTACAATTGAACCGACAATTGCGCCACCAAAAACAGATGTTTGTAATGAAAAAATTCCTACATTTTGACCAAATACAGAAGCAGGTAATGATGTTCAATACAACATGTTGTATGTTTCCTGACCAAAAGTATCTTTAGAACCACCAATAATTAAAGCACTTTGCATTCCATTAAATGCAATTCAAGCAATTAAAGTTGATAAACCAGCAACTCCAGCATCCCTAGTAAAAGCAATTGCAATTGCAACAGCAAAAAGAACTGATAGATTACCAAATACAAAATCTCCAGCATTTTTTAAAAACAAACCAAATATTTTCAATGCTTCATTTGTACCAGCATTTGTTACAATTGCTGCACCAATACCAAGCAATAAACCTGCAATTGGTAAAACAGCAATTGGCATCATTAATCCTTGAGATAATTTACCAATAAACTCTTTTGTTGCACCCTTTTTAGGTTTTTTAAAAGAAAATCGTTTTTTTAATTTTGAAGACAATGAATTGCTTTCAATTTGAGTTGAATTATGTGAACTAAAATTAGACACAAATGATCCTTTCTTGTCAAAACATAAATTTAAATCATAAAAAATACTTAAAATTTAGTTTTATAACTTTAATATTTTTAATAAAAACATTCAAAAATTTATAAATTGAGATTAAAAATTATTCCACCAATTGCGAGCATAGAAAAAAGAATTCCTAAACAAAAAAAACCACTAGCTCTATATTTAATTCACCAAGACTTTCATTTGTTTTGTTCAAAATTTAAATCAGAATCTAAAGAAGAAAATGATTTGAGATCGTTGTTATTGCTGCACTTTTTAAATTTATAGAAATAATAACTCAATGAAAAACTTACAATTGCAATGAGAGCAAAAATAGAAACAATCACCCAAAGTCCAATTAATAAATTTGAAGAAATTGACCTTGAAACTTTGGACATCAAAAACAAAGAAGAATTTGATGAAAATTTAATTAAATTCACATTAACTACTTTTTTCCTAGTAAGAGATTAGTTTCTTGGTAAAAACTCCAATAACTAATCAAAATCATTATAACAAAATAAATAATAAAAGATTTTCAATATAAAAATTAAAAAATTAATTATTTTCAATTCCTGAAATGACATTTATAAATTTAATTTATTAAGGATTAATATAATTTTATTTTCTATCTAAAACAAATTTGTGTAAATTATAAGTATTTGATAAATGTCATGCAACATAAAATCATAATACTTTTATTACTAGTTAAAGTGTTTTCATTTTTTTATTAAAAATAGAATTAGTATATAAAACATCCATCAAAATTAAAACAATACTCATGGCAATAAAAAAAGTCCCATAAACAAAAATAGAGATGTCTGGCCTATTACTACTATCATTGGCACTAATAAATGTACTATAATCAGGATAACCAATAATTGTTAAGGTAATTCCAGCAACTATAAATAATATAGTAACAATGACCATAATAATTAGCACATTTTTATTATTAAAAAAGTTTCTTACTTTATTTTTGGATAAATTACTTTTCTTATTACTCATAAATTAAATCCTAATTACTTTCAGAACTAATGTTAACTTTATCATCTTCACTATTTTGATGTAAAAAAGTTTCATTGTTCAAGTTAAATTCTTTGTTTTTATTATTTTTAATCTCTAATGAATCATTTTTATTACTTTTAAATAAAGTCTTAAATTCCTTATTTCTTAAAAAACCATATAAAACACATGTTACTGCTGTTCCAATAACAATTGATAATATATAGAACCCAATTCCTGCAGCAACCCCATAAGTGTTACTACCAACAGCACCTAAAACTGCAACAATTAGTCCCCCAGCAGGAGCTGCATTAGTAACACTTAACCCAGCAGCAATTGCTCCAGCAACAGCACTTCCAATAACATTACATATAATTGCTTTTTTTGGATCACTAATAGCAAATGGAATTGCTCCTTCAGAAATTCCTACTGATCCCATAATAATTGCAGAAATTCCTAAAGATTTTTCTTGATCATCAAATTTATTTCTAAAAATCAAAGTACAAAAACCCATGCCTAAAGGTGCAATTGGGATTGCTGCACCCATCATTCCCATTGGTTCATAAACATTAGAGCTTACCAATGTAGAACAAGCTATAAAAGCAACTTTATTAATAGGTCCTCCCATATCAAATCCAGTCATTGCGCCAATAAGCAAACCAATTAATATACTAATTCCAATTCCTAATTCTTGAGGCACTCCACCAGCTTCAGGCGGTAAGAAAAGACTCTTTAATGCATTAATAAATTGTCCCATAACATAAGAAATAGGTGCACCAATCACAAACATCGCCAATAAAGAATAGAAAATACCAACACCCAATGGAATAACAAAAATTGGCATAATTGATGAAATAGATTTTGGTACTCTTCAAGTGTTAATTCATTTAACAGTATAACCAATTAAAAAACCAAAGATAATTGCCCCAACAAAACCCATTGGTGCTTCAACACTAATTCCAGCAAATGGATAAATTGCTGTTGTTGTATTTCCTAACACACTAACTATAAAAGCTGGTGCAAGAGCTGCTCTTCCAGAAATTGAATATGCAATATATGCTCCCAAGGCACCAATCATTAAAGTAAATGCAATAGAACCAATTTGACCTAAGTAGTATAAAAAATCACCAGATGGAATTTGAAAAGATGGATTACTAGCTATTTGATCCCGATAAATTGCACTAGATAAACCATTAGATAAAGCTATACAAATACCACCCAAAATAACAAATGGAATCATATATGAAATTCCAGTCAAGATATGTTTCATGAATGAAGTTTTAGATTTTTTATCATTTAAACCGTCTTTAGATTTTAGCTCAATTCCTTCTTGACCATAAACAGTAGCCTTTTCAAAAGCTTCATTAATCAATGACAATGGTTCATGAATTGCTCGTTTAACTGCCACTTGATAAATCTTTTTATTAGCAAAACGATCTAATTCAATTTTAATGTCTGCAGCAATAATTAAAACATCAGCATTATCAATGTCTTCTTGAGTAAATCTGTTTTTAACTCCAGATGATCCATGAGTCTCAACCTTGATTTTGTATCCATTATCTAAAGCAGCTTTAGTAATTTTTTCTGCTGCCAAATATGTATGAGCCACACCAACAGGACAAGCTGTAATTGCAATAATACTTTTTTTTGTAGTAAGACTATCATTATTCGGCAATTCATTAGTTTTACTATTTTTCTTAGCAAAAATATTTGAATCAATTAAATCGAAAATTTCATCTTCAGTTTTAAGTTGATTTAATTGATTACAAAAATCTTTATTCATTAATGATGATGATACAGTACTTAAAACTTCCAAATGTTCAATAGACTCATTTTGACTTGGCATCATAATTACAAATGCTCTAGTTGTTTTTTGCCCATCAATGGCTTCTCATTCAACTGGATTTTTAAAAGTTACATACATAACTGATGATTTAATAATTGAATCATCCTTTGCATGAGGAATAGCAATTCCATCTTCAAATCCCGTTGATGCTTGGTTTTCTCTTGCTATTAATGCTTGTTTTAATTTATTAGCATCATTAGTTATTTTTAAATCAAAAGCTGCATTAGCAATTTTTTCAAAAGCATCATGTTTCGAGGATACATCAAAATTCAACTTAATATAATTTTTATCAAATATTTTCATAACAATTATTTTTTTACGTGTAAATTAGTTTTTTCTCTCATTCACATTGGTGAATCCTTTTAATTTTATTTTATTTATTGAAAAAATAACATTTTAATTTAGTTTTTTTAGTAATTGATTTTTAATTAGATTTAAAAATTAACATATTAAAATCATGAGTGAATAAATTTAGAGTTAAAGACATGTATCAAATTATTGAAAAATTAATTGTTGGCAAAAATTCACAAGATAGTTGTGAAGATGGTTATTTTATATCTAAAAAAATTATTGCTGTTGTTGATGGTGGATCTCCAAAAGGAAAATTAAAATGACTTAACAACAAAACTAGTGGTTGATTTGCTAAAGAATTAATATTAAAAGCATTTGAAACTGTAAATCCAAAATGAAGTAATAAAAAAATAATTAGTCATATCAATTTAGCATTAAGTAATCAATACAAAAACAAAGAAAAATTTTTTTATGAAAATCCTGAAGAACAATTACAAGCAGGTATTGTTTTTTATAATGATTTAAGAAAAGAAATTGTAAGTTATGGTGATTGTCCTATTTTAATTAACAAAAAATTATATGATCATTCCAAATTTATTGATCTTTTATCAACTGGATTAAGAAGTTTTTATTTAAGGCTAAATAATTTAAGAGAAAATAATAAAAAAATTAAAAATCAAGAAAAAATTGTTCAAAATATTATTTTAGATTTTTTAAAAAAACAATCTTTTTTTTCAAATCTTGATCGACCATTTGGTTTTCCAGTTATAAATGGTCTGAAATTAAATCATAAATTAACAATTGTTCATAAAGTCAAAATTGATGATGAAATTGTTTTAGCAAGTGATGGATATATAAAATTAAAACCAACTTTAAAGCAAAGTGAAAATTATCTACAAAAGTATCTAAAATTTGATCCTGAATGCTACAAAATTTTTATGTCAACTAAAGGAATTAAAAAAGGTAATAAATCATTTGATGATCGAACATATATTAGATTTAAAATAATTAATTAAGTTACTTATTTTTTTTATCATTACTTTTAATATTTTGATTAAATTTTCATAATATTTTATGTTGAAAATTTACTTCAATAAAATTAACAAAGTAATAAATTATACCCATTAAAATAGTAATTCCAATTAAAGTTAAACTTATAATTAAAGTTGCATCAGAATAAGATAAATCTTTAAAAAAGTTTTTAATTGCTGTTGTAAAAAATGTTCCACATGAAATTGTAATTGATGCAAAACATTGATATAAACCCAATGGACTAAATTTATTTGTTTTAAATGTTAGTGATAATACATTTGCTATTAATAAGTTATACAAAATGCCATATCCAAAACCATTTAATGGTTGAATACATAAAAATGCAATTGCTCCTGGAACTGATGGACTAACATAGCTATTAGTAATTAAAATTGTTGCAAAGTTATATAAAATAAAAAACAATGCTCCAAAAATATAAATTAAATTCTTGCTAAAATACTTTGTCAAACATAAACCCATTAAAATACCACCAATCAATTGAAAACCACTAAATAATGCAGATACATATCCTTCAAATGCTTTTGTATTATTAGCGCCACCAATATCTTGAATAGTTAAAGTTGCAATTGAATCTCCTGTTGCAAATTTTGTAAAATCAATGCTAGCACCAACAACAATAACACCTGTTAACAATAATCAATCTCATTTATTTGCTATTACCTTTTTTTTAGAAACATCAACCTTTAAACCAACAGAACTTCGATCTTCTTTTAAAAAAATACCAATAACTAAATTAATTACAATTGCACATAATGCAATTACTCAAAGATAGCGCATAAAAAAAGGATCAGCATGATTTGTATTTGTTTCGAAAGCAAAACTTCGAACTAATGATTGAATGGGAGATGCTAAAAAATCAGCTAACAATGGGGGTAATGAAAGAACAGAAATAGTTAAAAAGGGTTTAGTTTTAGCATGTTGTTCATTAAATCATAAACTAAAAGTACCAATACAACTAGCTCCAATTCCGACACCAATAGATTGAATAACATTTGTCTCAAAACTAGGAGATACTATTAATGGAATAAATGTGCAAATTTGAAGGATTAAAGCAATATATACAATTATTTTTCGTGAATGAAAATAGACCCCTAAAAAATCAAAAAAAGGACGTACAACAATGCCAACTAAACCATAAACAGTTAAAGGCACTCATAACAATGCAGTGCTAACACCTAGGTCATTATTCATTGTTCCACGATAAGATCGTACTAACATTAATGGAAACCAAAAGATTGTATAAAAAACAAAAAGTAATTTATATCCAGGATTATCAAATTTTAATTTTCACAAAAGAATACCTGATCCTAAAAAAATTAAAAAGAAAATTCCTAAATTAATTCCAAATGATGTTCAATTAGCTAGATTAAATGTTGAAGAATGTGTTATTAATAAAGATTCCATTTTTAATCATTATCCTGAAGAAGTTTACTAAATGTTTCTTGGGGAACTTCAACATTCCCAATTGCTTTCATTTTCTTTTTACCTTCTTTTTGCTGTTCAAGTAATTTCTTCTTTCTACTTACGTCGCCTCCATAACATTTAGCTAAAACGTTTTTTCTCATTGCTTTAATAGTTTCTCGACTAATAATTTTAGACCCAATAGCAGCTTGTATAGGAATTTCAAACAAATGACGAGGAATTAATTCCTTAAGTTTCTCACAAATTTTTTTAGCTTTTGCATATGCAAAATCTGTATGACTAATAAAAGATAAAGCATCAACTTTTTGTCCATTCAAAAGAACATCAACTTTAACTAATTTAGATTCTTTATAACCAATTAATTCATAATCTAAACTTGCATATCCTCTGGAAATTGACTTCAATCTATCAAAAAAGCTATAAATAATTTCAGCTAAAGGCATTTCATAAGTAATTTTTTTACGTACTGAATCAATTTCATTTAGTTCTAAATAAGAACCACGAAAATTTTGACACAATTCCATTATTCCACCTAAATATTCACTAGGAGTGGAAATGGTAACTTTAACATATGGTTCTGAAATGGATTTAATTTTAGTACGATCAGGTAAGTTAGTTGGATTGTCTATTAAAATTATTTCATTGTTTGTCATTAAAACTTGATATTTAACTGAAGGAGCAGTTATTATAAGAGGAATGTTATGTTCTCTAATAATTCTTTCTCTAATTACATCCATATGTAAAAGACCTAAAAAACCACATCTAATTCCAAATCCTAAAGCTTGTGATGTGTCATATTCATATTCAAGTGCAGCATCAGATAATGCAATTTTATTCATTGCTATTTTCAAAATTTCATAGTCATTGGTATCAATTGGATATAAACCAGCATAAACCATTGGAATTACCTTTCGATAACCTGGTAATGGTTCTTTAGTTGGATTATCAAAATGAGTAATTGTGTCACCAACATTCACATCTCTAATTGTTTTAATAGATGCCGCAAATCAACCAACTTCACCAGATACAAGCATTTCCCTTTTGGATAATTCAGGCGTCTTTACACCAACTTCAGTTACCTCATAAACTGAATTATTAGACATCATTAAAATTTTGTCGCCCGCTTTAAGAGTTCCATTTTTAATTCGAACAAAACAAACTGCTCCTTTATAAGAATCATAGTAGGAATCAAAAATTAAAGCTTGTAATGGTGCATTATCATCATCATTTTTAGGTGGAGGAATATCATTAATAATTGCTTTAACAACTTGATCAATATTTAAACCAGTTTTTGCAGAAATTAACGGTGCATTTGAGCAATCAATACCAATTTGTTCTTCAATCTGTTGTTTAACTCGATCAACATCAGCAGATGATAAATCAATTTTATTAATAACAGGAATGATTTCCAAATTATTTTCTAATGCAAGATAAACATTTGATAACGTTTGTGCCTCTACCCCTTGAGAAGCATCAACTACTAAAAGTGCTCCTTCACAAGCTGCAAGACTTCTAGAAACTTCATAAGTAAAATCAATATGTCCAGGAGTATCAATTAAATTAAATAAATATTTTTGCTTATCATCTGGATTTTCATACACTAATTGAACAGCATTTAATTTAATTGTAATTCCCCGTTCTCTTTCAATATCCATTGAATCTAACAATTGATTTTGCATATTATGAGCATCAACTGTGTTTGTAAATTCAAGTAACCTATCAGAAACAGTAGATTTTCCATGATCAATATGAGCAATAATGCTAAAATTTCGAAAATATTTTTTATTTTTTTTTTCCATAAAAATTATCTAAATGAAAGATTCATCATTTTTATTGGTTGATAACAATTTAATAATTTCATCAACTAAACGATCAGAATTTTGTGATAAGCGATGAATTACACCATTTTTAGCTGCACTAATTCTTCCAGATGTTTCACTAACAACAAAAATAACTGAATCTGTTCTTTCACTTAACCCAACTGCAGAACGATGTCTAGCTCCATATGAAACATCCAATAGTTGTCTAGTCATAGGAAAATAGCTAGAAATTGATACAATGTTTTTATCTCGAACAATAATAGCTCCATCATGCAATGCTGAATTCTTATTGTAAAAAACAGAAATAATAAATTCTGGAGAAAAATCTCCTTGAATTTTGTAACCAACATTAATATAAAAATCTAAGGCATCATTCTGCTCAATTGCTATAATGGCTCCTATTTTATCACTAGATAACTTTAATAATGAACTAGACAAATTATCAATAAATTTTTTATCATTACTAGCATCATTATATTTGTGAAAAAGTTTTTTAAATTTAACAACAAAAGCATTTCGTGAATCTTTATTTGAGAAAAAATAAATAATGAATGCTAAAAAAGCAACAATCAATAAAACCAAAATAGTTAATGAAAAAATCTCAGCATTATTCATTGTTTTATTAAACCTTTTTTTATATTTATTTTGCTTTTACTAAAATAACCTTTTTAATTTTAAATTAAAAATAAAAACTAAAAATAAAAAAATTTGTTTAAATTTACTTTTTTTTGTAACTTATGTTTATGGAGGTACAAAAATGACAAAAATTGATCAAAAAAATAAACAAAAAATTTTTGGAGGACTATCATTTTGAAGTTTTGCTATGGGTTCATCATTAATTTTTCAAACAATAAATAATGCAATTACAAATCTTTTAAATATTTTTTTACACAACAATAACTCTAATACAACTTACAATAATTCATGAGCATCAAATTACAATAGATACAATCCATCATCAAGTATAGCTATCAAATATGGATTAACACCAAAACAATCTTCAATTATGATGATATAAAAACAAGAAAATGGAAGTTTTAATCAAAACTTCCATTTTCTTGTTTAATGTTAATTAAATCATCATTATAACTTTGATCAGGAATAGGGACGTGAATAAATGGTGGAGGAACTGCCATTTCTTTATTGGCATCTTCTTCTTCAACAACCATATCACATTGATCTAAATGCTCTTTCTTAATTTCTTTTGTGTTGTAAATCAAAGAATCTATTTTAGAACTCAATGATTCTAATTGTTCAGTCGTGTTTTTTGCAAAATTATAAGGTTTTATAATTTCATTATTTTCTTGAAAACAATCATAATCTTTAGAATTATCAACATTTTTAAGAGATGATGAAAATATCATTTCTTTATTTAAATTCTCATTACTATTGAGATTAACATTACTATCATCATAATTAATTGGAATTATTAATTCATTACTATCATTTGAATCTAAATTCATTTCATTATATTTATAAAATTCATTATTTAAATTTAAACCAAAAGATTCATCTTTTTCAATAAAATCTTTGTTAAAGTTTTTACTATCCACAAAATCACTTAACTTTGAATCCTTATCAAGATAATCTTCATTTGTTTGTGCCACAAAATCTTTTACTGGTTCAATAGAATTATCTAAACTAATAGTAATTCCGGGAACAATTGTAGTTTTTGACCTATTAGATTTAACTTTAAATAGTTGATTTTTAACTTTAAATAATTTTTCATATTTATTATTTTTAGAAGTTGCTTTTGTATTGTTTTTATTAAAATAATTTTTATTATCATCAACAAAATCTATTAAATCAGAAGTATTAACAATTTGAGAAGAAATTCTAGTTATATTAGAATGCAAATCATCTAAAAAGTTATTTTCATTAATATTTAAATCATTTTTAAGACTTTTATTATCTTTGTTAGATTTTTTTTTACTCATAAGCAAAATATTCCTAAAAATATAAATCTAATTTTATTTTAGAATAATTGATTTTATTTGTCACTAAATTATAATATTTAAAAAACTAATAATAAATTTATTTGATTTGAATTTTACGTCAGTTTCGATATTCATAATTAGAAATAATTAATGGCAATTCTTTTGTTTTAAAATAATTAGTTTTTTTCAATTTTTTAATACTTTTCATATATGTCATTAATGGACCTAAAGTATTATCATTCATTCCAATCTGGAAAAAACTATTATTTGAATGATTATAAATTGAAACTTGTTCACTTAAAGAAACATAAAAATCTTGAACCAATTTTAATTTATGAAATGAATCTAATGAACTCAACAACGAACTAACCCATAATTTTAATGAAATATTTTTATCATTAATTGCATCTTTAAAAGCAAAATAATAAATGGGATCACCAAATGTAATGTAAAAAACATTAGATAAAACTTTAGATAAGTTTTTACTAACAATAGGCAAAACTCTAATGATCTTTGTATCTTCAAATATTTTTAAAATTTTATGAATTTCTTTTATTTCTATTTTTAATAACTTAGCTAAATCATTCAAATCAAACAATGATTCTTTTGAAAATGCAACACATCTTAAAATTTCCAATGCTGAATGAACATCAGAACGTATATTTTCAATTGTTCCCAAATTATGCCAAAAAATACTAATAGTTTTTTTAATTAATTGATTCGCAAGACTTTTGTTTTCATATTTTTCAAAATTACTAATTTTTTGATTTAAAAATTTTAAATAACTATCAGTAGACAATCTTAACTTTGAATTAGTTTGTAAAAAATCATTAAATGATTGAGAACGTAAAATGTAACAATCAACATTAAAATTTTTTATTATTTTTTTTAATAAATAACCAACTTCATTTAAAACAAAATAAACAATTAAACTAGTTTTTTTATTAATTTTTCTAAATTCTCTAATTCATCAAACAATATTTTTAAACGTTTCAAATTTATTAATTACTAAAACATGTTTTTTAGAAGAATCAGAAGAATTTATAAAATCAAAAATTTTTGCATTTTCATTAATATCAGTACTTGCATCCGGATCACAAAAGGTTATATTTAAGTTATCATTGTTATTTTTTTTTACTTCAAACCATTTTAAAAGTAGTTCAAAACACAAGTTTAAAGCATCATTAGAACTTGAATGATTATTTATCAAAACAAATGATGTATTCTTTGAAATAGAAAATAATTTATCAACAAGATATTGCTTGTCAAAATTTTTTATTTGGTTTTTTCTATTATTTAAATATTTATTTAATGCATCATTAGATCAAATCATAAAATAATTACTCTTTAATGTTTTTTTTACGATTAGCACTAATTATTGAATTTGCATATTTTCTAATATCTTCACTTGAAAGTCTTCCATGCCTAGAATTGTTCTTGTCAAAACCGACAAATTTAACCTTTCTTGACATAATTTGTGAATCAATATTATTGCCATCATGATTATTGTCAACATTATCATGTATTTGTTGTTGATTTAAATTATTTTTAAAAGAAGAATCAGTATGATAATTACCATTAATAGGATTGTTAAAATCATTAAACAAATTCATATTATTCATAAATTGAGCAAATTGATTTGGATCTTGTTGTTGTAAAAGATCTAAGTTTAAGTTATTTAAATCCAAGCATGGATTCATTGAAGAAGAAATCATATTATTTTGATAACAAATCTTTTCAATTTCTTCATTAAATTTATTAACTATACGTTTTGTGATTTCATCTGTTAAATTGTTAAGGTCTTCTTTACTATTTGCCAAATTGTTAAGAGTATTATTTGGAACATCAATAATAGAAGGACTGTCATCATCTTGAGAATTTTTAATATTTTGAATTAATTCATCATTATTTTGAACATTTGATTCAAAACTTGTTAAATTATTTTCTTCATCTTTAATAAAATCACTATTAAAATTTTCATTTATTAAAATGTCATTGTTTAATTCTTTTTTTTCAGATACATCAAAATATTTGTTACCACATTGTGATGAAACCCTAATGGCATTAATCTTGTCTTTTAAAAGCTTAAGATAATAATCTTTTTGTTCTTCCAAATGCAAATTTTTATTATTTAATTCTTCTAATTTGGTATCAATTTGCTTTTCAATTTCATCATTAATACTCACAAAATGATCTTTTAAAACATTGTTTTTGTTTTTAAAATTTTCTTTCATGATCAATTTATGATCATTTGTAATTTTCTTGTAAATATCTTCCAAGTCATTATCTGATGCTTCACTATCAATAATTTTTTGGGAGTGATCCTCAATTGCATTATTAATTTTCAAAAGCATATTTTGTCGTTCTTTAACTAAAGAATCGTGATAATCATCTCTAATATCATTTAATAATTTTTCATGTTTAGAACATTCATTTTCTAAAAAAATTTGCCATCTACTTTCACGTTCCAAATTATCTTTACGAATATCACTTATTTCTTTTTCAACTACTTTTTTTACATTTTCAATTTCACTAGATAATTTATTATTTAAACTCTCAGTGTCTTTGTCAGAAGAAAGAAGTATTGGAGATACATCTTCATTTCAAAATTCTTTTTCTTTTTTTATTCTTTTTTCATTTTCAATTGCATTAGATTTAATGTTAGATAAATAATTATAAAGACCAGAAACTCTATCATAATAATCACAAATTTTATTAATGCAATTTTGGATATATCTTTTAACAATTATATCTGTTGATAAGATATCAATTGGATCACTACTTGGTATATTGTCAATAACAAATTGAAAAATTTTCTTTAAAATACGTGAATTTGCTTGTGAAATAACTAAAAACAACTTTTTTGAAAGATTTTCTAAATTACTAAATCACGATATTTTAAATTCTTTTTTAAATTCATTAATTTTGCTTAATAAAATATCAAGGTCTTCAATAGAAGAAAAATTAGATTCTTTTAAAAAATCATATTTTATTTGAATTGAATCAAAAGCAATATTAATTTGCATTAAAATTTCATCAAAATTTGTTTTATAGTTTTCTATTAAATTAGAAATTTTTTTTGCAGCATTACTTTCCTTATCATTCAATTTAGATTTTAAAAGTTCCAATTCATTTTTCAGTTTATTAATCTTAAGGTTATAATGATGAATTGTAATGGTTTTGTAATCTCGATTATTGAGATTTTTTTGCAACAAATCAAGAGAAAGATCACGTTCTTTTTTAATAGCACTTATTTCCTTAGCTATTTCTTTTAAGATTTTTTCTTTATCGTGTTGTTGAATATTACATTTGTTTTTACAATTTAATTGCATAGGTCTCTTTTTTTATAGTTTCTAATAAACTTAATTATTATCTAATAAATCTTTAATATTTTTTATTTCATCTGTTAATTTTTGAATTTGCATTTGTTTTTCATTTTGAATATTTTTGGCTTCATTTTTCTTTAACATATCATTTAAATAGCCATCACGAATAATCTGCTCACGTTCTTTTGAATAACGTTCTCTTTCTTTTGCCAAAATATTTTTAGTTTCATCTAAAATAATTTTTGCTTCATGCAAAGCATCATTTTTATCACTATTTGAGTTAGATAAATTATTATTAAGCATTTCTTTGTAATGTAAAACTTGATCTGCCAACATTTTCTTATCATTCTTTAGCAAGTTTAATTGTTCATTAAAGGCCTTGCGCATATCTAGCATCATTTCTTTCATTTGATGCTCTTTTGCTTGCATTTCTTTTACTCTTTCTTGATCTTTTTTTAAATAGTTTCCAATCAATGAATTTTGTTCATTTTTTAATTGACTAACTTCACTAGAAATAGCATCTTTAATATCATTTATTAACAATGTATTTTTTAAATTTTCAATGTTTTCATTTTGAGTATTTCTAAATGCTTCTTGGTTTTGTTGTACGAATTTGTTTTCATTTACCTTTTTTATTTCAGATAAAGCGTCTTCAATTTTTTTAAATTTAACTTGAGTATTATATGCCAAAGAATGAATTAATCGATTTATGCTTTCATCTTCATTCCCGCCATTAGCAAAATTTTTGTCATAACCATGTTGAGTACTAGATTTTTCTTTTAATTGATTATGTTGCAATTCAATTAAATCATGCAATTTTTTTTCTAATTCAACACGTTGTCTATTAGCTTCTTGCATTTCATATTTATGCTCTTGCTTAAGCATTTGAATTTGTTGTCTTTGCACTAAACGTTGCATTTGAATTAAAGGATCTACAAAATTTGCATTCGGAACTACTCCATAATTATTAGAGCAGATTGGTTTTTGGTAATGTTGTTGGTTATGAACTTGACAATTAGGGCAATTATTAAAATCAAAATTAGACATATCATTATCTCCTGTTGTTAAATGTTTATTGCATCTATAAATTTGCTTCTTTTTTTCTTCTTTGTTAGTTGATAATTCAATAATTTTTTCTTTTTCAATTTCAAATTTCTTAAGTTTATCATTTAACTCCTTTTCGCTCGTAATTAAATCTTGATGAATTTTTTTCAAATTAAGTTCACGTTTTAATAAAGATTTATAAAAATTGTTTAAGTATTGAATTTTATCTTTTTGTTCTTTTTCTAAATTTTTCTGTTTATCATTAAATTCATCCCTCATTTTATTAAATTTTTCAATTTCATCATTATGCTTTTTAATGGAAAAATCAATTTCTTGTTGTTTTAATTTTTGTTCATGATTTAATTTACATACTTTGTTATAAAATGATCTTAACTTAGCTTTTTTACCATGCAATTCTTCATTAAATTTCTTCAAGTTTTCAATTGTAGCATTTTTGTGTTTTTCTAATTTTTTTTGTTCATTTAAAATTGCATCCTTAAGTGCCAAACATTCATCATATTGATTTTTTAATCTCAATTTATCATTGAATATAGAATTCTTTTTGTTATTTAATTTTGATGATTCTTCTTTAAATTGTTTAATTCTGCGATTTAATTCTAATTCTTTTTGCTCATTTTTTTCTTGTTTTTGATTTATCTTTTCTAGTTCTTCATTACGTTTGATATCAAATTCTTTACGTTGAACATTTAAATCATTTAAAGCTTTTTCTAACTCTTTTGAGCGATTATCTTGTTGTAAACTAACTTGTTGTAAACGCAACCTTTCGTTTTCAATCATTTGTTCTTTTTCACTCACTTTATGTTCCAAAGATTTTAAATAATTTAATATGCGACTGCGATTTTCTTCTAATTCATTGGAACGACGATCTAAATTTGCTGAACTAGCTTTCAATGCATTAAGTTCACTTTCGTATCTTTCTTTAGTTATTAATGTTTGGTGCTTTAAATGTTTTAATTTTTGAAAATCATCATCAATTTTTTTTGATTGAGAATCTAACTCTTTTTGCCTATTATCAAGATTAACTTGTTCATGGCGTAGACGATTAATCTCATTACTTACATCAGCATCAAATTGAGATTTTTTTAACTCTAATTTATGTAAAATTTTATTAATTTCATTATTTTGTTTGTTTTGCTCTTCCTCTTTTAGTTTATTAAAAGCTTTAAAATCATTTATTTTTTCATTTTGTTCAAACAAATAATTTTTCATTTTGTTTATTTCATCAAATATATGATGTCGCTCATTCATTAACTGATCTTCCTTTTTAATTAATTCTTTTTCTTTTTCTGCTAATTTGTTACTCATTTTTCTTAGGTTGGAATGTTCAGTTTCCAATTCTTTTGATCGATTATCATGTTGTAAACGTACTTTTTCATTTTGAATCATTTGCTCTTTTTCACTTGCCTTTTGTTCTAAAAATCTTAAATAATACAACAATTGATTATGATTTTCCTCTAACTTATTAAAACGATATTCAAGATCTTTTGAGTTAGTTTTTAATGCATTAAATTCACTCTCATATTTTTCTTTAGTTATTAAATCTTGATATTTCATTTGATTTAATCTTTCAAAATCATGATTGATTCTTTTTAATAAGTAATTCAATTCTGTTTGTTGATTATCTAAATCATATTTTTCATGTCGTAAACGATTAAATTCACTATTTATATTAGCATCTAAATAATTTCTTTTTGATTCCAGTCTATGAAAAATTTCATTAATTTCATCATTTTTCCTATTTCAGTTACTAATTTGTTGAAATTTATCAAAATTTTTAAAATTATCTATCCTTTCGCTATGTTTAAATAAATAATTTTTCATTTCTTTTATCTCATTAATCAAATGATTACGATCTTCATTCAATTGTTCTTCTTTATTTATTAATTCATCTTGTTTTCTAAGCAATTGATCATTTATTTTTTTTAAATTAGATCGTTCTATACTTAATTGTTTTTTAGCATCATAATCTATGCCTTTTTCTAGTTGTTCATTTTCATCAATAAAAAAATCTGCATTATTGTTATTATAGTTTATTAAATTAATTTGAAAATTTCTTAAATCTGACAAGATTTTGGCTTGCTTTCTACTAATATCCAACTTAAAATCATTAATTTTTTTACACTTGTTTTCTAATGAAGCAAAACTTTGTGTTGAATGATCATTGCTAATATTGTTTAAACCATTATTTTGAAAATTTGATATATCATCTTTTAATTTATTAATTCTTAAATTTACTTCTCTTTGAAAAGATAATAAATCAAGATATTCATGATGAATATTTTGGATTGTTTGCTTTTGGTCAGCAGTAAAATTCTTACTACTTTTTTTTAATTTATTAAAAATGCTTTTAATTTCATCATCACATAATTTTTGTTTTATTTCTAGTTCATAATTGTTATTATTAATATCTAATTTATGGTCTTCAAAATCATCATAAGCTAGTTGATCAATTATGCGATTAATACTATTCATTAGTAAAGTTCGCTTTAACTCTAATTTTTGATCATTTAAATCTATCTTTTTTTGTCATTTTTTAAAATGATTTATCTTTTTATTTAATTCATTTTCAGAATAATTTGGATTATTAAAGTTTTTATCTAAATTAAACTTATAAATATCATTTTGAAGGTTCTGACGAATACGTTCATTTTCTTCATTATATTTCTTTAATTCCAAATATTCATTTTTTATATCATTTATTTCTTTTTGTTTAATTTTTTCAAAATTACTAATGTTACTCAAAAGTGAACTTATCATATTTTTAATTTCATTCATTTCTGAGTCGCATTTATTCTTATTTTTATAATTTAATGAATCTTGTTCCTTAATTTCATTATCAATAAACTTTTTTTCTTGACTAATTAAATTATTTTCATAATTTTTTAATTTTTGTGTTAAAAAATTACGTTCATTTAATAACTTTTGTTTTTCTTCTATTAAATTTTTTTGTTCTTGCTGAATTTCTTTGAGCAATTTGTTTTTTTCTTCATCAACAAACAAATTAGAATCATCTTGCAATGAATTAAACTTATCAAACAAAACATTTGCTTGAGAATTTATTTGGTTGTGTTTGTTATTAATTTTTTCATAAATCTGACTCATATCATTAAAGAAATTTTCTTTTTTTTCTTGCATTTGATTCACTAAAGCGTTCACTTCATTAATCAAAGCAAAATTTTCTTTATTTTTTTTCAAAAATGAAGGATGATTTTTAGTTTTTAAATCATTAATTTGACTCTTAAAATTACTTAAAACTAATTTATAATCATTCAATTTTGAATTAAAGTTATGTCAATATGTATCAAAGTTATTTTGATAAGAATTTAATAAATCTAAATCATTAGATAAATCTTTTGAAAAAATATTACTTAAATCAACTTCAGATTTATTTAAAGATTTTTTTAATTCTTGGTTGACTGAATTTCTTTTAAATACAAAATCATTCATAGCAAGAAATAAATTTAAGAATTTTTTATTACTTTTATCATCAATAATTAATTCATTTTCTAAATTACTTTTTTTGAGATTATTTATTTTATTTATCTCATTTTCAAAATCATTAATATCCTTTTCAATTGAACTTATTAAATTATTGATTGAATCAATTTGATTTAAGAATAAATCATTTTTGGAATCGACATCAGATATTTGTTTTTTAATTAAATTTAATTCAGATTTAATTTTTTTTATTTCTAAAGAGGATAAATCATTTTGAATTTTAGAGTAAAAAGAATTTAACTTTTCTTTTGATGAATTAATATTTAGATTAATTTTTTTAGAAATAGTTTTAAAAAAGCTAAATTTATTTTCTATTTTTTTAATTCTTAAATTAATTTGATTATCAAAATCTAACAACAAATTTTTAAAATTTTTATCCAATGAAATCAAAAATTCATTTAAATCAGATTGTTGAGAATTAATAGCCATTTTTGACTTTAAAGAAGTAAGAATCAAAGAAATATCATTTTGGATGTTTAGCAAACTATTTAAAGAAATATGGTTAAGTTCATTTAAATTTTTAAGTTCATTATCAATTCTGACTTTAAGATTTTGTAAATTTAACACAACATCATTAATATCATTACCAATATCATGATTTTTTTTTGAATTATTTAACCTATAGTCTAGTAATAACTTGTCAATTTCTTTTCTTTTTGAATTTAAAAAGTGTTTAACATCAGTCAAAACATTATTTTTTTCATCAAAAAATTTATCAAAATTTAATGGATTTTTTTCAGTTCCAAAAGCAAAATTTTGAAACCAATCATTTTTGTTAGAATTATCAATAAGTTTTTGAACATCAGACATTTTAGTTTGTAACTGATTAATTAAATCATCAATTTTAGCAATAAATTCTTGTTTTAAAATATCTAAAGCATTAAGTTGTAATTCTAAACATTCTTTTTCATTCTTAACATGTGTCAATTCACCATTATTTTTAAAGTAACTAGCATATAATGGGTCAATTCTATCAATAGCATAAGATAAATTTTCATCAATAGATTGTAAAATGTTGTCAATTTCTATTGATCTTGCATTAACATATTCAAAAATTGGATTAAATAATTCTAAGTATTCTGAATTTACATCATTGTTAACAAGTTTTTCGCGCGCTTCAGAAATTTCATTACCACATTGAACCAAAGAATCATAATAAAAAATAAGCTTTTGAATATGATTATGAACTAGTGAATTAACATTTTCATGTTGTTCATTTAATGAATATAAATCTTCAAACAATTCTTTTTTAAGATCATCTGCCTTATATTTTAATAAGTTTTTTTTGTTTACTAAATTTTCACATTCAATATTTAATTTCTGAATATCATTTACATCAATATTATTAGTAGAAAAAGCATTATTTTGCTGCATCATTAATTGATCAAGCTTAAATTGTTTATTTACCAATTCAATGTCAATTGCAGCAATTTCATCATTAATATTTTTTAATGTATTTGTAATCTTATTTTTGTTTTCTTCAATAATTTCATTCTTAATTATGTTAGATGAAAGTTCTTTTAAATCACTTATAAACTTATCATGAGAATCTTTTGCATCAATAAAAATTTGATTAACTTTATCTTCTCATTTGCTTAACTCATTAAAAAGTCCAAACCTACAATTAGTTAACTGTTTATATTCAAAATCAATTCGATTTAATTCATCTGTCAAACTACTATATAAATTTTCATCCCTACATTCTGACATTATTTTCTTAATGTATGATGAACGTTCATCAAGTATAGTAGAAATCTTTTTTAAAATTGCATCAAAATTTTGATATTTATTTTTAATTTTTGATGCTATAGATTTACCAGTTTTAAGTAAATAGTTGTGCTCACTTTGTAAAATATTAGGACTTAAATATCTAAAATTATCATTTACATTACTAATTAAGTTTTCATTATTTGCATATTCTATATTGTAGTGATTAGGATATTCATCACCAAAAACACCATTATTAAATTGATTAGAGAAATTTTCATTAACTAAATGATCATTAAATTCTGATGATGCAGAAGAGTCGGCAAAAACATCAAATAGATGTGTACCATCATGTCCTGAACTTAAAACTCCATCATTGCCAATAATATTTCCAATTTTTTCTGCAATTTTATTTTGGAAATCATCAACTGTAGATGAGGAATAAACTTTATCTCTTGCTTTTGGACTATAACTAAACTTATCCATTTATTTCTACACTTTCTAGAAAGGGTACTGACATTTTTAAAAATCTATTTCTAAACTAAAATTTGAAAAAGTAAAAATTTTTGGACATTTAGATTAAAAACAAATACTACTAACTTTTTAAAACATAACCAGTATAGAACAAAAATAGCATTTATATTTTAATATAAAACTTTAAAAGTTTACATATAAATATGTAAATGTATTAACCAATGTCTTAATGTTAAAAATAATAAATAAAAAATTCTAAAAATTTTTTGGTACATTTTTAAAAAATATTTAAACATTGTAAACATTAATTGTATTCACAAATAAATATGGAATTTTTAAGTAAAAAAGATCAAAAAAAATACAAAGGTATTCTGTCTAATTCAATTAGTAGAAAAGGTAAATTTTTATCAAGAAAACTAACAATAAATTATGTTACAACAACAATAAAAGTAAATCGGATCAGATATGAAAATGATTTACTTGAATATTGTGGACTAAAAAATGAATACAATTATGACAATATTTACATCATGCTAGCAAAAAAATTTACTAACACAATGCATTTTAGATTACCATATGCCATAATCTATTGCTCTGTAAATTGAAAAATTAATAAAATTGAAATTGTAAGGCCAAATGCAAAAATTAATTTTAATAATGCATTTGAATATGTTTTTATAATGGCACCAAATTTAATAAAATATTTCAACTTAAATTTAAATGATACCTTAAGAACATCTATTTGATAACTTCAAAACATCTTTTGCACAAATCACTAGTTGCAAAATACTCGCTTTTATAGTGAGTTCAACAACGTTCACATCTCAATAAATTTGTTTTTTCTAAGATGATTTTATCAATGTCATTCTTAACATGAACTTCTGCAACATTTAATCATTGTTTTAAAAATGGAAACCATAAAACATTTTCATTTATCATTTTTTTTGGCAAGATCACAGATACTTCATTACTCTTATTAATAACTTTGTCACGTCTTAAATTTTCAATTTCAACATAAACTAAATCTTTAATTTTCATGAAATCATCATAAATTTTATTTAAATCTAAATTATCAGAATCTAAATTGTTAAATTTTGGTAATTCTGTCAAAAAAATACTTGATTTTTTGTTAGGCAAATTATAGTGAAAATAAGCTTCTTCACATGTATGAGGTAAAATTATTGATAAGCGCATTAAATAATGATTAAAAATATAATTTAATATAGACTGAATTGCTTTTCTATTTTCACTATTTAAAGCATCACAATATAAACTATCTTTGATTAAATCAAAATATCAACTAGATAAATCAATTATTTGCTTATTAATAATACGTAATGCATGTTGGAACTTATATAGTTTAAATAAGCTATCGATTTGTTTTAAATTTTCATTCACTTTAAATAAAATAATTTTATCTGCTAATGAATAATTGTACATGTGAAAAGGTTTAAAATCAAAATCAGTACCAATGTTTGATAATGGATACCTGAAAAGAGTATTACGAATTTTGCGATATTGTTCAGCAACTTGTAATAAAATTTTATCTCCAATTCTATTATCATCATTATAATCAATAAAGCAAACTCATAATCGTAAAATATCTGCACCATATTGGTTGCAAATTTTTATTGGATCAATTACATTACCAATGGATTTTGACATTTTTCTTCCATTTTCATCAAGTGTAATACCATGCGAAAATAACTCTTTATATGGAGATATATTATTTTGAATTGTTGAGCAAATTATTGAAGAATTAAATCATCCACGATATTGGTCTATTCCTTCTAAATATAAATCAGCTTGTTGACCTAATTCGTATTTATTTAAAACATTAAAAGAAACACCTGAATCAATTCAAACATCCATGATATCTGTCTCTTTATAATAACTTTCACCATCATTTATGTATTTTGTGGTTAAAAAAAATTCCACAGGATTATTAAATCAAGAATTAACACCATGTTTTTGAATTTTTTTAATAATATTCTCAATTAACTCTAAATCCATAATAGGTTCTTTTTTAGAATTAAAAATTATTGGTATTGGGACACCTCAAACTCTTTGGCGCGAAATACATCAATCTGTTCTTTTTGTAACCATATTTAATAATCTTTGATGATCTTGTTCATCTTGAAAATTCACACTATTGACAGATTTTGTTAATTCAGAAGATATTTTTTGTATATTAATAAATCATTGTTTTGTAGCTCTATAAATGACTGGTTTTTTAGTTCTTCAATCATGAGCTTCACTATGAACAAATTCAGCACATAAATGTAAATTATTGGTAGATTTTAAAAAATCACAAATTAATTTATTTGCATCTAAATAAAAAATATTTCTTAATCTTTCATCATGAAAATTAGCATCTATTTTTCCAAAATCATTTATGTGAACGATTAATTCATTAATGTTATTTTTTTTACAAGCAATATAATCATCAATTCCAAATCCTGGAGCACAATGAACCAAACCAGATCCATCATCATTTTTTACATGATCACTTAATATGACAGTATTGATTTGATCTTTGTACAAAGGATGAATATACTTTGTATTTAGCAAATCAAAACCTGTAAAGTAATTTAAAATTTCATAATTTGTTCAATTTAAATTTTTGGCAATATTATTTAAACATGATTCAGCTAAAATGAAATTTAAATTATCAATTTTCACTAAAACATACTTTAATTTTTCATTTGCACAAATTGCTTGATTTGCTGGAATAGTTCATGGTGTTGTAGTTCAAACCAAAAGTTTAGTAAATGGTTTAATTTTTGGATTTGAAGATTCTACAACATCAAAACTAACATAAATACTCAATGCCTTTACATCAGCATATTCAACTTCAGCATCAGCTAAAGCACTTTGAGATGATCAAGATCAATAAATTGGTTTAAAATCTTGATAAATTAAATCTTTCTTTACCATCACTAAAAAAGTATTTAATTGATCAATTTCATATTCAGGATCATATGTCTGATAACATTTATCAAAATTTGTGAGTAAACCAAATCTTAAAAATTGATTTTTTTGGTTTTCAACTTGTTCTTTAGCATAATTTAAACATAACTTTCTTTTTTCTTCAATTGAAAGTTCATTATAATTTTTAGTTTTTTGACTTACTGCATATTCAATTGGTAAACCATGAGTGTCTCAACCAGGAATGTAAAGACTTTTATAACCATATAAAAACCAAGAACGGACAATAAAATCTTTTAAAATTTTGTTTAATGCGTGACCAACATGCAAATTACCATTTGCATAAGGTGGACCATCATGCAAAGTTTTTCACTCTCTATTTTTAAAAACATCTAAAACTTGATTGTAAAGTTTTATTTCTAATCATCTATTTTGAATTAGTTTCTCTTTTTGACTTAAATTTGCCTTCATTTCAAATGAAGTTTTAGGTACATTTAATGTATTTTTGTAATCCATAATTTCTTATTTATTGCCTAAGTTAATTAATAATCTCAGGGTTATACCATTCTACTATTTTATCAACAACTGATTGAGTTACATAATCAGGAGTCGATGCACCTGATGTAATACCAACACATTTTTTATTGATAAATCAATTATTACATAATTGTTTATCATTAGATACTAAATATGCATCAACATGATTTTTTTTTGCAATTTCTACTAACTTTAGTGAGTTATTTGATCTTTGATCACCAACAACAATTACTAAATCAAGAAATTGAATTAAATTTATTAATGCGTCTTGCCTTTCGGTAGTTGCATTACAAATATCATTTTTAAATTCAATATTTCTATATAGATGCCTTAAAGCTTTAATTACATCATAAAATTCATAAATTGAAATGGTTGTTTGATTTGTAACAAAAATTTTTTCATCTTTAATTCTTAGTTTTTTAATGTCTTCTTTTCTTTCAATAAGAATAATGTCATCACTTATTGCTAAAGAAGAAATTGTTTCAGGGTGATTGTTAACTCCTATGTACAAAACTTTATATCCATTATTAAGTTTTTCTCTAATTAAATCATGTGTTTGCGTAACATAAACACATGTTAAATCAATGACTCTTAATTTTCGATCTTTAGCTAAATCAATAATTTTTTTATCTGTTCCATGTGCTGAAAAAAGTACAATTGGTTCATCAACTGGATCAATTTCCATAATTAATGACTTACGATCTTTTTTGCGATCATCAAGAACAATAATTCCAAGTGATTCAATTTCTTTTACAAGATTTTCATTATGAACTAATCAACCAATCATATAAATTTTTTTATTTTGGTTGTTAATTGCTACATTCTTAGCTATTGTAAAAGCATTAATTACACCAGAACAAAAACCACGAGGAGATATTTTAAATAATTTCATTAGACTTTAGTAAGTTGTATTTCTAGTTTTTATAATTATATAATGACTAAAATGTAGAAAAAATAAAAATTTATAAAATGGATTGTGAATCATTAATTAATATTGTTCTTTATCAACCAGAAATTCCTTATAACACAGGAAATATCATTAGATCTTGTGCAACATTTAAGTCATCATTACATTTAATCCGTCCTTATGGATTCTTTATTAATGATAAAAGATTAATGCGCGCTAGCATTGATTATTTAAAACAAATTCATTTAATAGAACATGATTGTATGAATGATTTTTTAAATTTAATAAATTCAGATGATTTAATTTTTTTTGTTACCAAGAAAGGAAAATTACTTCCAAATCAAATTGACTTTTCATTTTTACAAAATAAAAAAATATACTTAATTTTTGGTTGCGAAACTAGTGGATTGCCACAAGAAATTATAGAAAAATTTAATAATTTAACTCTTAGAATACCAATTGCAAAAGAATCAAGATGTTTAAATTTAAGCAATACAGTGGCTTGTTTGCTATATGAAGTTTATAGACAAAATAACTTTAAAAATTTGGAACTAATATATGAGACTTAGACATGATCCAAATGCAATAAACAATTGTTTATCATCAAAATATTTTAAAAAAATAGACTCTTTTAAAGCAAATGATATTTCCCTAATTTTTAAAAATAAAAATAAAAAGTATTATTTAGAAATAGGTAGTGGAAAGGGAGTTTTTTTGTTAGAAAATGCCAAAAATAATTTAGATGTTAATTACATAGGTTTAGAAAAATTTTCAACTGTAATTTCCAAAGCAATTAAAAAATACGAACAACAAAAACAAGAATTAAATAACATTTATTTGACTTGTGGTGATGCAAATAATTTAGAAAACTATTTTCCTAAGCATTTTTTTCAAAAATTATTTTTAAATTTTAGTGATCCTTGACCAAAAAAACGACATAGTAAAAGAAGATTAGTAGATATGCTTTTTTTAAAAAAATATAAACAAATTCTTATTCCAAATGGGATTATTGAATTTAAAACTGACAATAGTAACTTATTTCAATATTGCCTTGAACAAATTGAAATGATTAAAGATATTAAAATTGTTGATAAAACATGAGATTTATATAGTTTAGAACCAAATAGTTTTTTAAGAAAAAATAATATTCAAACAGAGTATGAAAAAAAATTTTTAAATGCTGGTGGTAAAATTAAAAAAATTATTTTTACCTTTTTTGAAGTTTATTAATTATTAAAATAACTTTTAATTTTTAATCAAATTAGAATATACTTTTATTTTTACTAAATAATTTAAAATAACCTATTAGTTAATTATCGAATAAATTTTTTTCACATTTTTTACAAAATCTAATTGGATATTTAAAAAAGTTTTTAGAATATAAATAATGTCAGATTAAAGTTTTAAAATTAATATAAAAGTTGCTTTGATTTTGATATTTAATTAGGAGTTTTTATTATTTGTACTATATTAAAATCTTAATTTAAGTACTTTAAAAGTAGTCCATAAAAATCATGATTAAAATATTAATTTGTAAATTAACTTAAATTTTTTAAATTAGTTTTTAATTACTTAAAATAATTAATATATTTTTATATAATATTTGGGTGTAAAAATATGGCGATTATGGCGAAGTGGTTAACGCACCTGACTGTGACTCAGGCATACGTGGGTTCGATCCCCATTAATCGCCCCATTTATAAAAAATCACATTAGTGAGTATAAAAAATAATGCAACAGTCAATTTAGATGTTGCATTATTTTTTTGTTTTTAATATTAATTTAAGTTTACTTTTTATTAACTAAATACCTAACTTATAGAATAACAAATTTTAAGTTATTAAATTCATAATTTTATTGAGGTAAAAATTATGAACACACAAATATCAGAAAAAAGCTTTAATTTAAATAAAAATTGAAATCAAACTGATTTATCTTATGAATATGCTAAAATGGCAATAAAATGTTTATATTCAAATAAATATAGTGAGCAAAAATTAAAAGATATAATAAATGATTATTTTTTAAATGCAAAAAATAAACCAAACTTAAAGTTTATTGATGATTTATTAATCCAAAATACCAAAAATTACTTGATACTTTCAAAAAATATTGATATGTTAATGAAATTAAATGAATTAAAAAAAGTTGAACAACGCATATCTTTATATTTTAAAGTTATTAAAAATGCTTTATTAGAAGCAAGAAAAAATGATGAATATATTATTCAAGTTCAATTTGATTTTATTGAATTATTTTTATATGCAAATTGATTTTTAAATGAACCTAAAGAAGCTATTGAAATTTTTAATGATACACTTTTTATTTCATTTAAATACCCAGATACAACCTTTCAAGAACAATATGAAATATGCATAAAAACAGCAAAGAAAATTGATAATGACAATATGGAAAATAAAAATATTGCAATTACATTAAAAAATATTTTTAAACATTTTATTTGAAATTCAAAAATTATTAATAGTTGAGAAAAACAAATAAATGCTCCTATGAATGCTGAACAACAATCTTTAAAAAATAAAATTTATGAATGAATTTTAATACATTATTTATTACCACTTTACATGTGCCTAAACAGATATTATAAAAATGATGAAAAATTTAAAGTGATTTGTCAAAAATTGTATGAATATCATGTGGATAATAATCTTTTATTGGAAATAATAAATTGAATGATAAATACAATTGATCTTGTAAATGAGATAGATAATAAGCAATTAAACAAATTTTATTTACTTGTAAAAAAAGAATGTGAAAAATTAATATGCAAAAAAAAGTTGTTTAAAAATGTTCAATTAACTAAAACAAATTTAAGTTAAATATTTAAGTATAAAAAATAATTTAAGTTATTAAATTTAATTTAAACAAATTTAGAGTTATAAAATAAAATGTTACTTTTTTGCTCAGTGAGTGAAAAGTAACATTTTAAATTAATTGCCCTTAATATTTATAAAAATAGTTAAGATCCAAACAATTCTTCATTAGTAGTAATTTTATTTTTTGGAAAAACTCTTGAAGGATAACCATTTCACTTATTAACTAAATTTAACTCAGCATCAGAAACAATGACTTGCTTAATGCTATCACCCAAGTGTGCACCTACAATCATATAAACAGTTGTAGAAAAACCTGCATAATATAAAACTTCTCTATTTTTTGACGGATCAGATTTCAAAAATCCAGCAAACACATAATATTCCATTGGTGTTTTATTATTTAAAAATTTTAATCATCCTGTTGCATCAGGAATACTATTATTAAATGAACTACTTGAACTTCTTAAATCATTAATTTTTTTAATAAGTAGTCCATCTACTGAATCTTTAATTGTTTCGTCCAATTCACGAGGATGTGCTTTAAATAAAATTTGTAAATTTTCAGGTTTAACACCTCGATTTATCTCTAACTCGTATAATTTCATTACTCGTTTAGCTTCTTCTGTAATTATTGAATCATCTGGTGTGTTTACATTATTAAGATGCATTAATCTACCAGAATAAATTACACTAGTTTTATTGTTTAAAATATTTTGATTTTGTTCAAAAATACCAAATGAATCTAAAAATAATTTTTTGCTATCAACATTATAAGAAGCATAAACATCAATGATATCAGCATTAACAGTATAGTAAGGATCAAAATAAGATAAATTTTTAACTTTTTGGTCTAAACAAGATGATGGTAAAGCGTTGTCGTTGATGTCTAAAATAGTTTCACACCCAGGAGTAAAATATTTAGTTGGTAAAATTCCATCTTTATCAGGAAATTGCATTGTAAATAATGATTCTAAAATTAATGCTCCATAATATTTGTAGTTCTTTAATTCACTTAATGCCTTTTCATCACCACTTTTAATAGTTTCTCGTATTCAAGAACTTAAACAATATTCCTTATTGGCATCATCCCAATAATTTTTTGTTTCAAATAATAATTTAGAAATATCTGTTCTTCAATTATCAAATGCAGTTGTTCCATCTGCAATCATGTTGATTGAACGCATTTTAGCTAAAATCCCAATTTGGGACAAAATTGCATCATTAGCTTTGTATAAGTCTGCATTAGTACCAATAATGTAAGAATCAATATATTTGGTAACAAATGTCATAACTTGAAAATCCTCAAGATAAAAATCAACAACCTTATTTTGACTAGTAATTTGATCTAATATAGGTTCAATATCTTCATTGTGAAATTCAAAAAAAGACCAATAATCTCGCCAATCATTAATAAGTTGATAATGAAAATTAGGAAATTTTTCTTTTGCATCCATTATTGGTTTTAAAATTTTGGAATTAATACCTGGATTATTATCTTGGTCATCTTTCTTACAAAAAAAATAAATTTCTTTTGTTGGATTAACTTCTAAAACTTTAATTAAATGGGCCATTCCCCCATATTTATACATTACTGAATTTCAATTTATTGAATACATTAAAACATTATTTTTAGAGTTAGCTTTTTTAATTGCATCAGCTAAAAGTCCTTGGTTCTGTGTTCGCAAATTATAAGTTGCTTCAGTTTCTTTTTGACGGTTTCTAAAAACTGGTTTTACTCTTACATTTTCTTGATTCAAATTAGTTGAATCACTACAAGATGTAGAAAACAAAGTTATGAATGTTGTTACACACACACACACAAGCAAAAAACATTCAACTAAAAATTTTTAATAATTTCTTTAATTGAAATTTAAACATATATTTCCTCTTTTTTTAAAACCAAAAGAAAGTAAAATTATTTCTTGCCTTTTAATTTGGTATCAACAACTTCATTTGTAACTGATTTTGGTGCTTCAGCATAATGACTAAATTGCATGATATAGTTACCACGACCTTGAGTAAATGAACGTAAATCAGTTGCATAACCAAACATCTCACGTAATGGAACTTTAGCTTTAATAACTTGGATATTATCACGTTGTTCAGTTCCCTCAATGCTACCACGACGAGAACTAATATCACCCATTGCATCACCAAAATTTTGTTCTGGAACAGTAACCTCAATAGCCATAATGGGTTCTAATAGAACTGGGGCACATTTTTTACCAGCTTCTTTTAAAGCCATTGAAGCAGCTATTTTAAATGCCATTTCATTACTATCAACCTCATGGTATGAACCATCATGTAAAATGGCTTTGATATCAATCATTGGATAACCAGCTAATGGTCCATTATTTAAAGCATCTTCCAAACCTGCTTTAACAGGTTTAATATATTCTTTAGGAATTCTTCCACCAACAATTTTATCTTCAAATTCAAAACCTTTATCATGGTTAGGTTGAAATGTAATTACAACATGACCATATTGACCACGACCACCAGATTGCTTAATGTATTTCCCTTCGACATCAGCTTCTTTAGTAAATGTTTCCCTATAACTAACTTGAGGTGCTCCTACATTAACTTCCACTTTGAATTCTCGACGCATTCTATCAACTAAAATATCTAAGTGTAATTCTCCCATTCCTGAAATAATAACTTGACCAGTTTCTTCATCAGTATAAGTTTTAAATGTAGGATCTTCTTCTGCTAATTTACTTAAGGCAATACCCATTTTTTCTTGATCTGCTTTAGTTTTTGGTTCAACAGCTAAAGAAATTACTGGTTCAGCAAATTGCATTGATTCTAAATGGATACCTAAACCTTCTTTTGCTAATGTATCACCAGTTGTAGTATCTTTTAAACCCACAATTGCACAAATATCGCCAGCATAAACTTCATCAATTTCATTTCTTTGCGAAGCATGCATTTTTACTAAACGCGAAACTCTTTCTTTTTTATCCTTACCAACATTAACAACATAAGAACCAGAAGTCAAAACTCCAGAGTATACACGAACAAAAGTTAAACGACCAACAAATGGATCTGTAGCTACTTTAAATGCTAAACCAACAAAAGGAGCATCATCAGAACTTAAAACTTCAACTTCTTGATCAGTTCTATCATCAATTCCTTTGGCAGGAGGAACATCGATTGGTGATGGTAAATAATCAACAACTGCATCTAACAATGGTTTTACACCCTTATTACGATAAGCGGTCCCACAAATAACTGGAAATAAAGTTGCATTAATTACACCTTTACGAATACATTTTTTAATTTCTTCAACACTTAATTCCTCACCACCAAGATATTTTTCCATACAAGCATCATCAAAATTAACAACTTCTTCAATCATCTGGTTGCGCATCTCATTAGCTTGTTCTTTTAGTTCTGCTGGAATTTCAGTTACTTTATAATTTTCATTTGGTCCACCATCAAAATTTAAAGTTTTCATTTCAACTAAATCAATAATGGCATTAAAATCATTTTCAGAACCAATTGGTAATTGAATGGGTACAGCTTTGACACCTAAACGAGAATGAATTGATGCAACTGCTCTTTCAAAATTAGCTCCAGTTTTGTCCATTTTATTTATAAAAACGATTCTTGGAACCTTATATCTTGAAGCTTGTCGTCAAACAGTTTCAGTTTGGGGTTCAACTCCCATTTGTGCATCTAAAACAGCAACTGCACCATCTAAAACACGGAGTGAGCGTTCAACTTCAACTGTAAAATCAACATGTCCGGGTGTATCAATTAAATTTAAATTACAATCTTTTCATGTAACAGAAGTTGCAGCTGAAGTAATTGTTATTCCACGTTCTTTTTCTTGCTCCATTCAGTCCATTGTAGCAGCACCTTCGTGGACTTCTCCAATTTTGTGAGTTTTTCCTGAATGAAATAAAATTCTTTCAGATGTAGTTGTCTTACCAGCATCAATATGCGCCATAATACCAAAATTACGGTATCGCTCTAAAGGGACAGTTCTAGACATATTAAATTAAAAATTCTCCATAAAAATAAATAGTTTTCAAAAATAAATATTTATTAGATTAACTAAAAAATTATCAACGCATGTGAGCAAATGCTTTGTTTGCTTCTGCCATTTTATGAGTATCATCACGTTTTTTAACTGATGCACCAACATTGTTAGAAGCATCAATTAATTCATTAGCAAGTTTTTCTAACATTGTTTTTTCATGGCGTAAACGTGAGTACATAACAATTCAACGCAAACCCAATGTAATTTTTCTTTCAGGGGAAACTTCTGTTGGAACTTGATAATTAGCTCCAGCAATTCTTCGTACTTTTAATTCCAAACGTGGCATTACGTTTTCTAATGCTTTGTTAAAAATTTCTAGAGGATCTTTTTGAGTTTTGTTTTTAATAATTTCAAAAGCTCCATAAACAATGTTTTGTGCTTGACCTTTTTTACCTGAATACATAATTGCATTAATTGCTCTAGTAACTAAAGGAGAGTTAAAAACTGGATCAGGTAAAACTGTTCTTTTTTTAGCTTGATTTTTACGCATTTTTTAAATTTCTCCTTTATTATTTCTTTTTAGCAGTAGTGCCATCTTTTGGTCTTTTAGCACCATATGCAGAACGTTGTTGTCTACGCTTTTCAACACCTTGTGTATCTAATGTTCCACGAACAATATGATAACGCACACCTGGAAGATCCTTAACACGACCACCACGTAATAAAACAACTGAGTGTTCTTGTAAATTATGACCTTCTCCTGGAATATATGCCAAAACCTCAAATCCATTAGTAAGTTTTACCTTAGCATATTTTCTTAAAGCTGAATTTGGTTTTTTAGGAGTCATCGTACCAACACGTGTACACACGCCACGTTTTAATGGTGAGTTTACAGTTGTAGTTTTCTTTTCCAAAGTATTTAAGTTTACTAATAAAGCTGGTGATTTAGATTTTTTGATTTTTCTTTTTCTAGGTTTACGAATAAGTTGTGAAATTGTTGCCATGATACCTCCTTAAGATAACAACTATTTCCAGTGTATAAATCTGTTATTGATAACGCATAAGATTATACTAATATATAAATTATTTTTTGAATTTATTTGTAAATGTTTATTACAACATGTTTTTAAATTGAATTTAAAAATTTTTTATAGGTTACTTTGTATTATTCAAACTACTTTTTTAATGCTTTTCACTATATTGATATCCTTAGATAATAAATCTTATTTAAAGTTAAATTAATTCCGTGGTTTACGTTTTGTAGGAGATACTGATATATTTTTTTTGAAAATAGAAATTAATGAAATTGGAACATAAGAAAACATAAAAAATGGATACATAAAAATATAACCAAATAACTTAATAAATTTACAATCTATTTGCTTATATTGTTGAATAATAACAATTAATCCAATAAGAAAAAAATTTAAATAAAATCCAAAAACAATGGCAATTGGAGTAAAAATTCAATATTGTTGAATTTTAAAAAATAAGTCCATTTTTTCGGATTCAGAAACAAAAATTAATATTATTGAAAGTAATAAATAATTGAACAAATTAAGTAAAAAGAAAACAATTTGTGGAAAAATTAATGCAAAATTTGCATAAATTGATTTTTTATTTTTGTTTGAATTAATTTTACATAAATCTTTAAATTCACTTTTACCATAAATTCTAAATACTTGTAAAAATCCTTTACATCATCTCAATCTTTGTTTATACGAATCTTTAAATTTAATTGGTTGTTCATCATAAAAAACAGCATCATCTACATAACCACATTTAACATTATTTAAAGACAAAAATTGAGTAAATTCAATATCATGAGACAATGAATTAAAGTCTCAATAATTAGTAAGTTTTAAAATACGATTTGTAAAACAAAAACCAGTTCCATTAATTCAACTAGTCATATTTAATTTTTCACGTGAGTAATTCATGTATGTTGATTCTTTAATAAATTGAATTGCATAACTTGCAGAAATTCAATTGTCTTTACAATTAATAGAATTACGAAATGTTGTGATAACCTCACAACCTGTTTTTAATTTAGAAACAACTTTTTTTAATCAATTTTTATCAACAATATTATCTGAGTCAAAATAACAATAAGCATCATATTCTATTTTAGATTCTTGAATGTGTTTTAATGCATGTTGAATAGCAAAATTTGCACCTTTATATTTATCATTAAATCTTTCTAAAACAGTAATTCTGCCATTAAATTTTTTACTAATTTCATTGGCAATTTTTGCAGTGTCATCTGTACAATTGTCTGCAACTACATAAATATGAAATAATTCTTTGTTATACACCTGATTTAATAACGAATGAATAACATCCTTAATAACAACAGCTTCGTTTTTAGCCGCTATTAAAATTGCAATTTTTGCTTCATAATTTTCATTATTAGAAGATAAATTTACTAAAGATGAGTTTTTTTTTTTTTTTTTTGAACATACCTATTATGAACAAGAAATAATCATAAAAGTTAAACAAAATGAATAAAATTGATAAAACAAAACCAAAAACAAAAAATATATTAGCAACTAATGACATAGAAACTTTTAAATTCCTAAGGTACTAAAAAATTAATTTATGTAATATAAAATTTTAACAAAATAAAATAAATAGTAATATTTTTGTTTATTAAATTATTTATTAAAAATCTTTTTTGAACTAATTAATTTAAAAAAAATATATTGATGTTAAACATAAAATGTTATTAAAATGGTAAACATAAATTTGAAAAATTTATAATTTACAAAACAAATATTTATTTTTTAAAAATTTTTATTATTTTAAGATTGCAGTTTTCAAAAAATAGTTTCATTTCTTAAATTAACTTCTCTCAAATTTAAAATAGGAAATAATGAAACTAAAATAAATGGCAAACAAATCAAAAATGTTCCTAAAAAAATTTGAGAATTTAAAATTCAAGAAAAAAATCAATCATTATTGGTTCATCAAATAACACCTGCTAAAACATGAAGAAATAATTTGCAAGAAAGAAGAACTAATGAAAAACCAAAAAATAAAAAAAATGAGATAATCTTTTTTAATTGTTGTTTTTTGTAAATTGTTAATTTGTAATTAAGGTTATAAAAACAAAAAATTGGTAATAAAACCCAATATGAAAAAAGATATTCTATGATAATTTGGATTGGATTAATTAAACCTGAAGATAATGGTAATGCTAAAAGTGGACCTAAAATGCCAAATAAAAGTGCATAACGAAATTTATCAAATGTAATTAAAGCTAATAAATAAAAAATTACATCAACTTCAATACTTCATCCACCAAAAATTTTTCAAAAACTAAAAATAAATTTTAATAATAAAAAAATAGAAAGTAATAATCCAACAAGCAAAATATAATAAAGATTAGATCTCAAATTTAGATGAATTTTATTTTGTAAATTATTTATTTGATAACTTACTAATGTAAGTTCTTTTTTATACTTGAAAAATCATCAAAAAATACCAAATATTCCAAAAAAATAAATAAATATTCATTTAATTTTTTTTAAAAAAAATACTTTTAAATTTCAATAAACAAAAAAAGGAATAAATGATAATAAAATATTTATTACTAAAAAAATAATAAAAAAAAATCAAGGATTTACAATTATCTGATTTTTAGAAAATTCATTAATTCCAATAAATATTTGAATATCAAAAATTCACAAAAATAAAAAACAAATTTCTAAAATGTTTAGAAAACAATTTAATAAAATCAAAACAATTTGTATTAATAAAGTTTTTTTAAAATTTTTAAGCAACAAAAAAGTATTAAACCATTGGTTTCTAATCAAAATTTTTTTATTGATAAAATGTTTATTTGTTTTTTTTATTCAATTTACTTCATCTTCTAAAGAAATGTTACTAACAATCATTTTTATGTTATTTAACCAATTATAGAAATTAAATAACAGAGATAAAATAATGGTCTGCTTACGCTAGTGCTAACTAGATCAAGTTCAAGAGTATATTCTCAACTATTTAATAAATAATAAATAGTACCTCTGCCATTTAATACACTAATTTTAAATTATAAAAATATAAAAATAAATTAATAAAATTTAAACAACAAAACTTATTGTCTTGTTTGGAATAAAAATAATTTTTTTAATTTCTTTGTTAAGTAAATATGGTTTTGTTTTTTCACTATTTAAAAAAACAAATTTTATATTTTCTTCAGTTTCATTTATTTTAAATTCATGACTATCTCTAAACTTGCCATTTATCATGCAAGAAATTGTCACATTATTTACAATTGTATAATTTGGATTAAAAGTTGGCATAGATAATTTACTTACGCTCACATCATTTCCCAAAAATTCATTTAATTCTTCAGCAATAAAAGGACAAATAAAACTTAAAATAATATTAAAGCCTTCTAAATATTTTTTGGGAATGTCATCCATTTTGTAACAACTATTGATAAATACCATCATTTTGCTAATTAAAAGATTAAATTCCTTTTTATCTAAATGATTTATTGCTTGTTCAATAAATTCATGATAGGCTCTTTTAAAATTAGAATCAGAACTTTCTTCAGATAAATTATCAATTTTAACTTTATGAAACAATATTCATACACGATCAATTCACTTTCTTGCACCATCAAGACCAGATTGATTTCAGACCAAAGAAGCAGTTATTGGACCCATAAACATTTCATATAATCTTAATGCATCTGCTCCATGAGAAATACAAATATCGTCTGGATTAATTAATGAACCTTTTGATTTTGACATTTTTGAACCATCAGAATTTAAAATCATTCCTTGATTAATCAAATTCATAAATGGTTCGGGAGTAGATACAATACCAATATCATATAAAAATCGATGCCAAAAACGAGCATATAATAAATGTAAAACTGCATGTTCTTGACCGCCAATATAAATATCTACAGGTAAAAAACGATCAAAATTTTTTTTAGCTTCTACACTATTTATAGGTAAATATTCATCATTGGTATTATTTTTTACAAATACTTTCATTAAATAAGCTAAATAATATCAACATGATCCTGCTCACTGAGGCATAGTATTTGTTTCACGGTAATAAATTTTATTTTCAATTAAAACATTTGTTCAATTGATGGCATTTGCTAATGGGGGCAAACCATTTGGATTAGGACCAAATGAATCCATTGATGGCAAAACAACAGGTAAATCTTCAATTAAAAAAACTTCATTCTTTTCATTAAATAAAATTGGAAATGGTTCTCCTCAATAACGTTGTCGAGAAAAAATTCAATCATGCAATTTATATGTAGTAGCTTTTTTACCGATTTTGTTATTTTCAATAAATTTGATCATTTGTTCAATTGCATCTTGATTATTTAAACCATTTAAAAAATCTGAATTAATATGTTTACCATCACCAACATAAGGTTCATTTAAAACATCAACATGGTTATCTGTATCAATAACTTGAATAATTTCTAATTTGTGTTCTTTTGCAAACAAATAATCTCGGTTATCATGAGCAGGTGTCCCCATAATTATTCCAGTACCATAATTATGTAGTACATAATCGCCTATTCAAATTGGGATTTTTTTATTGTTGATAGGATTAATTGCATATGCTCCTGTAAAAATTCCACTTTTATTCTTCTTATCTTTTCTCTCAATTTCAGATTTGTTACTAACTTGAATTAAATAATTACTAATTTGATCTTTATATTTTTGATCAATGATTGAAAATAATGATTTATTTTCTGGAGCAATTACTAAAAAAGAAACTCCAAATAAAGTATCTGGTCTTGTTGTAAAAGCTGTTAATTTAATTTCTGAATTTTCAACAACAAAATCAACTAATGCTCCTTCGCTTTTTCCTATTCAATCTCGCTGCATTTTTTTAATTGATTCAGTCCAATCAATTAAATTTAGTCCTTCTAGAAGTTTATCTGCATATTTAGTTATTTTAAGAATTCATTGGCGCATATTTTTCTTAGTTACTAAAAAAGATCCACGCTCACTTACTCTATTGCCATTGGAATCAATAAGAACTTCTTCATTTGCTAAAACAGTCCCAAGATCTTCACATCAATTAACTTCAATATCAGCAATTTCTGCCAATCCATGTTTATAAAGCTCATTAAAAATTCATTGAGTTCACTTATAATAATTTGGATTTGTTGTATTAATTTCTAAATTAGAAGGGTGATCAAAACCCATCATTTTTAATTGGTGCCTAAAATTATTAATATTTTCCTCTGTAAATGAAGCGGGATGCTTATTTGTTTTAATAGCAAATTGTTCTGCTGGCAATCCAAATGCATCATAACCAATAGGATGAATAACACTATAACCACAAGCTTTTTTGTATCTACTAATAATATCTGTTGCAGTATATCCTTTTATATGGCCAACATGTAATCCTTTGCCAGAAGGATAAGGAAACATATCTAGAACATAAAACTTAGGTTTTGATAAATCATCAATAAACATGTATGTATTTTTTTTATTTCATACATCAATTCATTTTTTTTCAATCAAATTATGATTGTATTCCATTATATAAATCCTAAAATTTTATCTCTTATAACTTGTTATCAAATTATATATTTTTGCTTTTATAACTAACAATAAAACTAAGAAAAAAATTAAAATGATAAAAATAAATTTTTAACTTTGTTAAATTTAAAAAATAAATATCAATAAATTTGCCTAAAATATTTATAAATTTTAAAAATTATTTAAAAGCAAATAAGACATATAAAAAGAATAGTAGAATATTTGCAATTTAGGTTAAATTAATTATTTACATAAAAGTATATTAGTAATGAGGAAATAACATGAAGTTAGTATCTAACACACACACACACACACACAAGGCAAACAATAAAAAATTTAAAAAATGAATTTGATTTTCTTTTATAGTTATAAGTTTTTTTTCATTTACAAATTTATTAACATCATGTTCAACTGACACTGAAACTAATATCTCAAAAAATAATAATACATATACAAATCCATGTGAAAATATAGACATTAATGGTAAAAGTAAAATTTATGAATCAAGAGCTAATAATGAAAATTTAATGCAAGATGCCATTCAAAAGGCTAAAGAAACAAATAATGTTATTTTTTACAGTATTAATTGATGAGCTGTATTGCACAAATATGGTTTTATCTCACATCTATTAAAAATTTTAGAAATAAATAACAATAAAGAAATTTATATTTTTAGTAATGGTCAACAAGTTAATGAATCACTTTTAAGTCCAATCTTAAATGATAAAAATAAATTTCCTAATGTACATTTTATTAAAATCCAATGAAATGATTGAAGTACCTTTAAATTTCATTATAAAGAAATGGAACCCATCATAAATGATGTTTTATCCCGAAATAAAGTAATTGATTCTTATTTTGATGATTATGCATTATTAAAACCATTATCTTTTTATCTTGATAAATATAATCAATATAAAGATCAAACTATACCTGAATCAGAATTAAATAACATCAATAGTTTGATTTATGAAAATTACAAAATATTGTTTAATACTAGATCTATTAATTTAATTGCTGATGGAACTGCATCATGAGATTTTTATGATCCAAAATATTACAATTTTTTAAATGATTTTAAAATTGGATATGATAATGAGAATCAATGTTTTCCACTATTGAATTATACTAGAGATGAAATATCAAAAAGTTTTAATGATTCTTATTGAAACACTGAATTAAAAGATAAAAAAAATTCTGGTGGTATATTGTTATTTTCATTAATTTCATCTTTTAAAAAAATAAATAATATTCAACAATGCAAATATTTTGTAGCTGGAACAAATACTTTGTTAGACTTAAATGAAACTAAAACAAATCAATATCCATCTACAATGATCCCAGATTACATTATTCAAAAAGGTTTTTGAGATCCTTATTATTCTATTAATTCAAAAATTATCAGTTTATATAATAGTTTTAATTTAGATACAAAAAAATTATTTTTAAGTATTTTAAACATTAATGAACAATCTAAAGAAATTCTTAAAAATAAAAAAAGCATTATTTATTCAGGAGTTTTAATGGAAAATGATAATTTACTTTTAAGTGAATGTCAAAGGATTATTAAACTTTACAATATACACAAAGATGCAAATAAAACTACTCAAATAGTATATAAAGCGCATCCACGTGAAAATAATAATTATCAGGAATCAATAAAAAAGAAATTAAAAGAGATAGAACCAACATTTGATGTTGAAAATTCAATAAGTTTTTTAGATAAAAGTGTACCAATGGAATATTTCGTTATGGAAGGGTTTACAAAATCTGATCCATCTATAAATAGTGATGTTATTTATTATTCTGGATTTTCTACTACTGTTTATCTTTTAGATGGAGATAATTTGGCAAACACAATTTATCAAGTAATTGTTTCAAATGATAATTTTAATTTAATAAGAAAATGAAATGGTTATCCTTCAAGAGTTTTTCCAAATAACAAGATAATAACAAATGATTTGTTATTTAATGATAAGTAAACTCTATTTATTGAACAAAAATCTTATAGCATTTTATAACTTTCTCAAAATAACAAACTAATTTAAATTGTAAAAATTATTTATTTTACTATTCAATATAACTAATTAATAATTCCATTGATCCATTAAGTTCAAATTTATGATTATGAGCTACTAAAAATGTGCTACCTTTACTAATTAATTCATTATCAATTGAACCAAAACCATTAATAACAGTTGCTTGAACCCATTGAGCATTAGGAAAATAATAAACTTGCTTGCCATTATTATTAATTTTTTCTAATTTGAAAAATTCAGATTCAATTAAAACATTACTAGAGTTGCTTTTCCTAATAATTTTTAAATTATTTTGTGGAAAATAAGTTACATTAAAAGCATCATCGATGTGTAATTCACGTTTATTTCCATTAATATCTTTACGATCATAATCATAAAATCGGTATGTAATATCTGAACTTTGTTGCAATTCAAATACTAATATATTTTTTTTGATTGCATGAATTGTACCTGGCGGAACATAAATTACATCACCAATATTTACTGATTTTTCTAATAATAAATTATTTCATTCATTGTTATCAACAAGTTTTTTTAATTCATCTAAGTCCTTAGCTTTATGACCATAAATAAGAGATGAATTTGCTGGGCAATCTAAAACATATCAGCATTCTGCTTTTCCGTATGAATTATGTTTTTTTAATGCATATTTATCATTAGGATGTACTTGAACACTTAAATCATCATTTGCATCAATAATTTTAGTTAGCAATGGGTATGGTTTAGAATAATTATTAAAAAAGTTTTTGTTTTTTTCAAAAAATTCCAAAAGAGTTATATTTTCTAAATCTTTATTTATTATTAAAGAAGATTTTTCAGGAATTGCACTAATATTTCAAGCTTCTCCATTTGTATTGTAAGGACAAAAATAATTGTAATTTGATAATTTTTTGCCACCCCAAATAGTTTGTGAAATGTATGGTTTTAAAAAAATAATCTTATTTTTCATTTTATTGTTCTTATTCTTTGTGTAAAAATTTAAAAAAATAAATAAAAATTGATAAATATTAAAAAATATTTATCAATTTGAAAAAAACACTAAATAATATTTTAACTACTTTAAGTAAGCATCAATTAATAACAAAAGTTATAATTGAAACTACTTGATACAATTAATAAAAATTATTAAATTTAATAATGGTGCACACGAAGGGACTTGAACCCCCACTCCAAAAAGAACTAGATCCTAAGTCTAGCGCGTCTGCCATTCCGCCACGTGTGCCTTGGTGCATCTTGAGGGGTTCGAACCCCCGACCCAGTGATTAAGAGTCACTTGCTCTACCAACTGAGCTAAAGATGCATAAAATGGTGCCGACTATAGGAATTGAACCTACAACCTACTGATTACAAGTCAGTTGCTCTGCCGATTGAGCTAAGTCGGCTAAAATGGTGGAGTGCGAGGGGCTCGAACCCCCGACCTATTGCTTGTAAGGCAATTGCTCTCCCAGCTGAGCTAGCACTCCATAAAAAAAACTTAGAAATGTTAATTTAATTTCTAAATTTTTTTAAATTGATAATAAATTGGTGACGCGTACGGGATTCAAACCCGTGAATGCACGCGTGAAAGGCGTGTGTGTTGAGTCACTTCACCAACGCGCCAAATGGCGGCCACAACAGGATTTGAACCTGTGACCAACCGGTTAACAGCCGGTTGCTCTACCGCTGAGCTATGTGGCCAAATTTACTTAATTTCTAACAAAGCATTACAATTTTATATTATTAAAACATTTTTTAACAAAAAAATTGTTTTCCTTAACAGATATTTTTGAAAACTTAACTTAAATAAAAGTATTACACAAATTTTTAGCAAAAATAAAACTACAATATTTTCACAAAAACATTTTTACTTCATATAAAGCTTAAAATAAAGTAATGTGCTCATTTATTAAATAGAACAAATTAATTAAAAGCAAATAAATCTAATATTTAATGATGCAAATTTTTATCTATTCCAATAAAAATTTTTTAAAAATTTAAATTTTTTATTTAAATTTATTTTTATAAAAATTAAAGTCAACAAATCATAAATTAATTTTAAACAAGATTATTATTTTTTCTTTTTCACAGAAGCTTTATATAAAATCTCTTTCCCAATTTTATTATTAATTTTATTTGCAATTTCTAATAAATCGTCATTATTTGATAATAAAAAATTATTAATTTGAAAATCTTGTGTTGGTGGCAATCAATTTTTATTGTTATTTTTATCAAATAAGGAATTTTGTATTTTAATTTCTTTTATGCTTTTTAAATTTTGAATACCAATTGAAATTAATCTTATTGAATAATCTTCAAATAAATCATTTAATAAATTCAATACGTAATGAATTAATTTATTTTCTGATAAAACATATTCTTCAATGGTTATGGATTTAGTTTTATATTCTCATTTATTTGATTTTAAGCCTAAAATGATAGTTTTTCCTGTAATTTCTTTTTCTCACATTTTCTTATAAAGTTCTTTACAAATAGATATACTTTCTGTTTTTAAATCATCATAATTATCAATATCTTCAAAAAGAGTTTTACTGATACTAATGCTTCTAGAAATATTTTTTTTATTATCAATATATGTGTCACCATATCCATTGGCATTGGAAATAAAAGAACTTAATCTTTTTCCAAAAATTGGTTCTAAAAGATTTAATTTCTTTCAATTTGCTAAATCACCTATTGTTTTTATTCCTAAAGAAAGTAATTTTTTTTCAATAGAAGAACCAATTCAAAGCATTTTAGAAATCGGCAAAGGTCAAACTTTTTCTTTTACATCACATTGTAATAATAAAGTTATTCCCATGGGTTTATTCATTTCTGTAGCCATTTTTGCTAAAAATTTATTATTACTAATGCCAATTGAAGCACTTAAATTTAATTTATTTTGAATCAATAATTGCAATTCCTTAGCAAAATCAACTGCTTTATCAAATGAATTAACATAATTAGTTACATCAATAAAGCATTCATCAATTGAAAAATCTTCAACAAAAGGAGATATATTTTGAATTAAAAAATTTTTAAAACTATCTGATGCTTTTGAATATTTTTGAAAATCAGCATTAATTAATTTTACATTTGGACACTTTTTTAAAGCAATAGATACAGGCATTGCAGAGGTGATGCCAAATTCTCGAGCTTTATAATTGGCACAAGACACAACAGATTTTCTATGTCTACCAACAACAATAATTGGTTTTCCTTTTAAAGTGTGATTTTGATTTTCTTCAACAGAAGCAAAAAAAGCATCTAAATCAATATGAAAAATGATATGTTTTAAATTTATAAAAAAATCCAATAATAAATTAAATAGTTTTTTAAATAACACTTAACAAATGAATTATTAAAAAGTTATTAATGTTAATTAAATCATAATATTTAAATTTTTTTAAAAAAATTAAATTTGATTTAAATAAAAAAATAACAATAAAAATGATTAATTAATTTTATTGTTAATTATCTTTGCATAAATTTAGAAGGTTTACGCAAATTTAATTTAATTTCATTTTCATATTTACCCATTCTAGTATAAATATGAATTGCACTAACTAGAATATTAATTATTGTTGCTAAAATTGTACAAACTGGCAATAATCAAATAAAGAAATTCATAGCGGCTTCTGATGATTGAATACTAGGATTTGTGGTAGCAATATTGTTCCCTACTGCTTGAAAAATAAATAATAAAGGAATAAACAACAAAATATTTTGAAGAATAGATGAAAATCATGATAAAGTTACACGCTGTGTGGATTGAAAATATAATTGACTAGTTGTTCCAATTGCCAAAAAAACTGATTGAACCATTGTAACCCTTAAAATATAAGTAACATAATTTAAATTACTAGCATTAACATCAAATAAATTAATAAGCAAAATGTTATTTAAAGCAAAAGAAAATAAAGCATAAATAATAACTCCATAAAAAATAGCAATCAAGAAAACATATCAATAAATTTTTTTAATTGCTTTGTAATCCTCGCAACCATATTTGTAAGAAGCAACAGTTCTACCGCCTTGAATTAACCCCCATACAGATTGTAATGCCAAATTACTTATCGGAGATACACTGCCAAAATATGATTGAAAAATATTAGGAGAGACATTAAAATTTTTATCATAACCCGTGCTACTTGTCATGTCCACAACATATGTTTGAAACATTGAATTTGAAAATGCTGATGTTGCATTTCTTAAAAATGAAGAAAAACCAATAAAAAAAATAATTAAAAGTAATTTTTTTGAAAACATTTTGAATTTTAAATTTTTTCAAATTAAATTTGTTTGATTTTTTTTAATTAAAATCAAATTATATGCTAAATATGCAATTAAATTAACTCCTCATCCAATTGCAGTTGCTAGTGCAGAACCCATAAAATTTAATGAGGTATAAACAATTAAAACTCAAACCAATAAAATATTTAAAAGATTACACAAGGTAGGGACAATTGAAATATACAATTGCCTTCCCTCACTTTGAAATAAAAAATAATACATTTTACTAATAATTTGAAAAATATTAAAACCACATATTATGTAAACATAGCCTTGAGCAAGATTGACTTGAATATTTTGAGTCATGTTGTTAAATGCTTGCGTTTCAAGATCAACATCAGCATTTGTTATCAAACCTTTAGCACTAGAGGATAATCACAATGGAGATATTCCTAAAATAAAAAATGAAGTTATTAAACCAATAATTACATTAGAAATAAAACCTGTTGATCATACCTCTTCAATTTTTTTAACATTTTGTTGTCCAAGAGCTTTTGCAAATGAAACAGCAATTCCCATACTAATTAATAATGTAAGACCATTAAGAATTAAAGTTATTGGTGAGCTTATAGAAATTGCAGCACGTACTAAATCAACAGGAAGAATATTTTTTTGGTTTGCAATATTTATAAATTCAACATTATTATTAAATAATTTTTCTAAAGTTAAACCATTGGGATTTAAATCGTTAGAAAAAGGAATAAATTTGACCATCATAATTTGATCAGAAAAAATATACATGGCTTGAAAAAAAGTGACCAATAGTGCTGGCAAAATAAATCTTATTAACAAAGGAAAAACTTTATAATCATTAAACAAATTTTTATGAAGTATTTTCTTAGTTAATGGATTTAATGATTGATTCTTTTTTAATTCAATTTCTGATGAATTAGAAACATTATTTACTTTATTGATGTCTTGCATATATGTTAGATTTAAAATAATTAATTTATTGTTTAACTTAAATTTAAAATTAACTTTAATTGAAATTTAAGAAATTTAATCAAATTACATTTTTATCATTAATTTAAAGAAATAATTAACAAACATTACTAATAAAAAATTTAAACAAATTTAAAATTAGTAATGAAATATTATTTTATTTACAAATTTAACTATAACAATTGTAAATCAAGTAATTGTTTTTTAATAAAAATAAAGTTTGATGATTATTTATATTAGTTAATGTTATTCAAAAGAAAAAACACAATAACCAAGACTTAATTGGTTATTGTGTCTTAAAAATGTTTCTTTGTTTATTTAATCTTTGCTTAAAACAAGAAAATTATTTACAAAAGATTAATTTATTTTTTAACTTGATCATGCAATGCAGGAAGAACATCTTCTCCAACTGGAATTTCAGGAAGACCACAAGCAGCTGCCATTTTGTTAGAATAGTTAACTGAACCATATTGACCTACTGCACCACTAATAGTAATAGAGTCAGTTTTTTCTAGATAAACTGTTGGAGCCTTGTCATTAGTTTTGCTATCTTCTTTGTTGTTAATGAACATTAATTGACAACCTTGAGGAATAGTTAAATGACGAATTACAACATCATTATCATTCATGTATACTCGGTATTGAGTAAATTTGTTAGGAACAGCTTGAAGTTTTTGGCCTTCAATTGTAGTATCATCAAATAAGAAAGCGCCAATATAACCTTTTTCAATTGTTATTGCATATGTTCTTGAACTAAAGTCATAAGTTCAACTATTAATTTGAGCTTTACCAAATTCTGCTTGAATACCAATTTCATTTTTTTGATAGAACTTACTTCCAGCTTCAGGCATTGTGAATGAATAAAAGTTATCTTTACCAGCAATTTGTTCAACACCTAATGAAATGTTAGGATCTGCAATGTCAAAAATCTTTAAATCAGTTAGAGTATAATCTGAACCTTCCATGCGCATTTGAACATAAATTGTTTGACCAGGAGAAATGAAAATAGAAGTTCCTAAATCAGTTCCATCTTTGTCCACAAATGATAAAGTTGCAAATCTAGCAATTTCATCTTTAAGTTCTATAGTTAGTTGATATTTTGTAAACTCATTGTCTACTTGATCAACAAACTCAGGTAAATTTGGATCAACAATATCAGCATCACCATCAACACCATTAGAAACAATTTTTTCTAACTTAATAGTAGCATCTTGACGAACCAATGTATCACTTGAAACAGATGGAGTTACAACTTCTTGTTGTCTTGTACTAGTTGATTCAATTATAGGACTTTGACTTGAAATTAAATTATTTGATTTGATTCCAGATGTAACAGTTTCACTAGTAACATTTTGGTTTTGTAATACAATTGGTAATGATACCGATAAAGCAGCAGCACCCAAACCTAACATAATCCCAACTGAAGTTAAAATTTTAGTTCTTGTTTTCATAAAGTCTCTTTTTTCCTTTCACTTTATAACAAGATTATTATAATGAAAAGAATTAAAAAAACAAGAATTTCAATGATTATAAAAAGAAAAAAATAGGTAGTTCAGATATATTTGAACTAAATATCTAATTTGCTTTGATACTTTTCTTGAAATGAATCTAGAAATTAATTTTATTACTAGAATGCATTACAAAAAACCAAAACAAATTATATCACATTAAATATTAATAAACAAATTTATTTTTCTAATTTATTTATTTTGTATGTTTAATATGTAAAAATTTGTTCGCTAATGAGACATGATTCAAATCTTTAAATAAGCAACTTTCTAAAAAATAAAAATATGAATGGTTAAAAAAATATAAATAATATTAATTTTTTTGAGTTAAATACAAATTAACCTAATATAAATAAAATTTTTATTTTTCAAATGCAATAAGTTCTAATGTAATATATTACCAAAATTAACTAATCTAAAAATAGAGTAATAAACCTTAAAAAGTTATTCACAAATAATAATATTTTCATTAAAATTATAAACAGCTTTACAAAATTAGAGAGTCAAAATCTTAAGTATTCAAAATATTTTTATAAGAAGGTTTAAATGTATGTGTACTGCTATAACTTACAAACAAAATTATTATGGAAGAAATTTAGATCTTGAATATGATTTAAAATTTTCTAAAGTTGTAATTACGCCCCAAAAATATCATCTTCAATTTAGAGTATCTAATTTAGACTTAGGTATTAAATATAGTTTAATTGGTATTGCAATGGTAGTTGATAATTATCCATTATATTACGATGCAATGAATGAACATGGTTTATTTATGGCAGGACTTAATTTTGATGGATATGCAAAATTTTTTGACATTTCCAAAGAAAAAAATAATGTTGCACCTTTTGAATTGATTCCATATATTTTGGGAAATTGTAAAAATCTTATTGAAGTCAAAGAAAAACTTAAAGATATTAATATTGTAAATGTAAATTTTAATTCAAACTTATCGCTTTCTCCTTTACATTGAATAGTTTCTGATAACACTACATCATTAGTAATTGAATCAGTTGCTGATGGTTTAAAGATATATGATAATCCTATAGGCGTTTTAACTAATAATCCAGATTTTCCATTTCATCTAACAAATTTAAATAATTTTCTTAATTTGAATCCAAAAAATCCTCTAAATTGCTTTTCATCAGCACCGTATTTAAAAAATATTTCAAATGGCTCCGGGACAATTGGACTTCCTGGCGGTTTATCATCAATTGATCGATTTATTAGAGCATCCTATACAAAATTAACTTCTATTTCAGAAAATAATGAAATTAGTGATATAACACAATTTTTTCATATTTTAGGTTCAGTATCACAAACTAGAGGAACTGTTATGGCACATGAAAATAGATATGAATTAACTTTATATTCAAATTGCTATAGTTCTAAAACTTTAACCCTTTATTATAAAACTTACAATAATAGTCAAATTAATGCATTAAATCTTAAAAATGAAAATATAAGTAACTCAACTGTTTTAAAAACATTTGATTTGTTTAAACCACAAAATATTAATTCTCTAAATTAATATTCTTGTAATTGAATTTATATTTAGGCACTATTTTATTTTTAATGTTTATTTAAAATATCTAATGAGATCTGCATTTAATTAAAAATTAAAGTTCTAAAAAATAAATTTATTAAAATTTACTCCTTTAAGTTAATTTAAATGCACTAAATTATTTTAAAAATAAAGTTTAATAATTATGTTGCATCTATATTAATTTATTTTTTCATCTCTAAATTCAATAAAAAAATAAAAAATATGTAAACAGTTTTTTTCTAAAACTAATTTACATATTAATTTCCTATAAAAATTTAATTTATGATTTTTTTTGGGCTACTTGGAGTTGTTGGTTTTGGAGCAGGAGTTGATGTTGGTTTAGTAGGAGTTTGCTGGTTTTGCAAAAGATGGAGGCAGAGTGGAACCTGGTTTGCTAGCGGGTGAAGCAGCCTTACTAGAAGAACTTGGTTTTAGCATTTGTGGTTTAGACTTCATGTTAGTGCCATCTGTACTTTCAATAATTTTTTTAAATACACCACCAACAGCTGTTGTCAATGTGTTCAATTTTTGATGTTGTAATTCAAAACCAACACGAAGAGATTTACGATGCTTATGCATTGGGATACCAATTGCACAACCTAAACCTATAACCAAAGCAATAATAAGAATTGGTACAACTATAGCTACTGGTAAAATCCATGAAGCTAAAGCACTAAAACCTGATAAAGTAACATTACTTACAAGAGCTACATCTGTAGTTGATGCTGGCATTAAATCATAACAATTCAATAAACAATTTCAAGAATAAGCAGTAAACGTTGCTTGTTGTTTTAGCATATCAACATTAGAAGCAAGAATAATAAATTCTGGTTTACTTTCTTGTTGTAATGTTTGATATACTGGTACATGTTGAGTTACTTTAAAGATTTGATTAACATATTCTGGTTTAACAGTTTGAATTTGTTCATATTTATCATTTAAATCATTAGTTAAAATAGATAAAGAATTAGTTTCAAGTATAGAACCTAATGAATTTGTTAGTATATCATCAGTTAAAACATTAATGAAACCGCCTTGCCCCAAAATAGTAGATCGAGGAAATGAGTCATTTATTTTATATTCAATATTTGTTGGATTAAATGTAACATATGAAATTCCTGAATCAGATATTGCTGCTTTTTTTGATTTTTTGTTTTGAGTAAACAAGCAAGGTATATTGGTAGAATCATTACACATTTTAAAAACGGCATCAACTGATGATCCTGATGTTTCATTTACACCAGTAGCATAATATTCTGCAGGAATAGAAAAAATAGTAGAAAATTTACCTGTTGTGGTTTGAGTAGTTGAAAAAGTCGTTGTAGCTCTTTGTTCTGTTTGACTTAAACCTTGTGAATCAGAATTGTTGTATTGTAATTGTTGAGTTGCTGTTTCAAACCAAATTTGCTTTTCACCACAATAATCATTAACTCTAGTAAGATAAGTAAATTCAGTTCAATATAAACCAGGTCTAAATTCTGATAGTTGCGGATTAAATGTTAAAAACAAGTGATCTTTAGTTGGGGTTTGGGAATCTGTTCATAAACTAGCTAATGATGAACCATTACTACCAAAAGACAAACCATCAAAATCATTTCAAGGTAAAACTGCTGTAGCTTTTTCTTCAGTTGGACCAACACTAGCATATGGATCATTTCCAATAGTAAAATGGCTTGTAATATATGGTACTGTATTATTTAAATCTTTAATACCACCAACAAATTCGCCAACACCTAAACGTAAAACTTCATTATCTTTTTCATAAGAACCACAAGAACTAAATGGCAAATTATCAAAATCTAAGTTATTTTGTCATGTTTTAGCACAATATCAATAAGGTTGATCTCCATAGTATGGGATTCCAATTGCACTATTATCTCCAATTGAAATACTGGAAGGAGCATGGTAAACAATGGATGTTGAATCAAATTTAGGTTCATTAATAAACAAAATTGATTTACCAACTTGCATTGCATAACCATAAACAGGTTGACCTTTAGTTTCTGTTACTTCACTTGGCATTTGCACTTTAACCAATGAACCAATACTCTTTAATGAATAACCAAAAGTTAATGTTGGGTAGTAATAATTACGGGCATTATCAACTAATGTAGGAAGGTTATATGAATAACTTGCTTTAGATGATCCTAATTGAGTAAAAGAAGAAGAAGAAGAAGAAGAAGTGTATTTGCCCTCTGGCAACTTATTGATAAGTTGTCCAAAAACTAATTGTTTTCCATCTACATTTGGATCAAAATAATAAGAAAAAGTACGACGAGCAGCATTATAAGAATTCACTGTTTGTTCAATTATTTGAGCAGCAGTAGTAAGAGCACTTGCACTACCACTACTTGAAGTTTGTGTTACACCTCTCTTAGAATCAAAAAAGTAATAAGTTCCAGAAAATGAATTATATGAAATATTAGTTCCAATATCAAAATAACTATTGCTAACTAAAATATTAGAAAATTTATCAATTGTTAAACTTGATAAACCTGTTGTAGGCATATTTATTAATGAGTCAATACTTAATGCAGTTCCAAACAATAAACATGGGTCAATAGAATTACGATCTGGGGATTTTAAATTAGTAAGTGCATTTTGACCAGATAATTGTAAAGAACGTTTTTCTTGTAGAGTAGGTGATGGTTTAGCATCACCTTCTCTTGTATTTTGTCTTACTTCTTCTGTATTGGCTTCATCAACAGGTTTTCAATCACGAGTTTGAGAGTTTCTAATTTGGCCAACAGTAATTCCACCAGCTAGATAAATAAATGACTTTGTGTTTGAAGAAACATTAGTTTCTATTCCACCAATAGCCAAACGTGGAACATAATGAAAATTACTAGTTTGTCCAATTGGAGCATAACATCAATTTCATCGTGTTTGAGGTTTTGAAGTTGCATCATATACTGGGTCATAAGTTAAACCACTTAGCAAATATGCATATGGAATTCCAGCAATAGTATTAGTATTAAAATCTGCTTTTCAAACCCCAATACTTAAAGCTTCTGGATCATTATAAATAGACCCATTGCCACCAAAAACTAAAACAACCCCATTATTAGCATACATATTACCTAAATTAGTAACATATTGCTTTCATGGTAAAACCATGGTTTCATTTGTTACAGTAGATGATTGGTCAGTACCTATTGTTGCTGGACTTATTTTATCACTGGAACTATTAATGTATCAAGATGGGTGATCTACCTTGGCAAAAAAATCATTTTCTGTTCCATATGTTTGCTCACTAGCTTTCTTTTTTCAATCACTTGGATAATTATCAACCATTTTTTGGGGGTCAATATTAATGTGAGAATTAATTGTGAATGATGGCGCTCAAGAACTACCAGAATAACTGCCAATGTTCTCAGTAATTTTAACTAAAGTTGCTTGGTTTCTAGAATTGTTACTACCTATCATTTGACTATAATACAACTTGTCTGGATCATCAACATTTTTACATTCATCAGGTGCTTGATTTGGAACTAAAAGTAAATATAAAACATTTGAATTTAATTGATCTTCAACAATTTCAACAACTTTTTTTCCAGCAAAATCATTTGCACCTAGATACTTATCAGTTGTAATATTATTTGGATCAAATTCTCAAATAATATTACCAAAAGAGTCAATTCTAGTTGCAGAATCTGTTCCAGTTAAAACAACAAAACCATTATTTTTAACTTGAACACCACTAAAGTTATTATTTTGTCAATGGCGAATTTTTCCTACTTGTTGTCCAAAATTATTAGATGTAATTGGTATTGATCCATCTTTTAAAATTGGTTTAGTAAAATTTGATTGCTTGGAAAGTGAAAAAACATAAAGTCCAATTCCAACAGAAGTTAATATAGTAATGCTTGCTAATGATACTAATAAATACTTAAAATTAAATTTTCTTTTCATAACTAAATAATTCCATAAAACTAATTTGGTTTTTTAGGGGAAATAGATTTTTCTAATCCACTAACAAGTTTTGAAGGACCAGTAGGTTTTGAAGGAAAAGATGGAACAGTTGACTTAGATTTTAAATTAGGAGCTTTATTATTAGATGATTTCAACATTTGTCATTGTTTGTTGTTCTTAGTTTGCACAATAACTTTGTTGTATACATTACCAACAGCACTTTTTAATGTATCAACCTTTTTGTTAGTAGATGAAAATCCTTTTTGAGTCAACTTATGATCTCGTTTAATTGACAATGGAATACCAATACCAACTGAAATAAGTACAAGTGTCAAAACAACAGAAATAGAAATAACTACTGGCAAAACTCATGGTTCCATTGGACTAAAACCATCAAATTTGAACGAAGGTGTTGCCAATGTAGCATCATATACAACATTAGGGTATTCTTTAGAATCAAATTGAGCTGATGTGTAATAAATTCCATTCACATACATTAAAGCAACATCAAAAACAAGACTAGAACCTTCGACTCTTGGGTTAATAATTTTAGGTTTTGCAAATGTTTGTTGTGTTAAAGGATCATAACTTCAACCACCAGTATAAGTTATTAATTGATTCAATAAACCAGGTGAATTCATAATTTTTTTAGGTGTTTGTTTGATTAAACCAGAATCAATTAAATATTGATCATTAACTCGATCTACTTTTCCTCAAACTGATCAATTATCTATTATTGTTCCTCCTTGTAACTGAGTATTACCATTATCTGTACTAACTAAATTTGAGGTATTAATAAAATCAACTTGCTCTCCACTATTTCCTGAAATACTAAAAGTAAAACAACTACTTACACCTTTAGCAATGACTTTGGTTACATCATTATTATTAATGTTAATAAATGATAAATCTCTATTTTTACTAAAAGTTAAATTATTATTTTGATCAAGTTTTAATGAATAGAAAGCATGCTTTTTCTTAGTAGGGTCTTGATAACTAATAATTCAATTATTATCAGAATAACTTATAGACAATAAATTACTAACATCATTAATATGTTGATTTGGATTAATATTAACTATGTTAGCTTTAGAAAAATCAGCAATAGGAACAACTCCAACGCCAGATAAAGATTGAAAACTATAAGAAACATTGTAAATGAATCCACGAACAATCAAAATGGCAGAAACACGATTATAAGAATCACCAGAACTAGTTGTAATAACTTCTGATGTTATTTCTGGCGAAAAAGCAAGAATTTTTTGACTTGCAGTATTTTCTAATCCATCACCTAAAGTATTATCAAATACTTCACTAGGATGAGGATTTAAATTAGTTAGAACCCTTGAAAAACCATAAAAATCAGTTCCAACAATAATGTTTCCACTATTAAAAGGATTCCCATTAGGAGCTACATTTGTAGCAGTTTTTGGTCCATCTATATTCTTGATCCATGTTTGCGGAAGAGTAATAAATTTTTTACCAAAGTTAAATTTATAAAATTTGTTACTTCTAAAAACACAATTAAACAATGCAAAATGATTATTACGATCAACAACTTTATCAAAAAAATCATTCATATAAATCATATTTTGTTGTGGACCAACAGTTGGGTCAACAGCAATTAGACTAGCAATACTAGAAGTCATCACTGGTAAAACTGTTAATGATTGAATAGCAGTAAAGGGAAATCAAAAACTAGAAGCACTAACTACTTCAGATTTAATACCATTACTAATACTTTCATAACCTTCTGATGATAAAAGTTGATAGGAAGCATTAATAGATGAAGAACCAACAAGAATTTCTTGGTTTAAATATTGATCATTATGATTTCTACCTTTTTGCAAACTAGTATTCATACTAATTGTGTTAGTAGATTCTGCTGTTAAATTTGAAGTAGTACTACCTGTATTTCCATCTAAATTTGCATTGACTGTTGTATTATTAAAACGATTTACTTGATATGAAGTTCCATATGTTCCTTGTTTTACCTGGTCTATTGTTTTTGTAGAAGTAGATGAACTTCCAGTATTTGCAGCAACTTGAGCAGCATTTGATGAATCTGTTGAACTTGATGAATCACCAAAATATAATCGACTGTTATAATCAGAAATGTTTGGTTGCATCATTGCCAAAAAAATGTATGGGGTTGATGAACCATCTTTGCTAGTAATCTTTAATGTTTTAGCGCCGCCAACATATCAAGCCAAATTAGAAACCTTGTTACGGTCCATAAATGGTAAGTAAAAAAGTCTTTTAACAACATTTGGATATAACCCATCACCACCATAATAATTTGTTGAATTTGTTGGGTCAAAGTTATAATTCGCATAAAGTAATGGATTTACATCTTTAGTTGCATTACCATTAGTTGTTACACAAAAATCATAGAATCAAAAACTTTGATATGAATTACCACCAAATAACAAAATCATTTTTTTATTAGTAGTAGCATCTTTAATATAAACCATGTTGTTAGCATTGTTTAAATATAATTTTTTTAGAATATAAAAATCTTCAGTATTGCCTTTATCTTGACCACTTTTTGAAATATCATTAATATGTGTTTTGGCAAGTAATTTATAGATTACATGTTTGTCATTACTATTTACAAAAACAGATTGATCAATATTATTATGTCATGTAGATTGCCCACCAACAACTGAATTATCTGTATATTTCATTGATCGAATGAAAGAAAGTTCATCATTTGTTGTTTCATTTGTTATAGCATCTTCAACATATACATGGTTCCAAATATTGTCTTGAGCAGTTCCTTTAAGACAATCTTGATATGCTGCACTTCCTTCAACTGAACTAGTAGTAGATATAGGAGGAATCTGAGTAGCACCTAACTCTGGATGGTGTTCACTTAAAGTAGAGAAATCATTAATTGAGAAATCTGGTAATTGTAGTTGATAAACATTTCTTTGTTCAAATCCTGAACCATTATCATACAATTGAACAACTAAAGCAGGGTTTTGAAGAGTAAATTTTTGGCAATTATTTTCAACATCATTATTATTTGATGCATCGCTTGTATCATTAGCTGTAATTGTTATGTTGTTATTAACTAACAAGGCATAGTAGTAACCTAAGTCATCAGTATCAGCAACTACTTGACGAACAACATAACCATTTTGTTTATTATAAGTTCAATCATAAAGGTATTGCATTTGAAAATTTATTTTAACAACTTTTGCAGCTGTATTAGCTTTATTGGTACCAGTTAAAATATAATTTCCATCTGCATCACTAATTTCATCAGCACTAATAGCCCCACTATCAAATGATTCTGAAGTAACCTTAACATCAACACTAGATAATGATTGTGGAATAACACTTGGTTTCATAGTTGCTTCTTGATTAGTTAATGAATTTACAACATGGGAATCATCCTTTAAACCAATTGATGAAACTAATCCAGCTAATAATGATAAACCTACAACAGATACTCCTAAAATAGAAAACAAGCCATAATATCTTCTATGATTTCTCTTTTTTTGCATAAAATAAGAATTTCCCTACTAAATTCATAATGTACTCTAAAACCAAATTAAAACAATTAAAACATAGAATACAACTTCATTAATATGGACTACAACTTACCAAAAAAAAAAAAAAAATCAAATTTACCTTCTTTAAAGAAGATGTATTTAATATTTAAATCTAAAAGTTTGCTAAGTAATTAATTGTAGTTAAAACATTTAGTAAAACTTTTTCAAAGTAAAAATATTTATAATGAAAAAAACTTATAAAAAAGAACAGAAATTTAACCAAAATATGAATAATATTAAATTTTTGAATCAATTACTAACTAAACAATGCAAACAAAAAGTTATAATTTTTCAAACTTTTAATAAGTTCTAATGCAATATATTATTTAAAATTAATTAATCAAAAAATAATGCAATAAACTTTAAAAAATGTTAAATATTTTAAAATCTTTGTATTTTTTTACATAAATCAAAATTTTAAATAAACATTTTTTTAAAACAAAATGTTTGTAAAAATAATTCATAACACAATAAACAAACAAAAACATATTAAATGTTTTTTAAAAATTAATATATAAAATTGATATGTTTTTGAATATTAATTTAAATACATGAGATCAACATGAATGGCAAAAATCCAATAATTTTACTAAAAGAAAAATTAATTAATGATATTAATCAAGTTGAATTTTCTTTACTAAAAGAAAATTGAAATAAAATTTTTAATCGTGAAAAGCATACAAGAATTATTTATGAAGAAGATGAAGTGATTCCAATAATGGATTCAGAGTGATTTGGTGATGATTTGTTTTTAAAAAATGAAGTTTTAAATGATATTGAATATATGACAAAAAGATTTTTAAATAACAAAAGCAATGATGCTAAAAGAAACTTTACTTTACTGCTAGATCATTACTATTGATTGATTGAATCTTTAGCTACAACAAAAAATATGGATGCAAAAAAATATTTTAAATTATTTGAAAAATTATTTACCAATTAATAGAAACTTTAATACTTAATTATTGACTATTTTTTTATTTTTAAAAATAAAATCCCACTTTTAATAACAAAAGTGGGCATAAAATAAAAATGGTGGAGATGAAGGGGATCAAACCCTCGACCTCCTGAGTGCAAATCAGGTGCTCTATCAGCTGAGCTACATCCCCATTAATGGTGGAAGTAAATGGACTTGAACCATCGACCTCACCCTTATCAGGGGTGTGCTCTAACCAACTGAGCTATACTTCCATTATAGTAAAATGCAAATGAAATTATACAATAAAATAGTTAATTAAATTCACTAAAAAATATAGTATTTAATCTTTCGGAAAAATTAAACATTTTGGTTTTTATAACAGTTAATAGTTTTACTGAATTGATAGTAACTAGATGATTAAAAACATCATCTAAATTAAAAGTCCAATTAATTGGAATAAATTTAATCAATTCAATTAAAGCAGCATGATTTTCAAAATGAATAGCACTAATTGTTTTATTTTTTTTTGAATAAAGTGCAAAAGCTTGCTTTGCTAATAAAATTTGATCTCCCATCAAAATGTTTACTTTAAAAAAATGCTTTAAAGTATTAAAATCTAAATCAACATAATTTGATATTTTAAAATTTTTTATTTGATTTTTAAAAATCATTAAAGCTTTATTAATAGTAACATCATTTAATGGTTTTAATAATGTTTTTAAAAAAGCATCATTGATATGATTTACAGATTTATATGTTGAAAAATTATTTAATGATAATAAGTCAAATTCTTCATAAATTTTTCAATAATCACTTTCAATTAAAATAACATCATATTTGTTTTTCATTTCATAAATAAAATTAGGAAATAGTTTATGCAAAATATGTGTGTGCTTATATTCATCTGCAGCAACAACTCCATAAATTAAGCATGCTTTTAAAAAATGATTATTAGAAACAATGGTTTTAGGAATTGTCATTAAACCAAGAGCAAAATTATTTTTTAAATCAGTACTTAAATAAATACATCTGGGAGATATATATTCATTAAGAAAATAATTAAAAGATTTATCATTCTCTTCAATAAAAGAACGAAGATAATTTTTTTTATATTCAAGTAAATGATTAAAACTATAAGAATTACTTAACATAAATTGCTTTCTTTAAGTTTTATATGTGCAACATTTTTTAAAATAATAGAAAATGGATGGTACATTCTTTTAGAAAAATCAATAATTGAAGATCAAACATCATCCTGACGATCTACTCATTTAACCAGTGGATGATTAATAGCTAAGTTTTGAGATAATAAATATTGATATGAACCTCGTTTGGTTTTATCTGCATGTTCAACTAAGATTTCACAAAAATCATTATGTTCGTAACTAATTGTTAAACCAATTAGTTTACTATCTATGAAAATGCCTAATCCTTTAAAAATTTCTTTTTCAATTAATTCTTTAGATAAATTTACAAATTTTAGTTCACTTTCGTAATTAAACTGATTATTATCATTACCTCATTTTTTTAAAAATCTAATAATTTCTAAAAAATTAATATCTTTAATTTTTTTTACTTGTGTTAAAGATTGATAATTATTTAAATAAAAATTAAGATGATTGCGTCGCTTTTGCATCTTCTTTCCAGCCATAAATTGCAATTGCTCTCTTGTGTATAGATAATTGCTAAAATTTGTATAAATAACTTCTACATCATAAATTGTTTTCAATTGTTCAATTTGTTCATTTGTTAAATCTTCCATAAACAAACCACCAGAATTTTTCTTATGACTCAAAAATAAATCAATCTGTTTCTGGGCAACATTTAAAAAAGCATTTGGAGTAGAAACAATTGGTGATAAAATTAAATGTTTATGTGAAGCATCAGTTCATTTTTCCATTTTTTTATCAAAAATATTATTTATATAATTTCAATATGATGGTTCATACTTACAATATAAATAAATACAATTTAACTTTACATCATATTCATAATTAATACGAACACCAAAAGTTGATCAAGACAAGTATGTAGCAGCTGAAAATACATTTTTTGGGTTAACTTTATTAATACAGTTTTGAAAATTTAACAAAGTACTTGGGAGAATAGTTTTCATAAAAACTAATTATATATTCTCCATAAAAATAAAAAAACTTTTTGCTCTTTATTTTTTAAATATAAAAAAAATTATCGCTTAGTAAATTGAGGAGCTCTTCTAGCACCATAAAGACCAAATTTCTTACGTTCTTTGTTACGTGCATCACGAGTTACTAATTTATTTGCTTTAAGAATTTTTTTAAAATCAGGGTTAATCTTAATTAAAGCACGAGCAATACCTAATCTTATTGCTCCAGCCTGTCCAGTAAAACCACCGCCATTTACTACAACATTAATGTCATAATTATTGCGAGAATTAGTAACCTCTAATGGTTGTTCTAAATCTTGAATTACAATCTTATTTGGAAAATAATTTTCTGGATCTTTTCTATTAACAATAATCTTGCCTGAACCAGAAGTTAAAGTAACTTTTGCTACTGAAGTTTTTCTACGGCCTAATCCATAAAATGAATTGCTACTCATATAAATAAATTATCTCCCTAATTATTACTTTCAATGAAGCATGCTAGGTTGTTGAGCAGCATGTTCATGTTCACTACCTTTGTAAACTTTTAGTTTGCGAATGATTTCTTTACTAATTCTATTATCTGGTAGCATTCCTTTAATTGCATTGTAAACTAATTTGTCAGAATAATTATCTAACATTTCGCGTCCACTACGTTTTTTAATTCCACCAATGTAATTAGAATGTCGATACCAAAATTCATTATCCATTTTATTTCCAGTCAAACGAATTTTGTCAGAATTAATAATAATTAAAAAATCTCCACAATCTTGATTTGGAGTAAAATTAACCTTATTTTTCCCGCGCAAAACATTTGCAGCTTTGACAGCTAATTTACCTAAAACTAAATCTGTAGCATCAACACAATATCATTTGCGCATTTTTTGTGCATCTGCTTTTTTTAACATTGTTGTTTTTTGCATAAATGACCCAAACTATATTAACAATTAATGTCCATATAAACTTTATTTTATTATTTTTAATTTCTTTGTTTTGTTCACATAGTGACTTAATAAATCACGCAAAGCAAATAGATTATAATATAAATACACTAATATAGTAAACTAATTTACTACACTGATAAGACATACTAATTTAGTAACTAATTAACAGTAACTATAAGTATTGTTTATAAATAAATGTTTTTACTTTTATTATTTAAAAGTTTAATTATTATTTTGTGTTTTCTAAATGCATTAAAATCTTTACCTAAAATAGTTTGCTAGGCTTGTGTTTTTCAAGACATAAAAGATAGCTTTTTAAAATTTAAAGCATATAAATAATTTTATACTATTTTACTCTGTATAAAAATTACCTTACTTAATAAGATGTTAAATTTAAGACTTTGTTTATATAACTTTAAAATGCTTATTTAAAATTTTAATAGGACAAATAATAAAATTATCCTTTACAAGGGTTTGTCAATTTCGAAATCCACAATTTTAAAATGAACATAGTGTATTTTTAAAGATAAATTTTGTAAGTTCACATTTATAAGTATTTAAATAAAAATGGGTATTAAAAAAATTATGAACAATGAAATAACTTTTGATTTAAATATCAAAGAAATTTTATCAGATTGATCCATTTCTGATGCTATTAGAGAATTAATTGCCAATGCTATTGATGAAAGTAGATTAACCAAAACAGAATTTCCTAGCATAAATTATGATAATAATACTTTGACGATTTTTGATTATGGTAGGGGAATCACATCTAATCATTTTATTCAAAATGAAAATGAAGAGAAAAAACAATCAAAAATAGTTATAGGAAAATTTGGAATAGGTTTAAAAGATGCTGTTTCAGTTTTATTTAGAAATAACAAGGAAATTACTTTTTATAGTAAGCATGGGTCTTTTACTCCAAAAGAAGATTTTAAAAAAGGTATTAATGAAAATATTAAAACCATACATATAAAAATTAATAATTCTATTTTTGAAAATGAAGGAACAAAAATTGTTATTAATAATATCGATGAAACTGATTACAAAAAAGCTATTTCTAATTTTTTAGAATTATCGGAAAATTATGAAAAGCTTTCTTCTTCTGAAAAAGGTGAAATTTATGAAAGAAATAATTCTAACAAATCTGAAATTTTTTTAAATGGAATGAAAATATCAGAAGATGATAATTTCTTATTTTCATACAATATTTTATTGCCAAACACTAAATTAAAAAATGGTTTAAATAGAGAAAGAAGAAATATATCTAGAGATGTTTATAGAGACAATATTATTTCTATACTTAAATCTAATATTAATGACAATACACAAAAATTAATTAATTGTTTGATAGATAAACGGGAAGAATTTTCTGATGGAGAATGATCATTAGTAGATGTAAAAAAATTAATTATTAAAAATACAAATAGAAGAATTTTACTTGCATGTCCTGACACACCAACTTATCCTATGTTTAAGTCTTATGCTATGCTAGAAAATTATGAAATCATTTCAATAAATAAAAAAGAATACAATACTTTTATAAAAGATGAAAATTTTAAAAAATACACATTAGATTTTTTTGGAAATGAATACATAAGTGATTATAAAGGAGATATTGTAAATAATTTTGAACCGCAACAACAAAACAATTGAGATTGAGTATTAAAAAAGATTGAGCAATTGTCTAAAAATATTGATATTTCCAAACAAGAAAAATTACGATCATTTAAATTTGAAGTAATTGAAGATCATCCCAATGCTTTAGGAATCACTATACATGAAACTAATACTATACAAATAGTTAAAAAAATATTAAGTGATAAAGAAAAATTATTTAACACAGTCATTCATGAAATCGCTCATGCCATAAGTAAAGAGAGAGACTGCACAATAGAATTTGAACAAGCTTTAACTGATTTATTTTATTCCATATTATTGTTAGTTTAAATGTAAAAAAAAGCGATAAGCACATTCATTGATATTTAAAATATTTGGTATAATTCAAATCATTAAATAAAGTAATTATTAAAATTTTATATGCAAGAGAAAAAAGAATCTTTAATTTATGTTTTAACTAACCCAAGTTTTCCAAAAAATTGCATAAAAATTGGTTATACACAAAATTTGAAACAAAGGTTAAGGTCATTAAATACAGGTTGCCCTTCAAACTTTGAAGTTTATTGCACATATAAAATTAGTGCTATTGCCAATGGTGCACCTGATAAATTAATTCATAAATTGTTAATTAAACTAGTTCCAGATCTTCAAATTGATCCTAAAAAAGAATTTTTTACTTTGCCACCACAAGATGCATATGAAATTTTGCAATGTATTGCTAAAATTCATAATCGTGAAGATTGTTTAATTTTAAACACTAATAATAAAATTACAATTTATAAAGAAAATAAAAATCTAAATGCTAACTTTGTATCCAATAATAATTTAAGTAAAATTTATTATGCTAGAGAAGCAAAATTATTATCTAAAGGCAATGGTAAGTTTGTCCTTTTAAAAGATTCAGTTGTACACCGATGGCCAAGTGACAAATTAGCAAACAATCTTAGATATCAAGAAATAAAGAGTAAGCAAGATGATTTGATAAAAAAAGGATTAGCGGATTTTATAAACGGTAAACTTACTATATTAAAAGATATAGAATATGATTCACCTTCTGCACCAGCATATTTAGTGTGTTGTACAAACATAAATGGTTGAGTTTTCTGAAAAGATGAAAATGGCAAATCACTAGATGAAAATGAAAGAAAAAAAGAAATTTAAATCACTTTTAATAAATGCTTTGTTTAATATTTCAAAATATGATTAAAAAATTAAATTTATTAATTTAACTATTGGTTGTTTTAATACAAACATAGAACTATAAATCAAATTACTAAAAATTACTTACTTTTTCAATAATTCTTTAAATAAAATTGCATTTGTTGAACATTTAAAATAATGGTTCCATATTAATGTTAGAACTCTTAAAGTATGCTTATATTTAATGTTTTTTAATTGGCAAATGTCTTAAATAATATTTTAATTAAAATATTAGGACACTATGGCAGTGCTTGAGCGTAATGCTAGTATTTAATTACATATTACGAAAAACCACCCTGATTGATAAGGTGCTAATAGATTAAAGAAGAATTATTTTATTTGGAATCTTTAAAAGCAGATGGTTTAAGTAGAACTTTTAGTTCTTCTTTTAGCATACTTTTAAAATCATCCTTCATGACTGCATTGGTTTTAAGATATTGAACATCTTCTTTTAGATATTGAACATCATCTTTTAAAGATTTAATATCTTGAGCAAGAGGAATAAATACTTGTTCGTTCCACATCTTAAACCATGCGGGAATTCTTGGTTGAGGTGGTTTTTTATTGTCACCACCATTGCCAGTTTTTTTCTTTTTGTTTTCCAATTTAGTAATTCTTCTTTCATGATCAGTTAGTCCTGCAATACATAACTGACATTCACATTTTTTTATAGACATAAATAAATAGCCTTTCATGTATTACAAACTAACTTAAGAAATAATCAATTTCTATTATAAATAAAAACCAAGAGCTGTTCAATGGACCTTGGTTTTAAAATGAAAATTGGTTTCATTTTTTTTAATTCTTTATAATGGCATTTTGTTCTTGAATAACCATTTGACAAGTAAATTAAAAAGATGAGTTTAGTGTAAATTGAATTTGTTAGTTATATATACTAGAGTAAATATTCTTTAAAACTAATAGGTTAAAAGTTTTTCTATTCTACAATGTTTTTAATTTCTCTGTTAATTCAAAATTCATGAAAATTAAAATTTTGACTAACAACAAAATAATAATATTTATTTTGTCTCTATGTAAGTTTAATTAAAGCATTTGGGTATAAAATAATCAAAATATTATTTGAAATTTAAACTTTTTTTGTTGATTTATAAATTAATAAAGCATCGTATTTATGATATTTTGTAATAATTAATTTTGTCAATTTAATTCATTAATATATTTAAATTACTTTTTTTAAAGAACTATTTTTTTTAAATATATCTTTGCCATTAATTAACAAAGTTCATTTATTGTATTTTATTTCATCTTCATATTCAGGATCAATTAAATAAAAGTCATCTTCAGAAAACAAATTATATTGATCATTAGCGACTAAATTAATATTTAAAAGATCAATAAATTTATAAACATAGCGGCCAATCCAATCTTTGTTACGTGCATACCTAACAATTAATAAATTATTACAAATTTCTTTATCTAGTAAATTAGCACAAATTCCATTAGCATGAAGAATTGAATTAATTGCTAATTCATAATATTTAGGAAGATCTTTATCTAAATTTAATATTTTCATGTAAACATTAAATTTTTTAATCATAAATTTAAATAATCGGTTTTTGACAGTCTTAACATTACCTAAGTCAATATCTAAAAAAGTAATTGAAGCTAATGCTAAAAGTGAATTAATTAAATATTCTTTAAATTTAGTTTGCTTTGAAGCAAATGTTTGGATGTATTTAAAAACTTTTTCTAATTTAATTGCTAGTATTTCAATTGTAAAGTTACCAGTGCCACAGCCTGGTTCAAATACTGAAGCCATAAAATTACTATCATTTTTTAAACCAGAATTTTTAAGCATTAAATCAACCACTAATTTAGGTGTAAAAACTTCAGCTAATTTTTGTTGATTTCCATTATCAGGAATAAAGTCTTCTTCATCACTAAATTTTGTATAAAGTTTTGAAAGCAATAAATCTTTATTATTCATCATCAGATAAATTACTTTCTAAAATATCTTCAACACTAGCATTCATTCTATTAACAGTTTTAAATATATAGTCTTGATCTTCTTTTGATAAACCAAAATAATCCATTAATTCATGATCAAGTGCATCGCGTTTTTCAGATTCATTTTTAATTTTTTGTCAATTTGTAAATTGATTAATTACATCACAATATGGAACAAAGCGATATGAATTTCTATTTGCATCATGTGTTAATTTAACAATTGACACTAAAAAGCGTAAAAAACGTGATTCCATGAAATAAGCAAACAATTTTGCATCATCCTCGTTATCAAAAACTTCACATACACGGTATGATGCTGTACATACAGAATTTGGTTCAACTAAAAGTGAGCGAGATAAAATATTCTTGTCATTTCTATCCCCCCCCCCCTGCCTTTGGCATGCAAATTTTTCATTTATTTAACCATAAATGGTTTGTTTCAATAAAACTTGATGAAATATATCCAAAAGTTCTATTTTTATGACTGTTTTTATTTCTTCCTTCTTTTTTTACAGTAATGTAATAAACTTTAATTGTATGATTGCTATCAAAATCTTCTGCAATAGATATTTCATTTTTTTTATAAAAATTTGTTTCTAAATTAAATGTATTTAATGGTTGAACATGCTTATCCATTGTGTCAATATGCTTTCAATCTTCACAAGGATTTTTAATATTTAATTTCTTTTCAATTTTTTTCAAAATATTATATTTTTTATTGTCAATAATAAAAATATCATCTCCATATTCATTTAATTTACGTTCATATCACTTTGTTATTGGTTTAAAATCATTAAAATAGCCAACTTTTGTGTGTTTATATGTCCCTAAATTATTAATTGTCATAATGGATAATCCAGAATGTAATATAATTGTTGGAAACAATTGTTTATAATTTTCACAATCAATTAAATATTCAATATTCTTAGAATCAAGAATAAGTTTTCTAAAATTATCTAAACCTTTCCCACCAATCATTCATTTTGCTGGAAAAATCATACAAGTAATATTTGAAATTTCAGTACCTAAATGTACAAATTTATCAAAAATAACATTTGCACTAGATGAATTATCTTGAATATTATCACTTTTAACTTGAATTTGATAAGGTGGATTACTAATACAATAATCAAATTTAGTTAACTTTGGTCTTTTTACTTTGCTCATAATTTCTTCACTTAAAAGATTTAAACTCTTTTTATCTTTGCTTGATAGTTTTTCTATAATGTCAAATTTTAAAACATTAGTATCATCTCGATTAAATTTTAAAACATTAATTGCTACTTCTTTCATTAGCTCTAATTTACAAATTAAAAAAATTTGATGATAAATTATTTTGCGCCATTCTTGTTTTTTTTCAAGTTCTAGTTGAGCTTTTAAAAGATTTTGAGCAATATATAATGGATATAATGCTGTTTTTACATTAATGTCAATAAAAGTTTGTTTTTTCAGATAAGCAGTTTTTCAATCAATTTCTAATGAATCTACTTGATATTTAATAACTTTAAATGGTGTAAAAACTGTTTCACGATCTAAACTATGAAGACTATCAAAAAAACCAAATCATGCATGACAACGATCTAAATTATCATTAATCTTTGTAATATCATCAATTTTTTGCATATATCCAATACAAGTTTGAAAAAACATGTTTTTATTTATAAAGTTTTGAATGATTTCTTTAAATTCTTTTTTTTGAAAAGTATGAGGCATAATCTCTTTTCATGTTAATTCATCATACATATTACAAAAATTATCAATGTCAAAATTAAAAAAATTATCTCCTCTAAATTTTTCCCTAATTTCATGAAATTTGCCAATTAACATATATGGAATTCGAGGAAAAATGTTCCTAAGCACTTCTCGAAGTTTTTTCAAAGAATCATTGATTAATTTTTTATCTTCTTTGCCTGGATCAATGGAATTTGTTGCTAGTGATGAAGAAGATTTTTCTAATTCTACAATTGCAATATCTAATGCATTATTTGTTAATTTGATATTTTTTTCTTTTACTTTCTTATTATTACATTTATTAAACAACATGTTAAAGTATTTAGCAACATTTTCTGGGTTTTTCTTAAAATAAGAATCAAATCTTTTTAAGTCAATTAATTCTTTTGGAGCATCAAAACCTTGATTAATTATTCGATTTACAAAAACCTTATTTATTGTTTTATTAAAAATACTAATATTAATTGGTTGAAATGCATTGTCCTCATAAATCATTACATCCCAATAATTTAAAACTCTTTGTATAGATTCATCTAAATCTTGTTTAGGCATCAATTTATTAGAATCTTTGTTATCTTCATCTTTAGATGCTAATTGATAAGTAATGTCTAAACAACGATCTGGGTTAAAATCAAAAACTAAAGCTGCTGTTTTAATTTTTTTTCAATTTTTAGGTGAAGGTGTTTTGGCACGAAAAATTGTTTGTAAATATTTAATAGAGGAGGTTGACTGATCTAACATCAAAATAGTTGATAATCCAGGTAATGTAACTCCTTGGGTTAAACGTCCAATGGTTAAAATAATAGATTGTTTTTCTTCATTATCTGTGCATGATTTAATGTTTTTAAAATCATTTTCTGAAAAACAATTTCCTGCAACATTAAAAATTTGATAATTTCTAAAAAAATTGTGTTTTTTTAAAAGTTTTTCTAATGCATTTGCAATTCCTACTTTTCTAGGTAATAATCACAAACTATGTTTAGTATCATGACGTTTAGTTTCATGAAATGGCATTTGTAATAAAAATTCATCATTTTCATGAGAAGAAATGTTGTCTAATCATTTGTTAATTTCTTGCTCATTTTTAAATGAACCATCATCATTTAACTCAAAAAAAAGATTAAAATTAAAAAAATTACTATCAAACCCAGTTAATTCTTTGCCTTCACTTAAATTTTTCTTGTCAATTGAAATACCTCATAATTTAATATCAGGCAAATCTGCATATGGGTTTGCTTCTGTTGGATATTTGTCATCTCATTCTTTTTTATATTTCTGTTCATCTTCATAATCAAATCTATGATAATTAGTTCCAAATTCTTTTTTAAAATCACTCATTGATAAAAAATTAAATGGTGTTCCAGATAAATATAATGCAAATTTCTTTTTAAGACTAGTATTTATTTGAGATGCAAGTTCAGTTAAAATTCCTTCATGTGCTTCATCAATTACAATAAGATCTCAGTCCATTTCAAAAATTCTTTTATTAGATTCTTTTCATTGAGAAATATATTCTTTTTCTAAATTAAATTCATTATCTAAATAAGCATCTTCAAAATCTTCATTAGATTGTTTTCCGCGTAAATCTTGAATAGAGGTAAAATAAATTAAATTATTAAAATCATTAATTAAATGCTGATCTTTTTTATCTAAAAATTCATATTTTTTGTTTAATGTTTCTAAATCATTTTTATTTTTAAAAATTAAATTGAAGTCATCTTGCCAACTATTTTTAACTATAGGTCGATGAGTAAAAATTAAGGTTTTAGAAATATTCATTTCATTAATAAAACTATAAGTTGTTATACATTTCCCAAAACGCATAATTGCATTAAGTAAAAACTGATTTTTTGAGTAATCATTATTTTTTAAATCTTTTATCGCTTCATCATTTTTTTTATTTCAAGCTTTGATTATTTCGTCGCAAGCTATTCTTTGGGGTTCACGCAATTCAATTTTAGCTATATCATCATCACTTAATGAATGGGCACCATTTTTGTATTGATTCAAATAATCAATTAATTTATGAGGTGAGCATTGAAATCATTCTTTTGCAGTAGAACTTTGAACATTTTTATTTAAGTCGCATTTGTTTGGCAAATCAACCTGCTTTACACCTCGCTTTATTAAAACTTTGTGAAAATCTTTGTCAGAAAAACCAACATCATCATTATTTTCATTCTTTCTAATACCAATAGTAGCATGGATTAATTGAAAATTTAATCCTGCAGTATTGGATTGATCTTTAATTCTTTTTATAGCAGCTTCATTAATTTTTTCTTGATCAATATTCTTCCAATCTTGCTCATTCCATTTAGTTGGTAAGTGAGTTTGTCCAATTTTATAATAACTCAAATCATTTGGGATATATTTACCAAATTGACCAACAATTTCATAAATATAGATAACATTGTATTTATATGCATTTCGCTGATTTAAATATTCATTAGATAGTTGAGTTTTAGATATTAAAGTAGAAAATAAATTACTCATTTTTTGATTCCATCTTTACTATATGCTTGGTTGATTATATTAAATTCTGTTTAAAGTTGGAGTCAGAAATTTATGAATTAAATCTTCTAAATTAAATAAGTTAAATTTAAAAATGGTTAAATAAATTATTTTCTAATTCTTTTTCTTTTTTTGTAATAATTTGGTTTTCTAATTAATTCAAAAGTAGTAATACTTGAAGTTTCTAAAACGTTTTTCTCAATTTGAGCATAAACAAATTTATATAATTCTAAAACAATCCAAGGGGCAAGTGCTAAACCAATTGCAATTAAAATTATAGGACCACCATCAATAACTAAATTAGAAGGAATTTTAAAAGCAAAAGCAATTTGTGGTACAAAAGTAAATAAAATTACTAACAAAATACTTAGAATAACAGCACCATAAACCACATAATAATCTTTAACTTTGCACTTAAACAAAGAATTAGATGACATTAAACTTAATGCATGAAAACTAATACCAATAGCTAAAGTAATAAAAGCTGCTGCTGAACCTGCATATAAGTCATTTAATCCAACATCATATAAACCGCCACTACCAAAAATTATTTGATTGGTAACTGGGTCACGACCATTAATAACATTTCCAAACCAGTGATCACGTGAATAAAGAGTACCTAATGCAAATGCTATCATAGTAACTAATGCAAATAAACACCCTTGTCAAAATAAATTGATCCCCATACGTCTTGCAAAAATACTTTCATGTTTACTATAAGGTCTTCTAAACATCAAATTATCTTGAGTCCCTTGAATACCTAAAGCAATTGCTGGAAATCCATCAGTAACCAAATTGATAATTAATAGTTGTGTTGCGCCAAAAATATGTAAATCAGTAGTTTGTATTCATTGATCATTAATGTTATCAAAAACTACAAGTGAGCTTTCAAAAGCATATTTAAAAATAATAATACCTAAAAACATTATAATTACTTCAGCAACACTTGAAAGTAATACATTTTGAATTACTAACTTAATTGTTTGATATACTCTACGACCATTACTTATTGAAGCAACAATTGTTTTAAAATTATCATCCATAATGATCATATCAGCAGCTTCTTTTGCGACATCTGTGCCTGTAATTCCCATTGCGCAACCAATATCAGCGGCTTTTAATGATGGAGCATCATTTACTCCGTCACCTGTCATAGCAACTACTTGGTCATTTGCTTGTCAAGCTTTAACAATTCGCAATTTATCAGCTGGTGTAACACGGGCATAAACACTATAATTTAAAACATTTGTTTCTAATTCTTGATCACTTAGTTTGTTTAATTCCTCTCCAGAAATCGCTTCACTATCTGAATTTAAAATACCAATTTCTTTGCCAATAGATTTAGCTGCATCTAAATTATCCCCTGTAATCATTACTGTTTTAATTCCGGCCCTAATACATTCTTGAATTGTAGATTTAACCTCTAGTCTTGGAGGATCATACATTGCGAATAATCCTAAAAAAATAAGTTTATTCTCTATATTAGATTCATTATATGGTTCTTTCAAATTTGTAACATCTTTAAAAGCTAATCCTAAAACACGATAAGAATTAGATGTAAAAATCTTTAATTGTTCTTTAATATCATCTAAATTAGCATTAGAACATTTTTGAATTAAAATGTCTGGTGCGCCTTTAATGATTGCATATTTTTTATTTCCAATAAGATTAATTGAGGTCATTAATTTTCTATCAGAATCAAATGCGATTGAAAAAATTTGAGGATATTTTTTATCTAACTCTAATTTTTCTAAATTAAATTGTTTAGCATATCTAATGATAGCTAATTCTGTTGGATCACCAACTTCAATTTCTTTTCCATCTTTAATTGATAAATAACTATTTGAACACAAAATAAAAGTTTCTAATAACTTTAAATAATTTTTATTAGTATCAACATTTTTATCAACTTCAAAAATAAATTTAGATTGATAATCTCAAATAGTTTTTAATGTCATTTTATTTAAAGTTAAAGTTCCAGTTTTATCAGTACAAATAACTGAAGTACTACCTAAAGTTTCAACTGAAGATACTTTTTTTATTAAAGCATTCTGTGATGCCATTTTTTTAATGCCAATAGATAAAATAATTGTAGTAAATGCGCCTAAACCTTCAGGAATCGCTGCGATTGCTAATGAAATAGAAGTTGTTAAAGCAGTATTTCATGTACTACTAATGTTATTAATTCCTAAAATAAAAATTTGAATTAAAAATACTAAAAGAAATAATACCAATCCTGAATAACCAAAAATATGACCTAATCGATTTAACTTTAATTGTAAAGGAGTCATAAAAATTTTTTGATTATCAATTAAATTAGCAATTTTGCCAATTTGAGTTTGAGTTCCAGTTGCAATTACTTTACAACGTGCTTGTCCATTTATAACTGTACAACTAGAAAATACTTTATTTAGTTGTTCTCCTAAATATGCATTATCCTTAATGATTGCTTGTGCTTTCTTACTAACTGGTAATGATTCACCTGTAAGAACTGATTCATTACAAACTAAATTAAAAGACTCTAACAAAATAGCATCAGCACTAATCCGGTCGCCTGCTTCAATCAACATTAAGTCTCCAGGAACCAATTGTTCTGAATTAATTTTAAAAACTTTCTTATCACGAATAACCGTTGCATATGTTGTTGACATCTTTTTTAAAGCATTGACTGCTTTTAAAGATTGTAGTTCTTGCACACCACCTAAGATAACATACATGGAAATGACTGCTAAAATAATAAAAGGTTCAATTAATGCAATAACTAAATTTTTATCATTAAAATTTCAGTTAAATCTAACACCAGTAACAATAAAAATTATAAATGAAGCAATTGTGGCAATTAATAGTAAAAAAATCATAACATCTTTTAATTGTTTTATAAAAATGAAAAAGATGCTTTTTTTCTTCTTTTCAGCTAATTTGTTTGGTCCATATTTTTTTAAAGCAACTTCTGCTTCTGCACTTGTTAAACCTTCATATTTAGAATTAAAATCTGAAGTTATCAAACTAGTTTTATCTTTAGTCTTTTTTAAAGCACTTGTATATCAACATCATCATTAACAACAATTTGATTTAAAATGTCATCTGATTTAGCTTTTTCTAACAATTCTTCATTAACATGAATTAATGAAAATTTATTATCAGTTGTATCTTCTTCATTAGTTATAGATTTTATGTCTATTTTCACTTCTTTCTTTTTAAAGTTTTCCAAAATAAAAACTCCTTGATTCTCATGGATTATAACAAACCATTAAAAATCAAGAAGTTATGTGCTATTTTATTTTTAATTAGTTTTATTTTTTAGGTTTAGTTACTCAAGTATCAGTTAAAGCATCATAAATACGTTTGTCACCAACAGTATAGCGACTAAAGTCTGAACCTGCAGGTTTTTTATTGTTATTAATTAAATCATTTGTTGCTAAATTCTGAACAATAGTATTAGATGCTTGTAAACCAACAATAGCTAAGAATGTATCTAAATCTAAACCCAAGCGTTTAGCACTTGCTGAAGTTGGATTATCAGTAACTCATCCTTGCCCACCTAAATTATTAACATCTTCATAATTAATCTGCATAGCATAAGCTGCTACCCGAGTAGACTTACCATTTTCAACAACCGGATCTGACTCTTGGATTTTAGTTTTTCAATCATTACCATTAGAACCATATAAATCAACTGCAACTTTTTTATTACCAATAAAGCCACTAAATTTCTTGTAATAATTTTCACCTGTTTTAGTTCCGGTAGTAGCTGATCCTGGTGGAATTTTAGATTTTACTAATTCTTTCTTTTGATCGAAAGTTAAAATGAAATTACCATTTTGATCTTTTTGATGGTAAGCAGATAAATCAATTTTTGCTCTTGTTTCAAGCATTGTTACAAGTTTATCTAATTCAGTTAATGATTGAATTCTTTCTAAATAAGCTAATAAGTTAGTTTGTGAACCAAATGAACTAAGTGATCCTTCAACTCCAGTACTACCAAAATTGCCAAATAATTGATTAGTTACATTACTATCAATTGAAGAATCATTTTCTAAAACAATACCATTGAATCCATAAAGTTTGTTTGGCGTTGTCCCATTAGCCACTGTTGTAACTGCTGAACTAGAACCACTAGAAGTACTACCATTAGCGATTGTTGTGTATGTATTTGTGTAGTAATAAGGGTTAGCAGTGTCATTAAATGGATCTGGTTTTGGTGGAGTAGAAGTTGTTGTATCTGCAGCAGCTGCTTGTTTTTGTGTGCCACTTGCTTGTGTATTTGAAGATACAGCATTGTATCAGTTGCTAGATGAACCCTGTAAAAAATTAGGATTTGCTGCAAATTGAGTAAATGGATTCTCTGTACCTAATTTTGATGGATCCATATTCATAGTTCAAGTAATTGCAGCATTTGTGCCTTCAAAAATTGATTGATTTAATATAAATTTTAAGTTAACTAAATCATCACGTAATAACCAATCTAATGTGTACAAGAAAGTGTAATAGCTGATTGCTGAATCAGATGTTGGATTAACAGTTATTGATTGTAAATTTTTAACTGTACTAATAATCTTATCTAATCCTGTTTGATCTTGATAACCACCATAACTATAACGGCTACTAGAACCATATCAGAATGGCATCCAATAGTATGTGTTAACAATTTGTTCTAATTTTTCTTTAGCAATTCCATATACTTGTTTTATAGAACCATCATCAAAATTGTACAAATTATTTAAATTAGAATTATTTTTAAAATATGAATACTTAATAGTGTTAGTAACTGCTGTTGTATTGGCAGTTGTTTGCAAAACACTATTGAATGCTAAATCATATAAACCACTACTTGTTTTAACAAACAAAACTTGGGCATATGGTGTGTCAGAACTATTAGCAATTGATAAACCCATTTTATCAACCATTGATTCTGTAGAAGTTTTTAATGCTTTATAAGTGTTATCAATATTAGTGCGCATTGCATCAGCTATACTTTTATATGGATCGGTTGCTTGTGCATTTGCATCTTTTTGAGTAGAACTAGTTGAATCAATACTTAAAGCACCATTTGTGTAGTAACGACTTAAACCTGCATAGACACCATCGTTTTGTCTAACATAAGGTAAACGAGCAGCCATTCCAATTTTTTCAGGTGTTGATGCTGATTCAAAATCAGAATATGTTTTGGCACGTGCATTTAATTTTTCTGATATTGTGTTTACATTGCTTTGTAATTTAGAAGCTTTTGCATAAGCATCATATTTAGTTACATAATCACTAATATCAGTTTTAAGTTGAGTAAATTCATTTTTAAATGCTTGATTGGCATTTAAATCAAAAAAGTTTTTAGTAGGAGTTTTTGCTTGGTTATTAGTTGCTTGTGTGTCAGCAAAAGCATTTTTATGATCAATTGCATCACTTAAAACACTAAATATTAATCGAGTTTTATTGTCATTAAATCATTTAGATAATAAATCTTTAAGATTAAAATCATAAGATTGATCTGAAGGTAAATTACCTCAAGTTAATAATGCAGATCGATACTTTAAAAAATTTTCTTGCTTAACTAAATCACGTCCTTGAGTAACTGTTTTTGATTGACCATTTGTTCCATTATTCATACTAGACAAATAATAAGAACCACCATCAATTCCCATTAAATGAACACCATCATTAGAACGAATTAAAATAAAATTTTTATTTTTATCTGTTGCATTAGTGTCTGTTGCTGCAACACTAGATGTACCAGTGCTAGTAGTAGACTTAGGTTTAATTACATTAAAAATACCATGAGTTGTTGTATTTTTAGGGTTATCTTTAGTAGTTGCATCTCCATTAGTAGTAGCTAATTTTTTATAAGCATCATAAAAAGTGTTAGTAAAACTATTTTTAGCATTTGTAAACTTAGGATCAACTTTAGTATAAGCAGTTTCAGGAGTAGTTGTTTCTTGAGTTGTGCTTGCTGTTGCATCTGCTTTAGCAACTGTTTTACTAGTAGATGATGTAATATCACGGATAAAATTACCCATGACATTGTATTTATCCTCTGTGTCAGCTTGTGCCACTGCACTATTAGATGTACCACTAGTATTTGTTCCTAACAAATCAACTTCTGGACCGATATTATCTTTATTTGGGTCATTAATCATTGATAAATATTGTTGAATAAAACCAGCTGGAATTGTTACATCATCACCACTAAACATGTTGTTAGCAGTCATAATTACTTTTGTACTTGTGCCTTGAGTTAAATTCAAAGAAAAATCAATTTTACCATTATCACCAACATATTTACTTAAGCCTTCAGTAACAATTTTTTTATAAGCTGAAGCGCCTTTAGTAGTAGTTAAATCACTTAAATTATTTTCCATTACTTGGAAAGCATAAGAAGCAGTTAAAGTTTCAGCACCAATTACATCTTTATTAAATAACAAATCTAAACCATTATTTCTTGGTGTTCCATTAGTAAATAAAACACTAGATAACAAATTAGGATTTTCTTCATTAACTCAAGTTTTAAAAAGATCACCTTGGATTTGGGCAAAGGTTTCATTAACATTGTTTATATTTGATTCATCATTAAAATCATAAGCGCCTGTTACAGGATTAGTAAACTTTAACTTACTTCAATTACTTTCATTATCTAAATCAGTTCTAGATGGGGTAACTGGTTTATTGTTAGTATCAAGATATGATAAATACAAAGTTGAAAATAAACTATTTGAAAAATCTTCTAAAACTTTTTCATTAATTTTAGTTTGTTTATAAGTTGCTTCTGTGCCACCATTTTGATCTAAATAAGTTTTTTGCAATTCAACTAAATAATCATTACCATGACTTTTCTTTAAATCATTAATTAAATTTTTTCAATCATTATCAACAACAGCAACAAAATTTTGGTATTTTGTGCGCATTGATGAATTAGCATTATTTTTATATCAAGTTCCTAAAACGTCTGATAACTTAACTTTTAAAAATGAATCAAAACCAGTTGAGGTCATTAATGATTTTGTAACAAGGTCTTTTGTTGAAACATCAGGAGCATTAACAAATCCATTAGAACTAGAGGTTGGAAATAAATTATTAATTACTTGAGCACTTGGTCCACAGCTAGTAACAGCAATGCTAGTAGCTAATAAAACAGCTAGACCTGAAGTTAATGTAATTAGTTTAATTTTTTTAGACTTGTTAAGTTTCATAAGTAAAATTCCTTGTTAAAATCATCATTATTTTTTAGGTTGATTGATTGCTGCAGCTCATCTTGACGTTAATGCATCGAGCAAGCGTTTATCACCAACTAAGGTTGGCCCTGAATCAGTATCAGTGCGCATATTTGAATTAATTAAATTTGTTAATGCACTAGATTGAGTTCCTGAATCTAAGGCTTGAATAGCAACAATAGATAAAAATTCATCTAAATTTAATCCTAAGCGATGATCATTACTTGCATTTTGCTGATTAGCTATACTTGTAGTAGAAGGAGCTGCTAACCAACCTTTACCTAATTTTTGAATATCACTATTATTAACTTGTTTAATGTATGTTGGTAATAATTGACTGCCATCAGCAGAAATAATTGGTTTGGATTCAGATAATTTATCTGCTTTAGAAGTACCAATATAACCCATATAACAACTAAAAGCATTGTCAGGAATTTCTGTTGTAGTTGTTTTATTTCCAGAAGTTGTTGGAGTTTTTTGAACTAAACTAATTAAAGCAGCTTTTTTTGTATCCACATTTAAATTACTTGTGCTTAAATTTGGATCAGTAATACTAATCCCTACATTTTGAATTAAAAAGTTAATAAAATTATTTAAATCTTGATTAGTTGATAAATTCATTTGAATGTAATTGACCACTTCATCACGACTTGAACCAAATGCATACAAAGCACCAGTTGAAACATTTTCATTAGTTTTCTTTGAATGTCCAAAATTAGCAAACAATGCTTGGTTTAAAGCAGTATCGATCTTAGTACTACCTTCAGTAATCAAACTAGTAAAACCATAACCAATATTTGAATATGTAATTGTTGAATTTTTTGAAGCACCACTAGCAATTTCAAAAGTTGCTCGATAAGGTAACTCTAATTTATTTGATTTATCAGCTTTTCCAGGGGCATTAACTGAATTCATTCAATTAGAATTTGAACCCCAATAATAATTTGGATTAGTTGGGAAAGTAGTAAGTGGATTTTTGCTATCTAATTCTGTTGTTGGTGTGTCAGCAGCAATCGGAACAGTTCATGCTACCATTGAACTAGTTCCTGCTGGAATTGATGCATTCAAAATAGTTTTTAAATTTTGTAAATCATTCCGAATTAATCATTCAAATGTATAAAGATAAGTGAAATAATTAATTGCATCTTCGCTAGAAGAATCTTTAATAAAATTCTTACTATCTAAAACATTTTGCAAAACACCCTTGTAACTTACAAAACCTGAATCATTAGTTTTTAAATCTTTTGATGATCCTTGATTGGCGGCAATACTATCAGTTTTTGGAACGCCATATGAAAATTTAGATACTGATGAAGTGTTTAAAATTTTTTCAGCATAATAATAATTTGCTATTTCTTTAATTCTAGTGGCGATTAAAGGATCTGCATTGGTATCAGTTGATTTAAAAATAATATTTCCTGTTGTAAAATCATAAAAATTTTTAAATGATGAATTATTTTTAAAGTAATTTGCTTTTACAGCATTTGTTACATTTGGATTTGCAATCCCTTTGCTTAAAGCTAAATTAATTGCTAATGTATAAAAATCATTACCATTAGCTTTTAAAAAAATTACTTGGGAATAAGTTGGACTAGGTTCAATTGTTAAGTTTAATGATGCAACAAAAGCATTAACAACAGTGTTTACATCATCATTAACTTTGTTATGTAAATCAACAAAAAACTTTTTGACACCTTCAGTTGTAATGTTAGAAACATCTGTTGTTGAATTAACAATACCATTTTCAGCAGCTAGTTTTTGATAATAATATTCTAAAGTGGGAATAGATCCATCTATTGCTTGTTGATTAGGAATTGATCCAGCAATTCCATTTTTAGCACTTGCATTATCAAGATCATTTTTAACATATGTGTCTGCTTTAGATAAAAATTTATCTTGAACTGTTTTTATGGCAGTTTCAATTTTATTTAACAAACTTTTTTTAAATAATGCTTGAACACATGCATCAATAGTGTCATGGGCTTTTTGAAAACTATCTTTTAATTTGGCATTTGAAGATAAGTACAAGAAACTAGATTTATCATTTAAAGCAGTACTAAAAGCTTGGTATAAATATAGAGAAGGACTTTTATTGAATAAATTTTGAATTTGAGTAGTTGCATCAAAAGTATAATCATAATCAGTTTTTGCATACCCTAATTGTTTGTATAAAGTTCTAAACAATAAAAATGCTTTTTGTTTGTTAATATCACGTGTTTTAGTACCATTAGTACCACTAATGTAATAACTACCACCATCAATTCCTATAACATGGATTCCATCAGCACCACGAGACAACATAAATTGATTATTTGTTGTTCCATTAGCTGCATTAACTACATCACCATCTTTAGAGCTAGTTGTTGGCATTTTTTGAAAACCAATATCAAAAATACTTGTTCGATTTGATGTATTATTTTCAGTTTGTTGTGTTGCCTTTATGCTAGGAGTAGTAGTTTGAGTTGAATTATCTGCTTCTAAATCAACATAATTTTTATAAGCGCCATTAGCAATTGTTGCAGCATTAGTAGCAAAAAGCTTACGTGAATCACCAGATTCTTTTTGATTAACATAATCTAAAGTACGTGCACCTTTTTCACCGCTAGGGTCAGTTTTGCGAATAAACACATTCATAATGTTATCAGTTGGCTTAATCTCATGTGCATTTGGTAAATAATTAGTTGCATAAGAACTATCTAGTAAATTAAGATATTGATTAACATATGCTGCTGAAAATAAAGCATCATAAGTATTAAACATGTCATAAGCTGACATTAAAAGTTTACCACCAGCATCTGATGATAAATGGCTTGGAATGTCAATTGTACCATTATCATTTAAATACTTATTTAATCCTTTAGTACCTTCAACTAATTCCTTTCATGAATTAGCAGGTGTTTTACTGATATCTAATTCATTGTAAGGATTAAATACTTGAAATTCATATGATGCTGAAATAGAAGAATTTAAATCACTATTAAAAATTGAGTTAAAACCAACTTTAGGAGTTTCATTAGTTAAAACAACGCGTGACAATAAGTTAGGATTTTCTTCTTTCACTCATTGAGTTGCCATGAAATCTTGAATGTCAGCATACATTTGTTCATTATTATTTGTGTTAGTTAAAGTATCAGTTGAATTATCAACATATTTAACTTTGTTATGTTGATTAGTGTACTTGATCTTAGTTCAATTTGCTTGCGTAGTTAAAACAGTCTCATCAGGTTTAGTAATTACATCACCATTTTCATCTGTATAATTTAAATAAGTTTTTGCAAAAACTGAACTCTTAAATTCTTCTAAAGCTTTTTTATTAAATTCATTTTGTTTTCAAGCAGCTTCAGTACCACCATTAGAGTCCAATGGACCAATTTGTAAGTTTAACAAATAATTATTACGATATTGATCTTTCATGGTTTGAATTTGATCATTCCACATTTTATCAACATCATTTTTTCAACTATCATATTTGTCTTTTAAAGATTTAATAGGATTATTTTCGTAAAAAGATAATAAAACATTTCCCATTACAGTATCTAAAAAAGTATTAAATGCATCAGTTTGACTTAAAACATTGGTTACTAATGAGTTGACTGACAAACCCATTTTGTCATCACCAAATCGATTACTAGGTTTAAACAAATTATCAACACTTGAAGTTGCGGGTTGAGCCGCACAACTAGAAGCTAAAACAGCAGCACCAGAAATTGCTGTTAAACCAAGAATAAGTAATGATTTCTTATGTTTTAAAAATTTATAAGTTTTCAATTTAAAGTCCTTATTTATTTACATAGAATTATACAACATTTTACACTAAACTTAAAACAAAAATGGCATCTTCTAAGCATGCCATTTTTGTTCGTGATTTTTATTGTTAAAACTTAAAATTAAAACTTAGTGTCATATTCTTCATCAAAGAAGTTAGTCAAGTCAGATGTTCTATCAGGTTTTAAAGATTCAAAATCATTATCAAATCACTTGTTAGAACTACTAAATCTAGATGATGAAGGTGATCTTAAGAAATCATCATTCATTAATGAAGAATTATTAGAGCCATAAATACTATCAAATTCATTAAAACTATTTAGATCAGAAATGTTATTTTTTGAATAACTTGATTGAGTTGGTATTAAACCATTTGATCTATTTTTTAATGGATCATATTCAAATGAATCAAATTCATTAAACATATTTTGGTATTTATAATGATCTTCACGCATTGAATTAAAACTTGATTCTAATAAACCAACATTAGATTGTGTACTTGCACTTAAACTAGATACTAAACGTTGCATCTTAGAAAAATCATTACTAATACGAGCAATACCTTTTTCATAATGACGTCTAACATTAGATAAATTAGTTTGTAAAACTTGTAAACGTTTTTCATTATCACGAATTAATAATAACAATTGCTTGTTGTAATCTTCAAGATTTTGCAACTTATCAAAATCTCTACCATTTGCTTGTTGACGGTATTCATTAGCAAAATTTGATGTTACAACTGATAAAGCTCTAATTAACTCATTACGCTTCATTGAAATTTGTTTTTCATTGTCACGGTATTCAACTTTAGATCTTTCTAATAGACGAATAACATTAACAATTTCTTGTTTTAATTCTTGAGATATGCGCTTATAAGTGGCACTTGATTTTTGACGTGATTTAGTTAAGAAATCAAAAATTTTGGACAATGATAACTTAATAGTTTCATCATAATTTTGTAAACCAAATAAATCTTCTTCACTTAAATCAATTGGGTTGATTCCAGACAAAATATTGCTTGCTGTAATATCAAATTTTTCATGATCATTATTTGACAATAAAGTTTTCTTAGGAACTTCTTCTTGTTCTAACTTCATAGACTCATAATTAAAGTCATTCATTCTACATGAAGAAGCATCATCGCAATTATTTTCAAGATCTAAGTTAGAAAATGGTAATTCTACATTCATATTGTTTATCATAATTTTCTCCTCTGATGGAATAGCAAAATCTTGTCTATTGACATTATCATTTATAGATTTCTTATTGTGGTTAAATCCTTGTGCATAATCTTTGCTTGACATAACTGGTGGTTTTACTTTCTTAGCAGCTTGACTTCGGCATTCACTGCAACAAGAATCAAATGAAGAAGGTTTTGGTTTCATATTGCTCTTAGTGTTAAAAATACCTTTGTTTTTGTTACTATCTTCTTCAAGAATAACCTTTGTATCAACTACATTATCTTTCTCTTCTGAATCAACAACAAGATCAACTTTAGGAATAACATTATCTTGATGCATTAAAGGTTTAAAAGTATTATTATCCATCATAGGTTTTACATCAAATTTAGGAGTAACAATTGCTTCTTCAACTTGTTTAACTTCTGGAGTGACATATTCAATTGGAATTGTAATTAATTCAGGTTCATCTTGAACTTGAATTGCTTCTTTAATATGTATCTTTTCTTCAATAGGACTTTCTTTAACTCCAATAGATGATTCTTTAATAACAACTACTTCTTCATTTTTGTAGGTGTTAACTTTTGGTTCATCTTTTGGAATAGATAAAAATACATCAGATGGATATTGAATGCCAAGTTCTAAGTTTTGTTCTATTGTAATAGGTTCTGGTTTTTCTTCTTTTACTAAAGGAACATTTTGAACTATTGGCATTTGTTGTTGATTAACTTCAGAAAATACTAAGTTTAATTTTGGTTCTGAGAATGTTTCTGGAACATTTTCTTGTTGAACTAAACTTGGTTGTTGATATGTTGAATTTTCTGAAACATTATCATTTGCCAACGACAAAGTATTAGAAAGTTCATCAAAATCACCAATAATAGCAGTAGTCGCATCATTAGGCATAATTTCAAATTTTTGATTTTGGAGAACAACTGGTTGAACTTCAATCATTTGTTCATCATCAATTTTTTGAATAGGTTGTTCTGCCACAATATTATCAACCACTTCTTCTTGGATTGGTTCTTCTAGTTGTGCTTCAATTGGTTGTTCAACCATATCTTCAGCAACTAATTCTTCTTGTGAAGCATCATCAAAATTAACTTCTTCTTCAGATGGTTGTTCTACTACTTCATCAATGATTGGTTCATCTGATGTCACTTCTTCTTGAACTGGTTCTTCTAGTTGTGCTTCAATTGGTTGTTCAGTTAATTCTTCAACAATTGACTCTGCTTCAATTTCTGGTTCAACTATTGGTTCTTGCGCTACAACTTCTTCTTGAACTGGTTCTTCTAGTTGTGCTTCAGTTGGTTGTTCAACTATATCTTCAACAACTAATTCTTCTTGTGAAGCATCATCAAAATGAACTTCTTCTTCAGATGGTTGTTCTACTACTTCATCAATGACTGGTTCATCTGATGTCACTTCTTCTTGAACTGGTTCTTCTAGTTGTGCTTCAATTGGTTGTTCAGTTAATTCTTCAGCAACTAATTCTTCTTGTGAAGCATCATCAAAATTAACTTCTTCTTCAGATGGTTGTTCTAATACTTCTTCAACAATTGGTTCATCTGATGTCACTTCTTCTTGAACTGGTTCTTCCAAAGATTCTTCATCACTTTTTTCATCATATGAATGTCATTGTTTGTCATCATCAAAATAACCTGATCATTGCCACTCATTATTATCATCATAGTGACCATAACCATCTACACCAACAAATTGTTCTCAATATTCGCCACTAGAAGAGTTATTATCAACAAATGAAAATGGATTACCATCTGCATCATACAAATTGGAAATATCAATTGGCTCATTACTATATGGGTCAAAATAACTATCATCCTCATTGTTATGTGAGACATAATAACCATTACCATCTGCATCATATGCAATTTTTATTGAACCATCACTTGGTAATTCTTGATCATCATTGCTAATGTTACTAGCACTAGAAGTTGAATCTAAACCAATATCACCAAAAATATCTTCGGGCGCTGCTGATGCATTAGTATCTTCAAAGATCTCATCATCTTTGTTTTTTTTAGGTTTATCTTTGCTTTTCTTCTTAAATCATGTCACTTTACAAAACCAACCTATTTCAAAAAATTAAATTAAGCATGGATTAATGGATTATAACCTTAAAACTTTACTAATTATACACTAATTTACTAGAAATTAAGGAACAATTTGATGAACTTATCCCACTGAACCTGTCATATCCATTGCAATTAATTTGTTTAATTCAATTGCATATTCCATTGGTAGTTCTTTGGCAAATGGTTCTAAAAATCCCATAACAATTAAGTTCTCAGCAATATCTTTTGGAATACCTCTAGACATCATATAAAATAATTGTTCTTCACTTATGTTAGAAACTTTTGCTTCATGTTCTAATCGAGAACTATTGTTCATAATAATTTCTGTCGGTAAAGTGTCAGTTCTTGATATTTTATCCATTAATAGAGTGTCACATTCAACTTTACTTGATGAATGCAATGCATGAGCACCAATTTCTACAATTCCACGATAACAAGTATTACCACCATTTAGTGACAATGACTTAGAAATAATTTTAGATCTAGTATGAGGAGCAAGGTGAATCATTTTTGCGCCAGCATCCTGAATAATACCTTTGTTATTAGCAACTGCAATAGAAATACATTCAGAAGTTGCATATTTACCTCTTAAAATAGATGAAGGGTATTTCATGTTAATTTTAGAACCAATGTTGCCATCAATTCAAGACATCTTGGCATTTTCATCAACAACAGCTCTTTTTGTAACTAAATTTAAAACATTATTTGATCAATTTTGAATTGTTGTATAACGGACAATTGAATTTTTATGAGCATAAACCTCAACCACAGCACAATGAAGATTATCTTCCATGTATACTGGAGCAGTACATCCTTCCACATAATGACATTTAGCTCCTTCTTCAACAATAATCATTGTTCGTTCAAATTGACCAACCCTTCTACCATTAATACGAAAATAAGCTTGCAAGGGTTTTTGAATAACAACATTTTTAGGAACATAAACAAATGAACCACCAGATCAAAAAGCAGTATTTAAAGCAGCAAACTTGTTATCATTCATTGGCACTAATTTACAAAAATATTTTCTAAATAGATCTGGGTATTTTTGTAAAGCAGTATCAGTATCTGTAAAAATAACACCTAAATCACTTAATTCTCTTTGAATTTGATGATAAACAGTTTCAGAATCATATTGAGTTGAAACTCCATTTAAAAATTTAGCTTCAGCTTCAGGAATCCCTAATTTCTTGAACGTTTGTTTAATTTTTAAAGGGACTTTTTTTCATGAATTATTGTTTCGATCAACACTAGGTTTTGAATACATAATAGCTTCATGATATTTGATAAATGATAAATCTGGTCCAAAAGATGGATTAGGTTTTTCATTAAAAATTTTTAAAGCTTTTAAACGTAAATCTAACATTCATTCAGGTTCATTTTTTATTTTGGATATTTCTCTAACAATTTTTTCAGAAATTCCTTTTTTAACTTTAAAAATAGAAATATCGCCATCATTGAATCCATATTGATATTTCTTTTTCAAAGTTTTTTTATTAATTGACATTTTTATTTCAATCCTTCAAGATGATTTAAAATTTTTTGAGCTACATTTGATGCGCAAATAATTCGATTAGATTGCTTATAAATTTGATCAAAAATCATTAGATTTTCTGGAAAATCTTTTTCACTAATTTTTCCATTAAAAACTAAATCTAAATATTTTTTGAGTAATTTAACAATATAAGGAACTGATTTATTAATAATCTCTTCTAATATTAAATCACTGCTTGTTAGTGAAATAACACAACCCTCGCCAACAAAACAAGCATCTATTACTTTATTATTTTCAATTTTTAAATAAACATCAAAATTATCAGTACATGTAGAAGAACTAGCTTGCAACATAACATAATTTTGTTGAAATTTTATAACCTGAGCTTCATTAACTAGAAATTGAGGATTTTTGAAACGATCCACCAAAATCATTCTTCGGTAATTTTCATCCTTATATCAAACCGACAAGAGCATCACCTATATCAAATTTTTTTAACACCATAATTAACTGATCAATTTCATTAATATTATTATAAATTGATAAAGTTACTCTTACATAACCACTAGCATTTTTTTTACGATGCTTTAACATATTCACACAAGAAACACCTGAACGTACAATAATATTGTTTAATGATAAATAGTGAGCAACATCTTGAGGATTAGTGTTTTTAATGTTAAAAGAAACAACATTTGAATCAACTTTTTTATTAGCTAATTCAATATTAGATATTTTTTTAAGATGCTTAAGTAAATAATCAGTTAATTCAGATTCATATTTATGAATATTTTCAATTCCTATTTGATTAACAAAATCAATTGCAGCTTTAGTTCCTAAAATTCCTGCTACATTAGGTGTGCCCGCTTCATATTTAGTAGGGCAAGATAATAAATCAACACTTAAATTTTTAGGATCATAGTCCAAATACATTCCGCCACCATACTTTAATGGCTGTAAAATATTTTGCATTTTTTTAGAAACATATGCAATTCCAACCCCTGTTGGACCAAAAATTTTATGAATAGAAAATGCTAATAAATCAATTTCTAAATTTTGAAGATCAATTTTTTTATGTTGAACTTCTTGTGTTGCATCAATAATAACAATAACATTTGGGTTAATTTTTTTTATTTTTTTAATCAATATTTTTGTATCAATACTAAAACCAAATAAATTTGAAATACTAGATAAACTAACAATTTTAGTTTGATAATTAATTTTATTTAATAAATTTTTAACTCAATTATTATTGTTATCTTCATGAATATGAACAAGTTTAGCACCAGTTTTTTTTGCCACAATAATCCATGGTAACAAATTAGAAGCATGCTCTAAATCAGGAACAACAATTTCATCATTTGCTGTTAATAAATGCATTAAACCAAAAGCAAATAAGTTTAAGGATTCAGTTGCACCAGATGTAAAAACAATACTATCTTTGTGACAGTTTAAAAAATTGGCAATTGTTTGTCTTGAAGTTTCAATTTTTTCATGTAAACCTTGAGCAAATGACGTATCTGTATTATGAGGATTAACAGAATAAATTTCATAATATTCTTTAATTGAGTCAATTACGATATTTGGTTTTAATGCAGTTGCTCCACTATCAAAATAAATTAAATTGGGATTATTCTTAAACCAAATAAATTCGTTACGAATTTTTTTTCAATCAATCAAATTATCTTTCCTTAAATAAATTTTGTATTTTTTTTAAATAATTAAGCATTAACTTTTCATCATTAATAATTTTTAAAGTAGTTTTAAAAAAACCCATTAAGATCAATTGAATTGCTTGGCTTTTTTTAATTCCACGTGACATTAAGTAAAAAATTTGTTTTGGATCAATTTGACCAACAGCCATTGCATGTTTAGCTTTTACATTATTGTCATCAATAATAAGTTGTGGTTCGCCATGAATAGTTGAACTATTAGATAATAATACACCTTTAATTTTTTGTGAAGTTTTATTATTAGTAGTTTTGGGTTTAATAATACTTACAATTTTTACATTAATACTAGCTAAGTGAGTTGCAACTAAATAACTATCAAAAGAACTTTCCGCATCATCTTCTAAATGTTCAAAATTAAAATTAAAAAATTTATTTAATTTAGGTTTTGCAAATGATGATAACAAAACATTTACTTGCGCACCTTTTTTTAACTTAATATTAATTTCATTTTTAGTGTTTGCATTAAAAATATCTAATACATGCAAAATTAATCTATTATTTGAATTAACAGTATAATTTATTAAATTTTTAGTTTTGGTTAAATCCAAAAAAATTTCTTTATTTTCCATATTTTTTGCCTAATGGATCTTCAAGAATAAAATCTTTCTCACTGGCAGTAATTTCATGTTTGAAATTAATTTTTAAATCTTTCTTAATTCAATCATAACCTTCACGATCAATTTTGTTAACAAGATCATAACCACCTTCTTTAACAATGGTTCCATTAATGATAAGGAAAACCTTGTTTGGTTTTAAATATTTAAATAAACGTTCATAATGTGAGACGATCACTAGTGTTCGCTTGGAATCTTCTTTTATTCAAGTTGATAATTCTTTAGTGATAATTTTTAAAGCATCAATATCTAACCCTGAATCAATTTCATCTAATAATGCACATTTAGGATTGATAACACGTAGTTGTAAAATTTCATTTTTCTTTTTCTCGCCGCCAGAAAAACCTTCGTTTACTGAACGCTTTAAAAGTTCAGGTGACATTTTTAAGTTATTTAAGTTACTTTGAATTTTTTTAAACATTTCAGCTAAACCAACTGGTTTTTTGCTTCGCGCATTTAAAGCAGCTTTTAAAAAATCTAAATTACTTACACCAGGAATTTCTTCAGGACTTTGAGTAGCCAGAAATAAACCTAAACGTGCAATTTCATCTGTTTCTAATTTACTAATTAATTGATTTTTAAATTTAATTGATCCACGAGTAATTTTGATGGAATAATGCTTCATGATTGCTTTTAATAATGTTGACTTTCCATGTCCATTAGGACCCATAATTGCAACAATATCACCTTCATCAATAGAAGCATTAATTTTGGTTAAAATTTTTTTATTACCAATGCTTACACTAAGATTATTAATGTTTAGTAACATAATTAATACTCAGATTCATAAGCCTCTTGACCTAAACTAATAATATCTTCAGAACTTAAAAAACCAGTTCCAGCAGGAATTAAATTACCTAAAATTACATTTTCTTTTAATCCAACTAAGTAATCAATTTGACTACGAACTGCTGCATCAGTTAAAATTTTCTTTGTATCTTGGAAAGATGCAGCTGATAAGAATGAACCTGTTTTGCTTGGAGCATCTTCTAGACCAAAAACTTGACTAATAGCAATTGCTGGTTGTTTACCGCTTGCAATTAACTTCGTATTAGTTTCTCTTAAAACATTAATGTCAATTAGCTCACCAACAAAATATGAAGAATTTCCTGGATCAGTAATTTGCATTTTGCTAGTTAATTGACGAATAATGGTTTCAACATATTTATCTGAAATCTCAATTCCTTGAATTCGATAAACTTTTTGAACTTCACGAATCATATAATTACGAACTGCATCAATTCCTGCAACCCGTAATAAGGTTTTAATATCAATTGATCCCTCAGTTAATTTATCTCCAGGATTCACTTTGTCACCAACTTTTACTCGGATAACTGCATCTAATGGTGCTGAATAAACATGAGAATCATATTTATTTTCAATTGTAATATCTTTATTATTCTGAGATAACACAATTGATTTAACTACACCAAAATTTTCAGCAATAAGACAACGTTCTCATTCTTTTGGAGTAACAACATCAAAAATTTGTTTTAAACGTTCAAATCCTTGTGCTAAATTAGTTTCTGTTGAAACACCACCAGTATGGAAAGTTCTCATTGTCAATTGAGTTCCAGGTTCACCAATTGACTGAGCAGCAATTACACCAATAGCTGTTCCTAAACTAACAACTTCATTTGTAGTTAGGTCATTACCAAAACATTTTTGACATAACCCCCTAACAGTTTCACAATAAATTGGGGAGCGAACATAAGCCTCTTCAATACCTGCTTCTAAAACTTTATTTGCAAGATCAGGTGTAATCATTGTATCTGCAGGAACAATAACTTTTTTAGTTTTAGGATGTAAAATCGGGTCAATTGAAAAACGATGTACAATTCTATCAGCAATTGATTCATATAATCCTTTAGTTTGAGTTTCAATAATTGGACTAACATGAATTCCACGTGAAGTTTTACAATCATTATCATTAATTATTACTTCTTGAGTAGCATCAACTAATTTTCTAGTCATATAACCAGATTTTGAAGTTTTCATAGCTGTATCAGTCATCCCTTTACGGGCACCATAAGATGAATTGAAGTATTCATTAATTGTTAGTCCTTCAATGAAAGAGTGTTTAATTGGAACTTCAATCGTATCACGAGTAATCTTACTTTGTTGTTTTTGGTCATAATTATAAGATTTACTCATTAAACCACGCATCCCAAACAATTGTGTAAAGTTAGAAATATTACCTCGAGCACCAGAATCTGCCATAACAACAATTGAGTTGTCTCGGAAACGTTCTTCTTCAATTAATGTTTTAATATCGCTAGAAACACGGTCTTTAACCTTAGTTCATAAGCTAACAACACGTACATAACGTTCATCATCAGTTAATAAACCTTTTTGATATTGATATTTTAATTCATTAATTTGTTTATCAGCTTCAGTGAAATATTCTCATTTTTTATCATATGAAGGAATATCAAAGACCGAAACAGTAGTTGAGGATAAAGTTGAATATTTAAAACCTAAACTCTTAATTTTATCCAAAGTTGGAGCAACCATTGATAGAGCATAGTCTTTATAAATTAGATCAATAATTTTAGATAATGCTTTTTTATCAAATGCTTTGTACAATTTACGTTCTTTAATCGCTTTTCTTGGGTCTTCACCTGGTAAAATGATATTATTTGAATCAATAGAATTAAAATTCATTGGGTTATCTAAATAAATCATTTCTTCTGGCAAAATGGCATTGAGAATAACTTTACCAACTGTTGTGATTAAAATTCCTTCTGCTGAAAATGATTTTTTAGGAAATGCTTTGGTTGAAATTCCAATAATAGAATGAACATGAACTAAATCATTATCATAAGCATTTAATAACTCACGAATTGAACCAAAAATCATACCTTCATTTTTTTGATTATGATTTTCAGTTGTTAAGTAATAAATACCTAAAACCATGTCTTGTGTTGGAGTTACAACTGGTTTACCATCTTTTGGACCTAAAATATGTCAAGATGCTAACATAATAGAACGTGCTTCAGCCACTGCTTCTTTACTAATTGGAACATGCACAGCCATTTGGTCACCATCAAAGTCAGCGTTGAATGCAGTTGTTACTAATGGATGTAAACGAATAGCTTTCCCTTCAATAATTTTTGGTTCAAAAGCTTGAATTCCTAATCTATGTAAAGTTGGTGCCCGATTTAATAAAACAGGGCGTTCTTTAATAACCCGATTAACAATATCTCAAATATAATCATTTTGGTCTTTAATCATTTGCTCAGCAATTTTAATATTTGAGGCAATTGGTTTAATTTCTATACCATTTTCATCATAACGTTTAATTAATTCACGAATAATGAATGGTTTAAAAAGTTTTAAGATCATGATTGCTGGAATTCCAACTTCATACATCTTTAATTCAGGACCAACAATAATAACTGAACGACCAGAATAATCTACCCGTTTACCCAATAAATTTTGACGGAATAAACCTTGTTTTCCTTTTAAGCGATCTGTTAATGATTTCAAAGGACGTTTATCTTTAGCTGTAATTGGTTTTTTTCTTGATGAATTATCAAATAAAGCATCAACTACTTCTTGTAACATTCGCTTTTCATTATTTAAAATAATTGAAGGAGCTTTTAAAGCAATAACTTTCTTTAAACGTTCATTTCGAATAATAATACGACGATAAAAATTATTGATATCACTAGTTGTAAAACGAGCTCCATCTAATTGAATAATTGGTCGAGTATCAGGTGGGGTTACTGGAATCACTTTTAAAATCATATTTTTTGGATGATTACCAGATTCTTTAAATCATTTAATAGTTTCTAAACGACGTAAAATCTTCTTAACCCGTTGTGGATTATTAGTATTATCTTGTTTCTTAAGTTCATTGTTATTTTTAGTATATTCAGAATTTAAATCAATTTTTTCCAATAATTCTAATATCGCTTCAGCACCAATTCCCAAACGAATACCTGTATATTTATGAATTAATGAACTAACTTCATCAATAGAAAATGGTAGATTAGAATCATATAAACGTTCATAATACATCTTAGCCCGTTTATAATCAAGTGAATCTTTTTTAACTAAACTAAAAATTTCACGCAAAACTTTACGTAATTTACCCCGAGCTGTTTTTGAACCTTTTCCAGATAAGTCAACTACTTCTTTAAATTTAAAAGTTTTGCTTTGACCTGGATCCAAAACAATGTAATTGATAAAATAAATAACTTGTTCTACTTCTTTATACGAAATATCTAAAATCAAAGAAATCTTAGATGGTGAAGGTAACTCTTTAACCATTCAAATATGAGCAATTGGACTAGCAAGTTCAATGTGTCCCATGCGCTCACGGCGAACAATTGACTCAGTTATTTCAACATTACATTTTTCACAAACCTTGCCACGGTGTTTAATTTTCTTGTATTTACCACAAGCACACTCATAATCTTTAACTGGACCAAAAATAGCCTCATCAAATAATCCCTTTGGTTCTGGTTTTAAAGATTTATAATTTATTGTTTCGGGTTTTGTAACTTCTCCATGAGATCATTCTCGAATAACTTCAGGTGATGCTACACAAATTTGTAATCCTTTAATACGTTTTACTTTTGCTTGAGCTTTATTATTGTTGATATTTAAATTTTTAGAATTTTTTGTCATCTTGATTCACTAACCTAATTTATTAATATTTGTCATCTTGATCATCAAGTGTAAAACTATCAGTCATTGAACGATTAAATACTTCATCTTCTTCATCTTCATCTATATCGTTAACAACTGTATATGAATTAATGTCATCTTTAGTGTTATCATCATAAATAATATTAACAGCTAAACCTAACCCTTGTAATTCTTTAGTTAATAATTTAAATGATTCAGGTATTCCTGGTGTAGGAATTTCTTTTCCTTTAATGATAGCATTATATGTTTGATTTCTTCCTCTAACATCATCTGATTTAATTGTCAACAATTCCCGTAAATTGTGGGCAGCCCCATATGCTTGTAAGGCTCAAACTTCCATTTCACCAAAACGTTGACCACCATTTTGAGATTTACCCCCCAATGGTTGTTGAGTAATTTTTGAATATGGACCAACAGCTCGTGAATGAATTTTATCATCTACCATATGATGTAATTTCAACATGTACATTACACCAATAGTAATTGGTTTTTCAAATGGTTCACCAGTACGACCATCAATTAATTTGAACTTGCCAAAATTCTTTGAAGTATCAATATTAGCTTCTTTCATGATTTCTTTTAAATCACCCATATTAACTCCTTCAAATACTGGAGTTGCAATCTTATAAGCTAAATCATCATAACTTAAACCCATTTGTCTCAAAGTGATATCTATATCAATAGTTTTTACTTGTTTTTTTGCATCTTCTAGGTTGGTAATTTTACGTTCTTTCAAATTAGTTTTAAAAGTATTAATTAATGATTTAGCTATTGGTAAATTTAAACCAAATAAATCAGAAATGTACTTATCTCCATTAGGAACAAAAACTGATTCAATTAATTCTTTTTTAGCTAGTTCTCTAGCAGCAAGTCCTAAGTGAATTTCAAAAATTTGACCAATATTCATCCGACTTGGAACACCAAGTGGATTTAACATAATATCAACTGGAGTTCCATCTTCTAAATGTGGCATATCTTCAATTGGGACAATTTTAGAAACAATACCTTTGTTACCATGACGACCTGCAACTTTATCACCAATTTGGATTTTACGTTTTTGAGCAATATAAACTTTTACAAGTTCAATTACATCATCATCTAATTCATCATTTTTAGCAATGTTAAATCTACGAACAGCAGCTACAGTTCCTTCACCACCATTTGGAACTTTCAAAGATGATTCACGAATATTTTTAGTTTTTTCACCAAAAATTGCTTGTAATAATTTTTCTTCTGCACTTAAATCCACTTGACCTTTTGGTGATATTTTACCGACCAAAATATCACCTTCTTTTACTTCGGCACCAACCATGATAATTCCATCTTCATCTAAGTAACGTTTTGCAGATTCGCTAACATTAGGAATATCACGAGTAATTTCTTCATCACCATTACGGGTACGAACACATTGTACAGTGTATTCATTAATCGTTATAGAAGTGTAAACATCCTCACGAAACAAGCGTTCAGATACAATAATTGCATCTTCATAATTGTATCCTCTTCATGTTGTGAAAGCTACTAAAACATTTTGTCCTAATGCTAGTTCACCATTTTTCATTGAAGGACCATCAGCTAAAACTTCTCCTGCTTTAATGTTTTGATTAATAGATACAATAGGTGAATGGTTATAACATGTATTTTGATTAGACTTTTCAAATTTTGTTAAAGCATATGTTTGAAGTTTACCATCATTATTTTGCACAACAACCTTATCATTGGAAACATTAACAATCTTACCATCATTATTTGCAATAATTGCCATTCCAGAATCGTGGGCAATCTTATATTCTACTCCAGTTCCGACAGTTGGTGCATATGGTTTTAATAATGGTGTTGCTTGCCGTTGCATGTTAGCACCCATTAAAGCACGTGCAGAGTCATCATTTTCTAAAAAAGGTATTAAACTTGCAGCAATTGAAACAACTTGACGTGGCGCAACATCAATATAATCAATTCGTTTTGGTTCATACAACTCTTGTGAAGAACGATATCTTGCAATAACTTCTTTTTCATTTATTAATCCGTCAGCATGAATCTTCATTGATGCAGATGATTCTGCAATAATGTACTCATCTTCTCGCAATGCAGTTAGATATTCAACTTCATCAGTAATTTTGCCATTTTTAACTTTTCGGTATGGAGACATTAAAAAACCATTGCTGTCAATAGTTGCATAAAAAGCTAAAGACATAATTAATCCAATATTCATACCTTCTGGAGTTTCAATTGGACAAATTCTTCCATAATGAGAGTAATGAACATCACGAATATCTAAATTAGGGTCTTCTCGGGAAATTCCTCCAGGACCCATAGCAGATATTCTTCTTTTATTAGTTAATTCAGATAATGGATTTTGTTGATCTAAAAATTGTGTTAATTGATGAGTATTAAAAAAATCACGGATAACTATTTGAAAAGGTTTGGAATTAACAACAGATTTAATTGTCAAACGTGTTTTTTGTTTATCAGTTTCAACTAATTCACCTGTTTCTTCATTAATTTCAACATTTTTATTTGAACCATCTGCAATAGCTAACTTTTCTCGGATATAACGTTCCATTCTAGCCATTCCAGTTTGAACACGACCATATAGAAGTTCATTAATTAATTTTAAACGTTTGTTTCCTAAGTGGTCAATATCATCATAATTACCAACATTGTGTGGTAAATTTATGATATAAGAAATTACTGATAGTAAGTCAATTAGTGTCAAAGTTTCAACTGTATTATCTGAACCATCAATACCAATTATTGGGGTAACGTTTTCCCTTAATTCATTATTTGTAAACACAGAAATAATTTCATAATTAGTTTCTTGTTTAATTGAACCTTGATTAATCTCAGGGTTAACAATTGACAAAGTTTTAATTGTTTTTAATTTTTTTTCTTTTGATAAAGTTTTAATTTTGTCAATTTCGGGTTTTAAAATTAATGTTCCTTTTGAGAACACAAGATTATTGTTAATATCAAACAAATCTTCTGAAAGAGTTCTTTGATATAAACGTTCAGAAATTCTCAATTTCCTTACGAATTTATAACGACCAGGTAGGCTTAAATCATAATGTCGTTTTTGAAAAAAATGTTGTCACAATAATAATTGATAACTTGGTTTCCAAGAATTCTTATTAGAAGTATCCAAAGTTTTAACAGAAATTGATAATTCGTGAACAACATTTTTAGCAGCTCTTTCACAAATGATTCTTTCTATTAATGTATCAATATCTTCTTTCTTCTTATTGTATTCAGAAAGATATTCAGCTTTAATCTTACTAACATTGATTCTGTTTGTTTCAATAAATTCTTCTAAATCTTTATTCTTTAAATAATATTCATGTACCAATTCCTTAAGGTATAGATCAATTGGCAATCCTCTAGAAGTTTTAATATCTTCTTTTTCAAGAGAAAATTCTTTTAGAATAGAAAGAATTTCATTATCTCTAAAAATATACTTAGCATTATAATTTTCAGATTCTAAAGTGCGAACAATATATTCATCATTATTAAAAATACGTAAAATTTCTGAATGAGTTAAACCAAATGCTTTTAAAATTGTTGTAATCGAAAATACTTTTGCTGATTCACCAGAAACATCACGAATAACAGCTTGTACAAAATTTTTGTTTTCTGCAATATAAACCAGCATAAAGGTTCCTTTTGCAGGAAGAATTTCACAAACATAACCCTCTTGATTTCGCTTACGACTATTTGATAATTTAACTTGTGATTTACCTAAAATGTAAGCTCCTGGAGAACGAGCAATTTGTGCAATAACAAATTTATCAATTCCATTTACTAAAAAAGTTCCTTTTTCTGTCATTAGAGGTATTTTTGCAAAAAAAACACCTTCTTCAGAAACATCCTTGGATTTAGATTTGGATTTTTTACTACTTTTCTTTTTTACTGTACCTGTTTCACGATCAATCAACATTAGGTCAGCATACAAACTTGCTTCATAACTTTTAGATTCAATTCGTGCTTGCTTCTCTGTTAGTTCTGGACTTGAAAAAGAAATACCACTAAATTCAACTGAAAATTTTCCATTTGGTGAAACAATTGGAAAAAATGAAGAAATAATTTTTTCTAATTCAACTTCTAAAAATTTTTTATAAGCATTAACTTGCAACGATGGTAAATTTGGCGGTACAAAATTGCTTTGAACTTTCGTATAATCACGACGAATAACTTTTGGAGAATATTCATGCATTTTAAAGTTATTTTTTGCCACTTGAAAACTCCGAGAAAACCATAAATAAAGCAAAAATTAACCTGTAATTCACTAAAAATTACAGGAATTTTATACTAATATTTCAAAGTATAATCTAATACATAATGTTACACAATTATATAGCAAATATGCTATAAATTTACACTTACTTTGATTTTTTTTTAAAAATTCAATTTTTTTAAAATTAAAAATTATTTAAATTTCTTTAAAACTTGTTTATATTTTACTCTTATTTGAGATTGTGAAATTATGTGTGAATTCATTTTATCATGTAAGTCACCAATAAAAAAAGGTTGCTTTAAATTTAAATTTTCAATATCTAAAGCATATATAGTAAATGTATAAAAATGATCAGAATTTGGCGGACAAGGCCCAACATATAAACTATTTTTTAAATTAGATATATACTTTTCATCATCTACTAAATCAAAATTCTTATAAATTCCATTAGTACAACTATTGACTCCCTGTAAAATATCTTTATTTTTCAAAGATGCATTTAATTCAAGTTTTGTGGTATGAATATTAGCTACAACTCAATGAACAAAAATTAAACCACATGCAGAAGCTGAATCATAATCAATACATTCAAGAGCATATGATTTTGCACCTTCTACTGGGTCTCAAGATATTTCTGGAGATAAATGTGATAATCCATCTATTAAAATTTCTTTTTTTGCATTTCCTCCATAATCATCAAATAAAAAATTATCATTATCTACATGAGGAATAGTTACTTTAAATTTATTCATAATAAAATTATCCAAATTTTTAAATTTTTCAATTAAAAAATAATATTATAAATTTAATGTAATTAACAAATAAATAAGTTTATGATAAATTTTTGAAATAATTTAGAAACCATTGAAGACATTGTTCCCTCCCCTATAGGTACAATTTTTTATGTTCATAGTTTTATGGGCAATTTTCAAATGAAAAAATCATTGAGGAATTATTATAGACTTTACAATTTTTATGCAATAAATTTACCCGGTCATGGAAAAAGTCCTATTAGAAGCAAAGAAGAAATTAAAGTTCCATATTGTATTAATTTAATTAAAGAATATATTGAGTATAAAAAAATTGATAATTTAATAATGATTGGCCATTCTTTGGGCGGCGGAATTATTGCCGCATTAAACAATATTATTCCAAATAAAATTAAATTAAATATTTTTGAAGCTCCAGCAAATGGAGTAATGTTAGATAATATTAAAATTGTAAAAAAACTTATTTCAGATGAAATAAATGATATTGAATTTATTTTTAGGCAATTGTACTATGATCCTCAAAAAATGTTTGGATGTCGATTAAATTGAATAATTCAACAAGAATATGAAAAAAATAAAAAATTTAAAATTTTTAAAGAAAATTTTGAGTTAGAAACAGTTATTAAAAATACTCAAATTTTTGATCTAGGTTTTAAAAACATTAAAAAACCTAGTTTAATAATTATCGGAGAAAAAGATGGCATTTTGCCAATGGATTTAATGATAAATAATATTAAACAAATAAATAATTCTTATTTACAATTAAAAATTATAAAAAATACAGCTCATGCAATTTATGCTGAACAAAAAAATATATTTTTAAATATGATGGATGATTTTTTACAAGCTCATGACAATAAAAAATAAAAAAATAAAATTTCCTAGTTGATTGATAAGAATTTTTTATGGTTTATTAATGGGTTTAAGTGATATTATTCCAGGTTATAGTGGTGGAACAACATTAACACTTTTAAATTTTTATGATCCTTTAATTCAAAATGGAAAAGGCATTTTTAAGTCTACTAATAATAAAAGACATCAACATTTGATTTGATTATTACCTTTTTTAGTTTTTTGAATTATTTCATTTATTCTGTTAAGTTTTGCCGTAAAAGCAATTAAAAACATAGGTTATGAAGATGTTTTAGTTGTTACATTTGCAAGCTTTGCATTTTGTTGCATTCCAATATTTTGAATTGCTAATAAAACAAAAATAATCTATAAATCTAAAGTAGTTCCTATAATTTCATTTCTAATTGGATTTTGTCTAATTCTCGCTACAGCCCTTTTAATTTATTTTCTTAAATTAAATCAAGAAAAAACAATACCTAATGGAACTGAAATAATAAATATTTTTAAACAAGATCCTACACAAATTTTTTTGTTTTTTGTTTGTGCACTAATCGCTGGTTTTTTTATGATTATTCCAGGTATAAGTGGAAGTATGATTACATATTTATTTAATCAATATTGAACCATAAATTACCTAGTAACAGATTCTATTAATAATTTATTTGCAAATTTAAATATTGTATTTTTAATATTATTTTTATTCATAGCTTGCATTGGAGTAATATTAAGTATTTTATTTTGCGCATGAATTATGAAAAAATACAATAATATTTTTTATTCATTTGCTTTTGGAATGGTTTGTAGTTCATTTATTGCAATTTTACTTATTGCTCCTGAAACTATATGACAATGAAATGATAGTCAATTAACTATTCATATTGTTTTATTATGTTTTGCATTTTTAATCGGCGTTGTTATAAATGTATTGTTTGTATTTTTATGTAAGAAAAAAAATAATGTCAATTTTAAAGATATGTTTTTTAATTCTTCTGAAATTGTAATATCAAAAATTGAAGTATAAGTTTATAGTAAAGTTTTGGTTCCTCAGAATGAGGTGAATGACCTGATTTCTCTAAAATATGTACAATTAAATTTTCTGCATATTTACTAATATAATTAATTGATTCTTTTGGAGGAATAACTAAATCATTTTTGCCAAACAACAATAAAACAGGTTTATTTTTAATTTGTTTATAAGCATCATCAACACTATGTAAAGTTTTAGATGAAGTTAAATCTTTAAACAAGTATTTATAGTTATCTTTTTTTTGTAACATTTGATTAAATCATTTAAACAAACCAGAACTATTATTTTCACTTTTTTTGTGAGCAATAATTGTTTTTATTACTCTTTTTGGATTAATAGAAAATGCTTCTTTATTTAATGGTGCTTCTAGAATCAGACAAGTAATTTTCTCGCTAATAATCGCATTAATCATGACAGCAATAGCTCCACCCATAGAATGTCCAATTAATGCAATATTTTTTAATTTATTTTTATTAATAAAATTAACAATTAAATTAGTATATTTAGAAACTTGCATTTCAGTTTCATTTTCTGACAAATTGTCACCATGACCAGGAAGGTTAAATGAATAATATTTATATCCACTTTTCCTTAACTTAGAAAAAACTCGCTTATGTGTTTCATGTCTACTAGAAAATCCATGAATAAAAATAATAATGGGCTTTTTACGTCAACTTCATCGATAAAAATGTTTAATACCAATTGATTTATCATTAGCATTTGCACTTATATCTGTCATGAAAATTTTGCCTAATTGTAATTATTTTTTATTTAAACTAGCTTGTCTTTTTACTTCTTTAGCTTTCAGTTTAATTAATTCTTCAGATGATAAGTTAGTATCATCTCGTTTTTTATTAGAATTAACTACTAAACGTGCATGTCTTAGTTTAATTTTTGGTTTTTCTTCAATTACTTCTTTTTTAGATTCATTTTGAACATTTTTATTTGAAGTATCTTCAGAGATATTAGTGAAAGGATTAAAATTAATTAGCGATAATGGAGAAGATTCAATTGTTGTTGGAAAACTTTGAGTCTTATCATCTAATTCCAAGTCTTTTGTTAAACTTTCAATATCTAAACTAATTTGAGAAGTTTTTTCCTTATTTTGATTTAATATATTTACAATATCGTTATTTTCAAATGATTCAAGTCCCAAATCATCAAACAAATCAAAGTCATACATTTTAGTTGAAAAATTAGCATTTTTTGAATATGTTCTATTTGATAATTCAGGAACCTTATTACTAGAATGTAATTTAATTGAACTATCACTATTGCCATCTAAATTAGATGTAGCATATTCTTCATCATCACTATCAGAATTTAAATCAATTGCTGGTATAGTAGTATTCAAACCTACAGCATCATTTGTTAATAATGACATTTCTTTTAAAATTTCTTGTTTAATTTCTTCTTTAACTTTATCTCTTTCATAGGCTAAACGTTTTTCATCAAAATCAAAGTCATTGTTTTTATGACTATTCTTTAATGCTCTACGCATAACATCAACATCATTTTTCAACTCAGCAGTTGGTTGTTGTTGAACATTTTCATTAAACTTACTTATAAATTGATTATTATCTTTAATTTTTATTGTTTTTGTAAATTCCAAAGGAATTGTTGGTACTGGAATAATTTCTTCATCATTAAAATCATCTACCTCAATTGAATCAATAATTTTTTCTGTATATGAACGATTTTCATCTATAGCCTCCATATCAGATCAACTATTTTCATCATTTTTGGATTCCAAATTTTGGCTTGTTTCAAATTTATCTAAAGTCATCAAAGTTTCATCAGTTAAATCATTATTATCAGTATTTCTAAAACTATCTTCTAAATTTAATTTATCCTGATAAACATTAGTATCATTTGATAAATTATTTTTAATTTGAATATCTAAACGAGCATCTTGTATCAAACGTTCAGTTTCTTTTTTTGCAGCATCCAAAAGAGCTTGGCGTTGTTGTTCAATAAAATTTTTATCTTGTTTTATTTGGTTGCCTAAAGCAATTAATTTTTCACGTTCATTTTCGATTTCTTCACGTTCTAAATTAATTTGATTTTGAGCTTCCAATAATATTTTTTCTTTGATTTGTTCAGCATCATCAATAATTTTTTGACGTTCTGCAATTAACTCTTGCTGAGCATTTTCATACATTTTAACTTGATTATCCAAAATTATTTTTTGCTCATTTAATTCTTCTTCTGTTATTCGATCAAGTTTTTGCGTTTCTTGAAATCTAGCAATTTCTTCTTGCACTTGTTCTCGTACAAGTTCTTTTACTTTTTCTTCAGAAATTGAGTTAGTGTTTTCATCTATTTTTGAAGTATCTTTATCATTTTCATCTTTTATATCATAAAGAGAAGTAAAATTTGGAGAATATTTCTTAGAGTTAATTGTATTATCTATAAAGAAAAAATTATCATCTTTGTTTTTAAAATTCATTTGATAATGTGAGTCGATTTTAACATCTTCATTATCAATGAAGTTACTGTCATAATTTTTAACAGTATTAACCAAATTAGTATCAATTACTAAATCAACATCATCGCTAACAATATCCCTACTAACATGGTTTTCTTTTTTAAGATTGTCATCGCTCTTAAGGTCTTGGGTTACATGTTGGGCACTTTGTATGACAAAATCATCTTCTTGATGCTTTTTCACATCATCCAAAGCAATTTGGATTGATTTATGTAATTCATTTTGATTTGCATAAGCATCTTTTAAAGTTGCCTTAATTGAATTAATTTTTTCATCATCTCTATTATTGTCAAACAAATTATCATCAACATGCTTTGTAGAAACAAAATCATCTAACTCAGAATTATTTAAAAAATGTTGGCTATTTTCGATAGTATCAGATGAAATATCATCAGTAAAATTCAATAATTTTGGAGAATCTATATTTAAATCATCTTTTTTAATAGAAGGACTTCCAAAAGATTCTTCATATGATTCGATAACATCCTTAACAAAAACATCATCATTCTTAAGATCAACACGCAAAATCTCATCAGTTAAATCTACTTTTAAATTATTTTTTTTATTTAAATTATTTTGATATGAAATGACTTCATCAAATATCTTGTGAGTTTTTTCATCATCTGTTGGTATATAAAAAGAATCTAAAATATTCATATCATCATTTTTTTGATCTTCTTTAAAATTTGTATCATGGATAACTGAAAATATATTTGTTGAATTATTACGTTTCTCAGAGTAAAAATCAGATGGTTCTAAAAAGTCAACCATTCTTTTGTTATTATTAGAATTATGATTCGATTTCATAAAATACCCAAACAATTAAAAAATATTAAAATCAGAAATCAAAATAATGTTTAATTCTGTATTTCTCATAACATGCCATTACTACAATTATATAATATAACTTATTGTTGTAATTGTGTATATTAATAAATTGATTTTTAAATAATTAAAAGTCATCACACACAATGGCAAATGCTTAATGCTGCTCCATTTCTGGCCTGACATGGTTCGCAACCACTGTTGTGATGACAAATAAATTTTACAAAAAAAATAAAAATTACTCAATATTCATTAATTTATCAATTGATAAATCAGGATCATCTTGATTAGATAAATCATCCTCAATATCATCAACCATTGGTTTATAATCTACTTCTTTATCAACTTCAAAATAAGTTTTATCATCATCATAATTTTCATTTAAATTATATTCATCATTAGTTTCTTCATCATTAGTTTCATTATTTTGGTTTAATTCAAAATCAATAAAATTATCATTTTCTTTTATTTTTGAAAAATCTTCATTAAGACTAACATTACTACTACTACTACTATCATCATCATTATTATTATTGTTGTTGTTGGAAACTCTATTGTCCAATTTATCTACTTGAGTTTTTTCAACACTATCTTTTAGTTCATTAGGTTGGTTAGTTTGTTCAAAAATTTGTTTATTCAAATAATTAGTTTTTAAGTTATTTCTATCATCTTCAGGAACAATAAATTCATTTAAAGATTTAATTTCTTCTAATTTATTATTTGAGTTGTAAGTTTTTTGAATAAATTCGTTTTGAATTAAATTTACTTGTTCATTACTAGTAATCGGTTTATTGTTGTTTAGTAAATTAAGTAATTTTTTTTGATTTTCAATTAATTTGGACATATCAACAGTGAGTTTTTCATTAGTAGACTCAAAAAATTGAGAATCATTATACTTTTTTACTAATAAATTATTTAACTTGCTTAAATCCAAATTTTCGGACCTTAATTTAGTAATCATTTGCATTAAATCATTATTTTGGTTTTTTAAAGCTTCAACTGATTTTGTTAAAGATTTATTTCTAATAGTTAATTCATCATTTTTATTTTCAAATTCTTTTAGTTTAACATTATCAATAGATCATAATTTTTCTAATTCTTTAGCATTTTCTTTTATTAAATCATGTTCTTTTTGCTTTTCTGCAAAAAGTTTTTCCATTTCATCTTGTTTATTTTTAAAATCTAACTCAATTTGATTGCGACGAGTTTCAAATTCTAACTCAATTTGGTTACGACGAGTTTCAAAATCAGATTCTATTCGATTGCGTCGAGATTCATATTCTGATTCAATTTTATTTCTTCGATCTTCAAAATTAGCCAATAAATTTTTTTCTTTTTCTAGCAAAATTAAATTAACTGCATTATTTTGTTCTTTTAATCTTTCATCTAATTGATGCTCAACATTTTCTCTAATGATGGATGGTTGATTTGCTCTAAAATAATCAATGGCTTTGTTTCTTTTTTCAATTTCTGATTTTAAAAAATCAATTTGACTTTCTTGGTGTTTTAAACCATTAATTAACTGGTTAATTCGTAATTTTAAATCATAACTTTCATTATTTTTAGTATTTAATTCTTCTCGCATTTGAATACTAAAGTTTTGTAAATTTATGTATTTTTGCTTAAACATTTCATAAAATTGACTTCATTGCTTATATCTACTATCAAACTCCGAATGAAGTCTTGAAACCTCAGAATTGATAACATTTTGCATGTTACCTGATTGTTCTAATTTAATCTTATTCAATTCATCATAGTAATGTTTTTCAATATCTTTTTTTATTGTTTCTAATTTATCTACTGTAGTTAAATTGGGATAAATTGATGATTTACCATTTTTTGACAAATTATTTTGTTCAATTAAAAAATCTATTTTATCTTTTTCTAATTTAGCTTTTTCTTTAATGATTTTAGTTTGTTCTATTTGCATCTGAACCATTTTTTGATTTAACATTAATTTTTCTAGTTCATGTTGTAAAGGAACAACTAATTTAAATGTAGAAATATGCTTTTCTAATTTCTGTAATCATTGCTCATCAGTTAAGTTTTTTCTTTTGGCTCTAACATATGAACGACGTGCTCTGCCAATAAAATCAATAATTTCATGATCCTTACATTCTGGATGTTTTTCTAAAAACATATTGATAGCAACATCCAATTTTTCAGTATCAAAAATATTAGCATTTACCTTATCTTCATTTTCATTACTTACTTCACTTGAATCTTCAAAATTAGCTTCATCTTCAAAAACATTAGTTTGTGTTTCATTTTGAAAATTCATAATTAAGTTTTCCTCTAAAAAGTATTAAGACCTAAATCTATATTATGTTGTTTAATTACTAAATTGTTAACTTGCATATTACATTATATAATTTAAAGTCAAATAAGCAAAGTTACAAATAAGTAATTAATCTAAAGTATGAATCAATTTGACATAATTATTGTTGGTGCAGGACCAAGTGGAATTTATACAGCTACTTATGCTGCACTAAAGGGCATGAATGTTCTAGTTGTAGAAAGCAATGATATCATTGGCGGGCAACCAATACACTTATATAGTCATAAAAGTGTTTATGATTTTCCTGGACATTTAGAAACAAATGGACAAGAAATAATTAATAATTTGCTAATTCAACAAAAAGGTCTTGATAAACATATTCAATACAAATTAAAAACATCTATTATTGAATGAAAAAGATTAAAAAATGAATTATTTTCAATCAAACTAAGTAACAAAGAAAAAATTCAAGCTAAAGCAATAATTATTGCCACAGGCAATGGTTCACTTGTTCCAAATGAAATAGATTCAAATTTGTTAAGTAAAAATGTAAATAAATCTAAATTGTCATATTATGTAGATCAAATCAATGAATACAAAAATAAAAATATTGTTTTATTGGGCGGGGGAGATAGTGCCGTTGAATGAGCTGGTCAAATTGCCAGTGCAAAAAAAGCAAAAAGTGTAAGTATTATTCATCGAAAACCAAATTATCGGGCACATCAAAAATATATAAATGCATTGGCAAGAAACAATGTAATACAGTATCTTAATTATGAAATAAAAGAAATTAATAATAAAGCAATTGTTGTTCAATGTAATGAAAATAAAAAAATAAAAACAATTTCATATGACAAAATTATTATTCAATATGGATTAAAACAACAAAAATGTCCTTTTAATAATTGAGAAAAATTAAAAATGAAAGGAAACAAATTTATTACTGATAGAAATCAACAAACAAACGAAAAAAATATTTATGCGATTGGCCTTTCGACATATTATGAAGGTAGACCTAATCTACTTGTAATAGGAATTGCTGAAGGAGTAATTGCAATCAAGCATATTTATGACAAAATAAATCCTTACAATCTTGATTACATAATCAAATAATATTTTCTGTTTTAAAAATTACATAATGTCTTTAAAAATTTGATCAATTGGTTGCAAATTAATTTTATTTGTTTTAAATCCAAAACCTTCTCCAGAAGCATATTTAGGAATTATATGAACATGAAAGTGAAAAACTTCTTGTCCAGCAATATTGCCTTCATTTGATAAATAATTAATTCCTCAAGGATCTAATTTAGAATTTTTTATTTTTTTTGCCACTGTCTTTACTAAACTAAAAACTTCTTGCAAATCTTGACTATCTGTACTAGATAAATCCTTAAAATGTTTTTTAGGAATTACTAATGTGTGTCCATTTGCAGTTGGATTAACATCTAAAAAAGCAATTGCATGCTCATTTTCTGATAAAATACTAGCAGATATTTCTTTATTTACGATTTTACAAAAAACACAATCTTTATTCATAATATTAACCTCAGTCATTGCTATAAGAACAGCATTAAACATATAAAATGTCAAAATAAATTAAATTGTTATATTATTTATACTATAAAATTATGAATAATTCATTACGTGAAGGTGGTACATTTTACGAAAAAATTACCACTAATAACCCCAAAAAAAGAAGTTTAAAAGAAGATAATGAACCAAAAAAATACAAATATCCTAATGGTTCCCTTCCTTTTTGTTTTCTAATTTTTATAGAAATAATCATATTATTAATTGCTTTTTTAGTAACTAAGATGAAATGATATGATGCCATTTTAGTTACATTTGCAATTTCATTTTGTTTTAATTGCATTTGATTAATAGCTAGACAAAACTTTGCTACAACAACAAAATATAATATTGTTAAACACAAAAATAAACTGACTAATAAAATTTTTTCTTCAAGAAGAAATTTTGATTATTTTTATAAATATGCATCTAACAATGTAACTTCTTTAGAAGAATATATTGCCTTTCAAAAGATAAGAAAACAGAAAAGTAAACTAATGTTTTGAATTTCTTTTGGTATTCAAGGATCATTATTAACAATTGCAATTATCATTCAAATTGTTGTTGCTCAAAATTAAATAAATTACATTTAATTAATATTTATTTGAGATATATAATTGAATTATGTTATATGAATAAAATTCTAATTGAAGCAAACTTATAGAGGATTTATAAAATGTTATTAAAAACAATGATAACTTCAATTGTTGCCAAAAAAATGCGTAAAAGACTAGAAATGCAAACAATTGAAGAAGAAGATATTACAGAAGTTCTTAAAGAAATAAGAATTACTTTATTGGATGCTGATGTTAATTTGCAAGTTGTTAAAAATTTTATTAAATCAATTAGAGAAAAGACTGTTGGTCATATTGTTGATGTTGGTCAAGATCCACAACAAATTTTTTTAAAAATTATTAAAGACGAATTAATTAATATTCTTGGAAAACAAAATAGTTCTATAAATTTAAATAAACATCCATTAAAAATTATGTTTGTTGGTCTACAAGGGTCTGGTAAAACAACAACTGTTGGTAAATTAGCACAATTTTTAAAAACTAAGCATAACAAAAAACCCATTATGGTTGCTTTAGATATCTATAGACCTGCTGCAATTGACCAATTAAAAACATTATCAAATGAAGTAAATTGTTTGTTCTATGAAAAAGGAAACCAAAATCCTGCTAAAACAGCAAGTGAATCATTAGAAATGGCTAAAGAACATAATGCTGACTGTATTTTATTTGATACTGCTGGTAGATTACAGACTAATGAAGAGTTAATGAATGAATTAGTTGAAATTAAAAAAAATACTAATCCAGATGAAATTATTTTAGTAGTTGATGCAATGTCAGGGCAAGAAATTATTAATGTAGCTAATGAATTTAATAATTATTTAAAACTAACTGGAATTATTATTACTAAATTAGACTCGGAAGCACGCGCAGGTGCTGCATTATCTATCACTAGTCTTTTAGATGTTCCAATTAAGTTTACTGGTGTTGGTGAAAGATTAGGTTCATTAGATATTTTTTATCCAGAAAGAATGGCTGATAGAATATTAGGATTAGGAGATGTTATGTCTTTAGCTGAGAAAGCTATAGATAACATTGATCAAAAAGACACAACTAAAACTTTGCAAAAAATGCTATCAGGTAAAATGGATTTAGAAGACTTAATTCGTCAAATGGATGCAATGAATCGTATGGGTAGTTTGAGTTCTATTATGAAAATGATGCCAGGTTCATTAAACATAGGTTCAAACAAATTGGATGAAATTGAAGAAAAAATGAAAATTTGAAAAATTTTAATTTCTTCAATGACTTTAAAAGAAAGAAGACATCCTAAAATTTTGCAAAAAGAAACTTCTAGAAAAGTAAGAATCATTAAAGGATCAGGTCGTAAACCTGATGAATTAAATAAATTATTAAAAAAATGAGAAGAATCGCAAAAGCAAATGGAGGCAATGGGCAAAATCATAAAAAAAGGCAAAAATCCTTTCTTAGACTTTATGAAATAAATCATTTATTAATAAAATTTATTTAAAAGTAAATTATTTTTATTATTCGGCTTCGAATAAATTATTTTCTAAAATAACTTCAACATTAGCATTCATTCTATTAATGGTTTTGAATATATAATCTTGATCTTCTTTTGATAATCAAAAATAATCCATTAATTAACAATCAAGTGCGTCACACTTTTCAAAGTTATTTTTAATTTTTTGCACTCTATTAAAATTTTAAAAAGTTTATAAAATAACATGTAAAATTATTATCTTTTCAAAAGATCCAATAATCAATTTAATAAGAATTAAAAATAAATAAGTTTTAAATGCTCAATAATTTATATTTAATTTCTAAATATTTGTATCATGAATAAATTACAAAAAATTATTTAAGAAAATAATTTAATTGAATCATCTTCAGGTAAATTACTTAGAATATTTAAAGTACGTAATTCATTGATATGTGTTTTAGTTAATTTAGTTCTACTTGCTAAATCTAATATTGAAGTAAACATTTTTTCATTTCTTGCATTAACAATTGATTCTGCTGCAACATCTCCCAAACCATGAATTGTGGTAAATGGTGGAATAATTTGATTGTCAATAACTACAAATTTAGTTGCTAATGATTTATCAATTAATATTGGACTCATTTTAAAACCACGTAATAACATTTCTAAATAAGATTCATATGTTGTAATTAATTCAATTTCTTTTTTACTAACATCTTTTTTAGTTCTAGGATTATTTAATCTTTTTTGAATACTTTGTAATTGGAGTCTAACCTGTTCTTTTCCAAGTACACAAGTTGGAATATCATGTTCAGTTAGTTTAATAGAATATAAAGTTGCATAATATTCTAATGGATGATTAATTTTAAATCATGCAATTCTTCATGCCATTAAAACATATGCAGCTGCATGTGCCTTTGGAAACATATATTTAATTTTTTTACAAGAGTCAATATATCAATTAGGTACATTATGTTCTTTCATTAAATTAATTAATTTAATAGATAATGATTTACCTTTTCTAACAAGCTCCATAATGTTAAATGCATCATTAGCTGTTAAACCACATTTTTTTAAATAAGTCATAATATCATCACGGCAAGCAATAACTTCATTTAGTTGCAAATTATTTTTTTGAATCAATGTTTGTGCATTATTGGCTCAAACATCTGTTCCATGTGATAAACCTGAAATTCGAATTAAATCAGCAAATGATTTAGGATTAGCATCAACTAACATTCTTCTTACAAAATCAGTACCAAATTCAGGGATTCCAATAACTCCTGTTTGTTCTCCTAGTAAATCATTAGAATTTATTTTTAAACTTTTCAAACCTGAAAAAAGTTGCATAACATCATGATCATAATGAGGAATTTCTATTGGATTAATTCCTGTAATATCTCAAAGCATTTTTAACATTGTTGGATCATCATGACCTAAAATATCTAATTTCAGTAAAGAATCGTGTAAAAATTCAAAAGCAAAATGTGTTGTTTTCCATTCGCTAGTTGTATCATCAGCAGGATAATTATAAGGAGTAAAATCTGTAATATCATATTCTTTAGGAAATACCATGATACCTCCAGGGTGCTGACCTGTAGTTCTTTTAATTCCTAATAAAACTTTTGCATAACGTTCAATTTCTGTTTGTTTTTTATTATTAATCTGATCACTAAAATCTAAAAAATAATTTCTAACATACCCAAAGGTAGTCTTTTCTGCTGCTGTTGATATTGTTCCCGCTCTTAATGTATGAGAATCACCAAATAAAGTTCTTACATGGTTATGAGCTTCACCTTGATATTCACCAGAAAAATTTAAATCAATATCAGGTACTTTGTTACCTTCTAATCCCATAAAAGTTTCAAAAGGGATATCATGACCATCACCAATCATTTCACCGTCGCAATTATCACATTTTTTATTAGGTAAATCAAAACCATCATCAACTGAATTATCAAATTGAACTTTTTTACATTTTAAACAAGTGTAATGGGGAGGTAAAGGATTAATTTCTGAAATACCTGATAATGTTGCTACTAAAGAAGAACCAACAGAGCCCCGACTACCAACTAAATAACCCTGTTCATTAGATCGCTTAACTAATAAATGAGCAATTCAATAAATAATTCCGTAACCATTGTTAATTATTGAATTCATTTCCATATCAATACGATCTTTAATAATTAAAGGAATATTTTTTCCATATCTTTTGAGTAAATTTATTTCCACTAATTCTTTTAAATTATCATTGGAACCATGTAATGAAGGTGGATATAATCCTTTTTTTATAGGTTCAATTAATTGAAAATTAAATAAATTTAAAACCTTGTGGCCATTTTCAACTACAATTTCATTAATAATTTTTTTACTTTTTAAAAAACTAAATTCTTCAATCATTTCGTCTGTTGTACGCAAATGTGCTGATGGAACAAATTGATCAATATTATTGTTTTTTCTAAAAAAACGATGATATTGATTATTTAATGTTTTAGTACAAGTAATTATTTTATAGTAACTTTGCTCTCATGGATTAATATAATATGCATCACTAGTTGCAACCACTAATTTTTGATTATTTTTAGATAATTTTATTATCCTATTCAAAATATCACATACTGAATCAAATTTTAAATCATTCGCATTAATAAGATGATCATTTCAATGTGGTGGACTAATTAAAATAAAATCATATTTAGAAATTTTATGAGATAAAAAATCATCATTATTATATAAAGCACTTTTAAAAATTTCACCCTCATTTGGATTACAAGATATAACTATATTATCTCTATATGGTTCTAAATCTTGTCAATATAATTTAGGTCTAAGTGTAAAATTTGTTGTTAACGATTTTGATACCAATTCATAAATAGCTTTGCATCCTTTTTGATTTTTTGCATAAATCAATGCTCTATATCCATGAGCACGCTTTCTTAATGAAGAATTTTGTAACTTATTATTGAGATCATTAACATTAAAAATTTTGTTAGCAAGCAACTGATTTTTAAATATTTTAAATATTTCATAAAGAATTTCTGCATCCACATCAGCTCTATGTGTTGCTGTTTCATCATATTTAATTTTTAATTTTCTAGCAATAGAACCTAAAGAATGATAAGCATATTGTTCATTAAGTGATCATGAAATCCTTAAGGTATCAATCATTACATTATTTAAAAATTTCATGTTGTTTTGTAATAATTTTGTTTGTAAAAATTGAAAGTCAAAATCAATACCATTATGAGCCACAAGAACGCTATCACCAATTCAATCAGCAATTTTAATTAAACCATCTTTAATACTTAAACCTTTTTCTTGTAACATTTCATTGGTTATTTTGGTCAAACTAGAAATTTTATTTGAAATTTTAAATCCTGGATTAATAAAAAAATTAATTTTATCAACAACAATTCCATTTTGAATCTTAATGCCGCCAAATTCAATAATTTCATCATAAAATGGATAAAGACCAGATGTTTCTAAATCAAAAATTACATAAGATGCATCATCTAATAAAATATTTTTAGGATTGAGAACAATAGGAATTAAATTATCTAAAAGTTCACAATCTAAACCATATATTACTTGTACATTATTAGCATTTGTAGCTGCTTCTGGATATGATTGAACATTGTTAATATCCGTTATAGCAGCATGAGATCAGTTAAGATTATTGGCAAATTTTAAATATTCAGATACATCATTAATTCCATCAAAAGCAGACATTTTTGTATGAAAGCTAAATTCAATTTTTTTCTTAGGTGCATTTTCAATTCTTGTATATTTAGTAGGTACATCAATAGACACAATTTTTTTTATTTTTCCGCAAATCTCATTAGAACGATATTTATTTTCAAAAATTTCACATTCAACTTTTATTCAATCATTTACCTTAAATGTTTTTAAATAGTTTTCATCTAAGTTAGAATTGTCCTTTGTGTATGCTATCAAAAACAATGAATCTGTATAATCAGTAATTTTGAATTCAAAAATTTTTGTATCTTTGATTAATCTTTCATTAATATCAAAAATTTTTCCATTAATGACAATAAGTTTGTCATTTTCTGTAATATCAGATAAGTTTTTGCTTGTTTGCTTAGCTATATTGTTTCATTCAATAATTTTTTCTAAAGTAATTTTGGTTTTAACTAACATTTTGTCAATAATTAAATTATGGGTATTGTTGTCTTTATTAAAATCTATAAAAGTATTTGTTTTTTCGTTAGCCACCTTAAAAGTAAAATTTTCATTTTTTTCAAAAAAACAATTAATTTGTAAATTTTTAGAAAAACCATAATTTACTAAAAAATTTAAAAAATCATTTTTGTAATTTAAATAATGTTTATATTCTAATTCATTTGTAAATGTTAACGATATCGTATTATTGTCAATTAAATTGAAACTAAATTTTTTAGAAATTTCAGATATTTTTAAATTATTTTTTTTAACTATAAAAAAATAATTTCAATAATTTATAAATACATTTTTATTTATGTCTTTTTTTACATTAAAAATAAAATTAATTTTTATATCTTTTATTTTGGTTACATTACTAATAAGTTTATCCATTAAATATGGATCCAAAAAATCACTAATATCTAAAGTTAAATTTAACAAATCAAATTTGTGTAAATAAGTAGGATAAAAATTAATAATTTTTTCTTTTAATAATTTTCAATCTGACTTATTTAAAATGTGAAAATTTAAAATAATTTGCTCAATTTTAGAAAACATATTTGGTTTTTATTTACACAAAAGAATTTATAATACTTCCTATTGTAATCCATAAAAGTACAATAACACCAAATAATGACAAAAATGTTTGAATTTTATTTGGTAGATCTTTTTTTAATATTTTTTCAATAAATAAACTAATAAATTTTCAACCATCTAATGGAGGAATTGGAATTAAATTTAAAAGCCCTATTCCTAAATTAATTGAAATTAAATATCTTAAAAGAAAATCACCATTAGGTATTGAATTTAAAATCGAAGGTACTTCTTGTGAACTACTATTTTGACCTGATCATAAGTTGTATAGTACAAAAGATTTTCCAATTCCAATAAAAAAATTTTCAATAAATTTATTAAGTTGCAAAAATAAATTAGGATTAATAAAACTTCATATTCCTCAAAAAATGAAAAAAAATAAAAAATTAAAAGATATCCCAGCAAAAATAATTATTATTTTTTTTCATAAATTTAGTTCATCAAAAAGAAATGTTTTATATGGTTTGGGATACAAATAAAAGTGATAATTTTTTAAATTTGGAAAATCTAGATATGATTTTCGTAATGCTTTCGAATCCATCATTACATATGCACCAATTGGCAATAATCTAATAGAAATTTTTAATAATTTGCTTTTGGTATATCAAGATCAAATTACAGGACCAAAACCTATTGAAAATTCTTTTACATTTACTTTAAATATTTTGGCAAAAATAAAATGACCAAGTTCATGAATAGTTAAACCAATTAAAATACTAAAAAGAATTATTAATAAAATTAAAAATACATTAATTGGATTCACTTACAAATAATCCTTTCATGTTAAATTTAATTGATTTAATAAAGAGTTTATTAATTCATAAACAGATACTATTCCTGATATTTTTTTGTGTTTATATCTATAGTAAAAATTTGTTATAAATTTAGTAATTTCAAAAAAATTAATTTGTTTCTGCATAAATAAATTAACAGCAAAATCATTAACAACGTTAAAAACAGCGCCTCTTGTACTAGCTGGTTTATCAATAACATCTTTTGCAATTTTTAATAATGGATAATTATTTTCATCTATTGCTTCAAAAGATAAATCCAAATTAATTAAATTAAGAGGTTTTACTAGAGAATCGTTACTATTTTTGTATTTATCCAGACACATTTGAATTGCTAATCTCATATCTGGAATCGAACCCCCAAAAATATATGAATTATTTTTTAACTGCAATGCAGCATGAATAATAGATTGTTTATGTCTAATCGGAATAATATTTTTACTATTAAAAAAATAAAAAGCTTCTATAATTTCGAATGCCTTATTTGCTAATGTTGCAGAATCAATAGAAATTTTGGCTCCCATTTTTCATGTTGGGTGATTTAATGTTTGATTTAAAGTTACTAATTTAAGTTTGTTTTCGCTAAATCCTCAAAATGGCCCCCCGCTTGCAGTTATTAAATAATTTTTAACAGCATTTTTATTTATTAAATTTAGCAATTGCTTAAATGTAGAATGCTCACTATCAATTGGATAAATAGTAACTTTATTTTTGTTTGCGATTTGTTTTAATCAGTGACCAGCAATTACCATTGATTCTTTATTTGCTAAACCTAAATCAATTTTATGATTAAGAACTAAAGAACTAACATTTAATCCATGATAACCACTAATAGCATTAACAACCATTTGTGGTTTTGTATTTAAAATTAAATCATGCAAATCTTTCACATTACTTTTAGTTGAATCATTATGACAAAAATAGTAAGGAATTTTCAATTGATCAATAATTTGTTTAGCTTTATTGTGTTGAGAATTAAAAGTTATACCAACAATTTCATGATTAAATTTTTTAGCAACATCTAATGTTTGCTGTCCAATATTACCAGTTACACCACAAATAATAATTTTCATATTTACTATTAAAAATTAAATTCAATATTAGAAACATAAGAATTTGGTTCTAATAAAGAACGACCAGAAATAATAAACACTAACAATAAATAAACCATGTAAGAAAATAAAATCATTGCCATGGAATCATAACGATCCAAAAAACCTCCATGTTTACCTAAAATATGTCCATAATCTTTAATAGAATATTTGCGCTTAATGTAACTAAATATTAAATCACCAATAATTGAAATAATTGATAAAAATAAAACAATCATAATTGTTGCAATTCATCAATATACTTTAAATGTTGAACCTGAAATTATAAAACTAATTATAAAAAGATTGGTTATTAAATTATTTGGATCATATTTTTGAGGTGCTAAATCATATGCAAGGGGAGGGGTTATCATATTAATTTTTGGGGTTGATTGAAATGTTGGTATTGCATACAATAATAAAATTAAAATAACTGAGCCAGTAGTAAAAACAACTCCATAAATTGCTCCTGCTCAAGTTTTATTGGGACTAATATTCGCAATTAATTGATTGCGACCAAATTTTTTTCCGAAAAAATATGAATACGTATCAGTAAAAACAGAAATAGAACATATAAACAGCAAGGTTGTTCATCCACGAATAATTAATATGTAAGATCCTGTTAACAAACCAAACATTGTAATTAGATGTATTATTAAAATAGAGAAACAATTTTTTTTATTAAAAAGACGATAGTAATATAACATTAACAAATCAACAATTAATATTAATAATAAGCCAAATAAAGAAGATACTAATAAGCCAAATAAAGCAAATGTTTTTCCATCATAAATTTGTAAAAAACCAAAAGAAAATGATGGAATATTTATATTTCTATCATTGCCTAAAAATAAAGAATATCGTGGAGATCCACCATTATTGAATGAACTAAAATCATCAAAGGAAATATAGCTATTAAAAAAATATATTGGCACCATGTAAAAAAGTGAAATAAAGAAAAAAACAAAAATAAAAAGACTTAACATGATATAGAAAGTTAATTTTTTATGCTTAAAAATTAAGCCATTTAATTCTTTTGCAAAAAAATAACATAAAAATGAAAGTAAAAAAATAACAATAAATGACATTGCAAATCTAATAGATGCATGCTCATATGTATCTAGGAAAGATATACTAGTTGTTGAAAGTTCATTGGATACAAAATAAGCTGGATCTGAAGTGTTAACTGTTGGAGATCATGGAGATCAATGATTAAAACTATCACCTAAAGCAGAAAAAACTAGTAAAAAAATAAAATATAATATTAGAAATATTGAAATAATTAAACGCGATTGTGGTCTTGATTTAATGAGATTCATTTTCATTTAAACCTCCAAAGCGTCGTTGCCTTTTGTTAAAAATATCTATACATTTAATTAAATGTTCAATAGTAAAATCAGGTCAATTTAGCTCATAAAAAATTAACTCTGCATAACTAATTTGCCAAAGCATAAAGTTACTAATTCTTTGTTCACCACTAGTTCTAATTAACAAATCAACATCAGGTATTCCTGAAGTTAGCAATTTACTATTAAAAGTATTTTCAGAAATTTTTTCATTACGAGTAAAAGATTTTGCTGCATTAATAATATCAGCTCTACCACTATAATTCATAAATAAATTAATTGATGTTCTAGTATTTTTAGATGTTAATTCCATGGTTTCTAATAAGATTTTACTTATGTTTTTTGGTATTGCATTATCTAAAAAACCAATTCATCTAAATCTAACATTATTATCCATAAGCCATTGAATTGATTTTTTAGTTAAAACTTTTTTTACTGCATTTCAAATAAAATAAACCTCGGCTTTAGGACGTTTTCAATTATCAAGACCAAAAGCAAAAAAAGAAATATGTTTAAAATTGTTTTTTACTGCAAATTCAATAATTTCTCTTAAACGTTTTGCCCCTTCAGAGTGACCTGCTGTTCGTTCTTTATTTCTAGATTTTGCTCATCTACCATTACCATCCATGATAAATGCAATGTGATCAGGTGCCATTAAAATAACATTAATACCTAAATTGTTGTAAGTTCTTTTTCTTTAGCTTGAAGAATTGAATCTAATTCATTATTAAATTTTTTTGTAAATTTTTCCACTTCTTCTTCTAAAAATCTAACAAAATCTTCATCTTCATGTTTGTCTTGCTTAATTTTTTGCAAAACATCTCGACGAACTAAGCGAATTTCTTGTTTAGCTTTTTCTCCAATTTGTTTAGCATGCTTAACATATTCTTTTCGATTTTCTTCTGTGAGTTGTGGTAACTTGATACGAATCTTATCTCCATCAATTTGTGAATTTAAGTGCAATTCTGGTTTATTTAAAGCTGTTTGAATTGAATTAATACTACTTCGATCATATGGTTTTATAATTATTTCTCTTGGTTCAGGAATTTGAATTTGGGCCATTTGATTTATAGGAGTCATTTCACCATAATATTCAGCTTTAATATTATCAAACATATTTGGCATTGCTCTACCTGAACGAATTTTTTGTAACTCAGATTTTAATCAATCAATCTTTTTAGATGCTAAATCATTGAACATTAATTCATATTTTTTTAATTCCATAAGATCTCATTTCTTTACTTAGATGAAACAACTGAACATTTAATTTTGCCATCAATAGCATTAACAATTGCATTAGGTTTTTCAATATTAAAAATTATTAATTTTATATCATTTTCTTGGCACATTGTAAAAGAAGTTAAATCCATAATTGATAATTTTTGATCAATAGCTTCTTTAAATGTTAATTTGGAATAAAATTTAGCTTTTGGATTTTTTTTAGGATCAGAATCATACACACCATCTACGCCATCTTTACCAACTAAAATTATTTTAGCTCCAATTTCAATAGCCCGTAATGCAGCACCTGTGTCAGTTGTAAAAAATGGTGAACCAATTCCACCAGCAAAAATAACAACTTTATCATTTTCAAATGCTTGATCAATATTGGTAGGTGTTATTAAATCTGCTAAATGAGGGCAAGGAATTGCTGATAGCACACAACTTTTGACATTATAAGCATTTAGTTGAGTATCAATTAATGAAGCATTAATAATTGTAGCAAGCATTCCAACATAATCTGAACGTCTTTGGTCCATCTTCATATCCTTAGAAACCCTGCCTCTTCAAATATTGCCACCACCAACAACAATTCCAATTTCATACTGAGAATGCAATGTTTTTACTTGCTTACATAAATTAGTTAACTTATCTAAAGAAAATGCATCAGTATTTTGCTGATTTTGCAAAGAACTTCCACTAATTTTTATCAAAATGCGAATTTTTTTTGTCTTATTCATAATTTAGATCTGCAAAACAATTTATTTATGTAAAAACATTATTTCATTTGAGATTGTACTTCTTCAGCAAAATTACTAATTTTTTTATCAATTCCTTCGCCAACTTCAAAACGAACAAATTTTTTTACAGATAAATTCAACTCTTTTAAAATTTCACCAACTTTTTTAGAACTATCAATTAAATATGGTTGTGATTCCAAACAGGATTCAACTAAAAGTTTGTTAACTCTACCTTCAATAATTGTTTTTAATAAATCATGTTTTTTATTTTCAGGAGCTTTATTAATTTTTTCTTTTACTGCATCATCTGCTTGAACTTGTGTTTCTATTAACTCTTTTTCACTTTGAAGTCAAATTGAATCAACATTATCTTTGTTTATAAATTTAGGATTATTAGCTGCGATATGCATTGCTAAATGCTTAATAACATCATTATTTTCACTCTTAGATGTTACGATAATTACCCCAATTCTTTTATTAGCATGTAAATAAGTTCCAATAGATTCATTGGTAGAATTCACGCTAATATTTTCAATTCTACGTAAAGAAATCTTTTCGCCAATAGTTGCTGTTAATTCAACTTGTGTTTCATCAATAGTTTTACCTGTTTTTAATTTTAAAGATTTTGCTTCTTTAACATCACTTGAACTAGTAGCAAATAGAGAGTCAGTTAAATTATTAACATATTCTAAAAACAATTCATTTTTAGATACAAAATCTGTTTGTGAGTTAATTTCAACCATTAATGCTTTTTCATCGTTAGCGTGAATAGCAATAATACCTTCTGCAGCAACACTATCAACTTTTTTAGCTGCTTTTGCTATTCCATTTTCGCGTAATCATTTAACTGCTAAATCTAAATCATTATTTGTGTTATCTAGAGCTTTTTTGCAATCCATGAATCCGGCTTGAGTCATTACCCTTAATTGCTTTATCAAATCAGTTTGGCTAGCCATATTTAAAAATTTCCTAGAAATATCATTTTAAATTTGTGTTTATGATGTAAAAACTATGTGTTATTATATCACCATTTAAATAAAATACATTTAAAGTATCTCTTAAAAACAAAAAAACACATAACCAAATTAAGTTTTGGCGATTGCGTTTCAAAAATTTTTATACATTTAATATTTGCTTAAAATAAAAAAATTATTTACAAAAATTTTAGTTTATTTTCTAACAACATAATGATTAATTTTTTTTGATTCATCAAATATATTTGCAAAATTTTTACAAGATGATTTGATAGATTTTTTTAATATTTTAAACTATTTTTAAAAATGCTTAAATTCTTGTTTTCCGCTTTATCGGATTGACTGAAACTTTTTTTGAAAAAATACAAATAATACTTATAGGAACATAAGTAAACATAAAAAAAGGATACATAAAAGCATATATAATTCCTTTATACAATTTGCAATCAATTCGTTTTTTTTCTTGAATAACAACCGCTAATGCAAATACTAGAAATGTTAAATATAAACCTGAAAAAATAGCAATTGGTGTGTAAATTCAAAACATTCATGGAATAATAATCAATTTACATAATTCATTATTTGAAACACATGATAATAAAATTGAGATTAAAACATATAAAAATAGACTAGTTAAAAACAAAAATACTTGTGGAAAAATTAAGGCTAAATTAGCATAAATAGATTTAATATTTTTATTTTCTTTTTTTCAAAACAAAAATAATTGTTTAACTTCTTTAAAAGAATATAACTTAAATACTTGAAAAAAACCTTTAGATCAACGTAATCTTTGAGCATATGAATCTTTAAATTTAATTGGTTGTTCATCATAAATAATTGCATCATTTGCATAACCGCATTTAATATTATTAATAGATAAAAATTGAGTAAATTCAATGTCATGTGACAGAGTATTAAAGTCTCAATCATTTGACATTTGTAAAACCTTTTCACTAAAACAAAAACCAGTTCCATTAATTCAACTAGTCATATTAAATCTATTCCTAGAAGCATTTATATAATTTGACTCTTTGATAAATTGAATTGCATAACTTGCACTAATTCAATTATCTTTAAAATTAATAGAATTACGATATGAAGTAACTACATCATATCCTTTATTTAACTGCAAAACAACTTCTTTTAATCAATGTTTATCAACAATATTATCAGAATCAAAATAACAATAAGCATCATAAATATTAATAAATTTTCTAATATATTTAATTGCATATTGAATTGCAAAATTTGCTCCCCTATATTTGTCATTAAATCTTTCCAAAACTGTAATACGATTTGGAAATTTTTTAGCAATCTTTTGAACTATTTTTGCAGTATTATCAGTACAATTATCAGCAACAAGATATATGTGAAAAAAATTTTTATTATAAGTTTGATTTAAAAGTGAATTAACAATATCTTTAATTACATTTTCTTCATTTCTAGCAGCAATTAAAACAGCAATTTTTTTATTAGGCAAGAAATCGATTTTTCTTAATGAAATAGCTCTTTTTTTAAAAATTCCTATTAAAGCTAAAAAATATTCAAAAAAATTAAAGACAAAAGAAAGAAGAGAAAAAACAATTGATATTATAAATAATGTGTTTATTGTATTTGTCAAAATATAAAACCTAAAAAGAATCTAGATTAATATTTAACAAATTTAGGTTTATTTAAATTTTTATAATTTACTTGATTATGAAACTAAAACACAAAAAATCATAAAAACATTTATTTACCATTATTAAATAATAAATCTAATAATTCTAAAGAACTAATTTGACCAAAATAATCACTTAAATTTGTTGAATTAAAAATTTCTTTAACTTCACTTAGTTCGTATTTGTGATTTTTTAACTGATCTTGCAACTCAGATACATCTTTAATACTTAAAAAATCACCAATAAATTTAATATCTTCAATAAAGCCATTTTTAATTTTTAAATAAATTTCAACAGTTCCACTAGAAAAACGTTTTTTGTTTAAAAATGTAGACTCATCAATGTTACCATAATTTCATTCCCAAGTTGCAAAATGATTTTTTGCGCGATCAAATATAAATTGTTTAGCTTCATCATCTAATTCAATCAATTTGGCTTGATCTTTTTGAATAAACCAATTTGTACATTCTTTAACAAATCTATCAATTGATCACTCATTTTTGTTAGGTAAATGTTCGTAAATATTCGTTATTCTTTTGCGAACAGAATCAATTCCTTTAGCTTCAATTTTGGCTAAATCTACATTTAAGTACTTTGCTAATTTATTTGAATTTAATTGAAATAACAAAGTTCCATGATGCAATAACTTATCTTGATAAAGATATTGTGCATTACCACTAATTTTTTTGCCATCAATTTCTAAATCATTACGGCCTTTAAACTCAGCTTTAACCCCAATTGAATTTAAAAAATTAATTATAGGTTGAACCAATTTAAAATAATTATTTGGCTGATTAATACTTGTTTTATGTATAAAAGTATAATTTAAATTACCTAAATCATGATAAACAGTGCCGCCTCCAGAAAAGCGGCGAAATAAATTAACTTTATCGTTTTGAACTAATCCTAAATTAATTTCTTTCAAAGGGTTTTGATTACGACCAATTACAATAGTATTGTCATTTCTTCATAAATAAATAATTAATTCATCATGTGAATCAAATTTTTTTAATAAATATTCTTCAGTAGCTGCATTAACATATGGGTCAGTTGAGTCAGTTGTCAAAATTCATGACATAATATACTATCTTAAGTTACTTGTTAAAGTTTTTATAAATTAAATGTTTAGCAGCTTCAGACACCATTTCAGCAACTGTAGGATGTGGATGAATAGCATTAGCTAAATCAAAAACAGTTAACTCACTATTCATTGCTAAAGCCAATTCACTAATAATATCACTTGCAGTTGAACCAATAATATGGGCGCCTAAGATTTCACCATATTCCTTACCAACCAACAATTTAACAAACCCAATTGTTTCACTATCTGCAATTGCTTTGCCACAAGCAGCCATTGGTAATGATACTTTAACATAATTAATGTTTTTGTTTTTTAATTGCTCTTCAGTATATCCAACAGTTGCAATTTCTGGTTGAATATAAATACATCCAGGTGTTTTTAACGGATCAACTGGTTCTGGATTACGATTCAAAATATGATCAACAACAAAAATTGCATGATGATAAGCATAGTGTGCTAACATTACTTGACTTGCTGCATCACCAATTACATAAACATTAGGAACTGAAGTTTGTAAATTTTTATTTAAAACAACATTACCACGTTCATTACGTTGAACATTCAATGAATTTAAAATTTCATCATTTGCTTTTCGACCAACACTTTGCAAAATATAATCACTTGTAATTGATTGAGCATTGCCATTTAATTCAAAATTTAAAGTATTATTATTTGCACTAGTTATTTTTGCATTGGTAATAATTTTAATGCCTCGTTCATTTAAAATTTTAGTGACAGCATTGCTGACATCAATATCTAAAATTTCTAAAATACGATCTAATCCTTGAACAATTGTAACATCTGTGCCAAAACTACGATAAACAATTGCCATTTCCACTCCAATTACACCACCACCAATAACAGTTAAACTTCTTGGTATAGATGGTAAAGAAAGTGCAATACTTGAATCAATCATATAACCAGTATGCATTGATTCTTCAAATCCAGGTAAAGGCAGTGATCTTGGTCGAGAACCAGTAGCAACAACAATATATTTTGTTTTAAACATTTGGTCATTAACAGCAACTGTATTAGGGTCCACAATAACTGCTTCACCAACAATTGTATCAACCTTAGCTGATTTCAAAATAGATTTAACTCCACTAACTAGAGTATTAATGATTTGTTGTTTACGTGATTGAATAGTATTTCAATTAATTGAAAATTCTGTATTTAAAGGGACATCTACACCATAAGCACTGGCATGTTGAATATAATTAATTACTTTAGAACATTTTAAAAGTGCTTTGGTAGGAATACAACCAACATTCAAGCAAACACCACCATAAGTTCCTTTTTCAATAACTAAACACTTTAAACCATTTTTAGATGCATGTTCAGCAGCAACATAACCACCAGGGCCAGCACCAATAACAATAATGTCATAATTATTCATAATTACTTAATTTCTAAACCTTCTAATGTTTCTATATGATGTGCAATAACCTTCATGAATCTACCAATATCTGCTCCATCAATTCAACGATGATCAGCAGCAATTGTAAATGGCATAAATTGTTTAACAACAATTTGATTTTTATCATTACGTAATAAGCGCTCTTCAATGTTTCCTGGAGCAACAATAGCAACTTCAGGGTAATTAATAATTGGCGTGCCTCAAGCAGCACCAATGGAACCAAAATTAGTTAAACTAATAGTACCACCTTTAATTTCACTTAAACTTAGTTGTTTGTTTCTTGCCTTAGTTGCTAATTCAATAACTTTTTGTCCTAATTGAATAATAGATAGTTGGTTAGCATCCTTGATGTTAGGTACCATCAATCCATTTTCAGTGTCAACAGCAATTCCAAAGTTAATTGAATTTTTAAGATGCAATTTATTAGTTTCTTTTATGTAACTTGAATTAAAAATAGGATATTTTTGAACTGCATAAATTACAGCCTTAATGATAAAAGGCAAATAACTTAATTTTAATCCATACATTTCTTGAACTTTATTTTTAACTTGATTGCGATAATTAACAAGAGCAGTAACATCAACAAAAAATGTTAAAACAGTTGCAGGAATCTCATTTTTAGCAGTTACCATTGCTTTAGCAATTGCATTGCGAATTGTACTAATCTCAAGCATTTGATCCTGATTCTCATTTTTATTTTGATTATTACTATTCATGCTATTAATAATATCTTTACTCATGATTTTTCCTTTTAAACCTGTTCCTTGAATATTTTGAAAATCTAAGTTATGAGCTTTGGCAATTGCTAAAGCAAAAGAACTAATTGATTTGCTCATAAATCTAAATTAATTTTTGACTACCAAAAAGAGGTAATATTTTATTAGAAACTTTCACTTCACCAACAACTGAAGCACTTTCATTAGATTGAGAAGGTTTTTCACTAGTAGTTGTTGATGACAAAGAAAAATTGTTAGTAGATTGTAATGATGAATTAGAAACAGGAGTAAATGTTGGTTTAAATGTGGGAATTGGAGCGGGTTCTGAAGTAAATGTTGAAACAACCTTTGGTGCTTCAACAATCGGAGTAATAGATGAATTATTGACATCTAAAATCTTTTTTTCAGGAGCAAAAGTATTGTTGGTGCTTTCAGTATCAATATATGCAAGTGTTTGACCTACATGAATATCTTCACCATTGCTAACTAAAATCTTAGTGATAATACCACTAACAGGTGCAGGAATATCAGTAGTAACCTTATCAGTTTCCACACTAAATAATGAATCACCTTCATTAATAGCTTGACCTTCAGAAACTAGAATACTAGCCACTTTACCTTCTTCTAAGCCTTCACCTATATCTGCAAATTTAAATTCAAACATTTTTATAACCTCAACTAATCTTTAATAACAAACTTATTTCATTTGATTTAATGCATCTTTAATTCGTTGATCTAATGAAAATTGAATATGTTCACCTTTTGCTAATGGAACAGTAATATCAAAACCTGTCACACGCTTAGGTGCGGTTTTAAGATAACTAAATATTTTATCATTAACAGTTGCAATAATTTCAGCACCTATTCCAAATGATTTAGCAGCTTCATGAACAACAATTAATCTACCAGTTTTGCAAACTGAATTTAAAACCATATTTTGATCTCATGGTTTAATTGTTCTTAAATCAATTAATTCAATTGAATATTTATTTGCAATTTCAGGTGAATTAATTAAATTTCAGCAATCAATTACATTTGGTCCATAAGTAACCATTGTAATGTCACTACCAGGTTGAATAATATTAGCTTCACCAATTTTAACAGTATAACTAACTTCAGGAATTTCTTGTCTATATGCCCGATAAACACGTTTTGGTTCAAAGAAAATTACTGGATCAGGATCATTAATAGCAGCCAAAAATAATCCTTTGACATCATATGGAGTAGCTGGCATTACTACTTTCAAACCCGGAATGTGTGAATATAATGTTTCTAAAGTTTCACTATGATGTTCAAGTGCTCTTACACCACCACCCATTGGCATTCTTACAACAATTGGAACATTGCGCATTCCTCTTGTACGATTACGATATCTTGCAGCATGTGTAAATAATTGCATCATTCCTGGAAAACTAAATCCTGAAAATTGAATTTCAACAATTGGCTTTAAACCAGCAAGTGAAGCTCCAATTGCTGAACCAACAATAGAAGCCTCTGCAATTGGTGCATCTCAAACACGAGTTTCTCCATATTTAGCTTGTAAACCTTTAGTAGCGCGGAAAACACCGCCCTCAAAACCTGTATCTTGACCATAAAGTACAACACTTGAATCATTAGCTAGTGCAAGGTCCATTGCATTATTCAATGCTTCAATATTATTAACTGTAATTGTTTTACTCATATTTATACCTTAATAACACACTTTCTTACTTATTACCAAAATAATGTTTTGCAATCATTTTTTGTTCATTCAAGTCATCATACATTTCTCCATATTGATGGTCAAAAACATCATCAACAGTAGAATGCATATTTTCTTGTGCAATAGCAAACTCTGATTCAATTAAATTTTGAATTTTATTTTTCATTTCACTTTCTTTTTGTTCATCTCAATGATTATTGTTAACTAATCATTTATGAACACGATCAATTGGGTCGTATTGAAGTGCTTCATCCACTTCTTGTTGACTTCGATAAATAGTTGGATCATCAGATGTAGTGTGTGGTCCTTGTCTGAAAGTTACAAATTCAATTAAAACTGGACCAAAACCATTACGAACATAAGTCAAAGCATCAAGTGCTGCATCATATGAAGCAAATAGATCATTACCATCAACACGAACACGAGGAATATCAAATGCAATTGCTTTTAATGATAAATCTTTTACTGCAGATTCATTTTTTGTTCTTGTGGAAATAGCAAATTGATTGTTATTTATGCAAAATAAAGAATTTCATTTATGAATTGCAGCCATATTAATTGCTTCATAAAATTCACCCTCAGCTGTTCCACCATCACCTATAAATGTTACAGCTGCATTTTTTAAACCTTTTGTTTTTAAAGCATAACCAATACCAGCTGCATGAGAAATTTGTGCACCAATTGTTATGTTTACTGGAAGAATATTTAAACTAGTATCAAATGCACTGCCTTTTTCATTCCCAGACCAATATAGGAAGATTTTATGTAATGGAACATTTCTATGCGCTAACATACAATCAGAACGAAAAGCTGGCAACAACCAATCTCCTTGTCGCATAGCCAAAGATGTTCCCATTTGCAACGCTTCTTCTCCCATGCATGGAGCAAATGTTAACATCTTACCTGTACGTTGCCAAAGAAGCATTTTTTTATCACGCTCACGACTAACATTCATTCAATAATATGCTTCAATTACTTTATCAACACTTAATTGAGATTTATAATTAGGATCAATAAAATTACCATTTTTATCTAAAACCTGAAACAACATTTCAGGAAATTTACTTTTTACAAGAATCGACATAGGCTCTTCCTTAAAATCATAAAACAAATGCAATCAAGTAAATTATAAAAGAAAAAAAATAAAATTATATTTGAATAAGTTTAAATTATTTTTAATAATTTTAACTTTAGTCAATATAGTTTAAAGTTTTTAAATGTTTAAATAAAAATTAAAGTACAAATGATCTAAAATTATCCTAATTGCTAAATATAAGTTTGTTTATAATTTAGAAAAAACTATTTAATTTTATTTTTTATTGTTAATTGATTTAAATTTTGATCAAGAAGAAAACAATTTATTATTGAATTTTTTTTGATTCCAATTGCTTTTTTTTATTTGAATTCATATCACTATTATTATTATTATTGTGAATAGTAGTAACATTTCATTTAATGATGAAATTAGAATTATTGGCAGATTTAATAGTTGGTCCTTTAATTATTTCTTTGTTCTTCTCTAAAAATTTTAAGTTTGGACTATTATGTCTTATAAAATTAAGTTGAGTTTCATTGGCTTTTCTTCTCTTTTTAAGAATTAGAAAAATCGCTTGGAACATGCCAACAATTAATATGAATGTTGACACAACAATTGTTAATATTATACTAACATCTAAATTAGTTAACTCAATGCCAATATCACCTTTAGAAGTAGGTGCTGATTTGATAGATACAGAAAATGAAGGTTTAACACTTGTTGAAGGATTTTCAACAGCAACATCATCAAAATTATCGATTTCTAAATCATTTATTGTATTAAAAAGTAAAGTTTGGATTTCAGAATTAAAAACACTTGAAAAGTTAGTCATAAAATAATTTGCTAATGAAGTTCTAAATTTGTCATGAATTTGTTTATAAATACTGTTGTTAATTGAAGAATTCATAAACAAGCAATTAATTAAGGATTTATCAACATTGGTTAAATCAAATTGAATTTCTAAATCTAATTTTCTAATTATCTTTGATTCATCTTTAGGATCATTAATAAGATTTTTATTTTTAATTAGAACTTTAAAAGGAATAATTTGTGAAAAAGATTGTTTTGTATTTTGATTGTTCATGACAACATTAATAGCAGAACTTGGAGATGTTGTACTTTCAACATTGATTAAAACAATATTATTTTTAACATCAGA